>CAYRSS010000001.1:0-44362 GCA_964426945.1 uncultured Phycisphaeraceae bacterium
TGTTTGACCAGATCGTCCCAGTCTTTGATCCCCTTGGGGTTGCCCTTGCGCACCAGAAACACAATCGTCGAGTAGTACGGGGCGCTGTTGTGGGGAAGGCGCTTCTGCCAATCGGCCGAGAGCAGGCCGGCGTGATCGGCTATTGCGTCAATGTCGTAGGCAAGCGCGAGCGTGACGACGTCGGCCTCCAGCCCGTCGATGACCGAGCGGGCCTGCTTGCCCGAGCCGCCGTGCGACTGCTGGACCGTGACGGTCGCACCGTGCAGCGACTTCCAGTGCTTCGCGAACGCGGCGTTGAACTCCTGATAGAGTTCGCGCGTCGGGTCGTACGAGACGTTCAGCAGCGTGACCTCGCCGCCGGCCAGGGCCGGAGTGAGCATCGCGCCGACTGCAAGCGATGAAGCGATGAGCAGGGCGGTGGTTTTCATGCCGTCGGTTCCTCCAATCGCGGCGATCGGCCTGCTCGTCCCGCCTATCGGGCTGCGCGCAGGGAATGGGCGCAAGCGGCAGAAGGCCGCGAAAAGCAGGCGTTGATCGCGCTGGTTGCCTACGGTTGTCCGAGAGGCATGGACGGGGCAGCTACTCGATGTAGCCCAGCGACCTCAGCCGCTGGCGCACGAGCTCGATCTCGCGCTGCGACAGGCCGTCGTGGGCTTCCTCGCCCTCCAACTTCCCACCGGCCGCTACGTCGCGAAGGACGTAGATCGCGAACTCGGTCACGCTACGAAACCCGGTGCCCTCGATGAGCTTCGAGAGGTTCTCGTAGAGTTCCGCGGGGATCTTCAGCGTCACCGGAGCTTTCGCCTTCTTGGCCATGGGTCGCCATGCACTCTGTTAGGAGTGTATCAGCACTCCGTTGGGAGTGCAAGCCGGAAATCCAGAAAAACCACGTACCGGCCCGATTCTCGGACGTCGAACCGGGGTCGGCGGTGTCATTGTAGCCCCGGGCGCGCGGGCGCGAAGGGCGGGCGGCCGGGAGAAGGGGCGGGCATCCTCCGGATCGTGGCGAATCCATCGGCTTCCGGAAGGCAAGCTACATTCGAACCGCCGTCTTCGCCCGGAGGGCGCGCGTTCGTGGCCGTGGATTTCAATCCACGCAAGGCGCCGTCGCCTCCCCGGGCGGAAGAGGCATTGATCGCGGCTGATTCACGCCGAGCGCGATTGCCGACAGTTCGCTACCCGGTATTGAATGCAGTCGAAGGGCGCTCACCCCTCCCGGTCGGGCGTGTTCGCCGCGAGCAGTTCGTCGAGCGTGTAGCGCGAACCGCATTCGGGACAGCGGGGCTGGTCGAGGCCGCGCATGTCGTAGTTGCACTTCGGGCAAATGATCCGCGGGCCGCCTACACCGGTGCGGACTTGATCTGCCCACGCCCATGCGGATGCGGCGATCCAGGCACCGCCGTAGGCCGCAGTGGCTAGGATGACCCCTTCTTCGTCCCCCCACGCGGTTCCGATGGCGAGCATGTGGCTGGTCGCGACGGCTAAGGCTGTGCCCAGGGATGCCGCCACGGCGATCCCCGTTCGACCCATGGTCCGGCGGTCCCACATTACAGCGCGAGCCCAGATGCGAATCCACACTACCGTAAAGACCGGAGCGCTGATCGTACTCGTCACCAGGAGGGCGATTCCATTGCTGGGGATGAGGTGATTCTCAATGCCCAGGAACAGAATCGGGTACGCCGTCGTAGCCCCGACAATGAGGCCGAGCGAGGACATGATCCGCACGGTGTTTCGGGACACGGCCGCCTTCCTGATCGATCCAGTCGCCGACTCACGTTCGCGCTCGCTGCCGATCACCGCACGTTGAAGTACTTCGCCTGGCGGTGGTGGGTGATGATCGCCGTCGTGGTCTGCTCCGGCTCGAGCTGGAACTCTTCGGAAATCGTCACGTCGATCCGCCCCGGCTGGAGAATGGGCCACAGCTTAAGCTGGTCCTCTAGACGCGGGCACGCCGGGTAGCCGAAGCTGTACCGCGAGCCGCGGTACTTCTGTTTGAAGATCTCCTGCCGATCGCGGGCGTCCTCATCCGCGATGCCCCACTCGACGCGGATCTGCTTGTGGATCATCTCGGCCATCGCTTCCGCCAGTTCGACGCCCAGGCCGTGCAGGTGGAGGTAGTCGCGGTAGCGATCCTGCGCGAACCACTCGCGGGCGACGTCGCTCACCCGCCGGCCGGCGGTGACGATGCTGAACGCCGCGTAGTCCATCACCCCGCTGCGCACCGGCTTCCAGAAGTCTGCCAGACACCAGTAGGGCGGCTTGCCCATGCGGGGAAACTCGAAGGTCTCCAGTTGACGGCGGGGATCGGCCGGATCGTAGATGATCAGCGTGTCGCCGTCGGACTGCGCCGGGAAGAAGCCGTAGATCGCCTGGCACCGCAGGATGCTCTCCCGCTCGCACTGCTCAAGCAGGTCGCGCAGGATCGGTCGGACCTCGGACGCGAGGTAGTGCTCCCACTCGGCGTCGCTTCGGCGGTTTCGCCGGTACTGCCACTGCACGCCGAAGAGCATCTTCTCGTTGAGGTACGCCAACGCGGCCTTCGGCTCGACGCGCTCGACCACCCGTGAGCCCAGGAACGGCGGCGTGGGCACGGGCTCCTTTCGCGATATGTCCGACTGCGGTGGTCGGTAATCGTGTCGCTCGGCCGCTTCCTCGTGCAGTTGCTGATCGCTGCGCGGCTCGGCCGGGGGGCGTCGCTTGCGCGGTTCGTCGTCTTCGTCGTCCATCCGGACGCCGGCGCAGACCTGGATCGGCCGGGCCTTGCGCTCGGCGACGGCCTTATCCTCGGCCGCGGAGGCCATGATCTCGTCCATGATCCGCAGCCCCTCGAAGGCATCACGGGCGTAGTGCAGCGGACCCTTGTATTCCGGCCGCAGATCCTGCTCGACGTACTTGCGCGTGAGGGCGGCGCCGCCCAGAATCACCGGCGCGCTGATCCCGCGCTCGTTGAGGACGGGCAGGTTCTCCTTCATGACCACGGTCGACTTGACCAGCAAGCCCGACATCCCGATCGCGTGGGCGCGGTGGCTCTCGAAAGCCTCGATCATGCTGTTGATCGCGACCTTGATTCCGAGGTTGACCACCGTGTAGCCGTTGTTGGTCAGGATGATGTCAACCAGGTTCTTACCGATGTCGTGCACGTCGCCGCGGACGGTGGCCAGGATGATCGTACCCTTGCCCGCCTCGTTCGTGCGGTCCATGTGCGGCTCAAGGTGGCGCACGGCGGCCTTCATCGTCTCGGCCGACTGGAGCACGAAGGGAAGCTGCATCTGGCCCGCGCCAAACAGGTCGCCCACGGTCTTCATGCCGTCGAGCAGGAACTCGTTGATGATGTCCAGCGGCCGGTGCGAGAGCATCGCCTCGTCGAGATCCTCCTCAAGCCCCGGCCGGTCGCCGTGAATGATCCGCAGCTTGAGGCGATCCTCGACCTGGCGCGGTGCGACGGTTACACGCTCGGTCGACTCTTCGTCGCCCTCAAACGCCTTGATCAGCGCCATGAGCGGGTCGTAGCCCGGGCGGCGGCGGTCGAATAGCAGATCCTCGGCCAGTGTTCGCCGCGCTTCATCGATGCGATAGAGCGGCACAATCCCGCTGGCGTGCATGATGGCCGAGTCGAGTCCGGCCTCAACCGCGTGATGTAGAAAGACGCTGTTGAGCACCCGGCGGACCGGCGGGCGCAAGCCGAAGCTGATGTTGGAGAGCCCCAGCAGCGTGTGCACACCGGGACAGGCGCCCTTGATGGCTCGCAAGCCGTCCAGCGTCTCCAGCCCCAGCCGCCGGTCGTCTTCGTTGCCGGTGGCGATAGTGAATGTCAGCGGGTCGAAGATCAGATCAGTGGGGCGGATGCCGTGGCGCTCGGTGACCAGTTCGTAGATCCGCCGGGCGACGGCGACCTTGCGCTCCGCGGTCTTGGCCATTCCCTCCTCGTCGATGGTGAGGGCGATCAGCGCGCTGCCATGGCGGCGGGCCAGACGGCAGATGGCGTCGAGCTTGTGCTCACCGTCTTCGAGGTTGATCGAGTTGATGACCGCCTTGCCGCTGTAGAGCTTCAGTGCCGCCTCCAGCACCGGCACTTCGGTGCTGTCGAGCACGAGGGGGACGCGTACGTCGGTTACAAACCGGCGGAGCAGCCCGGTCATGTCGGCGATCTCGTCACGGCCGACGTACGCGGCGCAGACATCGAGGCAGTGGCTGCCGTGATCCACCTGCTCGCGGGCCATGCGAACCATGCCGTCGACATCCGCCGCGGCCAGCAGTTCGCGGAACTTCTTGCTGCCGTTGGCGTTGGTCCGCTCGCCGATGGCGAGCACGTCGTTGTCCTGGCGGAGCGTGACGGCCTGGTAAAGGCTGCTGATCGAAGGCTCGGTACGAACCGACCGCGGCCGGGGCTTCGCCTCGCCCAGCGCATCCACCACGGCAGCGAGGTGCTGCGGGGTCGTGCCACAGCAGCCGCCGACGATGTTCACACCGTCGGTATCGACGAATTCACGGAGCCAGCGGACCAGCTCTTTCGGCGTCAGGAGATACCGGGTTTCGCCGTCGATGAGTTGGGGCAGGCCGGCGTTGGGCTGCACGATGAGCAGGCGGTCGCAGCGTGCCGCGAGGTAGCGGACGTGCTCGCTCATTTCCTGTGGGCCGGTGGCGCAATTGAGGCCAATGCCCCGGACCTCCGGGTAGGCGTCCAGCGCGGTGAGCGCCGTGGCCACATCGCTGCCGACGAGCATCGTGCCGGTGGTTTCGACCGTGATCGTGCAGAAGATGGGGACATCGGCCCCGCGCTCCCGCATCGCGTCCAGACAACCGACGACAGCCGACTTGGTCTGGAGGATGTCCTGGCAGGTTTCGATGAGCAGGGCGTCCACGCCGCCCTCGATCAGCCCGCGGGCCTGCTCGGCGTAGCTGTCGACCAGGTCGTCCCAGGTTGTGTGACCCAGCGAGGGAAGCCGCGTGCCCGGGCCGATCGAGCCCACCACGAACCGCGGACGCCCGGGTCGGGCGAACTCGCGGCTGACCGCCCGGGCGATCTCCGCCGCCTGCCGGTTGATGGCCCGTGTCTGGTCGACAAGGTCGAACTCGCTGAAGACGATCTTGTTAGCCCCGAAGGTGTTCGTCATCACCGCGTCGCAGCCCACCGCCAGGAAGGAGCGGTGGATGTCGGCGATGACGTCGGGGCGGGTGAGGACGAGGACTTCGCTGCAGTTTTCGAGGCCGCGATAGTCCGAGAGCGGGAGGTTGCGGGCGATGAGGCTCGTGCCCATCGCACCGTCAAGGATCAGGACGCGGTCCTGCGCAGCTTGGAGGATCTCGGGAGTCATCACACGTCGGGCGCCGCGGCGCCGGCTCAGACCTCGGCCAGTCCCCGGAAGTACGCGACCGTCTCGCGCAGCCCGTCCTGCAGCGACACCTGCGGCGCCCAGCCTAGGCGCTCCTTGGCGCGCGTGGTATCCGGGCGACGGCGGACCGGATCGTTCTCCGGCAGCGGCTGCCGGATCACGTCGAGCTTGCTGCCCAGAACATCCCCAAGCGCACCGACCAATTCGTTCATCGAACGCTCGTCGGTGCTGCCGATGTTGACCGGATCGGCCGCGTCGGGGCCTTCATACTGCATGAGCCGCATGATGCCGTCGATCAGATCGGATACGTAGCAGAAACAGCGCGTCTGCGAGCCGTCGCCGTAGATCGTCAGCGGTTCACCGCGGAGGCCCTGCACGATGAAGTTGGAGACGACACGGCCGTCGCCCACGGTCATCCGGGGGCCATACGTATTGAAGATGCGCACGATGCGGATGTCGACGTCGTTCTGCCGGTGATAGTCGACCATCAGTGTCTCGGCGACGCGCTTGCCTTCGTCGTAGCAGCTGCGCGGGCCGATCGGGTTGACGTTGCCCCAGTAGCTCTCCTTCTGCGGATGCTCAAGCGGGTCGCCGTAGATCTCGCTGGTCGAGGCCTGCAGGATGCGCGCCCGGACGCGCTTCGCCAGGCCGAGCATGTTGAGCGCGCCCATCACCGACGTCTTGACCGTTTTGACGGGGTTGTGCTGGTAATGGATCGGCGAAGCGGGGCAGGCGAGGTTGAAGATCCAGTCGACTTCCAGCAGGATCGGCTCGACCACGTCATGGCGGACAAACTCGAAGTCCGCGCGCTGCAGGAGGTGCTTGATATTGTCCTTGCGGCCGGTGAACAGGTTGTCGAGGGCGATGACTTCGTGGCCGTCATGCAGCAACCTGTCGCACAGGTGGCTGCCGAGGAATCCCGCACCGCCGGTAACCAGAGCCCGCATTTTGCTTCACCTGTCCTGACCGGGACCCGCTGCCGGTTTCGATCAGCGCGAACGCCGCGCTGCCGCATGCGGGAGGATTACCGGAGGGCCGTCGCGGCAGCTTCGTTCCGGTGTCCGGACGGCTGCGTGCCGCCGAATGCGTGGACCTGTCGCGCGACGTACTCGACGTCTTCGTCATTCATCATCGGATGACAGGGCAGCGAGAGCACCTGCCCGGCCGCGGCCTCGCTCGCCGGGTGGTCGCCCGGTTTGCCGCCCAGCGACGCAAAGCACCGCTGCAGGTGCAGGGGGATCGGGTAATACACCATCGAGCCCACCCCGCGACCGGCGAGAAACTCCTTCAACTCGTCGCGACGGTCGCACCGCACCGTGTACTGGTGGTAGACGTGCAGCGCCCCACTCATCACCGGCGGCGTGGTCACCACGCTGCCCGCCAGGAGGCTGTCATAGAGCGCGGCGCTGCGGCGACGACGTTCGGTAAAGGCGGCCAGGTGCGGCAGCTTCGCGAGCAGCATGGCACATTTCATCGTGTCGAGCCGGAAGTTGCCGCCGAGAAACTCGTGGTGATAGCGCTGCGTCTCGCCGTGATTGCGAATCTGACGCAGGCGGGTGGCGAGCGATTCATCGCTGGTGAGCACCATCCCTCCCTCGCCGAGTCCCCCGAGATTCTTGGTCGGGTAGAACGAAAGGCAGGCGACCGTGCCCATGGCGCAGGCCGTCCGGCCGTTCAGCTTCGCGCCGACTGCCTGGGCCGCGTCCTCAATGACGGGGATACCCGCCGCGGCGGCGAGGGGCAGGATGTCGTCCATTGCGGCGCACCGGCCGTAAAGGTGGACGACCATCACCGCCCTTGTCCGAGGCGTCATGCGTCGCCTGATGTCCGCGGGGTCGATGTTGAAGGTGCTCGGGTCGATGTCGCAGAACACGGGCCGGGCGCCGACCCGGGCGACCGCGCCGGCCGTGGCCATGAAAGTGAACGCGGGAACGATGACCTCGTCGCCATAGCCGATGCCCAGCCCCATGAGGGCGACGACGAGCGCATCCGTGCCATTCGAGACAGCCAGTGCATGTCGCGTGCCCAGCCTCGCGGCGAGGGCGGCCTCGAGCTCCCCGACGGCGGGCCCGCCGATGAACTGGCCGCTGTCGAGGGTGTCCAGGGCGGCCCGCCGCACCGCGTCGCCATACAGCCCCATTTCCGCCTTCAGATCGAGCATTTGCACCTGACGGGTCATGGTGCCGATGGTAGGCGAAGACGCAGGACGGTGAAAGGGGAGGCCAGGATCCAAAAGCCCGGCGGCGGGGGACCGAAGTCCACCGCCGCCGGAGTCACTCATGCGTGGTTGTCGGTGGGCTGTCAGCCTCGGTCGACGCTGTCGCTGCCCTTGCCACCCTTCTCGGGGAGGGCCGGCTTGGGCTGATCCTCGCCCTCAACCTGGTAGTCGTAGTAGGTGCGGAACTGCTCGCGGAAGTAACCGCCACGGGTCACTCGGGCCGCGTTGAGCACGGCGCCGAACAGGTGGGCGTTGACGCCCTGGAGCAGCGCACAGGCCCTGCGGGCGACGCCGCGCGAGTTCTGCCGGGCGCGAACCACCATGATCACGCCGTCCACCGCCGTCGAGACCACCACGGCGTCGCTGGCCAGCAGCACAGGGGCCGAGTCAATGATCACCTGGTCGTAGCGCGAAATGGCATCTTCGAGGAACGAGCCGAACATCTCGCTGCCGAGCAGCTCGGCCGGATTCGGCGGGATGGGCCCGCTGCCGAGAACGTCGAGCATCGGCAGCCCGCTCGGCCGGCTGTACTGCGTCAGGCTCCCCTCGCCGACGAGGATGTTGCTCAGGCCGGGGCCGCGGCTTTCGGCAAAGATGCGGTCGATGCCGGGCCGGCGGAAGTTCGCATCCACCAGCAGCACGCGCCGGCCGCTCTGCGCGACGACCATCGCCACGTTGCACGCGATGGTGGTCTTGCCATCCTCCGGGTTGGGGCTGGTGACCATGATCGCCCGCTGACGCGAGGCCGGAGCGCTGAACTGCAAATTCGTCCGGATGCGCCGGAACGCCTCCGCGACCATCGAGCGCGGCGCGTCGCGGACAGCCGTCTCGACGCGGTCGATCGTGATCTCCTCGTCATCGATGTCCGGCACGGCGCCGAGAATCGCGACCTCGACGTGCCGGGCGATGTCCTGCGTCGTACGGACGGACGTGTCCATCAATTCCAGCGCCAGCGCCATGGCGACGGCCAGGGCCAGCGAGAGGAAGATCCCCGCGGGGAGGATCAGCAACTGCGGAAAGCTGCGCTCCAGCGGCGGAATCGGCTCCTGGGCCACGTCTACCTTGAGCGCGGTCTTCTGATCGACGAGGCGGTCGAGATTCGAGATGTAATCCTCGAGGCGGATGCGGTACTGCACGTCCTGCTCGATTTCGCCGCGCAGGTTCTGGAACTCGAACAGCAGGCGGTCCTGGTCGTGCAGGCCGGCCTCAGCCTTCTGGAGGCGCTCCTGCGCGGCGAACAGGGCGTGCTGCGTGTTGTAGTACGCGGTGTTGGCGGCCTCCCGAGCGGCGTTGCGACGCTCGGTGGTCCGCTGCGTGCGGATCTGGTCAAGCTCGCCCGCGACAACCTCGATGCGGGCCTCGATCTGCCGGGCCTCCACGTGCTCTGGGCCGTAGGTGGCGCCATCGGCAGCACGCTGCTGTCGAAGGCTGTTGATGAGCTGGGTGAGGTTCTGAATCCGCGGATCGGACTCGATCAGCTGGATGTCCTCCTGGGTCAGCGCGACACCCTCGGGGTCGTTGTAGATGCTGCGGAACTGCTCCAACTGGGCGAGTTCGAGCTGCAGCGCCGCGACCTGACGGCCGTACTCGAGCACCTGCTGGCCGGCGAGATTCAGCTCGTACGTCGCCCCGCCGGGAAGTTGGGCGGAAATCTCGTTGAGGCGTGTTCGCTTCTGGGCAATCACGCCGTCCAGACGGGTTTTTTCGTTCTTCGCGGAGTCGCGCTGGTCCGCGTAGGCGTCCGCGGCGCGCTTGCGAACCGCTTCAAGCCAGCGGTTGACCACCTGTCGCACGATGACGTGGGGGTCCGCCGGGCTGCGCGTCGCCATCGCCACGCGCAGGTAGTTCGTGCCGCGGATGGGGCCGACGCTGAGCTCGTCGGTCAGCTCGGTCAGGTGCTCGCCTTCCTTGACGCGCTTGTACCAGTCGGTATCGCGGACTTCGGTGACGGCCAGAGCGGCCTGCAGAATGCGCGGACTCTTGAGGAACGTCGCCTCGGACAGCACGAATCGCTCATGCTCGGCCGCATTGGGCCGCTGGCCGACGATCTGGAGCTCGGTCTCGGGAATGTTCGAGATGCACTCAATGAGCGATTCGGCCTCGTACTTGGGAAACTTGGTCCACGCCAGGATGAACGCGCCCACGGCCATGGCGGAAAACAGGAGCGAGAGCAGGGCAATGAGCACGACGCGACGGCGGAGCATCGAGAGGATGTCCGACGCCGTGAGCGACGCCGTGCCGTCTGCGCCGCGTGACCTCGCCGCAGGCGGCAGGTTGAGGCGCTCCTGAATCGTCGCGGGAACCGTGGTCATTCTAGTGCCTCGTCATCGCGAAAGTGACCGCCTGCCGTCCGGCGCCTCATCGGGCGCCGGCGGACAGCCCGGCCTCGTCCTCTTCCTCGGTTGAATCGTCCACGAACAGGTTCGACAGGATCCACCCCAGCAGCGAATACAGCCCGAAGGCGATCAGCAGCGTGCCGATGCCGAGCAGGGCGTGGGGGGTTCCGCGGGCCTGGTCTGAATAGCCGTGCACCTGGAGCAGGCCCGTGATTGTCACGCGGATCGTATTGCAGAACACGGCGATCGGAACGCAGCTCACCACCATGACCAGCCGCTGCCAGATCGGGCGGGGCGCCAGGTAGGCCATCGCCACGCCGAGTGCGACAAACGACATCATCAGCCGCATGCCGCTGCAGGCCTCTTCAATGTTGAGCGAGCCGCGCACGATATTGCCCGCCGCGTCGAGCCGGTCGGGCCAGATGTAATCGATGATGACGCGCTGCGTCTCGGTATGCAGGCCCGGCGCCAGCAGCGGCAGAATCGCCGAGGCCGCCGTCGAGGCCAGCTCGCGCAGCGGCATCGTCAGTGACACGTAGTGATTCGCCGGCAGCGGAATCGCGAAGATCAGGAAGGCGATGGGGAACCAGGCGATCTTCACCACGCGCCACCCGCCCAGGAGCAGCGTGACGCCGAAGATCGCGCCGAGGATCGTCAGATCCTGCGGATACGCCTGACCCCGACTCCACGCGAAGTAGAAGTTGGCCAGCAGCGAACCCAGCAGCACGATCGCCCCGAGCCAGTTGGTTTCCGGCCGGCTGCGCAGCAGTTCGTCCTTCTTCGTGAACAGGAAGTAGATGCTGAAGACCGGCACGAGGAAGCCGTGCGACCAGTTGCCGTCGGAAAGCCAACGGCCCACCATATGGTGGCGGACTGGCGTCCAATAGGCCGCGATGAGCAGCGCGGCGATGAGCCCCATCCGCAGCCACGCCGCCGGCGGGATCAGGTCCCCCCAGTCGCGGGGGAGGCTCGCGTTGGCAGTCGCCGCCTGCGGCATCGGTGCGTCCTACGGGAACAGGTTCGGGAAGCGATCCGGCTCGTTGTGGGGATTGGCGCGGCCGCCGAAGGAATCGATGTCGGCGAAGTTGCGCGAGTACGTGAACGAATACCCCAGATTCTGAATCGGCGAAGGCAGCGTGAAGGCCCGAAGGCGCTGCAGCCACGGGGCCAGCGGGTGCGTGCCGACGTTGATGATGTCGCCGCGCTTCACATAGAAGTCGGGATCCTGCCCGGCGAAGATGCGGTCGAGGTTGACCTGAATCATCTGCTCGCGGGCGCCGACGCGTCGATAGACCGTGCAGCGCGAGGGCCATGCATCGGGCCCCAGGCCGCCCGCCGCGGCGATCGCCGCCTTGAGCGTGATCGGCTCGTTGTTAAAGGTGAACGGCCCCACGCGGGCCACCTGCCCCATGACCCAGTAGAGCCCGATCTCGCCGCTGACGATGCGGATGACGTCGCCGGCCCGGACGAAGATGTCAAAGTCGGGATCACCGTTGCGAAGCTGCTCGGCAGGGATCCGGATGATGCGGTAGCTGCTCTCGCCCGCTACGCGTGTCCAGTCCACCGCCGGGCTCTTCGCGGCGAGGCTGGCGCCCGGATCGATCGCGACGCGACCGGTGTCGGCGGTGGGCGCGGCCGGGTTGGGTACAAACTCGCCGTCGCGCCAGATCCATGCCTCGGGCTGTTCGATGGAAATATCCACCTTTGCCTCGGGCTCGCCAGGCTGATCCGGCGCGGGCTCATCCATCACCACAGCGATGAGTTCGTCCTCTTCGCTGACCGGCTCCGGCTCGGGTTCCCCCTCGGGGGCGGTCGGTGCGGCAGGCTCCTCCCCCGGCGGCTCGACCGGTGCGGCCGTATCAGGCGTCGGCGCGGGGACCGTGCCTTGCGTCGCGTAGTCGTCGTAGCGGAAGACGTAGACGTCGATGACGGCCTCGTTGAGACCGCCGACGAGGTTGATCGCCTCAAGAACCCGCGTGTCGGGCCGGCGGAGTGGGAAGGTACCGGCCCGCAGGGGCGCATTCGTCGCACCGCTGGCTCCGATACCGAACACGGAGTAGGTCGACTTCTGGAGGTAGAGCGGGTTCACCGTCACCTCCGGGCGCATCAGGATCTGCCGGTCGACCAGCGTCTTGCTGATGCTCTCCTCCAGCTCCTGGGCGGTCAGCCCCTCGGCGGCGATGCGGCCGAGGACAGGGAGGTTGATGTAGCCCGTATTGTTGACCGCTGCCTGGATCTGGTAGGGGATGCCGCGCTGGCGAAGTTCGAAGATCTCGATCGCCAGCGAGTCGCCCGGCGAGATCGGGTACTCAATCGCGAGGTACTCCAAGTCCTCACGCGTGGGATAGCTCGCACCGGCGATGCCGATCGGCGTGTCTTCGAACGTCAGCGACGTGCGGATCTCGAGCGTCTTCTGCTCGGTGAACTCGCCGGGGTTGGTCACCCGGAGCCAGTCGTTCATCAGCGAGTTGCAGCCCAGGCCGAGCGCGGAGCCCGCCATGAGGAACGCTGCCCATCCCGTCGACTTTCGCATCAGGTCACGCCGTATCCGAATGCAGACATCTCGGCCGGAACCCCACGGGCTCCGCTCGCACGCCGGTGGCCGCCCCGCGCGTAAAGGCCGGAAATACAACGACTTTGGGCAGCCGCATCCCTTTGGTTATCGGCGCAGCGCCTAGCGCCGGTTTAGAAGCGGTTCCCCCGGAATGCACCGCCTCAGGGACGCGCGGGCGGAGGATAGCACACCATTATCCAACGTCGCAAGCCGCGCAGCGGTTCGCCTGAAAGCGGCGTTGCCAGTATGAAGAGCACGCGCGCAGCGCGTCGCCGAGCCCGCTGCGATACCGGCGGAACAGCCGCGGGACGCGTTGAAACCCTGAGGCCCGCCCAGCTTCCTTCGTGGTCGGGCCGCAGCGAATTGCGGTAGCGCGGGGTGGGCGGCGAGCCTGGGCAGGCTAGAATCCTGCTCGGGCCCTCCCGGGGCGCGCGGAGCGAACGATGAAGGGACGGATCACATCCAACATGCCTGCGGTCGCGGCCGTCGGCCTCACCCTCGCCCTGATTGCTCTGCCGGTGACCGGGTGTGTGCTCCGGCCTGACGACAACTTCAATTTTAACTTTAACTTCAACGGCAACCCGAACGACAACGACGGCGGGCCCG
This sequence comes from uncultured Phycisphaeraceae bacterium, assembly GCA_964426945.1. Lineage (GTDB taxonomy): Bacteria > Planctomycetota > Phycisphaerae > UBA1845 > UBA1845 > CAYRSS01. The sequence continues at coordinate 13,048 of CAYRSS010000001.1, forward strand.
GAAATGAGAACGCCAACGACAACGCCGCAGCGGAACCCCCGGCGGTCACCCTGACCGCCAACAACACGCAGCCGTTCGAGGGCGATCAGGTCAACCTGACCTGCTCCGTGGTGCCGGGGCAGAGCCGGGTGGGAGTGACCTACGAATTCCAGCCGGTGTCCTTCCGCCTGGTGGTCAACTCGGTCGCCGGGACAGCGTTCTTCATCGTCGATCAGTCGGACGTGGGGATCGAGCTGCGGTTCACCTGCACGGGAACGAATGCGGCCGGGACCGGCGAGCTGAGCAACACGGTTTCCATCTTCCCGTCGACGCCGCCGTTCCTGCCTTAGAGGGCCGCGGCAGCCTCACGACTCCGGGGAATCGACGTCCTGAACGAGCATGTACCCCTCGCGGTGAACGGTCCGCAGCCAGGTCGGGTTGGCGGGGTCGGGCTCGATTTTCTTGCGCAGGTTCTTGATGTGGGCGTCGACGGTGCGGGGTTCGACGATTTCGTCGTCGTTCCAGGCGGCCTTGAGCAGCGCCTCGCGCGAGAGCGGCCGGCCGCGGTGCTCCGCGAGGGCGCGGATCAGTTTGAACTCGCGCGAGGAGAGCGCCAGCGGTTCGCCCCCGCGCTCGGCGGTCAGCCGCTCGAAGTCGATCAGGATGTCATCGAGCACCAGTCGGGCGACCTCCTCCGCGTCAACCGTGCGCCGCAGCACCGCCTCGATCCGGGCAAGCAGCTCGACCATCTCGAACGGCTTGGTGACGTAGTCGTCGGCGCCGAGCTTGAGCCCGAGCACGCGGTCCGACACGCCCGATCGCGCGGTGAGGATGATGACTGGTACCTGCTCGCGCTCCCGGCGGATGTCGCGCAGTACCTCCAGCCCGCTGCGGCGGGGGAGCATGAGGTCGAGCACGACGAGGTCCGGGTTGGTCCGGCGGAACGCTTCGAGGGCCTCAACGCCGTCGGCCGCGCAGGCGACTTCGTAGCCCTCCACCTCGAGGTTCCGCGTGATGAGGTAGGTCAGGTCGTTGTCGTCCTCGACAACCAGAACGCGCGCGCTCATCAGGAACGCTCCTTCATCAGCCGGAAGGAAAACGCCGCGCCGCGCCCGCCTTCGGTGGTGACGCCGATGCGCCCGCCATGCGCCTCGATCAGCGCCTTGACGAGGGCGAGTCCCAGCCCGTGGCCCGGTGCGGCGGACCGCATGCTGTCTTCGACGCGGTAGAACTTGCGGAAGATCCGCTTCTCCTCGCCGCGGGGGATGCCCGGGCCGCTGTCGGCGACGGTCACCGTCACGGACCGCGCGTCGGCCTCGCACCGTATCGTGACAGGGCCGTCGCCGCCGTGTCGCACGACGTTCTCAAGCAGGTTTCGCAGAACCAGATCGAGCGCCGCCTCGTCGGCGGGGACGACGGCGGAGGCGGCCGGCTGCAGGTCGAAGGTGACCCGGGACATCGGCAGGCCGACCCCTTCACACAGTCGTGGGAGGGTCCGGCCGAGGTAGGCGGGGATGTCGACCGGGCGGCGGGCGACGGGCAGGACGTCCGAGTCAATGCGGCAGACATCGAGGAGGCGATCGAGCAGCCGAGCGAGGTCTCGCACGCGCTCGTGGACAATCGCCGTGCAGCGGGCCTGGTCCGCCGGATCGCTCATTTTCGGGTTCGCCAGCGTCTCGGCTGCGTTCAGCAGGACGGCTACCGGCGTCTTGAGCTCGTGGCTGACGCGGGCGACGAAGTCGGTGTGCATGCGGGCAAGCCATCGATCCCGGGCGATGGACCGACCCAACAGCACCCCGCCAACCGTCAGCAGCCCGGCCGCGAGAGCGAGCAGCAGCGCGTTTTGCTTCCAGAGCGCTGCGGACGGGCTGATCGTGGCCCCGCGGATGACTCCCACCCGGAGCACGCAGGGCTCAAACAGCGGGCCATAGGAGGACAGGCGCACCTCCAGAAGCGGCTCGACCGTGTCCGGCTCGGTCTCCGGGCCGTAGAGCGGCTCGCCGAATTCGCCCTTGAAGTCGATCACGAGGGCGTCCGGGTCGAGGTTCTCCGCGCGAAGGTGCTCCGTGAGCTTCCCGGCATCCAGCCGAGGCGCCAGAAACGCCCGAAAGGCGAAGCTCACCGTCTCCCACCAGCCGGCGTAGGCCTGCGGCACAAATGGATTGTCACGGTAGAGCGGCACATGAAAGAACTGGATGGCGCCCATCGGCGAGCGCTCGGTGGAGGCGAAGAAGGGCTCGGCGAAGATCCGCGTGTGAAACTCCTCGGTCCCCGCGAGCGAGTGGATGTAGGTCAGCACGGCCCGGTGGCTGGCGATCGACTCGCGGGGAGAGAATGCGCGAATCTGGTCGTCTTCGCCGAGGGCGAAGCAGTTCACGGTGAAGTTGTCGCCCACCGGCTGTGCCGTGAACAGCACCATGGGGCGGCCGAACTCGCGACGAATCTCGGCGAATGCCGCAAAGGCCCCGGGAATCCGGCCGGCCTGTACGTCTTCGATCGGGATGGTGCGCGTCAGCCGCTGCTGCAGCTGCACGTTTTCCCGGTGGAAATCGGCGAGGCTCTCCGCGATGAAGGCATCAACGGCCCGGCGGACGCGCCCCAGTTGTTCGTGCGTCTGTAGCCGGGCCAGGTTGCCGCCGAGGATCCACTGCTGCGCGATCAGCACGGCGCCCGGCACAACGAGCGCGAGCAGCAGGAGCCAGAATGATCGTGACGTACGCAACCAGTGCGGCCTCGGCGGATCAGGAGTCCTATGGCGTCGCAGCCATTATAGCCTCGGACGGGGTGGCAGTGGCGGGGCGGCGAAATCAGCGACGCCGTGGATCGTCAGGCCGCTTCGCGTTGACGCCGTCCGGGTTGCCGACCAACATGACCGATCCGGCACCCGGAGCCCACGGCGAACCGCATGACCCAGAGCGTCTACATCATCGATGGTCACGCCCACATGTACCGGGCGTTCTACGCCCCTTTCCGCGAGCTGACCAGCCCCACCGGCGAACCGACCAAGGCGGTGCACGTCTTCGTCCAGATGCTCGTTGGGCTCATCACCCGCCGGAAGCCAGACTACCTCGCCATGGTGATGGACGTCAGCGACTCGACCGTCTTCCGCTGTGGCGTCTACCCGGAATACAAGGCCAACCGCGACGCGACGCCGGAGACCCTCGAAGTCCAGATGCGGCGTATCGTCGACATCGTCACCGCGATGAACATCCCGATCTTCCGCCTGGAGGGCTACGAGGCGGACGACCTGATGGCGACGATGGCCACGAAGCTGGCCGGTGACGACATGGAGGTCTTCCTTGTCTCCGGCGACAAGGACCTGGAGCAACTGCTCAGCGACCGTGTCAAGCTGTACGACCCCGGCAAGGACGCCGTGCTCGACCCGGCCGGGTTGCTGGAGAAGAAGGGCATCACCCCCGCACAGGTCGTCGAACTGCAGACGCTCACCGGCGACAGCACCGACAACATTCCGGGCGTTACCGGCGTGGGGATCAAGACCGCCGCCAAGCTGATCAACCAGTATGGATCGGCTGAGGGCGTCCTGCAGCACGCCGACAAGCAGACCCCCAAGCTTCGCGAGAACCTCCGGGCGTTCGCCCCGATGCTGCCGATCACGCGGCAACTGGTCACTCTCCATCGCGACGTCCCGCTGACGTTCGAGCTTGAGTCATGTCGCATCGATCGAATGACCCCCGCCGCCGCCCGGCCGATTCTGGTCGAGTTGGGATTCAACCGACTGACGGAGCAGGTCGAGGCGCTCGGTGGCGGCGCCACCGTCGCTGCCGTCGAACGCGTCGCCTCGCCGGTCCCCGGCCTGTTTGGTGATGGCGACAGCGTTGCTCCCTCGGCCGCCCCGGCCGCTGTCGAGCGGACGGGGCCGGCCGGTGTGTACGAACTGATCGACTCCGCCGAGCGTTTCTCGACGTTCGTGGCGGAACTGAGTAAGCAGCGATCGTTCGCCTTTGATACCGAGACCACCGGGCTCAGCGCGGTCGCGTCGGAGCTGGTCGGCGTGTCCATCGCGTGGGAGGCAGGGCGGGGCTACTACCTGCCGGTTCGCGGAACGATGGGGGACCTGCTGCCTCTCGACACGCTGGTGAATGGACTCCGGCCGATCTTCGAGGATGCGTCGATCGCCAAGACGGGCCACAACCTGAAGTATGACCTGCTCGCGCTGCGGCAAGTCGGCATCCGGACGCGCGGGGCCGACTTTGACACGATGATCGCCAGCTTCCTGCTCGAACCGCTCGGCCGTTCGCACGGCCTCAAAGAGCTGACGCGGCTGCTCTTCGGCCACCAGATGTCCCCGATCGAGGACCTCATCGGCAAGGGGCGCAACCAGATCCGGATGGACGAGGTCGATACGCGGCGGACGGCGGAGTATGCCGGCGAGGACGCCGACTTTACCTGGCGGCTGAGGCGGGAATTCGAGCCCGCCCTGCGCGGCAGCCCGGTGGAGAAGCTCTTCCACGAGACGGAGATGCCGCTCGTCGAGGTGCTCGTCGAGATGGAAAACAACGGCATCGCGCTCGATACCGCGCTGCTCAAGTCGCTCGGGCGCCATCTTGAGGAGCGGATGGAGAGCCTCGTCTCGCAGATCCACGCTGCCGCGGGCCACAAGTTCAACGTCGACTCAACCCGCCAGCTCGGCGTCGTGCTCTTCGACGAACAGGGGCTGGCGGTGATCCGCAAGACCAAGACCGGCCGGAGCACCGACGCGGAGACGCTCGAAGCCCTGGCCGCGCAGACGAACAACCCGATCCCCGCCTTGGTGCTCGAATACCGTGAAATGGCCAAGCTGAAGGGGACCTACGTCGACACGCTGCCGACGATGATCTGCCCGCGAACGGGGCGGATCCACGCGCATTTCAACCCGATCGGGGCGGTGACGGGGCGCCTCTCCTCCAGTGATCCGAACCTGCAGAACATCCCGATCCGCACCGAGCTGGGCCGGCGCATTCGCGAGGCGGTCGTGGCTCGCGACGCAGGGCACCTGCTGCTGGTGGCAGACTACTCGCAGATCGAATTGCGCCTGCTTGCCCATTTCTGCGAGGACGCCGCGCTGCTGGCCGCCTTCCGCGAAGGGCACGACATTCACCGCGCCGTGGCGGCACAGGTCAATGGCGTCGCCCTGGAGCTCGTGACGCCGGCGCAGCGCAGCGCCGCCAAGGCGGTCAACTTCGGGATCATCTACGGGCAGACGCCCTTCGGGCTCGCCCGATCGCTCGGCATCCCCGTTGGCGAAGCCAAGGCGTTTATCGAGCAGTACTTCGAGCGCTATCCCGGCATCCGGCGGTTCATCGACGAGTGCGTCGAGCAGGCGCGCACGCGCGGCTATGCCGAGACGATTCTCGGGCGTCGCCGCCCAATCGACGAGCTCAACTCGCGAAACCGCGGCCAGGTCGCCTTCGGCGAGCGCATCGCCGTGAACACGGTCGTGCAGGGATCCGCGGCCGACCTCATCAAGCGGGCGATGATCGCCATCCATCGCGACATCATGGACAGCGCCTGCCCTGCGCGCATGCTGATCCAGGTGCACGACGAGCTGGTTTTCGAGGTCGCCGCGGCGGACGTGGATCGTGCGGCCGGCGTGATCCGATCGAGGATGGAGGGCGCACTCGACCTGCGCGTGCCCGTGGTGGCGGACATCGCTGCGGGTCCGAACTGGGCGAAGGCGAAGTAGCGGGCCGTTACTGCTTCTTCTGCAGGCGGGCCGTCGCGTCGCGCAGCTGGTCCTTTTCCGCCTGAGAAATGCCGTCCATTCCGAACAGGCCGATCTTGGCGAGGATGCGGTCGACGGTTTCCTGGTCGCTCTCGGGGATGCGGGAGCTACGGGCTTCGGGTGGCGGGGGGGCGGGTCGCACCGTGCGCCGCGGGCTGAGGCGAATGCGCCACTCGGTGCTTTCCCACCACGACTCGCCGCGCATGGCCCACCAGACGCCGAAGATCAGCCCGGCCAGGTGACACGCCTCACCGCCGTAGTTTTCCCCCTTGGTCTGAATGCGAAGGAATGCCAGCGCACCGATCAGGATGGCCGCGGTCCGGATGCGGACCGGAAACAGGAAGCTGATGTAGATCACTGCCTGCGGGAACTTCACCGCGGCGATGCCGAGCAGGCCGTAGATCGAGCCGGAAGCGCCGATCCCCGGTGTCGTGGGTGCCACGATGAACGTATAGAAAATGTTGCCTGCGATGCCGCAGAACGTGTACACGCCGAGGAAACGCCTCAGGCTCCACTGATCCTCGAGCGGTCGGCCGAGGAAATGCAGCCCGATCATGTTCAGCAGGATGTGGAACAGGTTGCCGTGCAGGTACTGCGCCGTCACCAGGCGCCACAGCTGCCCCTGCTGCACCAGGTCGGAGCGCATCTCGAGCCAGCCGGTGGTGTATTCGGCCTGCAGGCCCTTGGTGTAGGACGTGCCCGAGAGCAGCGGCCCCACGCCGGGCACGAAGTGTTCAAGCACGTATATGACGACGTTGATCACGATCAGCGTCGTCACGATGCTGCCCCCGATCAGGGGCGGTCCGCCCGGCACACGTCGTCCGACAATCGGGCGATGCGAGGGTCCGCGGGCGTAATCCCTGTCCTGCCAGCCCATCTAGGCATCCTCCCGACGGGCGAAGTAGAGCCCGAACGTCGCCACGGTTTTGCCGTCTTCCAGCTCGCCCGCCACCAGGCGCCGCCTCGCCTCCTCGGCGGTCACGATCTCGACGCGGATTTGCTCTGTCTCTTCGAGCCGCTGGCCGACGTATTCGAGGCCTGTAGCCATGAATACGAACATCTTCTCGGTCAAGATTCCCGGCGAGGGATAGAAAGTGGTGAAGGGCTCGATCCGCTCGGCGCGGTAGCCCGTCTCCTCTTCCAGTTCGCGGGCTGCGGTCGCGGCCGGGGATTCGCCGGGATCGATGGTCCCCGCGGGCAGTTCCAGGAGTTCACGCTCGATCGCCGACCGCTGGTTGCGGATCATCACGATCCGGCCGTCGCCGAGGATGGGCAGGATCACCGCAGCGCCCGGATGCACGACCACCGCCCGGCACGCCGTCGGATCGCCGGCGCGGATGATCGGCTTCTCGATCACGCTGAATCGCGGCGTCACCAGCAGTTCGCGGGTCATATGGTCTCCGGCGCCTCGAATCCACAACAGGCCGCTCGCGGGGGCGGGGCTCCGGCCGGATTATAGCGTTGCCGATCCGTCTGCCGAGTCGCGGCGCAAGCCGCCCCCCGCGCGGTGCGCCGTCACGGCCGCGCAACAGCCCGGATTGCAGGCTAGTGACCCTCGCCTAGAATTCGCCGGTTCGGGTCGGCGGCGAGGCGCGGTGCCGGTCGCCACAGGTTCACGGACGGTGCGCCAAGCGCGGCGCGTTCAGCGAAGGAGACCGGCATGAAGCGGAAGATGGCCCTTGTAGCGGTGACGCTGTGCGGTGCGGCGGTTCTGGTATCGGCGATGGGGGGCACTGAGGCGACGGCCTCGACCAGGTCGGCGGCCGACGGGCTGTTCAGCGTGGACAACGTCCATTCCACCGTGCTGTTTCGCGTCAGCCACCTCGGCGTCAGCCAGTCGTATGGCCGGTTCAATGAGATCGACGGCGGGTTCCTCATCAACCCGGACAGCCCGGAGTCGAGCAGCATCAACATCACCGTGAAAACCACGAGCGTCGACACGGCCAACGGCAAACGCGACGATCACCTGCGCAGCCCGGACTTCTTCAACGCTGCGCAGTTCCCGGTGACATCGTTCAAGAGCACGGCGTTCAAGAAGGTCGGCGACAAGCGCTACGAAGTCACCGGCGACCTGACGCTGCACGGCGTCACCAAGTCGATCACCGTCCCCCTGGAGCACGTCGGCACGGCCGAGACCCAGCGCGGCGTCAAGGCCGGCTTCGAGTGCATGTTTGACATCAAGCGGGCGGACTACGGCATGAACTACATGCCCGGCGCGCTGGGCGACGACGTCCGGATCATCGTGAGCATCGAAGGCGATAAGAAGTAAGCAGCGTTGGTTGATCCCGCGATTACGCCTGATCCCACGCTGAGGGTGATCCTGCCGATCATCCTCGGCGTGGCCGGTCCGCTGCTGGTCGGCGGTGCCATTCTGCTGGCGGCCTGGCGACCGGGGCGCGCTGCGGCGCCCAGCGGCCGTCCGTCCTGGGCTGGCGCGCTGGCCGTCGGCCTGGCTTTCTGTGCAGGACACGTGGCGATCCTCGGATGGCCCACCCTGCCGCCGATCACCGGCGGCTGGTGGAATCACCCCGTCGACAAGTGGATGCTCTCGCTGGCCGTGCTGGCCGCGCTTCTGGCGTCGGTGGCGGGGCTGTTCAAGCGTGCAGGCAAGTGGATCGCGCTGCCTGTGGCGGCTCTGGTGGTCGCCGTTCTGCTTTCGCCGATGGTAAAGCACACCTGGACGGGTGGCTTAGCGGCGGCTTGGCTCGTCGGGCTCTCGCTCGCACTGGTGTTGATGCGTTATGGCTGGGCGGCCACGGCCGAATCGATGCCGGGGCCTGCACCGATTCTCGCCATAATCGTGGCGACCACGGGGCTGAGCATCTGCCTGATCCTCTGCGCGAACGCTTCCGGCGCCCAACTGGCCGGATCGCTGGCCGCGGCGCTGGGTGTGATCTGGGTGGCGGCGCTCTGGAAGCGGGAGATTTCGCTTCAGCCCGGCGGGGTCACGGTCGCCGCGGCGATCTTCGGCGGGCTGGCGATCATCGGCATGTTCTACGCCTATCCGACCATGCCGCGGACAGCGGCTGCGCTTCTGGCGGCGGCGCCCTGCGGGCTGTGGGTCCGGCGGATCAGCGGGCTTGCCCGCATGGGGCGGGCCGCGGGGCTGGGGGCGGGCTTCGCGGCGGTGCTCCTGGCGGTGGGGGGCGCGGTGGCGATCACCGCTGTGGTTACCGCGCCCGCCGACGACGGCTACGGCGACTACGCCGACTATTAACCACCCGCCGGAGCCGGCTTCGCGGCTTCGTTCGTTTCCGGCCGCGGTGCGGTGAGCGCCGCTTCGATTTTCGCTCTCAGATCCTTATCGTCGGGCTTGGTTCGCGGCGAAACCTTCGCCAGCACACTTCCGTCACGGCCGACCAGGTACTTCTGGAAGTTCCATTCGACTTCCCCGGCGATCGACTTGTCCGGGTGCGTCGTCAGGTAGCGGTAGAGCGGGCACTGGTCTTCGCCCTTCACCGAGACCTTGGCGAACAGATCGAACGTCACGTCGTACTTCGTCCGGCAGAAGCTCTTGATCTCCTCGTTGGTGCCGGGCTCCTGCTTCATGAAGTTGTTGGCGGGGAAGGCGAGGATTCGCAGGCCGCGATCCTTGTACTCGCGGTGAAGCGCTTCGAGGCCTTCGTACTGCGGTGTCAGCCCGCACTTGCTCGCGACGTTGACGATCAGCAGCACCTCTCCTCGATACTTCGCGAGCGACACCTCGTTGCCGTCGATGTCCGTTACTTTCGCGTCCAGCACGCTGCCGAGCGGCGGCTGCTTTCGCGCGGCGTCTGCATCCGAGGATTTGGCCGGCGGGTCGGAAAGGCCGAGAAGCTGAAGCAACGAAAGCACCATCGAGGCGACGAGTTTCATAACGGCTGCTCCACGGGAGACGGCGGGCCCTTGTCGACCGACGACGCATCAGCGCGGCGCGCGGCCCGAGCCCGCCGGAAAGTCTAGACGCCTTCCGACCGGGCGGCCAGCCCGGCGATGGTCACGGAGCCTAGGTGTCGCCGACGTGGCCTAGCCGAACAGGCGCATCGCGTCGTTGAAGGTTACAAACAGGAACGCCCCGATGATCAGCACGAGGCCGAGCATCTGCGTCGCGACCTGGATGCGCAGCGACACGGGGCTTCCCTTGATCTTCTCGATGAGCAGAAACACCATGTGACCGCCGTCAACGATGGGCAGCGGCAGAAAGTTGATCACCGCCAGGTTCGCCGACAGCATCCCGAGGAAGAAGAGGAACTTCGGCAGGTTCGTCTGGGCCACCTGGCCGCCCATGTGGACGATCCCCAGCGGGCCCGACATGTTCTCGACGCCGACCGTCCGCGAGAAGATCATCCGGTCGATCATCGAATAGACCTGCAGGATGAAGTAGTGCGTCTTGCGGATTCCGATGGCGATGGAGTCGAGAATGTTTGCGCCCTTGACCATTGTCGTCGCCTGCCCGACGAACACGTTGGGCTGAAGGATGACGCGACCGAGCCAGGGATCAATCATTTCCTCCGTGACCTCGACCTGGGCGGACTTCAACTCGCCGAGGAGATTCTGTCGATACTCGACGTTGATCGTCTTGCCGACGTTGCTGCGCAGGGCTTCGGCCACGCCGAGGTGGTAGCCGATGCTGACCTGCTCGTCGAAGGTGCTCCACTTCGTGGTGATGCTGTCCTCACCGTTGATCGTGCTGATCACGCCTTCGGGTCCGATGCCCAGCTTCGTGCGCAGGCAGTGCGGCACAGGCATGTCCGCGGTCTGCTCCGTGCCGTCGGCGCCGCGGTAGGCGATCTTCGCGACGGTGCCACCCGCAGCGGCCAGCTGGTCGATCAACTGCTGCCACGACTCCAGCGGCCGGCCGTTGACCGACAGGAGCGTCGCACCCGAGGGGATCCCGGCCTGACTCGCCGGCGTGGGGCGACCGAGCATGGTCGGCGCGACACGGCCGACCTGCATCACATCCATGGCGCCCAGCGAGAAGTTGGCGTCGATCGCGCCGGCCTTCCGTGCGGGGACATGCAAGGTAAGTGGAGCGGGTGACTCGTCGCGCAGCACGGCGAACTCGATCGTGCCACCGACGCCGCGCTGAATGAGCCCCTGGATATCGCCCGTGGACGGATGGCGCTGGCCGCGGCACCCAATCACCACGTCACCCACGCGGAGCCCGGCCTTCTCGGCCAGCCCGCCGGGTCGGACATAGTCGACCTCGGCCCGCGGGCCGGTCTCGCCCGGCAGGCGACGGAAGCCCGCCTCGACGGTGCCGCCGGCGCCCTCATTCGGCCGGACGAACCCGCGGTGGGTTCGCCCGTTGGCCCGGCGGAGTTCGAAGTGAACGTCTCGCTCTGCGTTGTCGCGGATGCTCTGCTCGACCTGGCCGCGCGTAGGCAGCTTGATGTCGTCAAACTCGAGCACCGTGTCGCCGCCCTCGATCCCCGCAAGATCTGCCCGGCCGCGCGGCTCGATCGCTTCGAACCTCACGAGCGGCGTGAGCCCCAACAGGTGGTTAGAGTCCGGTTCTTCGCGCTCCACCTGAAGGAGTTGCAGCCGTGGGGGCATGCTCACCGTCACGCGCTGCGGAGGGGCGTCCGGGGATGCGGGGTCTTTCCGCTCGACGACGACAGGGCCGCGATTGGCCGACAGCAGGCTGTAGGCGTGGTTGATGTTGTCCTCGGTAACGGGGCGGCCGTCGATCTCGACGAGCACGTCGCCCAGCCGCGGATAGCCCGGTCCCTTGTCGCGCAGCTCCGGGCCGATCGCCAGGATCTCTCGCGTCGCGCCCGGGGCAATGCCGATCTGCAGCCGGTTGTTCTCCTTGTTCTGCTGCGGCTTGACGGGCACGTGTTCCATGCGGCCGTCGCGCTCGACGTAGAAGTCGAGCTCCTGGTGCTTGGCGGCGAGGATGATCGCCATCTGCACCTCGTTGAACTCGCGCACCTGCAGGTCATTGACGGCGACGATGCGGTCGCCGGGGCGAAGGCCGGCCTTGTCGGCTGGGCTGTCGGGCTGGACGAGGCCGATGCTCGTATCAATCCCTTCGAAGCCGATCGAGAAGCAGACCATGAAGAGCAGCGCGGCAAAGATGACGTTCATCACCACGCCGGCCGAGACGATTGCCATGCGGTGACCGACGGGCTTGGCCATGAACGACCGCGGATCATCCTTGAACTTGAGCTCGTTGCTCTTGTCGTCGAAGTCCTCCTGCCCCATCATTTTCACGTAGCCGCCGAGGGGCAGGATGTTGAAGGAGTAGCGCGTCTCGCCCTTCGTGAAGCCGAACAGCTCGCGGCCGAAACCAACCGCGAACTTCTCCACGCGGACCTTCGCCCACTTGGCCACGGCGAAATGGCCCAGTTCGTGAACGAAGACGATCAGCGAGAAGCCGAACATCATGAGCAGGTAGGGCCAGATCTTGCCCCACACTGCCCCGAGCTGGGCGAGCAGGTCCGTCTGCATCAGCACGTCAAACATCGTGTCACCTCGTCGCGGGCCCATCGGTCCGCGGTAAGCAGTTCCTCAAGCGTCGGTTCGGCCACGAACGCATGTCGGGTGAGCGCCCGCTCTGTGTGCAGGGCGATCTCGTCAAATCGGATCGTCCCCTCGCGGAACAGCCCGACCGCGGCCTCGTTGGCGGCGTTGAGCACGGCCCCGCTGGTCCCCCCCCGGGACGCCACCTCGTGGCCGAGGCGCAGCGCGGGGAACCGCTGCGGATCCGGGGCGTGCAGGTGCAGCCGTCCGAGGCTGCACAGATCGAGCCGCGGCGAAGGGCAGGCCCGGCGCTGCGGGTAGGTCAGGGCGTACTGGATCGGGGTACGCATGTCCGGCGTGCCGAGCTGCGCTACCATCGATCCGTCACAGAACTCCACCAGCGAGTGAATGATTGACTCCGGGTGAATGACCACGTTGATCTGATCGGACTGCAGGCCGAACAACCAGCGGGCCTCGACGATTTCGAGCGCCTTGTTCATCATCGTGGCCGAGTCGATCGTGATTTTCGGACCCATCTGCCAGGTCGGGTGCTGCAGCGCGTCCTGCGGGGCCGCGGCGCTAAGCGCTTCTCGCGACCACGTGCGGAACGGCCCGCCCGACGCCGTCAGGTAGATGGTGCGGACATCCTCCCGTCGACCAGCCTGCAGCGCCTGGAAGATGGCGGAGTGTTCGCTGTCGACCGGGATGATCTCGGCCCCTGTGCGTGCAGCCAGGGGCATCATCAGCGAGCCGGCGGTGACCAGCGCCTCCTTGTTGGCCAGGGCTACGCGGCGACCAAGCTCAATCGCCCGGATCGTGGCCGACAGCCCACCGGTGCCCACCACGGCGCTGACCACGCAGTCACACTCGACCTCGTCCACGAGCCGGCGGAGCGAGTCAGGGCCTGTGAGTACGCGGCACCGCGTGCCCAGCTCCGCGGCGGTTGAGCCATTCCCCTCGGCCAAGGCGATCGCCTCGGGGCGGATCTGCTCGGCCTGCCGGGCCAACTCCTCGCCGCGGGATCCGGCGGCGAGGCCGACGATCTGCCACTCGCCGCGCAGCGCCTCGACCACGCTGAGCGTGCTGCGACCGATCGACCCGGTCGAGCCCAGCAAGATCACCCTTCTTGGCATGCCCTGAGGAACCCCTGCCAACCGCGCCCGGAAACCGACCCGCCATCATAGGTCGGCCCGGCGGGGGCGACAACGCCGCAGGGCCGCTCCCCCTGGTTGACGACGGCCGGCTGGTCGCGGTTCAGGGCATCCGTTCGGCATTCGACCCGGCGCGGTCGCTATTCGCTCATGACCCGGCTCGACCGACAACTCTACACCAGCAGCGCGTCCAACTCGTCCAGCGAGGCAATGGTTGCGTGCGGCTCGCCGCCGGGGGGCGCAGGCTCCGCCGCATAGACACCGCCCGGCCGGCCTATCCGGATCGTACGCCAGCCGAGCTGGCGGGGGGCGATGAAGTCCTTGGCGGGATTGTCGCCCACATAGACACACGCGGCATGGGCCACCCCCAGCGCGGCCGCGACCGTTTCGAACGCTCTTGGGTTGGGCTTCCACCCCGCGCGACCCCAGCGGTCGGTCAGGATGATCTCCTCCAGTCGATCGGCCAGCCTCAGCGCGTCCACCTTCGCCTGCTGCATCGGGAGTGGTCCGTCGGAAATCAGACCCAGGCGATAGTGTCCTTCCAGTCGTGTCAGGGCGCGCTCCGCGTCCGGGTGAAGGCTGATGACGGGCCGGTGCGTGCGGTAGGCGGTGATCATCTGTGAGACAACCTCGTCCGCGCTGTCAATGCTGCGGCGCTCGCAAAGCACGTTGAATACCCGGCCCCGATGGTTCGAGCCGTAGAGCGCGCGCATCTCGGCGCTTGCGCGGTCGGGGTCGCCCAGGATGTGCCTGAACGCCGAAGCCACAGCGGCGTAGCCGCTGACGGTGTAGCTGTGCTCGGGAAAGAGCGTGTCGTCGAGGTCGAAGATCACGGCCTGCACAGGCTGCAAGCTTTTCATCAGAACTCTCCGTGCGACGCGGCGAGCCCGCCGTCAGAGCTTCGAGGCGTCGGGCACGAAGACGGAGTCATCATAGCGCAGCATGGCGATGTCGTCGCGGAATCCCGTGGGGTTGATTCGCGGCCGGCGGCCGAGGAGCTCCATGAGGATCCACCGCGGGAAATCGGCCCCCGCATGGATCGACAGCGGCACGCCGCCGCCGAACCGCGGGTTGATCTCGATCACGCGGATGGCGCGGCGGGCCGTCACCATGCACTGCACCGTGATCACGCCCCGGCACTCGCCGAGCACCTCGGCGACGCGCAGGCCGGTCCGCATGACGTCCGTGTCCTTGACGATCAGGCCCTTGCTGACTTCCCCGGTGCGCACTTCGATCCGCTTGCGTGGGACAGCGCATCGCGGCACGCCGTCGAGCCCCGTGTAGACGTCCAGCGTATGCTCATCGCCCTCGACGAATTCCTGCACGATCGCGTCGGGCACGCGCAGGCCGAGCGTGTGCAGTTCGTCGGCGGTGCGGATGACGTAGTTGCCCTTCCCAGCGCTGCCGTGCCGCGGCTTGAGGAAGTAGGGGAAGCGATGTCGCCGGCGCGTGATGGCGTCGGTCCAGAGCCAGGTCTCGGGCGTGTCGATACCCGCGTCACGCAGCGCGTGGTAGCTCGCCATCTTGTCGCGGCAGGTTCTTACAACGCGCTCGGCCGAAAGCAGGACGCGGCATCCGGCGGCGGCGAACTGATCCACCGCTGCCGCGAGAGGCACAAGCTCCGAATCAATCAGGGGGATCAGCAGGTCGATCTTCTGTGTCCTCGCCAGCTCGACGAGCGAGGGGATGTAGTCGGGCGAGCTGATGCGCTCGACGATGTGCGGGCGATCAACCAGGTGAATCGCCGGGGCCAGCCAATCGATGTCAGTCCCGTGAATCTGCAGGCGGATATCCAGCCGCGCGGCGGCTTCGCGAAACGCCCGGAGGAGTTCGACCCGCCGGCCGACACAGGTGAACATCACGCGCATCGATCTACGGCGCGCGGTCGGCTTGCTCGCGGATCGTCGTGGCTTCATCGGCGACCTGTCGACCGCACGGCTCGCGCGGCCCTCACCCTTTAGCGCCTGCCCGGCGGTGCGCCCGACCCGCGGACAGCGCGGACGGGTTGCCGTGGGGCCACGTGACTATAACGGCCTGCGCACGTCGTCGGAAGAACGCACTTTCTCGAGTGCGCCCAGCGCGGTACGCTCGCCGGGCCATGCACACCGTTATTATCAGCATCGGCTCGGAACTGCTGACCGGACAGTGTCTCGACACCAACTCTCAGTGGATATCCTCCCAACTCGTCGCCGCGGGCCTGCATCCGACCCGGCACGTCACGGTCGGGGACGACCTCGCAGCGATCACGGGGGAGTTCGCCGCTGCCTTCCGCGAAGCCGCGCTGGTCGTTATCACGGGCGGCCTGGGCCCGACCGCCGACGATCTCACCCGGGAAGCGATCGCGGCGGCACTAGGGGTTTCCCTGGATGTCAGCCCTGTTGGCCTGCAGCAAATCGAGGCGTTTCTCGCCCGGCTCGGTCGGGGTATGACCGACGCGAATCGCACCCAGGCGCTCGTGCCCGTCGGCTGCGACGTCCTCCATAACCGCTGGGGCACGGCGCCTGGACTGTCGGGGCGGACGCCGGGGGGGCGATTCTTCGCGCTGCCGGGGGTTCCTGCCGAGATGAAGGCGATGTTCGAGGCCTACGTCCTGCCCGATGCGCGCGCCGTGGCCGGCGGCAGCGTGACCCTGGTCGACCGACTCTGTTGCTTTGGAATGGCGGAGGCAGCCCTCGGCGAGGCGATCAAGGACCTGATGCGTCGCGGGCGCAACCCGGCGGTGGGAACGACCGCGTCGGGTGCAATCATCAGCGTGCGCGTCGTGGCCCGCGCGGCGTCGGAGGCGGACGCCCGGCTGCGGCTCGAAGCCGACCTGGCGGAAGTACGGGGCCGATTGGGTGACGCCGTCTTCGGGCGAGGCGATGCGACACTCCAGCAGGTGGCGGGGGAGGCGCTCCTGGCGCGACGGCTCACAGTCGCGACGGCAGAGTCTTGCACCGGTGGCATGCTGGCTAAGCGCCTCACCGATGTGCCGGGGAGCAGCGGCTACCTAGTGGAGGGCTTCGTCACCTATTCGAATGCCGCGAAGCAGGCACGGCTGGGGGTAACCGCGGAAATGCTCGACCGCTGTGGTGCGGTCAGCGAAGAGGTGGCCGCCGCGATGGCGACCGGGTGTCGATCAGCCGCAGGTTCGGATCTCGCGGTGGCAGTGACAGGAATCGCCGGCCCGGCGGGTGGCGCACCTGGCAAGCCCGTCGGCCTGGTGTTCATCGCCCTGGCCGACGGGCTGCATGTCGAGGTTCGCCGGTTCACTTTCGGTGAGCATCTCAGCCGCGGTGAGATTCGCGACCGAACCTGCAAGGCGGCGCTGAACCTGCTGCGGTTGCGACTGCTTCGCGATGCGGCGCGGTGACTACCGACGATACCGCACGTAGCCGTGCCCGCCTCCGCCGTAGTAGCTGACGCCTACGCTGTAGCTCGGTCGGCTGTAGTACACCGGCGCGGTACGGCACGTGTTGTAGTAGCTCGTGTACACCACCGGGCGGTGGTAGCTGTAGCTCGGCGCCACGTAAACGGGACGCACCACTTCGCACGACGCGGGCCGCGAGTAGACGTAACTGGTCGTCACCGGACGGGTGTAAACCACCTCGCGGACGCGAGGCGCGTAGTACGTGGGGGCGCAGTTCGCGTAGGACCGGACGTAGGTCGTCGAGGGTCGGTAGCGCGAGTGCCGCGCCGAATGCCGTCCGCCCGCCATCGCCTCGCTGGTCGTCAGGGCGACGACACCACCCGCGATGAACAGAGCGAGCCATCCCGAACGTGACTTGAAGTGGTGCGTCATGTCAGTCCTCCCATGCTGTCTGGGCCGATCGCCCGGCGACGGGCGGCCGGCAGTCTCTCCGGCTCGCGTGAGCCGTACGCAGGGGAAGACAGGTCGGTGCGGGAGAGGTTAGCGTTCGCGGGATTTTTCCGGTTGGATATTTTTTCGCGGCGCGAATTATTGGCGGGTGTCAGAGGCCAACTGGGCTTCCATGGAGCCCCGCATGAGCCGGGCTATCCGCATGAAGTGCTGCCGGTCTGCCTCGGCCAGGGCCCCCAGCGACTCCCGCATCGAGGCGGTCCGCGAGGTCCGATAGGCCGTGTAGGCCTGTCTGCCGGCGTCGGTGATATGCACGTCGATCCTCCGACGGTCGTCGGGGTTGATCGAGCAGGTGATGTAGGCCCCGCAGGCCCGGCCCTCCAGCCCGCGGATGATGCGGGACATCTGGGCGGGGACCACGCCGATGCTCCGCTGGATCTCCCCGATCGTCAGCGACTCGTGCTTGACGACCTGGTCGAGCGTCAGGAACTCCGATTCGGTCAGGTCGGTCTGTCCGCCCGGCCGGCGGGAGCGAAGGGCGGATGCGAGCTTGCTGAGCTCGAACATTTCCTCCGCCATGGCTTCGAGGGAGTCGCGGTTCTTGTCCACCGGCCTATCGATCTCCGTCCCGGGCATCGGGAGGCCCTGCTGACGGGCCCCAGTACTGAAATCAAGGTCGAAGGGCGGCTGTGGCCAGCCGCGGACGGCCGGCCTGCCCCACCAGAGCACGATTGTAACGAAGCAATCTCTGCGCCGCCAGAATAGCACGCAGTGGGCAGAAAGTTGCGTCGGGTGGATAGGTAACTTCACGGAAGCAAGCGCCGTGAGGCTGGGTGGGTTGTGGCTGGGCTTCGCGGCGGGCTGCGGTCGTTGTTGTGCGACTGCTAAAAGATCGCGAAAAAAGGCCGTTGACAGCCCAAAGACCGCGGCTATGCTACTCCTTCTGTCCAATTTCAGGGCAGATTGGTGGCAAGCCAAGCTGTTACAAGGGTTTACGTCGCGTGAGCGCCAAAGCCAGAATCCGAATCCGCATGGAAGCCTACGACCCTCGCGCGCTGGATGCGTCGGCCACGGAAATCGTGGAACACGCCAAGCGGACGAGCGCGAAGGTGCACGGCCCGATTCCGCTTCCGACGCGGGTCGAGCGTTTTACGGTGTTGCGTAGTCCGCACATCGACAAGAAGTCCCGCGAGCAGTTCGAAATGCGTACGCACAAGCGCATCATCGACATCAGCGAGCCGACCGCGCGGACGATCGAGGCGCTGAATCGGCTGATCGTGCCTGCGGGCGTATTCGTGAAAATCAAGACGTAGTGCCGGGGCGCTCGCGCGGGCGTCCTTTTTCTTGCGCTGCGTCTGATTCCTCTTGATGACGACATGTTGCCGCGTGAGCCGCATCGCGCGGATGAAACGAAGTGACTAAGGCCTGCCGCGAGGCGGGCGAGGGTGGGTTGCCGTTATGAGACCCAAGCTGCTGGGCACGAAGATCGGCATGACGCGTATTCACACGGAGGACGGCCAGCTTGTGCCGGTCACTGTAGTGAAGGCGGGTCCGTGCACCGTCCTGCAGGTCAAGACGCCGGAGAAGGATGGGTATCACGCCCTCCAGATCGGCTACAGCGACGTGAGGCCGCATCGTTCCACGCTGGCCCAGATCGGCCACGCCGCCAAGGCGGGCACCGGTCCGAAGCGCCATGTGGGTGAGATCCGCCTGGACGGCCCCGCCGCCCACGCCGCGGGCGACGTGCTGACTGTCGAGGAGTTCGCCGGCGGCAAGGTCGCCTACGTCGACGTCGTCGGCACCTCGAAGGGTAAGGGTTTCGCGGGCGTGATGAAGCGCCACGGCTTCGGCGGTCAGCCGGCGTCGCACGGTACCGAGCGCAAGCACCGCTCGCCGGGCGGCATTGGCAGTAGCGCCGGTCGCGGTATCGGCCGCTGCGTGAAGAAGGGCAAGCGGATGTCGGGCCACATGGGCGACGTTCGCGTGACTTCGAATTCGCTCAAGCTCCTCGGCGTTGACAGTGAAAACAACCTGCTGCTGATCCACGGCAGCGTGCCTGGCGCCAACGGCTCGGTTGTGGCCGTGCTCCAGTCCAAGAAGCGAGGCTAGTCGGCGATGCTATCGGTTCCTGTATTCACGATGACCGGCGAGCGTCGCGGCGAGGTTCAGATTGATCCCGCCGTCCTCGGCGGCGAAGTCCGTCCGCGGCTGATCAAGCAGGCGATCGTGACCTGGCTGGATCACCAGCGTCTGGAAGCCGCGCGGCGCAAGAGCCGCAGGGACATCGCGGGCTCGACCCGCAAGATGTACCGCCAGAAGGGCACGGGTAACGCGCGTATGGGTCCCATCCGCGCCCCGCACCGTCGCGGTGGCGGTCGGGCCTTCGCCAAGCGGGGGCCGCGCAGCTCCAAGGACATGCCGCGCAAGATGGGGCGGCTGGCGCGTAACAGTGCGCTGCTGGCCAAGATCCAGGCCGGCGACGTGGTGGCTGTCGAGAATCTGGCGTGTGCGCAGCCGAAGACCAAGCTCATCGCGGCGATGCTCGGTGCGCTCAAGGTGAGCACGGGCGCCGTGGTGGCGACCGCCGGCTACGACCGCAACGTTTTGCTCTCCGGCCGCAACATTGACCGGACCGAAGTCCGCGTGTTCGACGAGCTGCACGCGTACGAGATCGTCCGTCGCCCGAAGCTGATCGTTTCGAAGGCGGCGCTGGAGAAGCTCGCGGGCGGGGCAGCGTAGCGCTGCCGATTGGCTGGAGTGCCGGCAATGGACATCTACCACATTATCAAGCGCCCACTGGTGACGGAGAAGTCCGCCCACCTGGCGCAGAAGTCGCATGACGCGACCAGCAGCGCGCCGGCTCGCGGCGGTTCGTACGCGTTCGAGGTTCACCCGGACGCGTCGAAGCCGCAGATTCGCGATGCGGTGGAGAAGATCTACGGCGTGAGCGTCCTCGCGGTGCGGACGTGCAATCGCAAGGGCAAGGTTCGCCGCGTCCGGTTCAAGGCGGGCAACCGTCGCGACTGGAAGAAGGCTGTCGTCGTGCTGCAGGCCGACAGCCACATCGATCTGTTCTAGCGTTCGGGCCCGAGGCGGGCCCTGGACCTGACCGGGAGTTTGATCGGACATGGCGATCACGAAGTACAGACCGACATCGCCGGGGCGTCGCGCTTCGACGGTCAACGACTTCAACGAGCTGACCCTGCGCAGCGGCGGTCGCCCGGAGAAGTCGCTCTGCGAGCGCATCCGCAAGACGGGTGGCCGTAACCACCACGGCTTCATCACGACCCGGCACATGGGCGGCGGCGCGCGTCGCATCTACCGCCTGATTGATTTCAAGCGGTGCAAGGACGACGTGGTCGCGACCGTCGACTCGGTCCAGTACGACCCCAACCGCAGTTGCCACATCGCCCTGCTTCACTATGCCGACGGCGAGAAGCGCTACATGCTGGCGCCGCTGGGTCTGAAGGCGGGCGACAAGGTCGAGAGCGGTCTGAACGTCGAGCCGAAGGTCGGCAACTGCATGCCGCTGCGGAATATTCCGCCGGGTCTCGACATCCACAACATCGAGATGAACGTCGGTCAGGGCGGCAAGCTTGTCCGCTCCGCCGGGACCGTGGCCAAGCTGCTGTCGCGCACAGGCGAGTGGGCGATCATCGTGCTGCCTTCGGGCGAAATGCGCGAGGTGCGGTCGGAGTGCCGCGCCACCATCGGCCAGGTCGGCAACGTCGAACATCAGAACATCCGCTGGGGTAAGGCGGGGCGCTCGCGACACCGCGGCATCCGTCCCAGCGTTCGTGGTACCGCGCAGAACCCTGTGGCTCACCCGCTCGGCGGTGGTGAGGGTCGCAGCGGCGGCGGCCGCCACCCGTGCAGCAAGTGGGGTCGTCTGGCCAAGGGCGGTCGGACGCGGAACCCGCGCAAGATTTCGAACCGGCGCATCATGCGTCGGCGCAAGAGCGTGCGTTACGGCCAGCTGCCGACGCCGCGGTAGTGGATGGATCGGCTCCGGGCGGCCTTGCCGGCTGCCGCGGGGTGGGTGGGCGACCCGGTCGCCCGCCGGTGAGGGTCTGGTGTCCCTCGGGACACGTCCGGCTCCTGGAGTGTGAGCGAATGACGCGATCGGCCAAGAAGGGACCGTTTGTCGCAGAGAAGCTCTATCTGAAGGTCATGAAGGCCAAGCAGACGGGCAACATGGCGCCGATCCGCACGTGGTCGCGCCGCTGCACGGTCGTTCCCGAGTTCATCGGGCACAAGTTCGAGGTGCACAACGGGCGCATGTTCCACCAGGTGTACGTGACCGAGGAAATGGTCGGTCACCGCCTGGGTGAGTTCAGCCCGACGCGTCAGTTCCGCGGCCACTCGGGCCAGAAGAAGGATTCCAAGTAGTTCGTCGGCCCGGTGCCGCATCCTGCCGCAGGGCAGTCGCGGAGCATCGGCCGCTGAGACTTGAACGTAGCGAGGCTTACGATGGCTGAGGGAATGCGATGGCGCGCGGTACACCGGTTTGCCCGGACATCGCCGCGCAAGGCGCGCCTGGTGATTGACCTGATCCGCGGCAAGTCCTGTGCGGTTGCCCTGGAGCAGCTCAGGTTCAACCCGAAGCGCAGTGCCGTCATGGTCCAGAACGTGTTGAAGTCGGCCATGGCCAACGCCAGCGAGGAGGAGGCGGATGTCCGCCGCCTCGTGGTGGCTGAGGCCCGCGTCGACGGCGGCCCGTACATGCGTCGATGGCGGCCGAAGGATCGTGGCCGGGCCCATCCGATCGCGAAGCGCATGAGCCATATTGTGATCGAGGTTGCCGAGGCCTGATCGTCGGCAGTCGGCCCATACGGCCGGAGGATTGCAGCGTGGGACAGAAGGTACATCCCCTTGGTTTCCGGGTCGGCGTCACCGAAGACTGGCGTTCGCGCTGGTTTGCGCCGAAGGCGGCTTACGCCGAGTTCCTCATCGAGGACCAGAAGATCCGGAACTTCATCGACGAGCGTCTCAATCGCCAGCCGCCTTACGCCGCGGTGTCGGAGGTCGAGATTGAGCGGACGCGCAACCAGGTGAAGGTGCTGCTCCATACGGCGCGGCCGGGCCTCGTCATCGGTCCGAAGGGGGCCGAGGTGGACAAGCTCCGCGAGGCGCTGGAGGACCTGATCGATCGCAAGATCAACCTCAACATCGTGGAGATCAAGAATCCCGATGCGAACGCGAAGCTCATCGCCGAGTCGATCGGCGAGCAGCTCAAGAAGCGTGCGGGTTTCCGTCGCGTGCTTAAGATGCGGGCCGAGGCTGCGATGGCTGCCGGCGCCCGCGGGATCAAGATCGCGGTGAGCGGCCGTCTGGGCGGCGCCGAGCTGGCCCGAAGCGAGTCGCTGATCCGCGGGTCGATCCCCCTGCACACGCTCCAGGCGCACATTGAGTATGGTTTCGCCGTCTGCCGCACGACGTTCGGCACGATCGGCATCAAGGTCTGGCTCTACCACGGCCGCTACGGCGAAGAGGCGACGATCCTGCCGAGCGAGAATCAGGGTCGTGGCCGCGAGATGCGCCGCGGCAAGCGTGGCTAGAGCGCCGTCGGCCCGGGGCGAGATGTCCCGGCCGTGCGGAGCAGGATGATTAGTTCGCCGCCGGTCGAGTTTTCCGGCGGCCGGTTTGGGGAGATTCGGTCATGGCGCTGATGCCGAAGCGCGTCAAGTGGCGCAAGACTCAACGCGGCAAGCTCCGCGGCAAGGCAAACCGTGGGAACAAGGTTTCCTACGGTGAGTACGGGCTGCAGTCGCTCGGCACCAGCTGGATCAGCGGTCGCCAGATCGAGGCCGGCCGCGTCGCCGCGACACACTACCTGCAGCGCGAGGGTCGCACGTATGTGCGCATCTTCCCGCACAAGCCGGTGTCGTCGAAGCCGCTCGAGGTGCGAATGGGTACGGGCAAGGGCGATCCGGAATACTGGGTGGCCTGTGTGCGCGAAGGCATGATCATGTTTGAGATCGGCGGCGTGGACGAGGAGACCGCGCGGAATGCGATGGCTCGTATCGCCCACAAGCTGCCGGTGCGGTGCCGGTTCGTGAAGCGTCGTCACGGGCTCTAGGCGAAGGGGAGGACGGGCTCTCATGAAGATGGCAGATATCCGGGCGATGAAGACCAACGAGGTGCACGCCGAGCTTGAGCAGATGCGGCGTCACCTGTTCGACCTTCGTGCCCAGGCGGTGACGGAGAAGCTGGAGAACCCTCGCCAGCTCAAGCGGACCCAGAAGGACGTCGCCCGTCTGATGACCTCGCTTACCGAGCGGGGCGAGCAGAACATCGAGGAACTGCACCACCACATGGAGGCGCAGGCCAAGGCTCGTCGCACTGCGGCGGCGGGTAAGGGCGCCAAGGCGCCGAAGGCGAAGGCAAGCAAGACGGCGAAGGCCAAGAAGGCCTAGTTGAGTCAGCGGCGGCCCGTCGTCGGGCCGGCAGGGAGTCACGATGACAGCGGCAGTACAGAGCAACACAGGCCGGCGGAACAAGCCGGTTTCGCGCATCGGGACGGTGGTCTCCGACAAGCGCCAGAAGACGATCAAGGTCGTCTACTCGTTCATGGTGAAGCACACGAAGTACGGCAAGTACTTCAAGCGCTCGACCACGCTTCAGACGCACGACGAGAACAACGAGGCTCGCGTGGGCGACGTGGTTGAGGTCTTCGCCTGCCGGCCGATCTCGAAGACGAAGTCGTGGCGGCTCGGACGAATCGTCAGCCGCGCGTCGCAGCAGTAGCAGTTGGCATGACCGGCCTGCGGCGCCGGGGGTGACGGAAACGATCCCATGATCCAGATGCAGACAGTGGTCGAGGTCGCCGACAACACCGGCGCGAAGCTCGCCGAAGTGTTCAACGTCTACAAGGGCAGCACCGCCGGCACCGGCAAGTTCCGGCTGAAGCGGGCCCAGATCGGCGACATCGTGATGGTTGCGGTGAAGAAGTCGCTCGCCAACAGCGAGTTTTCCGGTGGCGCCGATCGCAAGGAGCGCTCGAAGCGTCGCAAGGCGAAGGCCGTCGTTGTGCGGACGAAGTACCCGACCCGTCGTCCCGACGGCAGCTATGTCCGGTTCGACACCAACGCGGTGGTGCTTCTGGATGACAAGAACGAGCCGCGCGGCACTCGCATCTTCGGCCCCGTGGCCCGCGAGCTGCGTGAAAAGAACTTCATGAAGATTGTGTCACTGGCGGAAGAGGTTGTCTGACCGCGCCGGTTGGCTGGCATGCGTGCCGCCGCGGCGGCCTGTGACGAGAGAGGTATAGAGGATGGCAGCGCACATCCGCAAGGACGATGTCGTCGAAGTGATCTCGGGCGAGCACAAGGGCGCCCGGGGCAAGGTGCTCCGTGTCGACCTGGATCGCCACCTGGTCTACGTGGAGGGTGTGAACAAGGTGTACCGCCATGTTCGCCCTTCGCGCAAGAACCCGCAGGGCGGTCGTCTGCAGAAGGAGGCGCCGCTGCACCTGTCGAATGTGCTGCCGTATGACACGGCCGCCGGCAAGGGGCGCCGCGTCCGCTTCGACACCAAGGTCGACGCCGGCGGGAAGGTGACCGAGAAGAAGCGGGTCACGACGGCCGGCACGGTTCTGGGAACGCTGGTCCGCGGCAAGGGCGCGTAGCCGACGTCAGGCGATGCCCGGCGGCAGCAGGAACGGGATAACGAGACAAATGGCCAGGTTGCTTGAGCAGTACAAGAAGACGGTTCACACCCAGCTCGCCGAGAAGCTGGGGCTCAAGAATGCGATGCAGGTGCCCCGGCTGGAGAAGGTCGTGGTGTCCATGGGCGTCGGTCGCGCGGTGCGCGACAAGAACCCCGCGCTGCTGACGTCGGCGATGGACAACCTCACCAAGATCACCGGGCAGAAGCCGCAGGTTCGTCGCTCACGCAAGAGCATCTCGAACTTCAAGCTTCGCGAGAACATGGACGTCGGTTGCCGGGTGACCCTGCGCGGCCGGCGGATGTACGAGTTCATCGACCGGCTCTTCAACGCGGCGATTCCGCGTACGCGCGACTTCCGCGGGCTGCCGACGAACTCGTTTGACGGCCGCGGCAACTACTCGATCGGCCTTCCGGACGAGTCGATCTTCGCGGAGATCGACCCGGCCGTCGGGGCGCCGACGCAGGGAATGAACGTCACGTTCGTGACGACGTCGAAGGATGACCAGGGGGCGCGGGAACTTCTCACGCTGCTCGGGCTTCCGTTCCGTCGTTCGTAGTGTCTGAAGTATCAGGCCGGGCAAGCCCGGCGGGACGATCACGGGCGGGTTTATGGCAACAACGGCCTGGAAGAACAAGGCAAGCGAGGCCCCGAAGTTTCAGTCGCGCCTGGTGAGGCGCTGCCAGCTGTGCGGGCGGTCACGCGCGGTGTACCGCAAGTTCCGCGTCTGCCGCATCTGTTTCCGGGGCCTGGCCCACGAGGGCAAGATTCCCGGCGTGCGCAAGGCGAGCTGGTAGGCGAAGGCGCTGCGGCGCGGGCAGGGGTTTGAGCAGAGGAACACGGTATGTGGTCTGATCCGATTGCTGACATGCTGACGCGGATTCGCAACGCGGTGCGCGTGCGCAAGAAGCAGGTGACAATTCCTTCCTCGAAGCTGAAGTCGGGCATCGCCCACGTCCTTCGCGAGGAAGGCTACATCACGGGCTACGACGTGGTCGAGGACGGCAAGCAGGGGCTGCTCCGCATCGACCTTAAGTACGGCGCCCGGGGTGAGCAGCTCCTGCACACGCTGAAGCGCGAGTCGAAGAGCGGCTGCCGGGTGTATCGCCGGGTTGACGCCCTCCCGCGGGTTCTCGATGGGCTTGGCATTGCCATCCTTTCGACCAGCCGGGGCGTGCTGAGCGATCGGCAGTGCCGCGAGCAGAACGTCGGCGGCGAGTTGCTCTGTACGGTGTACTAGCGAGTGTGGCGGCGGGTCGTGCCCCTGCTGGGGCGATGGCGGCCTGCCTTTCCAGAGTTTGACGAGGTACGCGCATGTCGCGACTTGGAAAGAAACCGGTGCCCGTCCCCAGCGGGGTCGAGGTCAAGGTCGCCGGCCAGGACGTCACGGTGAAGGGCCCGAAGGGCTCCCTGACGATCCGGGTGCCGGCAACCGCGACGGTCGAATTTGACGGCGGCGCCCGGGAGCTCCGCGTGGCCCGCCAGGGCGATTTCAAGCAGGCCCTGGCCAACCACGGCCTGACGCGGTCGCTCCTGGCGAACATGGTTGAGGGCGTCAGCAAGGGCTTCGAACGCCGACTGATGATTCACGGCACCGGCTACAACTGCAAGGTGGAGGGCAAGAAGCTCCACCTGAACATCGGCTTCATGGGCCGGAACCGGGGCAAGGGCTCGCAGTTTGAGCTGCCCATCCCGGCTGGTCTGGAAGTCGTGGTCGAGTCGCCCGCCGCCCGCGGCGACGCCGACCCGGCGAAGTTCCTCATCAAGGGGATCGACAAGCAGCAGGTCGGTCAGTTCGCCGCCGAGATCCGCGCGCTGCGAAAGACCGAGCCGTATAAGGGCAAGGGCATCCGTTACGAAGGCGAACAGGTCCGTCGCAAACAGGGTAAGGCGCTTACCGGCGGCGGTTAATAGAACGATCGGCCGGGCGGCCTGAGGGCCGTCGGTCGGGAGGTTCCTGTAAAGCGATGTATACGAACGAACTCAAGCGTGCCCGTCGAGCGCGGCGCAAGCTGAGCATCCGCAAGAAGGTGCTCGGCACGAGCGAGCGTCCGCGTCTCGCGGTGTTCCGCAGCGCGAAGCACATTTACGCCCAGCTCATTGACGACACGAAGGGTGTCACGCTGGTGGCAGCCAGCTCGCAGGCGAAGGACATCCGCGGAGAGGTCTCGTATGGCGGCAACGTGGCCGCTGCCAAGACCATCGGGCGGATCCTCGCGGAGCGGGCGCGGGCCAAGAACATCGAGGCTGTCGCGTTCGATCGCGCCGGCTACCGGTATCACGGCCGGGTCAAGGGCCTGGCAGAGGCCGCCCGCGAGGCCGGTCTCAAGTTCTAGGGTTGCGAGTCTGACGCGCCCGGCCCGTCGGCCGGGGCGTCGCAGCAAGGCGGAACAAGCGTATGGCGTTTAACGAGAAAATGGCCGCCCAGGAAGATTCGGGCGGCTTGGAGGAAGAAGTCGTCCGCATCTACCGCTGCTCGACAGTGGTGAAGGGCGGGCGGCGCTTCAGCTTCGCGGCCATGGTCGTCGTCGGCGACCGCCGCGGCAACGTGGGCATCGGCTACGGCAAGGCCGTCGAGGTGCCCGCGGCCGTCGAGAAGGCCAAGAAGATCGCCTCGCGCAGCATGATCAACGTCCGGCTCGTCGGCGGCACGCTGGCGCACCGGATCGAGGGTCGCTACGGCGCGAGCAAGATCGTCATGCTGCCGGCCAGCCCGGGAACGGGCGTCATCGCGGGGTCAAGCGCCCGTGCGGTGCTCGAACTGGCCGGCCTGCACGACGTGCTGACCAAGAGCTACGGATCCAGCAGCCCGAAGAATCTGGTGCGTGCCACGTTCGAGGGTCTTCGCCAGCTGCTTTCGCGGGAACAGGTCGAGGAACTTCGCGGCGTGCGCCTGGCGGGATAGGAAACCATGCAGATCGCAGACATTACAAGGGAAGCCGGTCGCGAGCGTCCGCGCAAGCGGGTAGGCCGCGGCCGTTCATCGGGCCACGGCAAGACCTCGACGCGTGGTACCAAGGGCGCCGGCGCCCGTGCGGGCGTCACGAAGATATCGCTGTCGGAAGGCGGGCAGATGCCCATGTTCCGCCAGCTCCCCAAGCGTGGGTTCTCGAACGCGAATTTCCGCAAGGAGTTCTGCGTCGTGAACGTCGCCGACCTGGAGGCCCGCTTCAAGGCCGGTGAACATGTGACGGGCATCGCCCTCGTGGAGCGGGGGCTGGCCCGGAACCTGAACCTGCCGGTGAAGATCCTCGGCACCGGCGACCTGAAGAAGAAGCTGACGGTCGATGCGGCCGCGTTCAGCAAGTCGGCGGAGGAGAAGATCAAGGCCGCGGGGGGCGAAGCCCGCGTGGTCGGATAGTCGACATCGAGGCGACGCGAGCACCGGAGGCTCGTCGACGGCGATAACGAATGTTCAGCACGTTTATCAACATCTTCAAGATCCCCGAGCTGCGTAACAAGCTGCTCTTCACCTTCGGGATGCTGGTGATCTACCGGCTCGGGTTTTACGTGCCCATCCCGGGTGTGAACCAGACGGCGATGTCCTCCTCCTCGACGGGGAGCATCGGCGACCTGTTCCAGCTCTTCACGGGCGGCAATCTCAGCCAGAGCACCATTTTCGGTCTCGGCATCATGCCGTACATCTCGGCGTCGATCATCCTGCAGCTTCTGGCGACGGTGGTCCCGACGCTCGAGAAGCTGGCGAAGGAAGGCGACACCGGGCGGCGGAAGATTAACGAGTACACGCGGTACCTGACGGTGCTGCTCTGCGTGATCCAGTCCGCGATCTGGCTGCGCTACCTGGCGACGAATCACTTTGTCTTCCCGGCGTATGAAGGCGGCTGGCTCCTCGGGCTGAAGTTCAGCTACGCGGTGATGGGGCTGTCGCTGCTCACGGCGGGAACGGTGTTCCTGATGTGGGTCGGCGAGCAGATCGACGAATACGGCATCGGCAACGGCATTTCGCTGATCATCATGGCCGGCATCGTGGCCCGCATTCCGAATGCGGTGATCCAGGTCGCCCAGAATTTCAGCGTTTCGGGCGCTGCCGGCAAGTCGTACGACCTTAAGACGGTTGTGATGATCGTCGTCATGTTCGTCGCGGTGGTGGCGGGGGCGATCCTGATTACGCAGGGCCAGCGCCGCATCCCGATTCAGCAGGCCAAGCAGACGCGCGGTCGCCGGGTCTACGGCGGACAGCGCCAGTACCTGCCCCTGCGCGTGAATCATGGCGGCGTCATGCCGATCATCTTCGCCAGCTCCATGCTGGTGTTCCCGGGCCTGCTGTTCGGCTGGTTTGCCAGCTTCTGGCCGACGAGCGCCTTCTGGCGTTTCCTTCAGTCGCAGTTTGGCGGCCACGGCTACCTGTATGTGCTGGTCTACATCGCGGCGGTGTACTTCTTCTCCTACTTCTGGACGACCGTTCAGTTCCAGCCGAAGGAGATGGCCAACAACCTCCGCGACTACGGCAGCTTCATTCCCGGGCTTCGGCCGGGCAAGCGGACGGCGGACTATCTCGAGAAGGTCATGGGCCGCATCACGTATGTCGGCTCCGGCTTCCTGGCGATGATCGCGATCATCCCGACCCTGGTGGCGATGTGGCTCAGGGTGCCGTTTGACGTGTCGGCCCTGCTGGGCGGAACGGGTCTGCTGATCGTGGTGAGCGTGACCCTGGATCTGGTTCAGCGCATCGAGGCGAACCTGATCATGCGGAATTACAAGGGCTTCCTCGGCGGCGAGGGCCCGATCAAGGGATCTCGGTCGTAGCGGCGCGGTATGTATGCGTCCGCGGGCAGGTAGATCGTTGAAGCGTCCGGAGCAACGTAGCGCGGGGAGGGCCGAGAAGGGCATCATCCTCAAGAGCTCGCGTGAGATCGAGCTGATGCGCAATGCCGGACGAGTCGTGCGCAAGGTGCATGAGCGGCTCCGCGAGATGGTCCGGCCTGGCGTAACCACGGCGGAACTCAACGCCGAGGCCGAGCGGATGATCGAGGTCTCCGGCGGACAGGCGCTGTTCAAGGGTGTGGTTAACCCACAGGCGCGGTTTCCGTTCCCTGCGGCGCTGTGTACCAGCGTCAATGACGAACTGGTCCACGGCATTCCCGGGCAGCGGGCGCTCAAGGACGGCGACGTCATCAGCATTGACTGCGGCGTCCGCCTCGACGGGTACTGCGGCGACGCCGCCGTGACGCACGCGGTCGGCTCGGTGGCCCCGGACGTGCAGCGCCTGCTGGACGTCACGAGTGGGGCGCTGGACTTGGCCATCGCCGAGATTCGGCCCGGCCGGCGCTGGAGCGAGGTCGCCCGGACGATCCAGGCGTATGTCGAGAAGCAGAACTTCTCGGTGGTTCGCGAGTTCGTGGGTCACGGCATCGGCCGCGACATGCACGAGGAACCCAAGGTTCCCAACTACTGGGCCCGCGACCAGGTCCGGCTCGATTTTGAGCTGGTGGAGGGCCTGGTGATCGCCATCGAGCCCATGGTGAACATGGGCACGCACAAAGTTGAGTTCGGCGGTCCGGACGGATGGGTGGTGGTGACGCGTGACGGTCAGTACGCGGCCCACTTCGAGCACACGGTGGCGGTGACGCCGACCGGTGCCGACATCCTGACAGACGGCCGATAGCAGGCGGCGCCCGGGCGGCGTCGCGGAAGGATGGTTGGCGTCATGAAGGTTCGTGCGAGCGTTCGTCGCATCTGCGAGAACTGCAAGATCGTCAAGCGCAAGGGTGTCGTGCGGGTTATCTGCACGAATCCCCGCCACAAGCAGCGCCAGGGCTAAGGAGGATTTTCCGTGCCTCGTATCGCGGGTGTTGACATTCCGCCGAACAAGCGAATCGAGTATTCGCTGCAGTACATCTTTGGCGTTGGGCCGAAGATCTGCCTTGACATTCTCAAGGAAGCCAAGATCGATCCGGCGGTGAAGGCCAAGGACCTCACCGAGGAGCAGGTCGCGACGATCGCGGGCGTGATTGACCGCGGTTACCAGGTCGAGGGCCAGCTTCGCCGGCAGATCCAGAGCAACATCGCGCGACTGCGCGACATCGGCTGCTACCGCGGCATGCGGCACAGGGTTCACCTGCCCGCGCGCGGCCAGCGGACCCGGACGAACGCAAGAACCCGGAAGGGGCCGCGCAAGACCGTGGCCGGCAAGAAGGGCGTGAAGGAGCTGTCGCGTGGCTAAGCGAGCAGGCAAGCGCAAGGTCCGTCGTAACGTGGCGCGAGGCATCGTGCACGTGAAGGCGACGTTCAACAACACGATCATCACCATCACCGACACGGGTGGCGACGTGATCACGTGGGCGTCGGCCGGGACGGCCGGTTTCAAAGGCACGCGCAAGAGCACGCCGTTCGCGGCTCAGCGGGCGTGCGAACAGGCGGCCGAAGTCGCGCGGAAGCACGGCATGGTCGAGGTCGAGGTGAAGGTCAAGGGTCCGGGCACCGGTCGCGAGTCGGCGATTCAGGCGCTGCAGGGCAAGGGCATTCGCATCCAGTCGATCGAGAACATTACGCCGCTGCCGCACAACGGCTGCCGGCCGCCGAAGCGTCGCCGG
>CAYRSS010000001.1:44372-210833 GCA_964426945.1 uncultured Phycisphaeraceae bacterium
CGGGTGTAGCGGCGCGATTCTGAGGGTCTGGTTCGCCGCGGTGCAGCGGGCATGGTTCCGCCCGATCGCCGCGGCGCTGTCACAGGTAAGAGAAGCTCGGACAAAACTATGGGACGTCACCTCGGACCTGTCTGCCGTCTGTGTCGCCGTGAAGGCGTGAAGCTGATGCTCAAGGGCGATCGCTGCGAGTCGGCGAAGTGTGCCATCGAGCGTCAGTGGCGCAACAAGCCGCCGGGCATGCACACCTGGCGCCGCAAGAAGAGCGGTACCTACGCCGTTCGTCTTCGCGAGAAGCAGAAGGTGAAGCGCTACTACGGCGTGCTCGAAAAGCAGTTCAGCATCTACTTCCGCATGGCGGAGCGCTCGACCGGCAACACCGGCGAGGCGCTGCTGAGCATTCTCGAGCGGCGCATGGACAATGTCGTGTGGAAGCTGGGCTTTGCCGCGTCGCACCGCAGTGCGCGGCAGGCCATCGCCCACGGCCACATTTATGTCAACGGCCGTCGCCTCAATCGCCCGGGTTACCTGGTGAAGAAGGGTGACGTTATCGCCGTGAAGCCCTCCGAGCGGAGCCAGAAGATGGTCCGCGGCATCGTCGGTGAGGGCGGTCATCCGGTGCAGGCTTGGCTCAACCTGGACGCCTCGCGGCTCGAGGGTCGCATCGAGGCGATGCCCGGTCGCGAGGACGTGCAGATCCCCGTGGAAGAGCAGCTCATCATCGAGATGTGCAGTCGCTAGTCGCCGCGCCGCCGGAGAGCGGCATGAGGGCGACGCGAATGTCGGCTGCGGTTACGAGCACCCCGGTTGGAGGCAAACTCGATGCGCATCAGGTGGCGAGGTCTGGAACTGCCGAGCCGGGTCGTCATGGACGAGTCGGTCAGCAGCGAGCACTATGGTCGATTCATCGCCGAGCCGTTTGAACACGGCTTCGGAACGACCATCGGCAACGCGCTGCGCCGTATTCTCCTGTCGAGCCTCGAGGGCGCGGCGATCACCAGCGTCAAGATCGCCGGCGCCGCTCACGAATTCATGGCCATTGACGGCGTTCTGGAGGATGTCACGGACATCATCCTGAATCTCAAGGGCGTCGTCGTGACGATGGACGGCGACGAGCCGCGTACGATGAAGATCCGTCGCGACAAGGCCGGCGACGTGCTCGCGAAGGACATCGAGCCCGAAGCCGGCGTGGAGGTGGTCAACCCTGATCACAAGATCGCCACGCTCACGGCGGATGTCCCGTTTCATCTGGACCTGACGGTCGGCCGTGGCCGCGGCTATGCCCCGGCCTCCGAAAACCGTCAGCCCGAGCAGGAAGTCGGCGTGATCCCGGTCGACTCGATTTACTCGCCGATCATCCGCGTCCGCTACCGGACGGAGGACATGCGCGTCGGCCAGCGGACGAACTACGACCGCCTGATCCTCGAGATCTGGACCCGCGGCTCGATCCGGCCGGAGGATGCGCTGGTCGAGGCCGGCACGATCCTCCGCAAGCACCTCAACCCGTTCGTGATGTACCACGAGCTGGGCCCTCAGACGGTGTCGCCGGCTGTGCGGCCGTCGGCTCCGCGTGAGTTCGACGCGGCCATGGACGAGCTGCTCGGTCGTTCCGTGTCGACGCTGAACCTCTCGGTGCGAGCCAGCAACTGCCTGGAGCAGGCCCGCATCGCCACGATTCGCGAACTGGTCAGCAAGACCGAGGCCGACCTGCTGCGCGTCCGCAGCTTCGGCAAGACCTCACTGCACGAGGTGCAGCGCAAACTGTCCGATCTGGGTCTCTCCCTCGGCATGCGTGGTGACGGCTCGGCCGGCGAATCGGCCGGGGCGTCCTTCGGCGGGGCGAGCTCCTTCGGCGGCGAGGAAGTCCAGGCTTACACGATGGGTGACTAGGCCCCGGCCGGTTTTGTGCCGGGCGCCTTCGATTGAGGATTCGTCATGCGACACAGGATGCATTATCGAGGTCTGAACCGGACGATGGAGCACCGCTGGGCGCTCCGTCGCAACATGGCTCAGAGCCTCTTCGAACACGGTCAGATCAGCACGACGGTGCCCAAGGCGAAAAACCTTCGCCCCTTCGTCGAGAAGCTGCTCACCATGGCCATCAAGGTGCGCCGCGCCGCCGCTGAAGGCGACACGGCGGGCAGTCTTCGCATGCGCCGTCAGCTCCACAAGCTGCTCGGTGAGCGGAGCATCATCCCCAAGGAGCATCAGGCCGCCTACAACGACATGTCCGACTCGATGCGCGCCAAGACGGTGCGGATGGCCAGCGGCCGCCGCTATCGCACGGGCGAGCCGAAGGGGCGTCTCGCCTTCACCGGCGAGTCGCTCATGCACCGCCTGATCGAGAAGGTCGCGCCGCGCTTCGCCGATCGCCAGGGCGGCTACACCCGCATCGTGAAGCTCGCCAAGCGTCGACTGGGTGACCAGGCCCCCGTGGCGATCCTCCAGCTCGTCGGCGACGAGACCGGTCCCGGCTCCGTGGCCAAGCCCGCGAAGTCGGCCCGCCGCCGTCGTGCGGACGCCCGCTACACCGCCGCGGTGAAGGCGGCGAAGAACTTCGGTCGCAAGACCGAAGAGTCTGCTGGCTGACGCAAGCGGTGCCGGCAATGTCCGGTTCAGTTTGAATTCGATCCCCCGAGGCCCGTCGGCGTTCGCCGTCCGGGCCTCGCGGCTTTTGCCCGTCGGCTCGACTTGCCACCGGCGGCCGGTTCGCCGCATACTCGCCGTCGCCGGAGTCAACCGCGCCCGGGAGCCCGACCATGTCCATCGACTCAGACTGCGTCTTTTGCAAGATTCTGGCGGGGCAGATTCCCTGCGCCGAGGTGTACAGCGACGAGCACGCCCTCGCGTTTCTCGACATCGGCCCGCTGGCCGACGGCCACCTGCTGCTGATCCCGAGACGCCACCACCGGCACCTGAGCGACGTGCCCCCCGAGGAACTGGCCGCCGTGACCCGGCTGATTCCGCCGCTGGGCCGGGCGCTGAGACGCGCGACACAGGCGGCGGGGTTCAACTTGCTGTGCAATGAAGGGGCCGCGGCAGGGCAGGAGGTGCCGCACGTTCACTTCCACCTCATCCCGCGGACGGCAGGCGATGGGCTGGGCTATCGCTGGAATGCCGGCAAGTATCCGCCGGGACGCATGGACGAGATGCTCGCCGCGTACCGGACGGCGATGAGCTGACGCCGACCGGCGCGTGTGGCTACTGGCCGAGCACCTGCACGACGATCGTGCGCGTCCGCGGGCGGGTGTCGAAGTCGATCAGGACGATCTGCTGCCACTCGCCCAGTAGCGGGCGGCCGTCCGTCACGGGAACAGTCAGACTCGGTCCGAGGAGGGCGGCCCGGATGTGCGAGTGGCCGTTGTCGTCGTGCCAGGTTTCTTCGTGGATGTAGCGGCCGTCCTGCGGGGCGATCTTCTCGAAGGCTGCCTTCAGGTCGTGGTTCGCGAGGCCGGGTTCGAACTCGGTGGTGGTGATACCCGCGGTCGAGCCGATGACGAACACCGTGGCCGTCCCGCACACGACGCCGCTGTCCGCGATGCAGCCGGTGACTGCGGGGGTGATGTCGATCACCTCGTTGCCCCCGCGCGTGGGCTGCGTGAATCGGTGGCTGGTGGCGGTCATGCGCCCGATTGTATGCGAACAAGGCCGTCGGCGAAGTGATGCGGCGGATCCGCTCAGCGCAGGCTGATCGGGCGGCAGCCGCTGCTCTCCACCTTGCGGCGGTAGCCGGGTAGGATGCCCCCATGGCCCAATTGGACTACCACACGGCGGGCGAATCGCACGGGCCGGCGCTCATCGCGCTGGTCGAGGGGATGCCCGCCGGGGTCGCGGTCGATATTGAGTTCATCAATGCCGAGTTGGCGCGCCGCCAGGGTGGCTACGGCCGCGGCGGCCGGATGAAGATCGAGAAGGACACGGTCGAGGTTCTTTCGGGCGTTCGGCGCGGGGTTACGATCGGCTCACCCATCGCGCTGAGAATCATCAACCGCGACCACCGCATCGACGACGCCCCAGCTCTTCACCGCCCGCGGCCCGGTCACGCCGATCTCGCGGGAA
Source organism: uncultured Phycisphaeraceae bacterium (assembly GCA_964426945.1). GTDB lineage: Bacteria > Planctomycetota > Phycisphaerae > UBA1845 > UBA1845 > CAYRSS01. Next base: position 48,429 of record CAYRSS010000001.1, read on the forward strand.
GCGTCAAATGGCTTACCACGGACTGTCGCGAAACGCTTGAGCGCGCCTCCGCGCGGGAGACCGCGGCGCGCGTCGCCGCCGGGGCCCTCGCGCGATGCCTGCTGCGAGAGTTTGACATCGAGGGCGTGGGCTTTGTCCGCTCCATCGGTACGGTGCAGGCGGCGATACCGACCGGCCGCCGCCCGGCGGATCTGCGAGCGCTGCGCGACGCCAACGAGGCATACTGCCCCGACGCGGCCGCGGCCGAGCGCATGATCGCGGCGATCCGCCAGGCGAAGATCGACAAGGACACGCTCGGTGGCGTGGTCGAGGCTCAGGTTCACGGCGTACCGATCGGGCTGGGCAGCTGCATGCGCTGGCAGGACAAGCTCGACGGCAGGTTGATGCAGGCGGTCGGTTCGGTGCAGGCGATCAAGGGCGTGGAGATCGGTCTCGGGTTCGAGGCGGCCACGCGCTGCGGCAGCGTCGTGCATGACGAAATCGACTTTGATCCTGCCCAGCGGCAGACTCCCTGCCTCGGTTTCACCCGCCGGAGCAACAACGCTGGCGGGCTGGAAGGGGGGATGACCAACGGCCAGCCGATTGTCGTCCGCGCCGCCATGAAGCCGATCAGTACGCTGCTCCGCGGCCTCGACAGCGTGAATCTCGAAACCAAGGCCGCCGAGCGCTCGGACTACGAGCGGAGCGACGTCTGCGCGGTGCCCGCTGCGAGCGTCGTGGTCGAGAATGTGGTGGCCTTCGAGGTCGCCCAGGCCCTGGTCGAGAAGTTCTCCGGCGACACGCTCGGCGAGGTCCGGGCGGCGTACAATCACTACCTGGCGGCCGCCGCCCGGCTCGGTGAGCCTGCGGGCGGATAGGCTACGTTTCCTGCGGCTGTGGCGGAATTGGCAGACGCGCCAGACTTAGGATCTGGTGCCGAAAGGCGTGGAGGTTCGAGTCCTCTCAGCCGCATTTTCCCCCGTCCGACGCGCTCAACCCGACAGATCCCATCCAGCCAGGGTTCCTCCCTGCGCCCCGTCGGAATCCAAGAAAACTGAGACCGAGGCTCATTAAGTCGTTGACGGAGCCTCGTCAACCAGCGATTCTGCTGATCTTGAGGGATCCGGCGTGGCTGGATCTCACTCAAATGAGATTTAGTCTCTACAATGATCGGGTCGGCCCGCGGCGACGCGGCGCGATCCGGCCACGGAGCCAGCCACATGGCAACCCTCGCCCCCGGCATCATGGCAGATCTGAAGGCCTCGACGGCTGAGCAGCATACGCGCGCGGAGCGCCACGCGTTCCAGGTGGCGATGATGCGCGGCGCCCTGCCTCAAGAGGCCTACGTTGACTACCTCGTGCAGATGCAGGCGGTCCACCTCGCCCTGGACGAGGCGCTGCGGGATCTCGCGCAGTGCGATGAGCGATTCTCCGCCCTGATTCGTGAGTTTCACTACCAAGCGGGCTACCTTGCGGAGGACCTGGCATTCCTGGCTGAGGGTGCGACGCAGGCGGCGGTGACCCCTGCGGCCCAGGCCGAGGCCGCCCGCCTGCTCGGAGGCGTCCGGGTTGATCCCATGCAGGTTCTCGGGGCCCATTATGTGCTGGAGGGGAGCAAGAACGGCGCGGTCTATATCGCCGCGCGGCTCCGAGAGGTCTACGGGCTCAACGGACAGGGCCTCCGCTATCTCACGGCGTACGGGCCCGATCAGCGGCGTTTCTGGGCCGAGTTCAAGCAAGCCATGGAAGAGCTCCCGTTCGATGCGAATGAGCAGGAGCGGCTGATCGTCGGGGCGTCAGCGATGTTTGATGGTATCGTGGCGATTTTCGACGACCTGTGGGTCCGGTGGCAGTCGAGCGTGCCGGCCGGGCACGGCGCTGCCGGAGACGGCTCACCGCACGCCGAGGCCGCTTCCGCCGGGTAGTGGCCGACGCAGGCCCGCTGCGATTGGCACGGCGAATGCTCTGCTTCAAGAGGTGTCGAGGGCCAGCCCACGCTGGCAGTTCGGCTTGCGGCGGCGGCGCGGCGCACTAGAATCCCTTTGGACCGGTCAGGTTCGTTCAAGGGTATGTCAGAAGCGATCAGTTCCATCCTGTTCCACGCTCAGCAAGTCGCGCGATCCACTCGCCGCGTCGCTTGGCGCGGATTCTGGGCGTTGGGCGCGGTGGCTCACATCCCGGCGGTCCTCGGCTTGTTCGCGGCGGACTGGTCGGGGGGCGATGGCGTCATCCGGGCGCTGCTGCTGGTCATCGGGCTGGCGTTCTGCCTGCTGAAAGTGCTCGATTGGGCGCCGCTGCGAACCAGCCCCGGCTGGCGCAGCCGTCTCGTCTGTGTGCTGGCCCTTGGACTGCTCCATGTCGGCCTGATTCCGCAATTGGAGCGGGAGGCCGCCGACTTCTGCCTCACGACCACGACCGGCGTATCCGCGCTGGTGGTGCTCTCGCACTGTGCCGTCGACCGCGGCGGCACACCGGACCGGCCGCGTGCCCGCCGTGATGAGCGATGGCTCGCGCCTTATCCGTGGTCCGGCGGCAATGATCTGTTCACCCTCATCGCCCAGCGAACCGGGCTATCCTCGTCCGGTCCGCGCTCTCCACCTTTCCCCACCTGACACGGCCGCTTGCGGCCGTCCTCCTGCCCGAGCGTGGCAGCGACCAGCGCTTCAGTCTTCGTGCCATGCAACGCGGCGGGTTCCGCGCAGGCGCCCTGCGCCTGCGAGGTAACGACCGGACGGTTCCGCAGAAAGCGCTCTCGACTCTCGTAATCTGAACAACCCGGCGACACTTTGCGGAGCTGCGTCATGCGCACGCTGCGGAGTCTCACGATCGGCCGCATTCGTTGCGGTCGGCGTGCGCCCGCCGCCGGATGACGCGCAGGCGCCGGGGCGTATTGGTGATTGGTGTTCATGGTTGAAGGCTCCCGACTGTCCGGCGCGGTGAGACCGTTGCAGCAGCGGGGTGCATGGAGGGACTGATGATGCAGAAGGGTAAGACGCTCTTTGGCGCGCTCAGCGCGATGTTGATTCTCTGGGGTTCGACCACGGCGTACGGCGTGATCGCACCGTTCACGGAGGACTTCTCGGCCAGCTCCGCCAACTGGCGGCAGTCGAACGTGCTTGACCAGGCGCTGTGGAGCGCGGCGGGCGGTCCGGACGGCGGCGCATTCGCCTCGGCCGAGTTCAACTTTCTCAACAGCGCGGCCAGCGACACACCGGCGCTGTTCCGGGCTCAGGATGAGGTCAATTCGAGTGGCAACGCGTTCGTGGGCAACTGGATCACCGCCGGCGTAACGGAGTTCCGAGCGATGCTCCGCCACGACGCGGGCGTGCCGCTGGTATTCTTCACGCGCTTCGCGTCGCCCGTGAACTTTCCGGCCGCGGCGCGCGTGAATTTCACGCCGGTGCCGAGCGGCGTCTGGACGCTGGTCTCGTTCCCGATCGACGGCGCGCTGGTCTACGAGGGCGGCCCCTCGAACTTCCTCAGCGTGTTCAGCAACGTCGGCCATGTTCAGGTCGGCGTGTCGGTGCCGGGCGCGCTGGCCGGCGTTGATCAGTCGGTGACCTTCGACATCGACAAGGCCATGATCACGCCGGAGCCCTCGGCGCTGGCGATCGTGGCGGTGGGCGCGCTGGCGTTGGTCCGTCGTCGCCGCTCCTGAGGGCCGAGGCTCACCAGATACTCCCAGTCCGTGACCCCGATGACTGTGGCCTCGCGGCACGGTCGTCGGGGGCGGCAGGGGGGTGGGAGGGTTCCTTCCGTGATTCGAGTTCTTGCCTGTTGCTGCGTGATCGGTTGTGCGGCCAGCGCCTCGGCGCAGACGTACACCTTCGACCTGCCGAGTGACGATCGCTGGTTCTATCCGTTCAATTTCCAGCCCGGCACGCGGACGACCGCGTCGACCTTCGGCACGGTCGGGACGCCGCAGTGGTTCTTCAATGATCGTGACGGCATGCTCTACATCGTCTGGAACACGGCCGGTCAGATCCCGACCGGCATGCCGCCCGAGAGCTATGGCGTGTGCGGGGTGGAAGTGACGCTGCACCACGTTCCCGGCGCCAATTGGACCGTCGACCTGACGCCAGACGAATGGTACACGTGGGATTTCAACGATGATGGCACACTCAACGCCGACGGCGTTCCGCGTGGTGAGCCAGGCGATGTCGATGGCGAGAGCAACGACGACGATCCCGGCAGGACCATCGAACTGTACGGTATGGGTTTCGGCCCGCTGACCTCGCCGGAGACCTGGACGCAGAACGCCCCCTATCGCGGCGGAACGGAAAACGGCCCGCAGAACCCGCGGGATCCGTTTCCGTTTGTGTACCAGGCCGGCACGAACGCGCTGCTCCACGTCGAGGACAACGTGACCGGCCTGCACAACGCCATGCTGGCCGAGCCGGTCTTCCAGTTCACCCCGGAGCCCTGGGCGGTCGGCGTTCCGATCGGATACACGCCGGGCGCGCAACCGACTTCGTTCGACGTGGTGTTCAACGTGAACCTGTCGCTGTCGGAGGGCGCCGTACGCGCCTACTACCAGCAGCAGCTCGCGCAGGGCCGCGTCTTCGTGGCGATCACCTCGGTGACGGATGTCGAGGTGATGGGCGGCAGCTTCCCCGAGTTCTACACCCGCGAGGCAGCGCTGTTCGATCCGATCTACAGGGCCCCGCGACTGGTCATCACGCTTGGCGGCGGTTCGCCCGGCGATGCCAACTGTGACGGCGTCGTCGACGTGCTTGATCACGGAGTCCTGGCCGACTGCCTGCTGGGGCCGCAGTTTCCGTACGCGGATCCGGCCTGCAGCACGTTCGACTTTGATGCCGACGCAGACGTCGACATGCTCGACGCGACTGCGTTTTCCCGACTGGTTACGCCGTAGCTCGGAGGCCGCGGCGGAGTGAATACCCTGGCGAATGATCTGACGAGGCGACGGTCCGCGGATGGCGGACAGATTCGGGCCATGCCCGAGAGGTGTTCCATGCGTCAACGCTCACGCCTGCAGCACGGCGGCTTCACGCTCATCGAGCTCCTGGTCGTCATCGCGATCATCACCCTGCTGATCTCGATGCTCATGCCGGGGCTGCGCTCCGCGCGCGAGGCGGCCAAGCAGGCTGTTTGCCGCAACAACCTGCGTAGCATCTGGACGGGCATCTACATGTACTCCTCCGAATTCAACGAGCGTGTGCCGTTCATGGAGGACGTCAATTTGACCGATCGCAGCGCCGATCCCTTCGGCCCGGATCATCCGACGACCGTCGGCGTGGTTCTCAAGGAATATGTCAACGCCAAGAGCTGGATCTGTCCCAGCGCGGTGGCGGGGTTTCCGGCCAACGCGCCGGAGGGGCAGTGGACGCTCACTTACACCTTCAGTGCGGCGGGCGCCGTGGGGCAGGGCGTGCCCTACGATCAGAACAGCATGGCCAACACCGGTGCTCCGCTTGATCCGGCGGTCAGCAACTACGTCCACTTCGACGGCCGGCCGATGCGGCTACTGGATGGTCGCCGCTACGTGCGTGGGCCGGCGCTGAACCGCAATCAGCGCGGCTTCTGGAATGTCCGACGGGCCATCATCGCCGAGGCGATGGGCGGTTCACCCGACGAGGGCCGGCCCAAGTATCCCCACGCGGGCACCGTCGCGCCGCGGCGAGACCTGGAAGCAGCACGGGATCAGTTCATGGCCAACACGCTTGGAGGGGGGAAACGGCCGAGCTACCACGAATTGCACGCCGACGCCGACCGCGTCGACATCCTGCTGACGCGATTCTGGGCCCCACACCTGGAAGGCTTCTGACGCCGTAGCCGAACACACGTCAGGCCGTCGGCGCCGCGGCGGAAGTGATCAGCCGTGTCGCCGCCGGCGGCACGACCAGCGCGTTACCGATCGCCAGGTCGCGCCCCTGCGAATCGGTGCACGACACGAGCAGCCGAACGCGCTTGGGATTAACGATTTCGGTGACCATCGCCCGGGCCGTCACCGTGTCGTTGATGTACGCCGGGCGCAGAAACCGGATGTGCAGGTCAACGAAGATCGTCCCCGTTCCCGGAATCTCCTGCCCCAGCACGGTTGAGATGATGCCCGCGGTGAGAATGCCGTGAGCGATCCGGCGGCCGAAGATCGACTGTCTGGCGTACTCCTCGTCAATATGAAGCGGGTTGTGATCGCCCGAGACGTCGGCGAACTTGAAGACGTCCTGCTCAGTAATCGTCTTGACGAATACGCCGCTGTCGCCCACTTCAAGAGTGGCTCGCGGTGGGGGCGGGCTGTGCATGGAACGAAACCTCCGGGTGTGGCCGGCCGGCGACCATCCGCCGCGGCCTCGTCCGGTCGGCCTACCCTTCGATCATCGACAGGCTCTCTGCAGCACCTTCAGGGTGACAGAGCATCTCCTCGGGCTCGTTCCGCTCGGTGAGGCGCAGGACGCGAGGCCGATAGCGGCCCTCGCGGACCTCGGATTCCTCGACCCAGGCGAAGCTCATGATGATGATGCGATCGTTAACCGCGGCGAGCCGGGCGGCCGCCCCGTTGACGACGATTCCGCGGGATCCGTAGGGCAGCGGAATCACGTAGGTCTCGAACCGGGCCCCGTTGTTGATGTTGGCAACGAGGATTTTCTCGTAGGGGTAGAAGCCGACCGCCTCCATCAGCTCGGAATCGATGCCGAGGCTGCCTTCGTAGTCGACGTCCCCGTCGGTGACGCGGGCCTTGTGAAGCTTCGACTTGAGCATCTCGATCTTGTTCACCGGCGCCAACCTCCCCGGCCGCTGAGTGCGGCTGCACTATATTCTATCGCGCGAGTGGTGGAGTCAAAGCCGAAGTCACTAAGCAGTGCTGGCGGAGATTGCGACGCCCACCGGCCAGTCGGGCTTCCAGACGTAGCGGGTCGCGCCGACAGGCGTAAAAAAATAAAGTTCAAATGGATGTCTCGCCGGCGGTTGGCCCCGTGCCGGAGCGCCGGAAGCGAACTCTGGCGGGTCTCCGCCGCCCCAAGGTGCTCGAACCTCGCCGGGCTGTCCCGGTAGGCCGGCGGTCCAGTCGACGAAAGGCAAGGACGAGTCCTCCGAGGGCCGATAGCATGGGCTGGGGAGGGTGTCGGCGACGGGTCGACCGGCGCGACCCCACGGGCCCGTCGGGTCCGCGGGGGCAGCCCCCCGTCGCGTGGTTTCTCGAGCGAGGTGGCATGTACAAGATTCGCGAGTTCACGGTTTTCCCGACCGTGCCGGAGCGGCTGCGTCCGCTGCAGGGCTTGGCTTCGAACCTCTGGTGGACCTGGAACTCCTCCGCGCAGGAACTGTTTCAGCGTCTCGACCCGGCGCAGTGGCTGGCCGTCAGCCAAAACCCGGTCCGCCTGCTGAACACGGTGGAGCAGTCGCGCCTGGAGCAGGCCGCTGCTGACCCGGGCTACCTCGCGCTGCTCGACAGGGTGGTCGCAAGCTTCCGCGCTGACCAGGAGGCCCCGAGCTGGTGCGAAAACCATTGCCCGGACCTCCAGGGCCGGACGGTGGCCTACTTCTCGGCGGAGTTCGGCCTGCATGAGTGCCTGCCCATCTACTCGGGTGGTCTCGGCGTGCTGGCTGGGGATCATCTGAAGGCGTCCAGCGACCTCGGCGTGCCGCTGGTGGGCGTTTCGCTGCTCTACCACTACGGCTACTTCCACCAGCACCTGTCCAACGAAGGGTGGCAGTTCGAGGACTACCCCGTCGTCGACCAGCCCAACATGCCGGTCCAGCTCGTGACCGACGAGCGCGGCGAAGCCCGCAAGATTCAGGTCGAGCTCGGCGAACACACCGTGGCGGCCCAGATCTGGGAGGTCAAAGTCGGCCGTGTGCGGCTGTTCCTGCTGGACACGTTCCTGCCCGAGAACAGCCAGCATGATCGGGAGATCACCGGCACGCTCTACGGCGGCGACCAGGAGATGCGCATCCGCCAGGAAGTGTTGCTGGGCATCGGCGGGATTCGTGCGCTGCAGGCGATGGGCATCGAGCCGGCCGTGTGCCACATGAACGAGGGTCACTGCGCGTTCCTCGCGCTGGAGCGCGCTCGCCAGCTCATCGCCCACCAGGGGCTGTCCTTCGCCGAGGCGCAGGAGGCGGTCGCCGCAACCACGCTCTTCACCACCCACACCCCGCTTCCCGCGGGAATCGACACGTTCCACCCGGATCTTGTTCGTCGCTACGTCGGCTCGATGGCCAGCAAGCTGAACCTCTCGGCGGACGAGTTCATGGCCCTGGGGCGCATCGACGCCGCGCGGCGGGACGAACCGTTTTCGATGGCGGTTCTCGCGCTGCGCTTCGCGCACGGATGCAACGGTGTGAGCAAGCTGCACGCGCGCGTGGCCCGCAGCATGTGGCACCAGCTGTGGCGCGACCTGCCGCTCAACGAGCTGCCGATCCGGGCCATCACCAATGGCATCCACGTGCGCACCTGGCAGGCGCCGGAGATGACGGAGCTGTTCGATCGCCACCTCGGCCCTGACTGGGCACGCGACCCGGAAAACCGCGGCGTCTGGGACAGGGTGAACAGTATTCCTGACGGCGAGCTCTGGCGGGTGCACGAGTCGCTGCGCGCCCGCATGGTCGAGGTCACGCGCGAGGCGCTCCAGCAGCAGCTTCGCCGGCGCGGCATGCCGCCCGCTGACGTGCGCGCCGCGGCCAACGTGCTCGATCCCAAGGCGCTGACCATCGGGTTCGCCCGTCGCTTCGCGACCTACAAGCGGGCTACGCTCTTTCTTTCCGACGTGGACCGGCTGAAGCGCATCTTGCTCAGCGAGCGTCGTCCGGTGCAGGTCATCATCTCGGGTAAGGCCCACCCGCGCGACGAAGTGGGCAAGGAGTTCATCAAGCGCATCGTGCAATTCGCCGGGGATCCGGAGATCCGCCGTCGCATCGTGTTTCTGGAAGACTACTCGATGGGCATCGCCCGCGTCCTCGTGCGCGGTGTCGACGTCTGGATGAACAACCCCATCAAGATGCTGGAGGCCAGCGGCACGAGCGGCATGAAGGTCGTTCCCAACGGCGGCATCAACTTCTCCGTGCTCGACGGATGGTGGCCCGAGGCTTACGACGGCACCAACGGCTGGGCCATCGGCGACGAGCACGTGTACGACAATGACGCGTATCGCGACAAGGTGGAGAGCACCTCGCTATACCAGCTTCTCGAAACCGAAATCGTCCCCGAGTACTACGAGCGCGACGCCGAGGGTCTGCCGCGCAAGTGGCTCGCCCGCATGAAGAGCTCGATGCGCACCTGCGGGCTGCAGTTCAGCGCGGGGCGCATGGTGCGCGAGTACCTGCGGATGCTCTACGCGCCCGCGGCCGCCCGCGCGGCGCAGTTCAGCAGCGGACGCTACGCCCTGGCCAAGGAACTGGCCGGGTGGAAGGAGTCAATCACCAAGCGCTGGCCACAGATCCGCATCGATGAAGTGCGCACAACCGGCAAGGAGTCGGTGACGGTCGGCAGCGAGTATGGGGTAGAAGCCCGCGTGTTTCTCGGTGACATCGCCCCCGATGAGGTCGCCGTCGAGGCTTACCACGGGCCGGTCGACGGCGCCGCTCAGATCTCCGAGGGCCAAGTCTCCGTGCTGCGCAAGGACGGCCTCGGCAAGGACGGCTTCTACCGGTTTGTAGGAGCCATCCCCTGTACCTCCACGGGCCGACACGGTTTCGCCGTGCGGGTCGTGCCGAACCATCCGTCGCTCAGCTATCGCCAGGCGATGGGGCTGCTCAAGTGGGCGTAGGGTTTCCTCGAAAGGTGCCGGCCGATGCCGCCCATCGAAACGATCGTGGAAACGGCGGTGTACGGCGGCGATCTGCCGGCGCTGGAGCGGTTCTACGCCGAGGTGATGGAGTTTGAGCCGATCGGCCGCGAAGCGGGGCGGCACGCCTTCTTTCGCGTAGGCCGTGGCAGCGTGCTGCTTTGCTTCGACGCGCAGGCCGCCGCCCGGCCCGGCGGCCTCCCGCCGCACGGCGCAACCGGGCCGGGCCATGTCGCGTTCGGCGTGCGCGGGCACGAACTCGATGCCTGGCGCGAGCGGCTGATGAGCCTCGGCGTCGAGATCGAGGCGGAGACCACCTGGCCGGCTGGCGGCCGATCGCTCTACTTCCGTGATCCGGCCGGCAACCTGCTTGAGTTGCTCACGCCGGGGTTATGGAACACGCCCGCCGGGTGGTAGACGTCGCCCTCCCCGACAGCGTTACGGCGTCGATCCCTCGTTCACAGCCGGTCCCACGAACACAGGGCTGCTCCACGCCATCTCACCGTTCTCCAGCACGATGCGCAGGTAATACGAATCGCCCGATCCGCTCCGCCCGTCGGAGCGCGTCGCGGCGACATCGTCAATGAACCGGATGACCGCGCTGTTGACGTCTCCGCCGGAATGCAGGATCTCCTGTCCATTGCGAACCAACGAGGCATATTGAAGCCGAGAAGGCGCCTCGACCCGGGCGCGGATCTCCGGACCCGTATCGGTTTGCCTGGGCGCTTCGCCGCCCATCACCACGCCGCTGACGCTGAAGTCGACGATGATCTTTGGCCCGCTGGTCGCATAGCAGCGGCGCTGAGCGAGCGCGTCCCACACGGCCTCACGTGTCGCTTCGTTGACCAGCACGCCCGTCAGGCCATGCGTCCACGGATTGCGCCGCCGGGCGATGCCGTGGTGCCACGCGAGACCGTGCGCGTCGCTGCCGCCGACGAGGCCGAACCGCTTGCCCAGCGCGAGGCCATCGCGCACGAAGTGGCCGGGCATGCCGCCGCGGTGCTTGATTGGGAGATTGCCCATGAACTCGTAGGCGCCGTGAACCGAGACGATTTCGACGTTTGGCTGCGCGACGTGGTCGTGGGCCGACCAGTCGACCCCCGTCCAGCCGATGTGATGCGGGAAGCAGATGCCCTGAAGGTTGCGAAGCAGCGGAAACAATGTGGCCGAGTCGCCCGTTTCCGGGTTCGTGTGCCAGATCATCGGTCCGTCATCGCGGTAGTAGACGTTCTTGTGGCCGTCGCCCTGCGGATGGCGGGCGTCGGTCCACTCGAATCCGACCAGCGTCACGAAGCTGCGCGGACCATTGAAGAGGTTCGTGATTGCCTTCAACTGATCCCACTCGCTGGGCAGGATCCGATTGCCCGTGAAGTCGTCGTGATCGGTCATCACCGCGAAGTCATACTTGTACGACTCGCGGGCTCGCAGGTAGATCTCGTCCGGCGAGCCCGTTCCGTCGGAGTACGAGCTGTGCATGTGGACGTCGCCGAAGAGCACGCGGTAGCCTTCAACTTCGGCCTTTGCGGTCGGTTCGGCGAAGAATCCAGGCGGCGGACCGGGGCGCGGCACGGAGCCTTCAAACGGCTCGCGGGCGGGCTCCAGAGGCAACTCCGTCGCGGGCCCGTTGTCGACATCGATGCGCTGAAGCAGCAGTCGCTGCACGTCGCGCCGGACAGTCCAGACCGTTTTCCCCTCAGTGACGCAGCGCACCCACTGACCGCGACCGCCCCAACCGGGCTTGCTGAACCGATACGCCGGCGTCCATCCCGCCGACGTGTAGCGGGCCGCGGTGAAGCCTTGAGATGGACGCCCGAAGACCCACATCCCGCCGCTGCCATCGAAAGTCAGCGTCGGAAACTCGAGTCCCTGATCCTCACCGCGCGGATCATCCTGTCGGCCGGGAAACTGGCCGCGCGGCGCGAACCACTTCCCGTCCTGCAGGCAGCGCACGTGAACCCAGCGGGGAATATCCCAGCCCCCGTCCGGCGTGCGGTCGCTATGAAACGCGACCCACACTCGTCCCGCCGGGTCGACCTGAATATCCGCCGAGGAATCAATTGCCGGATGCCAGGTCACGCGCGTCGGCGCGGGGTCTAACTCCGGGGCGATCCTGCGGACGAACACCTCGTGCTGCGCATCGTCGACGATCTCGTCCCACGCTGCCCAGACCTCGCGGCCGTTGGACGCGAGTGCGGGTCGAAATGCAAGCCCCGCTCCCGAGATCGTCGTTAACGACTCGCCCGCGCGCGAGGACCCCAGGACGATCTTCGACGTGTTCCCTCTGACCTCCTCCCACGCGATGAACAGGTCCCCGCCGAGCGCTGCCGCCGCGGGGCGGAAGCGATCCGCATCACCGGAGGGGATGCTAAGCACGGCATCGTCACGCCCGGTGATGCACCGGCCAGACACATTCCACCTGCCCGATTTCTTCACCGACCAGGCGGCCCAGAGGTCGCCGTTCGAACCGGCAGCGAGTGCCGGCCAGCAGGCGTGCCCGTCGGGCTCGCTGATCGATCTCGGTTCGGATGGCCGGCCGTTCTCGACTCCACTCAGCAGGATCTGGTCGCGACCTTCGAGGTTCTCGACCCAAGCTATGTGCAGCCGCCCGCCGGAGAGCGCGATCGTCGGATACTCCGCGTAGGCGCTCCGCGAGATGGGGACCGCTGCGCCGAACTTGACGCCATGCGCGTGCTCCGTGGGAATCGTATCCGGGGGGAAGCCGGGGATGGGGTCCGGATGGGCGAAGGCGGCGGGGCTGACCAATAAGACAATCATCGCAGCGCATCGCGACACGGCGCTGAAGCAGGATTGGCTGGGCACTCGAACGACTCCTTCAAGATCCGGAAACTCTGAGGCGACGCGTCAGTCGCATTGAGGGTCAGCGCGCCAGCACATACCGCACGCCTGGCCGAGCAAACCCCGCAAACTCCTGCGACACGAAATCGAATCGCGGATCATCCCAGTTGTCCGCGTAGTGGTAGAGCAGCATCTTCGATCGCCACGCCGCGGGCAGGGCTCGCAACGCGTCCAGCGGGGCATGGACCGCCTCGGCCGGACCCTGCAGCATGACGTCGTGAAAGATGACCTCCGCCCGATCGAACCACGCGCCGTTTCGCCCGATGTCCAAGCGGCTGTCCCCTGAGTAGAACGCGCACGGCGCAGCCTTCGCCGACTCGAAGACCAGCCCGAATGCAGGAGCCCCGTTCGCGGGGGTGGTTCGGACGTGGTCCGCTTCGACGAGCCGCAGGCGGTACGGCGCGTTCAGCTCGATGACCCCGTCACGTCGATCTCCCGGCTCGAGCGGGAGCGGGTCAAAGAAGTCATCCAGCGTGGCAGCAGCCCCCAGCCCCGTGGACAACCCTCCCCGGAGTGATTGATCCCAGAGCGTCCGGAGCAGGGCAGGGCTGGCGACCAATTGTGGCCGGTGGACGGCTCCGCCGAGCTTCGCGAGCCAGAACCGAAGGACCAGCGCGATGTCCTCGAGGCCGCCGAAGTGGTCGACGTGCTGATGGGTGAGCACGATGCGGGCGATGCGGCGGTAGTCGGCCGGGTCGCAACCGAGCGTCTGCGCGTCCGCCGCGGGGAGACGGTAATGCTCGAAGGCGGATTGGTTCTTGAGCGCGTGCAGCGCCGCGGGGCCCGTGGTGCCGAAGTCCACGAGGATTGTGTCCAGCGGCGAAACGCCCGGCTCCGGCTGTCCTTCCCAAGTTTCGACCAGGGCGTTGGACTGGTAGTTGCGCCGGGCGGCCATGTCGCCCACGCCGAGGAATGTGAGGGTCATCATGTTGCGGGCTCTCCCTCGCGCTCCGGTCGTCCTGATCGCTCGCCGTTATCGCACTCGCGGAGCAATTCGTCCACCCGCAGGAATCGGTATCCCCGGGACGACAGGACGTCGAGAAGTTCGCCCAGCCGGTCGTAGACCTTGTCGTGGCGCAGGCTGCCGAGGTGCAGCAGCAACAGGTGCCCGTTGAGGCCGTTCGGCGAGCGGCGTTCCGCGGCGAGAATGTCGTCCACGATCTGTTGCGAACTGGCGAAGCCGGCGTGCCCCTCGGGAATCCAGTCTCGGTGCGAACCCGTCCCGCGCGTGAAGTTGATCAGGATGACGGATCGCTCCCGCGCCCATTCGACGTGCTGCTCGTTGTACCACTCGTACGGCGGAACGAAGTAGATCGTCTCGCCGGAGGGCGGCGCGCCGACGCGGCGCAGGCCGTCGAGGTTGCGTTCGAGATCGGCGTGAAACTCCGCTCGCGTGACCAGGCTCTTCGCCCGGTCCTCCCACGCCGCATAGAGCAGGTGCGCGTGAGAGTGAGGACCGACGCAGTGGCCATCGTCGACCATGCGCCTGATGTCGTCGGAGCGGTCCGGGTCGGTGAGGAATGAGCCCGTCAGGAAAAACGAGGCGCGCGCGTCGTGCGCGTTCAGCGCGTCGAGGATGACGCCACAGCCTTCTCCATGGTCGCCCCCGGTGAAGATCAGGGCGAGTTCGCGGCGGTCGGTGGGGCCGCGGACGATCCCGCCGTGGTCAAATTCGCAGGCCCGAATCCGGCGTGCCCGAAAGCCCGGCGCCGATTCCCCGGAGCGGCAGCCACCGGTCGCGAGGATCGTTGTCTGGAGGGCCGCGAGCACCAGGGTTAAGGCAAGTTTCATTGCGTCTTTACTGCTTCTTCGCGCGAATCCCCTCGGAAACGGCGAGCCGAGGCCGCAGATCAGCCTATAATTCCAGCGAGTTCCAGGGCGGTCCAGGCGCCCGCATCACCTCGCGAGGCGACTAACCTAACCTTAATCAGGAGCTCATCGGGGGGAAACACCTCCCGGCTACAACTTCGGCCGTTCAGCGGGGTGGAGTGCTTTCTGCCGCAGAGGGCGTCCCCGCGCGACACGTTCGCACACGGAAGGGGAAGAGACCATGATTCGCTTGCTTGCCGCTTCGCTCGTACTCGGCCTCGCTGCTTCGGCGCAGGCCTCGATTCGGATCACCGAGTGGATGTACTCGGGGGGGACCAGCGAGTTCATCGAGCTGACCAATGTGGGCACCACGGCCGTCGACCTGACCGGCTGGAGCTTCGATGACGATAGCCGCCTGATCCCCGGTGAGTTTGACCTCAGCGCCGGCGGCACCGTCGCTCCGGGCGAGTCGATCATTATCTCCGAGTCCACCGCGGCCGACTTCCGCACGGGCTGGAGCCTGCCCGCGAGCCTCACGGTCCTCGGCGAGCTGGCCACGAACCTGGGCCGCAACGACGAGATCAACATCTACGACAATCTCGGCCAGCTGGTCGACCGCCTCACCTTCGGCGACCAGAACTTCCCCGGCACGATCCGCACGCAGAACGTGAGCGGCAACCCGCTGTCGGCTGCCGCGCTCGGCGCCAATAACGTCACCCTGTGGGGTCTCTCGACCGTCGGCGACGCGTTCGGTTCTTACACGTCGCTCGCCGGCGATGTCGGCAACCCGGGCACCTCGATCTACGTTCCCGAGCCGGCTTCGATGAGCCTGCTGGTCATCGGCGGTCTGGTGGCTCTTCGCCGCAGCCGTCGTTAAGCGATCGATCGTTCGCCACCGGGTCCGCCGGCGCGGCGGGCCCGGTGGCGACGCTTGTTTGAGCAGCCTTGCTGGCGATCACGAGGGGATGGGATCGCGGTAAACGAACGGCCTCGGTGCGGCGCGTGTGCCGCCGCGCCGCTCCAGGCTCGTTCGGCCCACTCGGTTCGTCGACCCAGACAGGAAACCCCCCCGATGCGCAACTGCCGTCAAGCAGTGCCTGCCCGCACTGCATTCACCCTGATCGAGCTGCTCGTCGTTATTTCGATTATCGCTTTGCTGCTGGCGATCTTGCTTCCGTCGCTCAGCAAGGCGCGCGAGCAGGCCAAGACCGTGCAGTGCGCGTCGAATCTCGCGTCTTTCGGCCGTGGCTTCCACTTCTACGCCGCCGACAACCGCGACTACCTGACCAGCGGTTCCTTCGACCCTGACGTGGCCAACGGCCGCGACGGGCCGGTAGACAAGGTCGGCTGGGTGGCGGATCTTGTCAACGCAAACCAGGCGATCCCCAACGACATGCTCTGTCCCTCGGCACTGGCCCAGGTGAATCAGAAACTCGGTCGTGGCCCCAGTGCCGGCGGCAACAACGGCTACTACACGCAGGAGCAGTCCGAGGACCTGATCGCCCGCGGCTACAACAGCAACTACACCCAAGCCTGGTACATGGCGCGCACCGCGGCCCGCTGGCCCAACGCCGCCGGCGACCCCAACTGGCGCCGGGTTGCGTCTACGTTCGGCCCGCTTCGCACCACTGCGTTGCTGCGCGTCTCGGCGAGCCGAGTTCCGCTCCTGGGCGACGGCGGTGTCGAAGCTGCGGATGAGTATCGCGGGAACCGCTTCGAAAGTTCGTTGACCGTCAAATCGCTCACCGACGGCCCCGCGGGCGGCGGCCCCTATGCCACGCAGGACTACTCAGACTTCGGGCCTGCCCACGGCGTCGCCCCGCGCGTCATCCTCGGAAACCGCTCCACCGTGCGCGACACGGCGAACATCCTCTTCGCCGACGGACACGTCGACCGGTTCATCGACAAGGTCCGCAACGGCCAGTTCCTCGTGATTCGCACCAGTGCGAATCCGACCGAGAACATCCAGGAGGATCTCAATCCGCAGGTATTCGATGGCGTCATCAGCCTCGGGCGACGTTCGCTCGAGGAATGGGTCCTGAAGTAAGCCCGACCGCTGCAACATCGAGAGCGTTCGACCCGCTGATGGTCGGCGCGAATCAGACACACGGAGGAGAGTTTGAGAATGAACAGGTGCGCAATCGTCTCCCTGCTCGCCGTCGCCACCATGATGGCTCCAGCACGAGCCACAGTGATCATCAACGAGGTGCTGGCGAATCCACCGGGCTCGGCGGCCGACGATACCAAGGAGTACATCGAGCTGCTCGGCACGCCCGGCAAGAAGCTCGACGGTTTCGCCATCGCCAGCATCAGCGGCACGCTGACCAAGTACTACACCCTGAACAGCATCACGCCGGTCAATCTCCCCAATCCGGGACCCGAGATCGACGAGTTCTTCAGTCTCGACGGGCTGGAACTCGGCCCCAACGGGATCCTCGTGATCGGCATCGGCCAGGCGTTCGAGTACGGCGCGCTCCTGCCTGACGCCAACTTTCAGCGGTGGAACACGCTGTGGAACGGCGGTCTCGACACGACCGGCAAGCTTGAGAACGACGGCTCCAAGACCATTATGCTCGTCCGCAACCGTCCGGGCCGCACCCCTGCGGATCCCGACAACCCCATCGGCCTGCGCTGGGGCAAGGACATTCAGATCGACACGGAGCTGGTGACCCCGATCGAGACGACCGTATGCTCGGGCGGCATCGCCCCCGGCCGCCCCTGTCGCGACTCGGCCGACTGCCCCGGCGGCGGCACCTGCGTCGACGGCGAGGCCGACCAGTTCGGCAACGGCAACATCGATCGCGGCGACCCCAACAACATGGGCGGCTTCACCCTCGACCTGAAGGGCGCCACGACGACGGAGAGTGTTCTCGACGACCTCGAAATCGTCGACGAGGTGAGCTACGAGCACGAGCGCGGCTGGGAGTACGACCAGGACGAGCGCGACGTGGACACGGGCAGCCCCTCGGTCGGCCTCAAGCCGCGCAATGTCCATGCTCTCGGTGACCCGCAGGGCCTCAACCCCGACGCGCTAACCCGCGTGGACTACCGCACAATGGGTGACGGCTGGACGCCGGCCCCCGGCGCCACGGGCGCGCTGCCCAACGGCAACAACTGGCAGGACACCGCGACCGAGCAGTGGATCCGCGGTGAGACCGTGCTCATGCTGTCGGTCGGCCAGGGTGCGGGCCCGTGGTACGGCTTCGATAACGGATCGAATCTCAACGTCGACGCGATTCAGCCTTATTTCACCCAGGTACCGACATGGCTGGCTGACGGCTCCGGCACGGACTACAACTTCGGCGCGGACTACCAGCTCATGCCCGGCCGCATCAACCCCCTCGCCGTGCCCTTCATTCCTGGTGACAGCGACCGCGACGGCGATTGCGACGCGGACGACATCGCGAAGCTCGCGGCGGTGTTCGGCGATGACAACTGGGTGTTCAGCAACAGCTTCGAGGCTGCCCCCGAGTCGGACGACGGCGACCCCGCCCTCCAGACGCGTCCCTGGGATGTTGACGCTACTGGCGACAACGGCATCGAGGCCTCTGATCTGCAGTGGGCGCTGAACTTCCAGGGCGACGCCACGGGCCAGGTCATCGGTCGCCAGTACGACAGCACCACGCCCTCCGCGGCGGGTGTCTATCTGAATCCGAACACCGGCGTGGTCGTCACACTCACCGCCGAGGTCTCCGTGCTGAGCGGTCGTTCGATCACCGGCCTGCTCGTCGGCGACATGGTCGAGCTCGTGATCTCGGCCCAGGTTACGGGCGGAGCCAACGTTGCCGCAGCGCAGCAGAACGGCGTCATGCAGTTCGTGCACGACATCGCGGTGAACGTGGGCGGCGTGGCCCGCGTCGTCAGCGTCGAGAAGCTCGGCGCTTTCGCCACCACCCGTGCGGCCCTCGAGACCGCGCAGGGTACGTCGGGCGACTTAGGGATGACGCTCATCAACGGGCACACGACGCACTTCACCGCGGGCCTGGGGTCGCCGGCGCCGCTCTACCGCGTGATGATCGAAGCGATCGGCGAGGGTGAAGCGTCGGTGACCATCACCCCGGCCGCCGCGGCGAAATTCGCCGCCTCTACGCCCGAAGGTGTCAAGGTCGGCCATACGAGCAGCCACGGCAATCCGGAATCGAGCGTCTATCCCGCGCCCGTCGAACTGGCCGTCAGCGCGGCCACCACCGGCGCCTGCTGCCTGGGCGGCGATTGCTCCGAGACTGAGGCGGACGCGTGCACGGGCTTTGTCTGTGATGCGGCGGCCTACCTGCCGGCCAGCTTCACGGGTTGCCACGGCGACGCGGACGGCAACGGCATCGTGAACGCCGCCGATCGCGGCTTCGTCTCGGCAAACGTGGGCGGCACCAGCGCCGAGGCCGTGTGCCTCTACGACATGGACGGCAATGGCGTTGTTAACGCGGCCGACCGTGGGTTCATCTCCGCGAATATCGGTGGATGCTCGCCGCTGCCCGACTACATGAATGGCAGCGGGCTCAACGGCGGCGCGCCGGATGCCCGGTTTGACCAGGCGACCTTCCACGGCGTCGGTTCGAGCTGCGGCACCGTGATCTGTCCGTAATCCGCAACCCTGGCCCGGCGGCTTCTCCGTTGCGTCAAGGCTCCATCGCAAAGCGCCCGCCGTGACTTGCGTCGCGGCGGGCGCTTTCGCTCATGCGCACGCTTCGGACCTTTCGGGATGGAGGTCAACCCGGCTCCGGCGGTGCGAGGCGGTCCAGCCGCTCGCGCGTCCGGCCGATGTGCGGGTGACCGGCCGGCAGTGTCTCTTCCATGATCGAGAGTGCCTCGCGGTAGTACGCCGCTGCCTCGTCGACGGCGGCCGAGCCGCGCGCGGCATACACGGAGTCGGCGAGCAGCCCGAGCGCCATGGCGACGGAGGGGTGTCGTCGCCCCATCACGCGCTCGCTTCTCTCGATGACATCGCGGAGCATGGCTTCGGCTTCCGCGTAGCGCTCCTGCTCGCGGAGGAGGGAGGCGAGGTTGTGCAAGAGCGATAGCGTCGTCTGGTGATCCGGTCCGAGCGCCTCTTCACACAGAGCCGCCGTCGCCCGGTAGAGTGCCTCGGATTCCTCGAGCTGGCCCGCTGCCTGCAGCAGCGAGGCGAGATTGCCCTGGGTCAGCAGCGTGCGCGGATGCCTGTCGCCGTAGAGCCGGTTGCAGATGTCCATGACCTCGCGCGCCAGCGGCAGCGCGTCGGCCGGTCGTCCCTGGTTCTTGATGGCGACGGCGAGGTTGGCGAGCATCGCGTGGGTCAGTTCGTGGGCTTCGCCAAGTTCTGCGCGGGCCTCGTCCAGCGACGGGCGCAGCAGCGCTTCTGCCGCGGCGAAATCGCCCCGGTGAAACTGCAGCGATGACAACATCAGCGTCTCGTGCAGCCGATCAATGGCCGGCGCGTCGGGCAGGCCCGCCCGGAGTTCCAGCGACTCCGAGATCATTGCCTCGGCCTCCGCGTGGCGGCCCATCTCCAGCATTGTGGTGGCCAAGCTGCTCAGCGTGGCCAGAACCTTCAGCTCACGCCCGGGCAGGTCGCGGTAGATGTCCAGCGCCTGCTCGTACATCCGGACGCAATCATCGAGCCGCCCGTCGGCCCGCGCCGTGTGCCCGAGGTTCAGCAGGGTCACCGCCACGTCGGCGTGTTGCTCCCCGTGCAGGTTCCGATACAGCTCCAGCGCCCGTTCGAGCTGCTCTGTGGCGTCGTCGTGCCGTCCGAGCTCGCGCAGGGTCTCACCAAGCGTGAGCCGGATCGTGGCTTCGACGATCGGCTGATCGGTGAAACGCCCGTCGATCCGGGCGATCGCCCGGTCGACCACCTCGCTGACGGTGATTGTCTCGCCTTGGCTCTCGCCGGGGCGCGCGGCGGTGAGCATGTCGCGCAGGAACCCGCTGACCTGTTCAGCCGCGTCGCGGGCGTCGCGTGCTTCTTCGCCGGCGGCGACGGCTTCCGTTCTTTCTTGCTCCAGACGCACCGCGAGGGTCGTCGCGACGACTGCGAGGCTCGCGAGCAGGCCTACGAGGCCAAACACGAGCGCAAACGGCAGGCGGTGTCGCCGGATCATCTTGCGAAGCTGGTAGGTCAGGCTCGGCGGATGGGCGGCGACGGGCTCTCCCGCGAGGTACCGTTGCAGATCCGCCGCGAACGCATCGACGGACTGGTAGCGCTGGGCCGGATCTCGCGCGAGAGCCTTGAGCGTGACGGTGTCGAGGTCTCGGTCGAGCCCGGGGGTCAGTGTCGATGGCGCCGCCGGATCCCGCTCGCGAATGGCGACGAGCATCGCGGCAAGGCCCTTCGATGAATCGTGTGGCGTTCGGCCGGTGAGCAGGTCGTAGAGCACCGCGCCCAGCGCGTACACGTCGGCCCTGGCATCCACCGACGTGTGCCCTTCGCCCACCTGTTCCGGGGCCGCAAAAGCCGGGGTGCCCAGGAATTCCTCCGTCAGCGTCAGCCGCGCCGCGGCCGAGTCGTCGGCCGAGGTGGTCTTGGCCAGGCCGAAGTCCAGGACGTGTGGCGCTCCGGCCGCGTCGACCAGGATGTTGGATGGCTTGAGATCGCGGTGAATCACGCCGCGCTGGTGGGCGTGCTGAACGGCATCGCAGACCTTCAGCAGCGCGTCGAGGACTTCGCGAATCGGGCGAGGCGCACGCCCCGGCTCCCGCGCCCAGCGATCGATCGGGACGCCGTCGATCCACTCCATGGCGAGTACCGGCTGGCCGTCGACCGTCTCGACGCCGAAGACCGTCACGATGTGAGGGTGGCTCAGGGCGCAGACCGCGTCGATCTCGCGGTCAAACCGGGCCCGGGCCGCGCCGGCGGCGAGGCGGCCGCCGATGAGCCGCTTGAGGGCGACGGGTCGGTTGGTGCCCGGCTGGCGACCGCGAAACACGACCCCCTGGCCGCCGCGGCTGAATTCAGACACGACCTCGTAGGGGCCGATGCGCCCGGATGCCGGCGGGCCCTCTGCCTCGCGCAGCCGCTCAAGCCACGTCTCGTCGGTGAGCCGGTCGTCGAGGTTCATGCCGGTTCTCCCCCCCCGGCACGCGACCGCGGGTTTCGCCTCGGTTCTGCGGATAGCGCGCGATCAGGTCGCCGCCGCGTGATCGTCTTCTTCGGCGACCTGCCGGGCGATGAGCTCCTTCATCCGGTCGCGCACGCGCTGCTTGATCTTGTGCACCGCCTGCGACGTCGTCGCGAAGGCCGTCGCCACCGCGTCCACCGGCTCTCCGGCCAGCAAGCGGTCGAAGATCTCAACGCTCTGTGCCTCAAACGTCCGCCGGATAGTCTGCATGGCGAGGCGGAAGTGATGATTCTCCCACTCGCGCTCCCAGATCGCGTCCCTCTCTTCGCCGCCGGCGAGCGTGTGGAGCACACCTTCATCTACGGAAGTCGCGGGCCGATTTGGACGCGCGAACTGGTCGACAATCTCATTCTTCACCATTCGGTGCAGGTACGCGCGGAATCGGCCCCGCGAAGCGTCGTACTCGAACGACCGGATTGAGCGGAACAGCTTCAGGAGAACTGACTGGCAGACGTCGTCCGCATCCGCGGGCTGCAGGCCCCGGGCACGGGCATATCGCGTGATGAGCTCGCGGTAGGTGGCCTCGAACTCGTTCCATGCGGCGAGGTCGGCGGCATCGCGGACGCGAGCGAGCAGCGAACGTCTGGTGAGGTTCTGATCCATGGCGGGAACCTTGCGGCGCGCGGTCCGGCCCGCTGCGGCGCCTCGTGAATCCGAGGAATCCCGGATTGCGCGTCCAAACGTGCCCGGCTCCTCCGTAGGGCTTCTGGAAGGATGGGCTTCCAGCCGCTCGGGCTCGCCCGGGCCATCACGCTGTCAGCCTACCACATTCGCCACCCTGCGTCGAAACGCGGGAATTCCCGGGCCTGTGCTTCGCAGGCCGGTCCGTGGATTCGGGACAGGGCCGCAGAGGCCGGAACTCAGAGCGAGGAGGTGTGTCGTGATTCGTCTACGATGGTGTCTGACGGGGCTGTTGCCATTGGCGTTCAGTGCGGCGGCTCTCGCCCAGACCACGGTGGGAACGGGCTTTACGTACCAGGGTCACTTGAGGCGCACCGCCCCCGCGCCGATCGGCCAGGGGTTCCCGATGGACTCGGCCGACCTTCGCTTTTCACTCTGGGATGACGAGACCGCGGGCAACCAGATCGGCAGCGAAGTCCAGCTCCTCAACGTCCCGGTGGAAAACGGGCTGTTCACCGTCACGCTCGACTTCGGTGAGCAGATCTTCGACGGACGCGCCCGGTGGCTCCGCGTGGCCGTGCGCGCGCCGCACGATCCCGACAATACAACGTTCTATGCGATCATGAATCCGCGCCAGCGCATCAACGCCGCGCCCTACGCGCTCGCGCTGCCGGGTCTCTACACGCGGCCCGCCGTCACGCCAAACCTGATCGGCGGACACCAGTCGAATGCCGTCACCGATGGGGTGATCGGCGGGACGATCGGGGGCGGCGGTGGATCGAGCACCAGCAACCTTGTCACCGACAACCACGGGACTGTCGCCGGCGGCAACCAGAACCGCGCTGGCAACGACACGGGCACGACCAACGACGCGCTGGAAGCCACCGTCGGTGGCGGTTTCAACAACCGGGCGACCGCCAGCCGGGCCACCGTGGGGGGCGGGCTTTCCAATCAGGCGACCGGTTCAGCCGCCACCGTGGGCGGCGGCAATGGCAACAACGCCGGCGGAGCGAACGCGACGATTCCCGGCGGCAACTCGAACAGTGCGGCAGGGGACTACTCGTTCGCCGCGGGCCGGCGCGCCAAGGCCAACCACGCCGGCGCCTTTGTCTGGGCTGATTCGACCGTGGCAGATTTCCTGTCGACCGCCGCGAACCAGTTCCTCATCCGCGCGGGCGGCGGCGTCGGTATCAACACGGCCGCGCCGGCCAGCGACCTGAGCGTCGCCGGAGACGCGGACATCTCGGGCAAGCTCGGCGTGGGCACTGACAGCCCCTTCGCCCGGCTCGATGTGCTTCAGAGCGCCACCGCCGCGACCGCGATCAGCGGTGTCATTTCCAGCAACAGCGGCAACGCGGGCTACTTCGGCGCCAGCCATGCGGACAATCCCGAGACCGCGCTGCTGGCCATTCACGCGGGCAGCGGCAAGTCATTCCTGGCGTACAACTACGGCACCGGGAAGGCCGCCGAAATCACCGTGGATAACCCCGCAAGCTCCGCTCACGCCCTGGAAGTGAACAACAGCGGAACGGGTTTCGGAATCAACGTGGCCGCGCAGGGGGTCGGCGTGTACGCGACCGCCGCCGGATCCATCGCCACCGGCGTGACCGGCATTGCCGCCACCGTCGGTGTGTCGGGCACGGCCAGCGCGTCGACCGGACCCTCGTGGGGCGGCTACTTCCAGAACGCCAGTCCGGAAGGTGCCGGCGTTGAAGGAGCGGCGGGCTCCGCCACCGGTGAGGCCCATGGTGTCTCGGGCAGGACGATGTCGCCCTCCGGCGCAGGCGTGAAGGGCGTCAACCTCGCCACCACCGGCTCATCTACCGGGGTTCGAGGGGAAGGAGGAACCTACGGCGTTGTGGGCACGGCGTCGGGAGTCGGCGTGCTCGGCGTCTCCACGGAGGAGAGCGGCGGAATCGGCATGTTCGGCTGGGGACAGGGGCAGACCGGCGGCATCGGTGTGATGGGCCAGACCGGCAGCGACGACGGTACGGCCGTCTATGGCATAGCCTTCGATCAGGCGACCTACGCGGTTCGCGGTCTCGCCACATCGGCCGGGTTCGCCGGCTATTTCGAGGGTCGAGGGTACTTCGAGGCCAATCTCGGCGTCGGCGTGGAGACGGCGGTCAGCCGGCTCGATGTCCGTGACCAGGCTGCAAACACCAACGTCATGAACATCAGCCGCGACGCCGATTCGACCTCAGCCTCGGACCTGCTCCAGATGGTCATGGGCGCGGGCTCGAGCGATGCGAGCCAGTTCATCGAGTGTGAGCGCGGTTCGGACATCAAGTTCCGCGTCTGGGGCGACGGCGACGTCACGATGGACGGCCTGCTTACGTCTCCGGCTGACTTCGCCGAGATGATCCGCGTGACAACCGGTTCCGCTTCGGTCGAGCCGGGCGACGTGGTCGTGATTGACCCAGCCAACCCGCGGGCCGTCGTGCGCTCCGGCTCGGCCCGTTCGACCCTCGTGGCGGGAATCTACAGCACGCGGCCGGGGCTGCTGGGCTCTGAGCACAACTGGGACGACGTCGCGCGGAGCCTCGGCTTCGACCCGATGTCGGACGCGGCCGAGCGCAACCCCAAGCCCATGGAGCTGGGCAAGATGATCGACGAAGTGCCTGTCGCCGTCGTCGGCATCGTGCCCTGCAAGGTGTCGGCGGAGAACGGCCCCATCAGGCCGGGCGACCTCCTCGTGACGTCCACGACGGCGGGGCACGCGATGCGCGATGAGCAGCCCAAGACCGGAACCGTCGTCGGCAAGGCGCTGGGCTCGCTCGAGAGCGGTACCGGTGTCATCCGCGTCCTGGTGTCGTTGCAGTAGGCCGCTATCCGAGGGCACGGCAACGACCGGGTCCGCGGGATGGAGGAATCAGATGATGCACAAATGGCCAAAACAAAATCGACTGTGTCGCAATCCTCTGGCAACGGCGGCACTGGTCGGGATGGTCGGCTGGGCTACCCTGGCGATGGCCGACGACTTCGAGCTGACTTGGTACACGATCGATGGCGGCGGCGTGACGGTCAGCACCGGCTGGGAGTTGGAACTGGGCGGTACCATCGGGCAGGCGGATCCCACCGTGATGACCGGCGGCGACTTCACACTCTCGGGCGGTTACTGGGCGGTTGCGCTGACTTCCAACCAGGACAATTGCGGCGTCGGCGGCAATTTGGAGTCTTACGAGGGGCTGCAGGCCTGCCTGTTCGGACCGGATGCGATGATCACGATTTCCGGCTGCTCGTGCTACGACTTCGACGATGACGGCGACACGGATCTGCGGGATTATCACGCCTTTCAGTTGATGATTGCAGCCTCCTGAAGCAGGCAGAGGGTCAATGCCGTTGAACAGCACGCCGGGCTCCAGCGCGACACAACGCGCGGAGACCGGCGTGCTGCTGCATGCGTACTCCACGCTTCTCATCGGCGATCGATGCCAGTACGTGGCACGGTGATGTCGCCGAGAGTTCATGATTGCCGCTGCGGCTTCATTGGCAACCGCACAATCTGCGCGCGATCAGATTCAGGTCCGACTGCATCCTCCCGTTCTGGCGCGGCTGGCAAGGCCGGTAGCGCCTCCGATCCGCGCGCCCTGTGGCGAAGCGCCGCGATTTCGCCTCGCGACGGTCGATTGACTCGCTTCGCCGTGACGACCTAGCCTCCATCGTGCTGATTAGCGGACCGGCACGCCATTCAGTTTCCACTTCGACGGGCACGGTGGCCGCTGCGAGCGGCTGGTGCCACTAGGATCCAGAAGACGCAGGTCCGCAGGTCGCCCGAGGGAGCGGCGGCCGGGAAGGAGAAAGTCATGGCGGCAGAACTTCTGTGGCTGGGCTTGATCGGCGTGATCATCGGCTGGGCGACCGGCGTGCTGGTACGAGGTTACGGTTTCGGCCTCGTGGGCAACCTGGTGCTGGGCGTGCTCGGCGCTGCGGTTGGCGGACTGATTTTCCGCGCCCTGGGTGGCGTGGTGGTGTACGGGCTTCTCGGGACCATCCTCGTCGGTGTGGTTGGAGCGGTCGTGCTCCTCGCGCTCGCCGGGTTGGTGCGACGCGGGAAGCCGGCTTGAGGGAGGATCCAGATGACTACGACAGGCACAATGAAGGAGCGGGGCCTCTACGAGGAGAAGGCGAAGGCCGAGATGCAGTTGCTCAAGAGCCGTCTCGAACTCCTCAGGGCGAAAGTCGCCAAGGCGAATGCCGACGCCAGGGTCCGGCTGCGGGAGGAACTGGACCGCTTGGAAGGCAAGAAAGACGGCCTCGAGCGCAAGATGACCGGGGCGAAGGCCGTCGCCGCCGAGGCGTGGGACGAGTTCCGCACCGGCGTCGACAAGGCGCGTCGCGAGCTGGCCGACGGACTGGAACACATCGCTGAGAAGCTACGTTAACTGCATCGAGATCGCGCGGGGTGCCCCGCGAGGTGGCTCACGGGGGCGGCTCCGGCTTGCCCCCGACCGGTTCGGTGCGGTCAGGGAGGACCGCTCCGGTACGGGTCGTCGTGAACGGAGTCATGCTGACCGAAAATCCTGGCTGTCGTCGCACAGCTTCCGTGCGGTCGGGCCATTCACGGGTGGTGTCACCCGTCGACGGGTTCCGAGCCACGACCCGCGACCTCGATTGCTGTCCCCGACGACACGGCCAAATCGTAAGGGAGAACGACATGTTGAATCGCAAGTCAGTCGGTGTCATGGGTGTGCTCGCGCTGTTCGGGGCGGGATCGGTAACCGCCGTGGCGGGAGGCTTGCACCCCGTCTTGAAGAACGGCAAGTGGGGCTACATCGGCACGGACGGCAAAGTCGTGATCGAGCCGCAGTACGACGAGGCGGATCCGTTCTCTGACGGCCTCGCGCTCGTCCGATCGGGCGACAAGCACACCTACATCGACACGAAAGGTCAGGTCGCCATCCGGGTGACTCATGACAAGGCGTTTCCGTTCCACGAAGGGCGGGCGCGGGTGATGATGAAGGACGGGCTCCTAGGCGGCAAGTACGGCTTCATCGACCGAAAGGGCGAGGCCGCCGTCTATCCGACCTACAGCGAGGCGGGCGACTTCCACGAGGGGCGTGCCAGTGTGCACGGCAAAGACGGCAAGTGGGGCTACATCGGCGAGAATGGTGATCAAGTCGTCGCGGCCCAGTTCGACGAGGCCGCGCCCTTCTCAGACGGCTTGGCGCGCGTCAAGTCGGGAGGCGACTGGGGCGGTAAGTACGGCTACATCGATCCGGCCGGCAAGATGGTGATCAACCCGAAGTTCGAGGAGTGCAAGGACTTCAGCAACGGCCTGGCCGGTGTGAAGCAGGACGGCAAGTGGGGGTTCATCGACAAGAGCGGGAAGCTCGCGATCAACCCTCAGTTCTCCGAAGTCGGCCCGCTGCAGGAGGGGTTGGCCGCCGTTCGCGTGGGTGGCATGATCGGCGCGAAGTATGGCTACGTCGACAAGTCGGGTGAGATGAAGATCAACCCGAAATTCGCGGAGGCGCGTCCGTTCATGAAGGGCCGTGCCGCCGTGGAGATCGACGGCAAGTGGGGTTTCATCGACGAGACCGGCCGGACCGTCATCCAGCCAAGGTTCGACAAGGCCATGGACTTCAACGAGGACGGCCTCGCCATGGTCAAGCTCGACGGCCGCATCGGCTATCTGGGCGTGGACGGGCAGTTCATCTGGGAGCCGACGAAGTAGCGTTCATCCATCGGGGTAATCGATGAACGCGTGACGGGGCGGTTACCGTCGGGCCGGCGCGGAGGCGCCGAGCCTGGCGGGCCGCCCCGTCGGCACATCTGCGGTGTGTCGGATCACGCACCCCGCAGATTGCATGCCCGTTCGGTCCGGTCCATGGTGAGCGGCCTCCGTCACCCGTCTCCCTGCCCGGGATGCCCGATCCATTCCCTTCCTGCCACGGCCGACTAGACTGCCGTCTGAGCGTGACAAGGGTACTCGGATGGGCGATGCACAAGTCCACTTCCTGATCGTCGGTGCCGGGTTCGCCGGTGCCGCAACCGCTTGGCACCTCACAAGGCGCGGCGCGAGGGACGTGTTGATTCTCGAGCGGGAGCTGACACCCGGCGAACACTCGTCCGGGCGGAACGCCGGGATCGTGCGCACACACGCGGATGACCCGCAGGAGCGGTCGCTCGTTGCCGAGGGAGCGGATGTTCTCCGCCGCGGCGAATTGTCCTGCTTCGTCCGCAACGGCATCATGCTGATGGGCCTTGGGGAGGAGGATGTCGCGCCACGATTTCCCCGAGCCAGGGGGCGTGGCGCATGGTGCCCGGACGACGGCCTTGTGGATGTGGCTGCCCTGCTTCGGACCTACCTCGCGGCCTGCGACGTGCAATGCGGCACGACGTTCAGCGGTTACACCGTCGACGGCGATCGTGTGCGCGCGCATACCAGTCGGGGCGATGTTACGTGTCGCGTGCTGATCAATGCCGCCGGCGCGTGGGCGGGCCAATGGGGCGGGCTGCCGCTTACGGCGATGAACCGGCATCTCTTTCAGACTGCGCCCCTCGACTGGGTTCGCCCGGACTGGCCGACGGTGTGGGATGGCCGGCGCAAGTTCTACTTCCGGCCGGAGTCCGGCGGCTTGCTCCTGTGCGTGTGCGATGAAACGCCGGCGGAACCGGGCGACTATCGCGAGGATCCCGCGGTTCTGGAGGAGCTCGAGCACAAGATCCGTACGCTGCAGCCTGGCCTCGGCGCCGTGGCAATCAGAACGCAGTGGGTTGGGCAGCGAACTTTCGCCCCAGACCGGCGTTTCGTGATCGGCTTTGATCCGCGGGAGCCACGCCTGTTCCACGTGGCAGGACTCGGCGGGCATGGTGTCACCGGCTCGTACGCGGTCGGTCGACTGGCGGCCGACCTGCTTCTGGGACAGCTTGCTCCCGACGCCGAGGCATTCAGTCCCGCGAGGCTTCATTCATCGTTCGTCCGGCGCTCTGATCCGGCGGCGATCTCCTCGCCGGCCGGGTGAAGGCGCGGCCGTGGCCGGGCTGCTGTCAGGAGTGCGTCCAGATGCCCGTCACCGATCTGAGCATCGACACCGCGTACGAGCGGATGCTCCGCATGATGTCACACCTCGCGCCTCCGATCGAGCTGCGCTACAAGGCCGAACTGGTCGTCGAGATCAACAGGCTCAAGCGGGAACGGCAGGCCGTGATTCTCGGCCACAACTACATGGAGCCGGCGCTGTACCACACGGTAGCCGACCACGTGGGAGACTCGCTGGAGCTGGCGCGAATCGCCGCCCGCACGGAGGCGCCGGTGATCGTGTTCTGCGGCGTGAAGTTCATGGCTGAAACCGCGAAGATTCTGGCGCCCGGACGGATGGTTCTTCTTCCTTCGCTGGAGGCGGGGTGCTCGCTGGCGGGCGGGATCTCCGCCGCTGACGTCCACACCCTGCGGGAGCAGTTCCCGGGCGCGCCCGTGGTCAGCTACGTCAACACGTACGCCGAGGTGAAGGCTGAGAGCGACGCCTGCTGCACATCGAGCAACGCCGCGGCGGTTGTCGAGTCCTTTGGCAGCGATGTAATCATATTCATTCCCGACGAGTACCTCGCGCTGAATACGGCGCGCGACACTGGCCGTCGAGCGATTATCGCAGACGGCGGCCGCGGGGCATCATGCGGTTCGCCGCCACGGCCAGGCGAACGAGTGCTCGTCGCGTGGCGCGCGCGCTGCGAGGTGCACGAGCGCTTCAGCGTGACTGATGTGGCCAGCGTCCGTGCCCAGGTTCCGGGCGTAACCGTCCTGGCCCATCCCGAGTGCAGCCCCGAGGTTGTCGCTGCATCCGACTTCTCCGGGAGTACGTCTTCGATGATCCGATATGTGCGCGGGAGCCGGGCGCCCCGATTCCTGCTGCTCACCGAGTGCTGCATGGGCGACAACATCGCGGCAGAGAATCCTGAGAAGGAGATGGTCCGCCTGTGCAGTGTCCGCTGTCCGCACATGAATACGATCACGCTCGAGGATACCCTTGCTGCGCTGCGTCATCTGCAGCACGTCATCGACGTGCCGGACGTCGTCCGTGAGCGAGCCGCGCGAGCGCTGCAGCGGATGCTGTGCTGACGAGGAACTCAGGGCTAGAATCGATTGCATGACAGACGCCCCTCGATTGGTTCAAGGGATGCACCCGGCCGCCAGTTCGCCACCGACGGACATTCGCGGGCGAAGACCGCTGGAGTTCTTCGACCTCGCTCGGACCATGCACCAAGTGGCGCACCGGGGCGCTGGCCGCATAGAGTTTCTAAGCGAGATATCACAGGTCGTGCTCGAGTTCTCGAACTTCGATGCCATCGAGCTGCGGTTGACGTCCGGCGAGCTGCGCTATCGATGGCGGGCCCGCCGCCGGTCCGGGTGGTCACACTTCGAACCGCTCCCGCCCGGTTCGGACTTGGCGAAGATCGAGCCCGCCCATGGGGAGCCCCCGGGCTGGTTCGAGCCCCTGCTCTCCGCCGTCATCCATGGGAGCCCTCGACTTCCCCGAGAGCGCGTCACGGCACTCGGCAGCTTCTGGACCGGCGACGCCGCCGGAGATGCGCAGACGCTGCCGGGGATGCCGCGCGCTGAAGGCGTCCGTGGATCGCTGGCTATCGTGCCGATGGACGTAGGTGAGCCTTCGCCGGGTGTGCTTGTCCTGGCGAGCCCGGAGCTCAATGTGATCGATGGCCAGAGCATCGAGACCTGCGAAGCCGTCGCCCAGACGATGGGTTTCGCCGTGAAGCAGCGGCGGGCTCAGCATGCCCTTCGGGAGAGGGTCAAGGAGCTATCCTGTCTCTACTCGGTGGCCAGGATTCTCGAGGATCCGAACGCAGCGCTCGCGGAGACCCTGCAGCGTGCGGCGGCCGCACTGCCCCCTGCCTGGCAGCATCCGGAACTTCTCGCCGCGCGAATCCGGTTGGATGGTGTAGCCTACGGTGCTGGTGATGTCTCCAGGGCAATCCACCGCCAGTGTGCAACGATCGTCGTCGGCGACAGGCATCGCGGTACGGTGGAAGTGGGGTATGTCGGTGATCGTGCGGAATTCGCGGAGGGCCCGTTTCTCCCGGAGGAAGAGCACCTCATCCGTGCGATCGCCCGGGAGGTTGGTCTGTTTGTGCTTCGCGTGGAGGCCCGGCAGGAGCGGCAGCGGCTCGCCGACCAGCTGCAGCACGCGGAGCGGCTGGCCACGTTGGGGCAGTTGGCCGCTGGTCTCGCGCACAGCCTCAACGAGCCGCTCGGAGGAATCCTGGGATTCAGCCAGTTGGCGCGGAAGGCCCCCGATCTGCCGAAGACTGCGGCGGACGACCTGGACAAGATCATCCAGGCCGCGCTGCACGCCCGCGATGTGCTCCGGAATCTCATGCTCTTCGCCCGCCAGTCTCCGACGCACCGCACGTTGGTGGATCTGAACGGTGTCCTCGAGCGCAGCCTGGCAATGCTGGCGTCGCGCCTCGCAGGGGGATCCGTCCGCGTGGTTCGCGACCTCGCCGTGGGGCGGCCGACCATCGCCGCAGATGAGGTGCAGATTCACCAGGTCGTTGTGAACCTATGCGTCAACGCGCTGCAGGCGATGCCGGAGGGCGGCACGCTGACGGTACAGACGCGCGTCGAGGAGGACTTCATCGATCTCACCGTCCGCGACACCGGGCGCGGAATGTCGCCGGAGGTCGCGCAACGCGTGTTCGAGCCGTTCTTCACAACGAAAGGCCCTGACGAGGGCACGGGGCTCGGGTTGTCCGTCGTACAGGGGATCGTAGCTTCGCACGGCGGGACCGTTGGGCTGGAGTCCGCCCCTGGTGAGGGCACCGTTTTTCGCGTGCGCTTCCCGTCGGGCGTAGCGATTGCTGGAGATGAGCGAGCCGGCGATGCCTGACAGCAGCGAACGAATCCTGGTTGTTGACGATTCCGAAGCGACGCTGGAGGTGCTGGAGCGCCATCTCAGTGCCGCGGGATATGTCGTGAACGCCGTCCGGCGGGCTGCAGACGCGCTGCGGATGCTCGAGGGCGAGGCCGTGGATCTTGTGGTGACTGACCTCCGCATGCCGGATGTCAGCGGTCTGGAGCTCGTCCGGCACATTCGGGCCAACCACCGCGATGTCGCGGTGATCATGATTACGGGCCATGCGTCCATCGAGAGTGCTGTGGCGGCGGTCAAGGAGGGTGCCGAGGACTACCTGACCAAGCCGTTCACCGATGAAGAGCTGCTCACGGCGGTGCGGCGGGCGCTGGACAAGCAGCGCCGGGCCCGCGCAGCGTACAACGTCGTCGAGGCCCCGCCAGAGGTTCCATTTGGCCTGATCGGCGATTCGCCGGCCATGCAGCGCGTGTACCGCGCGATTGCCAAGGCCGCGGCTGCGTCCGCCACGGTGCTCATCACCGGCGAAAGCGGAACAGGCAAGGAACTCGTCGCCCGGGCGATTCACTACACCGGACCGCGAGCGGCCGCGCCGTTCGTGCCGGTCAACTGCGCGGGCATTCCCGAAGGTCTGATCGAGAGCGAACTGTTCGGACATGTGAAGGGCTCGTTCACCGGCGCGGTGACCTCGCGGGCGGGGTTCTTCATCTCGGCGGATGGCGGATCGATTTTCCTCGACGAGGTCGGCGAGTTGACCGCGGCCATGCAGGCCAAGCTCCTGCGGGTTCTGGAAGACAACCGCGTGCAGATGGTCGGCACGACCCAGCCGCGTGAGGTTGACGTCCGCGTGATCGCGGCGACAAACAAGGACCTCGCCGCGCTCGTCCGGCGCCGCGCGTTTCGCGACGACCTGTTCTTCCGGCTGAACGTCATCACCGTGGAGCTGCCGCCGCTGCGCGAGCGGGGCGATGATCTGGTACAGCTCGCATGGTTCTTCCTCACCAAGTTCGCCCGGGAAGCCGGCAAGCCGGTCGTGCGACTCTCCGAGCGGGCGTGGGATTGCCTGCGGGGCTACCATTGGCCGGGCAACATCCGCGAGTTGGAAAACCTCCTGCAGCGGGCGGTGGTGATGAGCGATGGCGATGAAATCGACGCCCCCGACCTGCCGACCCTCATGCGGTTCAATGCCGCCCGCCCGCCGCACGCTTCGGCCACCCTGGCCGAGGTCGAGGCCGTTCACATCCGGCAGGTCCTGGCCAGCGTGAAGGGGAACAAGACCCGGGCCGCCCAGATCCTGGGCATCGACCGCAAGACCCTCCGTGAGGCTCTCCGCCGTCACGCCATTCTGGACGATCCGGCGTCTGCTGACCCCGAAGGCTAGCGCGTCACAGGTGGGGCGAAACTACCCGGCGGGTAGTTTCTACCCGGTTCCAGGCGCCGGTCAGCCGCGCACCAACCCGGTGATATCGCCGATCGGTGTCCAGCGAACTAGCCATAAATGCAATTTGATAAAGGCTTTATAGCCAACCGGCTCTGGAGCGGGGGACTTCCAGCGCCAGCATCCGGCTCTGGCCCGCGTCGTGCCCTTAAGCCTCTCGACCAGACGGCCTATGCGGGCTGGCGATGAGTCGAACCCCTTGCGACAGGAGCCAAGCGATGCGTACCGAGACTATCAACAAGAAGCGAACGCTGTCCCGGGCGACCCATCACGGCAGGCGTCCGGTGGCGGCACCATCCTCGCCTCCTCCGCGGGCTGCCAGCGTCCACCGCGGGCTCTGCATCAGCTGTGCACACGATGGAACCTGCACTTTCCCGCGGGATGCGGAGCGTCCTGTGCTGTGCTGCGACGAGTTTGAAGGTCTGGGTGCCCGGCTGGCCCGTCCCGCGGCCACCGAGCCGTGCGTCCAGGTTCTGATCGTAGAGCCCGGCCTGTCCGAGGCGCCCGCCGACGTGTACGCCAGGCGGATGACTATGCGGGCACCGGCCGCACCGCCGGCAGCTCCCGCGAAAGCACCGCGCATGAGTGAGCGGTTCATCATGGCCAATCGAGAGTGGTATCCGGGGCTCTGCAAGCAGTGCGGCAAGACGGAGGACTGCACCCTGCCCAAGCCGCCGGGCGGAGTTTTCGCCTGCGACAAGTTCGAATAGCGATCAACTGCTGCGCGGGCCAGCGGCGGGCCGGACCAGCCGCCGCTGTCCTGCGTTCAGGCACGTCTACCTCTTTCCCGACCAATCACAATCGGCGATGCTCCACGCTGAAGGAGTATCGCCGTGTCCAACCAGGCTGACGAAACCGCGTTCTCGGCCAGAATCTTCTTCTTCGCGGTGGCGGGGCTGGGGCTGCTGGCCGGGGCCGTCGTCGTGTATGTCGTCGCGTCGCGGGCGAACGCCGATCGTGAAGCCGTCGCGGCCCGGTTCGCGGAGCCGTCGGACGGCGGCGGGCCGGCATCGACGGCACCCGTGGTAGATGGTGCGAAGCCAACAACAAGTGACCCTGCCGTCCCATTCCCTTCGCCTGAGTCACCTTCAACCGAGACGGGGGAACCGGCCGGTCCGGTGGTCGCCGCGGTCGACGTGGAGCCTGCTGAAGCCGCCGAGGCGGACGAAGCGGCGGGTCTGACCAGCGATCGGAGCCTGATTCTCGGCGACTGGCGGCTGCAGGTGCTGTCCGTCGTCTCAAGTCCCTTTGCCTTCACGGAGCGTGGTGTCGCCGGGCCGCGCGTGGCGGGTGTCGCTCCGACGGGCGAGCGCTATGTGCAGGTCGAACTCGAATTGAGCTGGCGGGGCGTCGATCCGCGGCGCGTGGAGGTTTCACGCAGCGGTTCGCTGCGGCCGAGCGTGGCCTTTGCAACAGAGTCCCAGTCCTTCGACCCGGCCGGTCGCCTCGCGGATGAGCCGGATGCCTTCATGCCGCTTCGGACTGATTCGGTGGTGTGGCAGCCGGGCGAGACGAAGACCATCACGATCGCCTTCCGCGTGCCCAACGAGCTTACCTCCGGTGTGCTGAAACTCGAGGACCTGGCCGGTCCTTCGATCGAGTTACCCGCTGCGCCGGAGGCGGACGCCGTGCGGCTCGCGGGACGATGGCGTCGAAGCGATCGGCTGCTGCAGGCAGTGCGAAGCGGTGAGCCGGTGATTGACGCGATGAGCGATGGTAATTCGGGCTTACTGCTCATCAGCCGGTCGGGTGGCAGCCTCACGCTCTTGCTTCCGGGCGCGGGGATCAGCGGCAAGGGCCCCCTCACCGGCGGTGGAATCCCGCTGACGATGGGGAGGTCAACCGCTTCGGCGCGGCCCCGAATCCTCGCCGGTGAGGACGAATTGCTCCTTTACGTCGGCGAAGCAGGGCGGGCGCTGCTGTATGAACGCTGGAGCGCGCCCGACCCCGATGCGCCCATAACGGAAGCCGGTTCGAACGTGGACGGTCAGCCCGAGGGATAGCGGCCCCTCCGGGATTCCGATTTTCCGCCCGCGTGGACCGCCGCCTGCGACCTGGGCTTCGGCCAGCGTCGATCCTTGACCGCCCGACCCCGAGAACACCAATCACGGGCCATGGAACTCTACGATTCTCTGGCATCATGGTGGCCGCTTGTTTCGCCGGTTGAGGATTACGAAGTGGAGGCGGCGGCGCAGTGGCGCGTCATGACGGCTTCGAGCCAGCGACGGATCGGCTCGCTGCTCGAGCTTGGATGCGGCGGGGGAAACAACGCGTACTATCTTCGGCAGCGGTGTGACGTGGTCCTGACGGACCTGTCGGCCGCAATGCTCGATATCAGCCGCGCGATCAACCCGGACTGCGATCACCGGCAGGGCGACATGCGGACCCTGCGCACGGGCCGGATGTACGACGCCGTCTTCATCCATGACGCCGTCATGTACATGCGGAACGAGGCCGACCTGTTCGCCGTGATGGAGACGGCGCGGGCCCATCTGTCGCCGGGCGGTGTGGTGCTGCTGTGTCCGGATGCCACCCGGGAGAGCTGGTTGCCGGCGGCGGAACACTGCGTGAGGCGGGGCGGTGGGCGGACGCTGTACTACCTGGACTGTGCTTCGGACCCGGATCCCACCGACAGCGAGACCATCCTCGACGTCGTCCTCGTGATGCGCGAAGTCGACGACCGCGTGCGCGTCGCGCACGACCGGCATCACCACGGACTGTTCCCGGAGTCGACGTGGATGGCACTGCTTGATCGGGCTGGCTTCGCGGCGTCGCGCGGGCACGATGCGGACGTGTCCGCCGTGAGGTTCGTGGGCGTCGCCCGCTGAAGGCCCCGCGGCTAGGCGCGCGCCATCGCCTGCTCGACGTCCGCGATCAAGTCCTGCACGTCCTCGATACCTACCGACAGCCGCACGAGTCCGTCGGTCACGCCCCGGCGCTCGCGGATTTCCTTCGGGATTGAGGCGTGAGTCATCACCGCGGGGTGACAGCAGAGCGACTCGACCCCGCCGAGCGACTCGGCCAGGGAGAACACCTTCAGGTTCTCGCAGAACCGGTACGCCGCGTCGCGCCCGCCCTTGAAGACGATCGTGACCATGCCTCCGCCGCCACAGAGGACCTTCTGCGCCAGCGCGCGGTCGGGATGGTCGGGCAGGAGCGGGTAGACGACGCGCTCCAGCTTGGCGTGGCCGGCGAAGT
Organism: uncultured Phycisphaeraceae bacterium; assembly: GCA_964426945.1. Classification (GTDB taxonomy): domain Bacteria; phylum Planctomycetota; class Phycisphaerae; order UBA1845; family UBA1845; genus CAYRSS01. The sequence goes on from CAYRSS010000001.1 coordinate 85,003, forward strand.
GCTCGGCGAGGCGCTGCGCGTTTTCGGTGTGCTGGCGCATGCGGATGGCGAGCGTCTTGATGCCGCGGTGCAGCAGGTAGCAATCAAACGGCCCCGGCACCCCGCCATACACGTTCTGGAGAAATGCCACCCGCTCGAGCTTCGCCGCATCGCGGACGACCACCGCGCCGCCCACCACGTCGGAATGTCCCCCGAGGTACTTGGTGCAGCTGTGCACGACGTAGTCTGCGCCGTGGGCGATCGGCCTCATCAGCGCGGGCGTGGCGAAGGTGTTGTCCACGGCCAGCAGCGCGCCCGCGTCATGCGCGGCTTTGGCCACCCCGGTCACGTCGATCACCCGAAGCAGCGGATTAGTCACCGACTCAACCCAGACCAGCTTCGTCTTGTCGTCGATCAGCTTCGCGAACGCCCCCGGCGCGGGATCGTCGGTGTACACCGGGATGATGCCATAGCCTTCGAATACATGCTTGAGCATGCGGAAGGTGCCACCGTACACGTCGGAGAAGGCCAGCACCTTGTCGCCGGGCTTGAGGTGAGCGAAGACCACGATGCTCGCCGCAGAGCCGGACGCGAAACACCGCGCCGCCGCTCCGCCCTCGATCGCGGCGATGCAGCGTTCCAGCGCTTCGCGCGTCGGGTTGTTCGAGCGAGCGTACTCGTAGCCCTTGTGCTTGCCGGGCGACTCCTGGGTGAACGTCGTCGTCAGGTGAATCGGCGGCACGGTTGCGCCGGTGCGCGGATCGGGCTCCTGTCCAATGTGGATGGCCTTCGTCGCGAAACCCCAGCCGCCATGTTCAGTTGCCATACTCACCTCCCGCGTATGTCCGCGCTGCGCTTCGTCGCCGGGTCGGCTACACGCCCGCCGGGCTCATGCACGAGTCCCAGAAATTGACCAGGTCGATCCGCGTCACAACGCTGACCAGCTCTTCGCCGCGGCGCACCACCACGCCGGTGTGGCCCGCGGAAAGGAGGCGGTAGACCTCGTCGAGATCGGTCGCTTCGGTCACGACGGGCATCACCCGCGCCATCACCTCGCGCACGGGAACCTGCTTCGGATCCTTCCCGGCGTGCAGCAGTCGGGCCAGCGTCAGTTCGCGCATGCAGCCGATCACCTGCCCGGCCTCGATCACCGGCAACTGCGAGATGCCATGCTCGCGGAGGAGGCGGACAGCCTTCTCTGCCGTGTCATCCGGGCCGACGAAGAGCATCTCGAACTCGCCGCGACGTCGAACCAGATCACCCACCGTGTAGGATTGCTGCTCGGCCTGCATGAAACCCCGTTCGATCATCCACTCGTCGGAGTACATCTTCGAGAGGTAGTTGCGGCCCGTATCCGGACACAACACGACGATCAGGTCGTTGGGGCCGAGGCGCTTCGCGTAGCGAAGCCCCGCCGCCAACGCCGTGCCGCTCGAACCACCGACGAGCAGCCCCTCACGCCGGGCGACGTCGCGCGCCGCGTGGAACGAGTCGGCGTCGCCGACCCGCTCCCAGTCGTCCACCACGTGCGCACTGAAGGTGGAAGGCACGAAGTCTTCGCCGATCCCCTCGACGGCCCAGGGCTTGGGCTTGTCTCCCGAGAGGATTGATCCCTCGGGGTCGGCGGCGACGATGCGGATCGCCGGGTTTTTCTCTTTGAGAAATTTGCCCACGCCCGAGATCGTGCCGCCCGTGCCGATGCCCGCGACGAAGCAGGTGACCTGCCCCTCGGTCTGCTCCCAGATCTCGGGGCCCGTGGTCTGGTAGTGAAACTGCGGGTTCGTCAGGTTCATGAACTGGTTGGGCTGCCATGCGTTCGGGATTTCGTTGACCAGCCGCTGGGCGACGCCGCCGTAACCGTCGGGCGAGTTGCTGTCGGCGTCGGTAGGCGTGATGACCACCTCCGCGCCGTAGGCCTTGAGCAGCCGGATCTTCTCAGTGCTCATCTTGTCCGGCATGATGAAGATGCAGCGGTAGCCCTTGACCGCCGCCACCATCGCCAGGCCGACCCCCGTGTTGCCCGAAGTGGCCTCGACGATCGTCCCGCCGGGCTTCAGCAGGCCCTCTCGCTCGGCGGCCTCGACCATAGCCCAGGCGACGCGGTCCTTGATGCTGCCGCCAGGGTTAACAAATTCAATTTTGGCGTAAACCTGCGGCTTGAGGTGGCCTGCTACGCGGCCAAGGCGGATCAAGGGTGTCCGGCCGATCGCCTCGAGAACACTGTCGCAGCGCTTGCCCATCATTGCCTCCCGACCTTTGGCCGGGTGGTCCGGCCGGTCCGTGCGTGGTTTTTCTGCAGGAATCGGGATGATACCCCGCGGCGACGCGGAAGGGAACCTGCCCGAACGCGATCGAGGTTCAGCGTCGGCGTCTGCGAGATACCTTCGGCGCGCTGACTCCCTCGCGGCAGCAGTCGCAGGTCGGCGGTGTCGCGGAGGGCGTCGGCGCTTGCAAATTTGTGCATCTGCAACTATGCTCCTGAATCCCGCTTACCCGCGGTCGGCGGTGCCGGACCTGCGGACGAAGCGGGCGGCCCCCGGGTGCCGGCGTGACTCATTCCGGACCGAATCAACCGATGGCGAAACCGATTAGCGGACTGTCCCGATCAGGCCCCCAGGCGGGGTCCCGGCGGCGTGTCCGCGCGCGGTTCGCCGGTGCAGGACTGCCCCCCGGGCCGTCGATGGTAGATACGCTCCCGCGCGCGCTGGGTGACCTGGCTGCGCGGACCTTGGTGATTCTCCCCGCGGCGGACTCGGTCCGCCGCTTCTGGTAACTGCAGCAGGAGTCGCTTCTTCTCATGGCTTCTACAAGCCCTTCGACGACGGCGCCACAACGATCGGTCGAGGTCGTTCGGCAGGAACAGATCGTGGTCCGCTTCTGCGGCGACTCCGGCGACGGCATGCAGCTCGCGGGAACGCAGCTCACGAACACCTCGGCCGCCTTCGGCAATGACGTCAGCACGCTGCCCGACTTTCCGGCTGAGATCCGCGCCCCAGCGGGCACGCTCGCGGGCGTGTCGGGCTTCCAGCTCAATTTCAGTTCGCAGTCGCTGCTCACGCCGGGCGACATGGTCAATGCGCTTATCGCGATGAACCCCGCCGCGCTCAAGACCAATCTTGAGGACCTCGAGAAGGGCGGGATCCTCATCGTGAATTCCGACGCCTTCAACGCCGGCAACCTCCAGAAGGCCGGTTACGCGGTGAACCCGCTCGAAGACAACAGCCTTGCGGAGTACAAGCTCTACAAGGTGCCGATGGACAAGCTGAACGCCGACGCGGTCGAAGGCACCGGACTGACCGGCCGGCAGGTGGGGCGAAGCAAGAACTTCTTCGCGCTCGGCCTGGTCTACTGGATGTACGACCGGCCGCTTGACTCCACGATCGCCTGGATCAAGGACAAGTTCGCGAAGCTCCCCGCGGTGATGGAGGCGAACATCCGCGTGCTCAAGGCCGGTCACGCCTTCGGCGAGACGGCTGAGATGTTTCCCGTTCGCTTCGTCGTGCCCAAGGCCGACGTGCCGCCGGGGCTCTATCGCAAGGTCACCGGCAACCAGGCGATGGCGATCGGGCTCGTCACCGCCGCGAAGCTGGCCAACAAGCCGCTGTTCTACGGCAGCTATCCGATCACCCCGGCGAGCGACATTCTTCACGAGCTCGCCCGCTACAAGAACTACGATGTGCGCACCTTCCAGGCGGAGGATGAGATCGCCGCGATGACCTCGGTGATCGGCGCGGCCTACGCCGGGGCGCTTTCGGTGACGGGCACGAGCGGGCCGGGCGTTGCCCTCAAGGGTGAGGCGCTCGGACTGGCGATCATGACCGAGCTGCCGATGGTGGTGGTGAACGTCCAGCGCGGCGGCCCGTCCACGGGCCTGCCGACCAAGACGGAGCAGGCCGACCTGAACCAGGCGATCTTCGGCCGCAACGGCGAGTCGCCGCTCTGCGTGATCGCGCCGGCCACCCCCGCCGAGTGCTTCGACATGGCGATCGAGGCATTCCGCATCGCGACTGAGCATATGATGCCGGTCATCGTCCTGTCGGACGGCTATCTGGCCAACGGCGCGGAGCCGTGGCGCATGCCGACGGTGGACTCGCTGCCCAAGTTCATGTTCCATCACCCGAAGAAGGGCGAGATCGCCGACTTCCGCCCGTACGAGCGGACCGACAGCCTGTCGCGTCCCTGGGCGATTCCGGGCGTGGCGGGCTATGAGCACCGCGTCGGCGGTCTCGAGAAGCGCGACATCACTGGCGAGGTGTGCTACGAGTCGGAAAACCACCATCACATGTGCGAGCTGCGTCGCCGCAAGGTCGACTTGATCGCCGAGAGCATCCCGCCGCTGCACGTCCACGGCGACCAGAAGGGCGAACTGCTCGTGCTGGGCTGGGGTTCGACGTTCGGTGCAATCACGACCGCGGTCGATCGTTGCCGGCGCAAGGGGCTCAGCGTGTCGAGCGCGCACCTGCGTCACCTCGATCCGATGCCGAAGAACACGGGCGAAGTCGTCCGTAACTTCCGCCGCGTGCTCATTCCCGAGATGAACCTGGGCCAGTTGCTGCCGATCATCCGCGGCCGGTTCCTCGTCGACGCGGTCGGCTTCAACAAGGTGCACGGCAAGCCGTTCATGATTCACGAGATCGAGAACCGGATTACCTCGATGCTCGGCGGCAACGGTCGGCCGGCGAAGTAGGGGTTTCGCGTTCGGGCTGCGCGGCAGCCGGCCCGTGTGCAACGACAGTCAGCCAACAAGCTATGCGGGCCCGGCATGCGGCCCGCAGCTTTCGAAGGAGCGAGTGCGATCATGAGCGTCGACGTTCCCGTTTCCAACCTGACGGCCAAGGACTTCGCGAGCGACCAGGACGTCCGCTGGTGTCCTGGCTGCGGCGACTATTCGATTCTGGCCCAGGTCAAGAAGGTGCTGCCCACGCTGGGCATACCGAAGGAAAACTTCGTTTTCGTATCGGGCATCGGCTGCTCGAGCCGGTTCCCGTACTACGTGGACACCTACGGGATCCACAGCATTCACGGCCGCGCCCCGGCCATCGCCACAGGCGTGAAGCTCGCCAACCCCGAGCTATCGGTGTGGGTGGTGACGGGCGACGGCGACGGGCTGTCGATCGGCGGCAATCACCTGCTGCACGCCATCCGCCGCAACGTTGACCTGAAGATCCTGCTGTTCAACAACCGCATCTACGGGCTGACCAAGGGGCAGTACTCACCCACGAGCGAGTTCGGCAAGAAGACCAAGTCCACCCCGATGGGCTCGGTCGACTTCCCGCTCCACCCGCTTTCGGTGGCCATCGGCGCCGAAGCGACCTTTGTCGCCCGCACGATTGACGTCAACATCAAGCACATGGAATACGTGCTGAAGCGTGCCGCCGAGCACAAGGGCACCGCGTTTGTCGAGATCTACCAGAACTGCAACATCTTCAACGACGGCGCGTGGGACTACGCCACCGGCAAGGAGAAGAAGGACGACAACACGATCGTCCTCGAGCACAACCGCCCGCTCGTGTTCGGCGCGGACCGCAACAAGGGCATCCGTCTGAACAACATGAACCCCGAGGTCGTGACCATCGGCGAGGGCATCAAGGAAGACGATCTGCTCTTCCACGACGAGCAGGCGCGCGAGCCGTCGCTGGCCTACCTGCTCAGCCGGATGCACTACCCCGAGTTCCCCGAGCCGATCGGTGTGTTCCGCGCGGTGCAGCGGCCGACCTACGAGCACATGGTACTCGAGCAGGTGAAGACCGCCGTGGCCAAGCAGGGCCCCGGCAAGATTGAGGATCTGTTCGACGACGGCGAGACCTGGACGGTGAACTGATAGGCGTCGACGCCGTTTCGCAAGACATCACCGGGCGGAGTCAGCGGGCGTTTTCCCGCGGGCTCCGCCCGGTTTTCATTCCGCCGCCGTGGGTTCGGGCCTGAATTCTGCGGCCCGTCAGCCTGGGCCGACGCGGCCGTCATCCGGGGCTGCCAGGGGGTCGCCGGCTAGATAGCGGTCGATGGCCGCATGCGCGAGATAGATGATCGGCGTGATGCCGATCGCGACGATCAGCTTGAAGGCATAGCTTCCCGCGGCGAGCCGCAGAAATTCGACGAAAGCCAGTTTGCCCGGGATGACGAAGGCGATGAACCCGACCAGGAACGTGTCGAAGACTTGGCTTACCACCGTGCTGCCGGTCGCCCGCAGCCACAGCAGCCGTCCGCCCGTCGCCTTCTTGAAATGACTGAACACGAACACGTCCACGAACTGGGCGACGAGGAACGCCGTGAGTGATCCCGCGATGATCCATTGCGACTGGCCGAACACGGCATCGAACGCGGCGCCGGGCGTCGGCGAGCGTTCCCACGCGGGGACAAGCATGGCGAGAAACAGGACAATAAAGGAGTAGGCGATCATCCCGACCGCCAGGAAGGTGAGGCGACGTACGCCGGGCTTGCCGAAGTACTCGTTCACCAGGTCGGTGGTGATGAAGACGATCGGCCACGGAATCACGCCGATCGACAGGACGAGACTGTCCAGACCCAGCCAGCCGAGCCCCCACGCGGGGACTTCGAACAGCTTGCCACCGGTCAGCTCCGCGAGAATCGCGTTTGACAGGAAGAAGCCGCCCAGGATGAAGAAGACGAAGTCCTTGCGCGTCCGGGGCATATCGGGCGGTCTCCGCGTCGGTGATGACTAATGCTGATCGGGAGCGGCGCCGCTGCCGGCCGGCTGCTGCTGCGTCTCCCGCGGCGGTACATGCGGCCGATCCGCTTCGATGAACACGTCGAGCTGCTGCCCGACGAAAAGGCGGCGACCCTTGGTTTCGATGCGGTAGATCACCTGCAGCACGCGCGTGTCAACGCGCTCGGTGATGATGCCCGAGAGCGAACGCTTCGGAATGACGAACGGCTCAACGCGAACGAAGGTAAGCTGAAGTGGATCCTCCGGCGTGCCGCGCAGCGATGCCATGGCCGGAGAGCCGCCGCTGAAGCGGGCAATGTCGTGCTCGTCGATGTCCACACGGACGTGAAGCTCGTCAATGTTGCCAAGCACGATCAGCGCCTGTCCGGGCGGCGTGCCGACGAACTCGCCCGGCCGAACGTTGACCTGCAGAACCTCGCCATCGACCGGCGCCTTGACGACCAGTCGCTCGAGCTCGGTACGGGTCTGATCGACCCGCGCCTGCGCCTGATCGGCGGAGGCGCGAGCGATCTCGATGTCACGTTCCCAGGATCCCGCGCGAAGCAGCTGCAGTTCGGCCCGGGCCCGGGCGAGCTGCGCAATCGCGGCGTCCAGCGCGTGGCGCTGGATTTCGTACTCATCCTTGTTGGCGTGGTCGTCGCGGTAGAGTTCCTGCATGCGATCCCACTTGAACTGCTCCCCTGCGAGCCGCGCCTCGGCTTCGCTGACCATAGCCTCGTTGATAGGGACCAGTTCGGGGCGGGGGCCGCTTTCGAGGCGCTCAACCTCGGCGAGCGCCCGTGCCAGGTCGGCCTCCCGCGACTTGAGCTCGGCCTTCAGCGCCCGGTCGTCGAGGCGAAACAGGGGGTCTCCCTTCGCCGCATTGCGCCCGACTGCGACGAAGACCTCTTCGACCACGCCGGGCACCGACGAGCCGATGGAGATGTTCTCGGTGACCGGCTCAATGATGCCCGATCCTGCGACCGCGTGGCGGTAGGGATTGCTGGGCGGTTCGACAGGCGGGTTGTCCTGGGACCAGACGTTGCGGCCCTGCACGACGTGCACGACGCCGAGCCCCAGCAGCAGAATCCCTACGATGGGCAGGCCGTACCGCAGAATCATCAGCTCACTCACCTTTCGTCCGGGACTCGATGCGCACGATGTGGCCGTCGTCCATGAATGCGATCCGGTCGGCGAATTCGAACACGCGGCTGTCGTGGGTCACGACGATGACTGCTCGTTCCCGGCTCCCGGCCAGTTCGCGGAGCAACTCCATGATGGTATGCCCCGTATGTCCGTCAAGTGCCGACGTCGGTTCGTCGCATACGACGAGCCGGGGGTTGTGGACCAGAGCGCGGGCGATGGCCACGCGCTGCTGCTCGCCGCCGCTCATCCGCGTCGGCTGCGCGGCCAGCCGGTGGCCCAGGCCCATGCGCTTCAGCATCGCGGCGGCCCGCTCCAGGGCATCCCGCCGCGGCACCCCCGCGATCACCAGGGGTATCGCGGCATTCTCGGTCGAAGTCAGCGCCGGCAGCAGGTTGTACTGCTGAAAGACGAAGCCGATGTTCTGCCCGCGAAAGTGAACCCGTGCCTTGTCCGTCATGTGATGCAGGTCTTCGCCGAGGACGCGGACTTCGCCGCGCGTCGGGTCGAGCATGCCCGCGATCACGGAGAGCAGCGTCGTCTTGCCGCAGCCGCTCGGGCCCACGAGCATCGTCAGCTCGCCCGCCAGCGCGTCGAGATCCACGCCGCGCAGCGCCTGCACGATGCTCCCGCCCTGGGTGTACTCCTTGGTGAGTCCGCGGCAGGTGACGATTGATTCGTGGGCGGCGGCGATCATGCTGTCATCCCTGGAACACGACCACCGGCTGGAGCACCAGCACCCGTCGGATACTCACGATGCTGGACACCAGGAGCATCAGCATGACCGCTGTACCGGTGCCGACGAAGACGTGCCACGGCATGTAAAACGCGAGCTTCTGCGCGCCCTTGACCGCCTCGCCGAACGCCGCGGTCAGCCCGATGCCGATGCCGAACCCCACCACACCCACCAGCAGCGCCTGTTGAAGAATGAGCCCCACGAGGCGCGCGTTGCTCGTGCCCAGCGCCTTGAGAGTTCCGAACTGCTTGAGGTTGTCGATCGTGAACATGTGAAACGTCAGGGCGGTCACGGCCGTGCCCACGATGAACCCGAGAATGACGGTCAGCGCGAAGTTCACCGGGATCGCGGTGACCTTCATGAAGTACCAGAGCGTCACCCAGGAGAAGTCCTGGCGCGTCAGCGCCCGCAGCCCGGTCTGGTCGTCGATCCGATGACATACCTCGCGCGGGTCGAGTCCCTCCTGCGGCTCGGCGAGGATGAACGAGACGATCTCGCGATCGGGCCGGGCGTAGTCCATCGCCTGGCTGAACCGCGTGTAGATGACCGGAAACGTCATGAACGTGCGCGACGTGCGGCAGATGCCCACCAGCACCGCCCGGCGGTCGTTCATCTCGAACGTACGTCCGAGGCGATAGGGCTCGCCGGGCCAGAGCTGGTCGTATCCCGCGTCGTCCACGACCACGGTGTTGGGTCGCCGCAGATCCTCGAGCGTGCCCAGAACCATATCGCGCGGCGCGCCGACCATCGATGCGTCGTCGATGCCGAGCACCAGCACCTGCTGGTAGTTGCCCTCGTGGAGCTTGGCCCGGTTAAGCTCTTTGTAGAGCCGTACGGCCCACTTCACCCCCGGCACGCCGCGGACGCGGTAGACGTCGTTGTCGTTGAGGGGCTTGATGTCATCGACGAACTGGAGATTGGGGTCCATGACCCAGATCTCCGCGCCGTGCACGTCGCGGATCTGCGAACTCGTGCGCAGCATCAGCCCGCAGAAGATCGAGGCCTGTTGGGAGATGAGCAGCGAGGCGAAAGCGATGCCGATGATCATGCCGACATACTTGCCCCGATCGCCCATCAACATCTTGATCGCGATCCAGGTCACGCTGGGAAAATGCTCTCCGCACCCCCCGGGGACCCGTCTCGGCGCCACGGACAGGGGCCGCGCGGGGACGCGGCCGCAGGGAAGGCGGGCGAATTATAGTGCTGCCCGCAGGGGCCGACAAGGAAACGCGCTGTGCCTGCCCTCGGCCGCACCGTCAGCCTCGTTTGCGTCGCGCCAGGGCCGAATCTATGCTGGTCGCTTACCGGCCACCGGCCTGAAAACGGGAGCTCGCGCGTGAGAGTGCTTCGCGGACTGGACGCCCTAGACCCGCCCCTGCAGCGGTCGGTCCTGACCATCGGCAACTTCGACGGCGTCCACCTGGGCCACCAGCAGTTGCTCGCGCAGGCGGGGCTGCTGGCCGCCAATGCTGACGATCCCGTCGTCGTGCTCACCTTCGAGCCTCACCCGCTCACCATCGTGGCGCCGCACAAGGCGCCGCCGCGACTGACCAGCGTAGAGGAAAAGTCGCGCCTGCTGCTGGCTGCCGGGGCGGATCTTGTCGTGGAAGCGGTCAGCGAGCCGGGGCTGCTGGGCCTCGAACCGGAGCGCTTCGTCGAGGAGATCATCCTCGCGAGGTTTCACCCGTCGCACATCGTCGAGGGGCCGTCGTTCGGCTTCGGCAAGGGGCGCCGGGGGACGCCGGAGCTGCTGCGGAACATGGGCCGCCGGCTGGGGTTTGAAGTGCATATCCTCCAGCCCGTATCGCTCGAAGTAGATCGCGGCGAAACGGTCCTGGTGTCGAGCTCTCTCGTGCGGCGGCTCCTCATCGAGGGAAAGGTCCACCGCGCGGCATTGTGTCTGGGCCGGCCCTACGCGGTCGTCGGCGAGGTGGTGCGCGGCCACGAGCGCGGCCGACGGATTGGCTTCCCCACGGCCAACGTTGCCGTGGAGGGCACGCTGGTACCGGGCGACGGCGTCTACTCCGCGCGGGCCGTGGTCGACGGCGCGACCCACCTCGCCGCCGTGAGCATCGGCGTGACCCCGACATTCGGTGATGGTCGTCGCCAGGTCGAGGCACACCTTCTCGACTACGCCGGCGACCTCTACGGGCGGACCATCCGTCTGGAGTTTTCGCGACACTTGAGACCGCAGTGCAAATTCGAGTCGGTTGCGGCGCTGATCCGGCAGTTGGAATTGGACGTCGGGGCCGTACGGAGCGAGTTCGCTTGAATGCCCCACCCCGGCCTTACCGGATTCGCGGCACCCAGGCGATCCACAGCATGACCGCCAACGCCGCGAGCGCGATCACCAGGACCACCGCGAGCACAGGCTCGATGTAGCCTGGTTCATGATACAGGCCCAGTCCGCGCTGCCGCGAGTAGACCCGCAGGAAGTAGCTCCGCCACGCCAGGCATGCGCAAAACCCCCAAGCCGCGCACAGCGGTCCGGCCGCGGGCGCCGGTCGTGCGCGGAGCGAATGCCAGCCGCCGAACAACAGCAGGCCGAATGCGAGCACGTCGACGAGGTAGCCCGGGCTGAGCAACTCGGGCCAGGAAACCAAGGTCTCTGCGGGGATGTACAGGATCAGAGCGCCCAGCGAGAAGCGGGCCATCGAGGTTTCCGCCCGCCGCCGGGCGTCCGGGCGCGACCCGGTTTCGGCCAGACCCGCCCCGGTCACGCCGGGTACACCAGCGGGTTGAGCGGCGAGGCGGCCACGTCCCCCGGACGCAGGGTTGGCAGCCAGCGGGCGAGATCAGCGGGCTGATGTGGATTGGCCGGCTCGGCAACCTTCGCGCCGTCTTCGAAGTAGATCACCGTCATGGCTTCACGCATCCGGTCGGACTCGTTGCCCGGGGCGGCGTGCAGCGTCCAGCCGTAGTGCCACGTCGCGTCACCGGCGGCGAGGTCGTACTGGCCGACGTCGCAGGATGTATCGCGCACGTAGTTCTGGAAGAACTGCTCCGACTCGTCACTGATGTGCATCGAGGCCAGCGGTCCGTTGCGGTGCGTTCCCGTCGCGAACCGAACGGTACCCATGCTCCGCGGGGCGTCGACCAGCGGCATCCACATCGTGATGGTGTTGGCCGTCTTGAGCGGCCAGTAGTACTGGTCTTGATGCCACGGAGTCGGCCCGCCGCCGGGCTCCTTGAAGAGGGCCTGGTCATGCCAGATGCGTACGCCGCGCACGCCCATCAGCTCCGCGGCGATGCCGGCGAACCGCCGGGCCATCACGAAACGCTTCACCCCCTCGTCGAGCTCCCACAGATTCGCGATCTGCAGGAATGCCTTGTGGTAGGTGTCCCGCTCGGCGAGCGGCTTGGTCTGGCGGTTATGCCGCGCGACGGCTTCCTGAATCAGCGCGCGGTAGGGCGCCAATTCCTGCGGCGTACAGACACCGCGGGTGACCGTGTGCCCATCGCGGCGGAACTGGTCGGCGATGCCGGTTGCCAGGTTGTACGCGGAAGACAGGTCCGGGAGGGAAGAGGTCGCAGCGGGGAGCATGGGTGCATTCCTCGAACGAGGGCGGCACAGCGCCGCGGCGCCGGTCTACGCGGAGCCGGGGAGCATAGCCGACCGCGGCAGGTCGAGGCTCAACAGATACGCGCGAAGGCGCGCGGCCCACAACTCGTAGCCCGCCCGGCTCAGGTGCAGCCCATCGGTCGTCAGATTGTCGCAAAGCTGCCCATCGGTATCAACCAGATGCGGGTACATGTCGATGAATTCCACCTCGTAGTCGGCGGCGATCTGCCGGACGGTGCCGTTGAACGGGGCCAGCAGCGGGTTCAGACCGGCGTACGCTCCCCGGGCGGGCATAACCCCGGTGATGCACAGCGGTACAGACGGCAGGCCGGACCGGATTTCACCCACAAGGCGGCGATAGCCGGCCTCGATCTGCGAGACCGGCGGAATACCGTTGCGCCACAGCTCGCCGAGGTCGTTGGCCCCGGCTTCGAGCAGGATCACGGCGGGGCGCAGGCCGAAGATCGATTCCTCCATCCGCCGGAGGATGCCCCTTTCGGAGAAGCCGATGCGATCCGAGGTGATGCCGCGGTTGATGATCCGCACGCCGGGCAGGAGGTCTCGCGTCGGGAAGAGTTCGACATGCGACGAGCCGACGAACGCCACACCGCCGGGTTCGTGGCGCTCACCGCGGAACTCCGCCATTCGCTTCGCGTAGTGTTCGGCGGCATTGATCATCGGGGCGGTGCCAAGGTGCGACCGGTCGATTGCTCCAGACTACGGCTTCCGGTTTGCGAGAGCCCAGCCCCAGAAGAAGGCGAAGATACTGCCGATCGGCGCGTACCACGGCCACGCGAGCACCTTCTTCACCGTGTAGCCGGTGCCTTCGTTGATTTTCGGCTGACCCGTGGCCGGATCGATCACCTCGGCGTAGGCGAAGTAAGTGAGTGCGAGCATGGCCGCGATGCCGACTGTCAGGAACAGCCCGCGCGAGGCGATCCGCGCGGGTGGAAGGCCGCGAGAGATCCCGACGCCAACCCACGTGGCGAGCAGCAACGCGCCGATGATCCAGCAGGTGACGTGCGCCCAGGACTCGTGCCAGACGAGTGCGAACACGATGCCGACGGAGAGCGGCCCGCTCCACATGAACCCGTAGCCGTCGACCCGCAGCTTCAGGAAGCCGAGAAGGAAACCAGCGAGCAGTGCACCGCCGCAGTAGCCCGCCATGGCCAGCCCGAGGTCGAGAATCGAGGGATACCGCGCGGCCACGACCTGCGCGAGGTAGGCCATCGCGGCCAGGGCCACGCCCCACGCGATGACGAGCAGACGCCCGACCGCCACGGATCGCCGGTCTTCGTGCGAGGCGTCGCCGTGCTCCGCCGCGGCCTCGGCGCTGGCCGCCAGCGAGACGCTTACGCCGCGCCGGGCCAGCACGCGCTCGCGCCACGGGTTGTAGAACGCCGTCTGAATGGTCTGGCTCAGGGCGGTGAGGATCCCCATCACGCTTGAGATCGCCGCGCCGAAGATGGCCGCGATGATGAGCCCCTTAAGCCCAGTCGGGATGATCTCGACCGCGAACACGGGGAAGATGCGGTCGCCGTGCTTCTTATCCGCCAGGAGGTTCATGGCTGCTTCGCCCGGCGTGTGCGTCTGGTAGTACACGAACAGGCCCACACCCACGAGTGCGACCGTGGTGGTTACCAGCTGGCTGAGCGAGCTGGAGATGATCGCCCACCGGGCGTCGCGCGTATCTCGGCAGCAGAACATGCGTTGAGCCATGAGCTGGTCGGTGCCGTAGGCGCCGAGGCCGCCCCAGGTGCTGGCGATAACCGCGGTCCAGATGGTGTACGTCTTGACCGGGTCCGTCGAGAAGTCGAAAAACGTGAACTTGCCCCACGGGCCGGACGGTGCGGGCTGACCCCACGAGGCCCAGGGCACGCCGGACATCTTCGCGTCCCAGCCGGTTCGGAATAGCTCGACGATGCCGCCGTCAAGGCTGTAGACCACGGTGCCGAGCGCAATGAGCGCGCCGCTGAAAAACGCGATGAAGAGTACGACGTCTGTCCAGATGACCGTTGTCATGCCGCCCATCAGCGTCCACGCGACCGAAACGAGCATGATGAGCAGGATCGCCCACGCCAGCATGTCCATGCCGATGTTGGTCTCCAGCCAGCTCAACTGCCCCGGCAGCAGCACGATCAGGACCTGTGCGGTCAGGTAGATTCGAGCGGATTGCCCGAGCAGGCCGCCCAGGGTGAACAGCGCGGTGGTCATCGAGCGAACCCGGCCGCCGAGCTGGTTGCCCATGTAGTCGTAGGGGCTGTAGATCTCCTTCTCGTAGTAGACGGGTACGAGAAAGTACCCGACGATCACTCGCGCGAAGAAGGAGCCAAACGTCCCGAGCATCAGGTAGGTGATGTTGCCGCCGGGTTGGAAGACTACCCAGGGCACGCTGATGAAGGTCAGGGCACTGATCTCAGTGGCGATGATCGAGCCGCTGACGGCGTACCACGGCAGCTTTCGCCCGCCGAGGAAGAAGTCGCGGATGGTCGCCTGCTTGCCGGCCATCCGCGCCCCGAGCCAGCTCGTGAACGCCAGGTAGGCGACGACGACCAGCCAGTCGACCCAGGAAAACTTGCCCTGCAGCTCGGCCAGAAGGGGCATCGGCATCATGCCTGGCCGCCGCCGAGGATCGGGGACAGGTGGCCGTCGTGCTGTGCGAGCAGGCGCTCGGCAGCGGACTTGTCGAGGCCCCTGGCGTGCATGACGAGGGCGGTCTTGACGTGGCCGCCGGCCTTGGACAGAACCGACTTGGCTCCGTCGCGATCGAGATCGGTGAGGCTCGTGAGGATTCGTACGCCGCGATCGACCAGCTTGGTGTTGCCGCGGGTGTTCACATCGACCATTAAGTTGCCGTACACTTTGCCGATCCGCACCATCGCGATAGTGGTGATCATGTTCAGCACCATCTTGGTCACGGTGCCGGCCTTGAGCCGGGTGCTGCCGGTGACGACTTCGGGCCCGACCAGCACGCGGATGGAGACGTCGGCCTCATCGGTCACCTGGTCGCGTGAGACGCAGCCGAAGAAAACCGTTTTGGCGCCGTGTTCCTTCGCCCGCTTGAGGGCGCCGTGCACGAACGGCGTAGTCCCACCGGTCGTGATGCCCATCACCACGTCGTTGGCTCCGACCCGTTTCGAGTCGATCTCCGCGGCGCCTTCGTTGGGGTGATCCTCGGCTCCCTCGATGCTGCGGCGGAGTGCGTCCCACCCGCCGGCGATGATGCCCTGGACCATCGAGGGGTCGGTCAGGAAAGTGGGGGGGCACTCGGAGGCGTCCAGCACACCCAGTCGCCCGCTCGTGCCGGCGCCGACGTAGATCAGCCGTCCGCCGCGCTTGAACGCGGCCACGACGAGCTCGGTCGCAGCACAGATCGACTCCTTGGCCCCGGCCACCGCGGCCGCCAGGGCCGCGTCCTCGCCGTTCATCACGTCAAACGCGTCGGAGACGCCGAGCGTGTCGAAGTGAGCGGAGCGCTCATTGCGCAGCTCGGTGAGCAGGTGTCCACGATCCTCCACGATTCGCTCCTTGCCTGAGACGGTGCGCCCACCGCAGCGATGGCTTTCCGGTGGCGGCTGCGGCTATAGTGGCAGATCGGGCCGGGCGTTGCAATCCGCCCCGGCAGCGACGCCGCGGGGCGGGGGGCGGCCAAAGCGGCGGCGGGTCAGCCGACGGCGTACCGGCCGAGCACGTCGCGCACCGCACGGGTCAATTCGGAACGGGCGACACTGAACTGCGCCGGCTGCTGCTCGAGCCAGGCCTTGCGATCGGCGCCGATTTCCCGCGAGAGTTCCTCACCCTGCACCAGGTCCTTGATGCTCACCTCGCCCCTGTCCAATTCGTCCGAGCCCATCACGACGGCAACGATCTTGCCCGACTGGCTGGCGTACTTGAATTGCTTCTTGATGTCCTGGCTGCCGACATACAGTTCCGCCCCGAAGCCGGCCGAACGCAGTTCCATCGTGATCCGCTGATATTCGGCGGTCAGGTTCTTGTCCAGCCGGGTGACGAGCACTTTGGCGGTCACATCATCGAGTTGGATCTTGCCCAGCGTCAGCAGGGCCGACAGCAGCCGATCCACGCCAATCGACGCGCCGGTGGCCGGCACCTTCTGGCCGGTGAACCGCTCGACGAGGTCGTCATACCGGCCGCCGCCAAAGACGCTGCCGAACTGGCGCTTCTGGCCGTCCTCGTCGACGATCTCGAAGGTCAGCACGGCCTCGAACACGGGGCCCGTGTAGTACTCCAGCCCGCGCACAACGGTCGGGTCAAACTGCACGCGGTCATCGCCGTAGCCGGCGCCGCTCAGGGCGGCGTCGATCTGCCTCAGTTCGCCGACGCCATCGCGGCCGACGGCGCTATCACCGACGAGTTGCTCCAGCCGGTCACAGACCGAGCTGCGCGATCCCGTATCAATCGCGAGGTAGCTCAGAATGCGGTCGATGTGTCCCTGCGGGAGGCCGAGGCCCGGGGTGCGGGCTCCGGATTCGTCGGTGCGTCCCGGCCCCAGCAGCAGGGCCACGCCGCTGACGCCCAGCCTGTCGAGCTTGTCGATCGAGCGGAGGATGTCGAGCGTCGCGCGATCCGCCGCACCGCCCGAACCCACGATCGACTCGAGCAGGCCGTTGAGGACCTTGCGATTGTTGGCCCGGACCATGTACTGCCCCGGCGTGATGCCCAGAGCCTCGAGCGTGTCGCACATGATCATGCACGCCTCGGCGTCGGCAAGCATCGACGAGGTGCCTACCGAGTCGAAGTCGAACTGGTAGAACTCGCGGAAGCGCCCCGGGCCGGGCTTCTCAACGCGGTACACGGGGCCGACCTGGTAGCGACGAAAGGGCTTAGGGAGTTCCTGGAAGTTCATCGCAACGTAGCGCGACAGCGGGGCGGTCAAGTCATAGCGGAGCGCGACCCATTCTTCGTCGTCGTCGCGAAAGGCGAAAATCCCGCCGCTGGGCGTGTCGGCCTCCGGCAGAAACTTGCCGAGCACGTCGACGTATTCGAGGGCCGGGGTTTCGAGGGGGACGAATCCGTATCGTTCGTACACCTCGCGGATGCGGACGATCATCCGCTCGCGGGCGCGGACGTGGCCCGCGGCGATATCGCGGAAACCCTTCGGAACGCGCGGGACGGGTCGTTGGATCTTTCCGGCCGAGGACAACATCAGGCTCCGTGGCCGCGGTCCGGAGGGCCGGATTCCGGCAGGGTCGCCCCGTGGCCGAGGGCAGTATTACCGCCGCGGCGAGCGGTTTGTCCAGCCGGGGCGGCTCAGGGCTGGATCTGGTAGAGGTCCGCCTCGGTGCGGGCCGTCGTGACGTCGGTGACCGTGCCGCTGCCGTCGAAGTGCACGTCGAACGCGACGGACCGCGAATAGACGAAGGGGATGATGAATCCATGGGGCACGTCGTTGCTCGCCACCCGTTCAAACAGCCGAGCCCGGTCGAACTTCACCGCCGGCGCGGGTTCGATCACTTCGATCTCCACGCCATCCCGCTTCTTCTTTCGCATGACCATTTGCCGGTACTGGTTCGGCTGGCCGGTCAGATCGAGCACCTGCTGGAGAGTCATGCCCGGCGTGATCGCCTGCATGGCCTTGCGGCCTTCCGCGGAGGGGTCGAAAGACGCGATGCCGCCGAAGAAGTACGCGGCGCCGCAGGCCAGCGCCCCGAGCACGACAAGAATGACGAGAGCCTTCATGGTCGATGGTCCGCCGCGTGAGGTGAAATGGCCGACTTACCGGCCCGATCCCGAGGTCGCACGCGGACTCTACCCGCGCGCAAAACCCGGGACAATCGGTCGGCCCGGCGGCTCCGGATTGTCGGTAGTTGTCTGTCGCGGCGGGGCGGCCGCGCCCGCGGGAATCCGGCGGGCGATTCGGGGGTTCAAGCCGTAGGGGAATCACCGCGCGACCCGGCACCGGACGGGGCCGGAATCTGTACGCCCCCGCGCGGGTCGGCTACAATGTTCCGCTTGCGAAGCTCTGGTCCCCCGCCCGCAACGCTCGGCGCGGGGATGGAAAGGAACCCGTATGAAGAGTATGCACGCGATCGCGATCGGCGCAGTCCTGTGGATGATCCCGGCCCTGGCCTTCGGGGCGGAGCTGCGCATCGGCGATCCAGCCCCGCCGCTGGAAGTTCAGAAGTGGGTCAAGGGTACGCCGATCGATCTTGCCGCCGCGAAGGACAAGCAGATCGTCGTCATGGAATTCTGGGCGACGTGGTGTGCCCCCTGCATCGAGAGCATCCCGCATCTGACCGAGATGCAGAAGAACTACGGGCCAAGGGGCGTGGCCGTTGTCGGCATGACCGCGGAGGACGGCGAGAACACCCTCACCCGCGTGGAGGAGTTCGTCGCCCGTCAGGGGCCCAAGATGGGCTACGCCATCGCGTTCGACAAGGACCACAAGACCGAGCAGGCCTACATGGAGGCGTCCGGCCAGCAGGGCATCCCCACGGTGTTCGTGATTGACAAGACCGGCCGGGTGGCCTGGATCGGCAGCCCCTTCGGCCCGCTCGACGACGTCGTCGAGCCGCTTGTCGCCGGCAAGTACGACATCGACCGGGCGCGGAAGATCAACGACATCGAGCGTCGCATCAACTCGACCGACGATCCCGATGTGGTTCTCGCGGCGGCGGACGAGTGGATCGCCATCAAGGCGGACGACTTCGATCCGTACGCGATGAAGTTCCAGATCTACCTGAACTACAAGAATGAGAAGGCCAAGGCCCTGGAAGTGGCCCGGACCGTGCTGACGGCATGTGGGTCCAACGCGCGGGCCCTTGTGTCGGCCGCCCAGGTCTTCGCGCTGGATCCCAAGAATGAAGAGCTCACCGCGCTGTCGCTTCAGGCGGTCGACGCCGCCCTCAAGCTCGACCCGTCGAACGCGGAGGCCTACAGCACCAAGTTCGGCCTGCTGGCCATGCTCTCGAAGTTCGATGAAGCGATGGCCTTCGCCGAAACCGCGGTCAAGGCCATGAAGACCGACGGCCGGGCCCTCGCGAACTTCGCGGGGATGCTCGCCTCTCCGGAGCTTGGCAACCGCTGCGACGATCTCGCGATCCAGGCGATCGAACTGGCCATCAAGGCCGAACCCGAAGAGCCGCGGCACCTGGTCGCGAAGTTCGACCTGCTGGCGATGTGCAAGAAGGACCTGAAGGCCGCGGAAGAGGCCGGGCGCTACCTGCTTGAGAAGTCGGGCACCGACGCCGAACTGCTCAATGCCTTCGCCTGGAAACTGCTGACCGGCCCCGAGTACCGCGGGAAGTTCAACCCCCTCGCCCTCGCCGTGGCGGAGCGCAGCAACGAGATCGCCGGCGGCAAGGACTGGAGCGTCCTCGACACGCTCGCCCTGGCCAAGTACGAAAACGGCCATGTCGCCGAGGCCGTGACGCTTGAGAAGAAGGCCATCGAGCTGTGCCCCCCGGGGCACCCCGCGATGGAGGAACTTAAGATCGCCCTGCGGCGCTTCGAAGCGGGTGCGGAGGCCGGGGATAAGCCCGCGGCGCCCGCGCCGCCCGCGCCGCCTGCCCCGCCCACGCCGGCGCCGTGAGTCGGCCTCGCCGATGCAGCGGTTCCCCCGGGGACCATTCGCGAAGACCACCATCCCCCAGCCCGCGACGTTCGGTCGCGGGCTGGTTTCTTGCGCGGCGGCCAGCGGCGCATTGCGCCGGCGAGCGCAGCTCTGTTAAAAATCTGCGCGAGCCACCAGCGGCCTGGCACACCCTCACGCCAGCACTGAGACGCCGAGCCCAGAAGCTGCACCCTTTGGGTCGGCCCTCCGGCGGTCATGCAGGTTGCGGCGAGCAGAAGCAGCTCCAAAGCTTGTCCGGATAATGGCTTAAGCGTGATATCGCGGCTCGTGAGGTGCGTGAAATGGGCTGTGATATTTCTGCGCGACCAGCGCCGGAACCGTTGCAGACGAAACGCAGAATCTGCCGACATTCGTATGGACCGCGTCAGGAGGATGCGGGTGCAGCGTGGGCGCAGCTCAGGATGAGCGGCAATGGCTTCACGATCCGCCATAGTGGGACGGCTCTCCGGCAAGTGGCAGATTCCCCTGCTGCTCGCCTCCAGCGCCGCGCTTGTGCTTGTCGTGCTGTTCGGCCTGCCGACAGCCGAAAGCGTCTCGGCCCCCCGCGCCCTGACCTACCTCGACGACCTGCTCGCCGCCGGTGAATTCGATCAGGCGGCAGAGTTCGCCCAGCGCCGCCTGGCCGACCAGACCCGCCCCGAGGACGAACTCGCCGAGACCCGCCTGCGGCTTGCCCGCGCCCGCTACGAACAGGCCCGGATTCAGCGCATCGCCACGCCGGCCGTCGGTGCCGTGATCGAGCATCACTACGAGCCGGCCATGGACTTGGGTCTGGCGCTGACGCCGGACGACTACCTCAGGCTCGCCGACGCCCGGGCCTATCAGGGTGACCACGGCGGAACCATCGCAGCCTACGAAAGCGCCCTCGCCGCCGGGGTGGATAACGATGCCGAACTGCACGCGAAGATCTACGCGATCCGCAAGGGGAAGCTGCTCGAGTCGCCCGAGGCGCTGAACCGGACGCTTGAGCAGGTGCTCGCCACCGCCGATCCGGGCAACGCCCGGCTGCGCGTCTGGGCGGTCGAAGAGCAGCTTGGCCTGCTGCTCGATTCCGGCGAAGCCGCCAGCGCTCCGGCGCTGCTCTCGCGTCATCGGGATTCCTTCATCGGGACCGAGGCGGAGGACCGCCTGGCGTATCTCGAAGCACTGGTGATGTACCGGACCGGCGAGCTGGAGCCGGCCGAGCGGTTCCTGAGAGCGCTGCGAAACCGGCTCGCCCCCGACAGTGATGTGCACGCCGCGACGGGGTGGCTGCTCGGCCGCGTACTGCTGGACCTCGATCGTCCAGCGGAAGCGATGACGTTTTTCGCCGACGTTCGCATGTATTTCCCCGCCACGAACTACGCGATGGCCGCCGCGATCGGCCAGGGGGAAGCCCTGGCGCTGCTTGGGCGGCACGACGAGGCCGCGGGCGCGTTTTCCGGCGCCATCGCGGAGATGGCCGATCGCGGTGAGAGCCCCATCGCCCGACGCGCACCGCTTCGGACGACGCTGATGGTCCTCGCCGAGCGCACCCGCCAGGAAGATCACTACGACGCCGCGGTTCAGTACGGCGATCTCGCCTTGGAGCTGATCGATCGCGGAGAGGTCGAACTGGCGACGGCGATTCTGGGGCAGGTCGGCGACCTGCTCGCGGGCTACGCCGGCCGGCTCCGCGAGGCGGCGTCCGGCGAGTCGGACGGCCCGAAGGCGGAACGGCTTTCGACGGCCTCCCGGCTGCACGCCCGCCGAGCCGCGGAGCTGTATCTGGACCTGGCGCGGATCAACTCGATCGATCCGTCTCTCACGGCGCAAGCTTTGTGGCAGGCCGCCGACCTTTACGACCTGGCTGGGCAGTTTCCCGAGGCAGAACGGCTCTTCGATCAGTACGCGTCCGAGTTTCCCGAGGCAGCGTTTGCACCCCGCGCGTGGGCCCGCATCGGGGCCATCCGTCAGCGCATGGGCCGCTTCGAGCAGGCCATCGTCGCATTTCGTGCCTGCCATGCGCGGTATCCCCGCACTCTCGATGGCGCCCGCGCGCTGCTGCCGCTGGCTGAGTGTCACCGCACGCTGGGCGATTTGGATGAGGCGGAGCGCGTGCTGCGGCAGGTGATCGCCGATCCGGTCGTGTTCACCCCGCGCGCCCCCGAGTTCGCTGAAGCCATGTATCGCCTCGGCGATCTGCTCAATCAGAAGGGGCAGTACGAGCCCTCCATCACAGTGCTGGAGGAATGGTGGGATCGCTACGCCGAGGACGCGGCCGGTGCGTCAGAACGGATGCGCGCGCTTTACCTGCTGGCTGACTCGTATCGCCACAGCGGGCTGGCGTTGCAGACCGAGGCGGAAGATGCGGCCTTCTCAGGCCAGCGCGAACAGATGCTCGACGACGCGAAAACCCGCCTGCTGAAGGCTCGCGAACACTACGGTTCGCTCGCAGAGCTCTGTCGTCGCGTCGAGTCGGGCGAACAGGCCGAACTCAGCGAGATGTACCTTCGCCATGCGGTGCTCTACGAGGCGGACTGCCTCTTCGAGATGGGCATGCACCGCGATGCGCTTCGGCTCTACGAGGAAGCGGCCGGGGCCTGGTCGGATTCGACCGTGGCACTCGCCGCGTTCGTTCAGATCATCGCGTGCCACCTGTCGCTCGGCAGTCCGCACGAGGCGAGGGCCTCGCTGGCCCGGGCGGAGGTGCTCGTGGACCGCGTGCCTGATGCAGCGTTCGAGTCTTCGCTCTCCCCTGAGCGTCGCGACGACTGGCGGCGCTACTTTGAATGGTTGGGCGAGTCGGAGTTGTTCACCCCGGCGGGGTCGTGAACGCGGGCTGAATGGGAGTGCCATGACGACGCCATCGCAGCATGTGGAACAGCTGATTGACGGCCCGGGGCGGATCATCGAGATGCTCCGCGCGCAGGCGTCGCTCTATCGCCGGCTGGAAGAGTGCGCTGACCGTCAGCGGCGGCTGATCGTGGAGGACGACTCGTCCAGACTGCTCCAGGTGCTCGGCGAGCGCAAGCGGTTGACCGACCTGATCGCCGCCATCGCGCGCCGGCTGGCGCCGGTACGTCAGGCGTGGCCGCGCTGGCGGGATTCACTGGCCCCGGCTGCTCGGAGCGAGGCGGATCGGCTGGTGGACGAGTCGTCAGCAAGCCTGCGGCGGCTGATCGAGCGCGACGAACAGGACTGTCGCGTGCTGTCGGTGAAGAAGGAAGCAACGGCCCGTCTGATCTCGGCGACCAGCAGCGGCGCCAGGGCGATTTCGGCGTACCGGGCTCCGCGGAGCCAGGAAGGCCGTCTCGACGAGGTACACCACGAATCATGACCGTCATGGCCGACATCCCGGTTCGAGAACGCGACCTTGCCACCATCGTGCAGGCCTACAGCGAGGTCACGGAGAAGCTCAAGCGGTCGCACGAGATCCTGGCGCGCGAAGTCTGTCGACTGCGCGAGGAGATCACCCAGAAAAACCTCGAGCTGGCCCGCCGCGAGCGCCTCGCGGCGCTCGGTGAACTGGCCGCTGGGGTGGCCCACGAAATCCGCAATCCGCTCGCGGGAATCCAGCTGTACGCCTCGGTCCTCGATCGCGATCTGCATGACCGGCCGAAGGATAGGGAGGTCGTGGTGCGCATCTCGCGCGGCGTGCGGCACATCGAGAGCATCGTGCGGGACATTCTCGCGTTTGCCCGCGGCGCACAGCCCGCGACGCGTGCCGTTCGCCTCGACGAGCTGGTCGAGGACACGGTCGCGCAGGCTGCGCCCGCCGCCTCCGCCCGGCGAATTCGTCTCGATGTGGATGCGGGATTCGCTGACGGCGCCATCCGCTGTGACGTGGGCCAGATTCAGCGCGTGTTGCTGAACCTGGTGCTCAACGCCATCGACGCAACGGGCGACGGCGGAGTGGTCCGCGTGCGAGATCGCGGCGTTTCGCGTGATGGCGCGCTGCGCGTGCTCGCCGTCGAGGACGACGGTCCCGGCATTCCCGAGGACCACCTCGATCGGATCTTCAATCCGTTTTTCACCACGAAGGACCAGGGCACGGGCCTCGGGCTGGCCATCGCGCACCGTATCGTTGAGTCGCACGAGGGGCGACTCACCGCAGCCAACCGACCGGAAGGTGGCGCGGTGTTCACGCTGGCGCTGCCGATCGATCAAACCGCGATGGACCACAGCGCTATTGAGGCGGATTCCTGGATGACCGACGGCGACAATGGCTTTTTCTCCGGGCAGCCCGAACCGGCCCGGCTGCGGCACTAGACAGGAGGACTGGGTTACATGGCTCGTATCTGTGTGCTGGACGACAAGGAAATCATTCGCGACTCGCTCTCGGCGACGCTCGCGCGGGAGGACCACGAGGTCGAGACCTTCGAAGACCCCGTGGTGGCCATCGCCGAGATCCGTCGGAACCGATTCGACCTGGTCCTCAGTGACCTCAAGATGCCGCGGATGGACGGCCTGACTCTCATCCGCGAGATCCGCGGGGCGGGATGTGATACGCCGGTCATCGTGATGACCGCGTTCGCGACCATCTCGACGGCCGTCGAGGCGATCAAGATCGGCGCGTTCGACTATGTTCAGAAACCCTTCGACGCGGAGCGCATCGCTGTGCTCGTCGAACGGGCCCTCGAACACTCCCGCCTGCGGCGTGAGAACGAGGCCCTGCGCGTCTCGCTGCTTGATCTGCGCAAGCACCGCGATCTGATCGGCTCCGGGCCGGCCATGAGCGAGTTGCGCGGCAGGCTGGACCGGGTGGCGGCCAGCCACGCGACGGTGCTGATCACCGGCGAGTCGGGCACCGGTAAGGAATTGGTCGCTTCGTACATCCACCGCGGTTCTCCCCGGGCGGATCGCCCGATGCTCTGCCTCAACTGCGCGGCCTTGTCGGCCAACCTGCTGGAGAGTGAGCTGTTCGGTCACGAACGCGGCGCGTTCACCGGCGCAGACCGGACCCGCAAGGGCCGCTTCGAACTGGCGGACGGCGGCACGCTGCTTCTCGACGAAATCTCGGAGATGGCCCTGCCCCTTCAGGCCAAGCTCCTTCGCGTGCTGCAGGAAGGACAGTTTGAGCGCGTCGGCAGCAGCCTGACCCGCACGAGCGACGTCCGGGTTATCGCCACGACCAATCGCAGCCTGCCGGAGTGGGTCGCCAGGAATCGCTTCAGGGCGGACCTGTTCTACCGGCTCAACGTGCTGCCCATCGCCGTGCCGCCGCTGCGGGATCGCATTGAGGACATTCCCGAACTCGTTGATTACTTCCTGCGCCAGGCCGCTGGCAATGACAACGGCATCCCGCTCAAGGTTTCGCCTGACGCGATGGACCTGCTGCGCACCTACGCGTGGCCGGGCAACGTGCGCGAGCTGGAGAACCTCTGTCGCCGGGCGGCGACGCTGTGCACCGGCCCCATCATGACGCCGGAGTTGATCGCCCCGTGGCTCGCGCCGGGGGCGTCGGCCGAGGAGGACTTCGCGGGGCTGCGCGACGGCATGCTGCTGGAGGACATGGAGCGCCGCCTGATCGAAAAGACGCTCCGCCGGTTCAACGGCCACCGCGTCCGCACAGCCAAGGCCCTGGGCATGGGCGTCCGCACGCTGGGTATGAAGCTGAAGCAGTGGCGCGAGGAAGCCGCCGCCCACCATGGGCGAACGCTGACGGTCTGACGTCGGCAGGGGTTGCCGCCCCCGCGCAGTTTTCGCCGGCCGTTTGGCGGCCCGAACGGCGCCGCGCGGCTGGTATCCGGGGCACGGGGGCGTGGCACGCCCCATGTAAGCACGCCGCCGCTGCGGCAGACGAGCCGCGGCAGGGGCGTCGCCCCGACAGGAGGAGCCGGGATGTTCGTATCCGCGATCACCGACCGCAGTTCGATGGCGGCCCTGGAGCATACGCTGACCTTCGGCGAGGCGCGGCTCAAGGTCATCGCGGAAAACGTCGCCAACATCGGCACGGCCGGGTATCGCGCTCGGCAGCTCGACAAGGCCGGGTTCCAGGGCGCCCTGCGGGACGCCTTGGACCGCCGCGGGAGCGACGTGTCGCGGCCGCTGGAGATTCGTGACACGGGTGAGGTGGCGACCGACCGGCACGGCCGGCTGGCCGTCCGGCCGAGCACGGCCCCGGCAGAGAACATCCTGTTTCATGACGGGACAAACATGTCCATCGAGGCGCAGATGTCCGAGCTGGCCGAGACGCAGATGATGCATCGCTCGGCGGCCCTGCTGTTGCGCAACAAGGTGGACGGGCTGCGGAAGGCCATCGCCGGTCGTCTCTAGCCGGGCAGTGTGTCGGCTGGCCGGTGGGTCAGAGAGTTGAGGGATCATGTTTGCAGCGCTGGACATCAGCACCTCGGGGCTCGTCGCGCAGCGGGCAAACCTCGACATCATCGCGGGCAACATTGCCGCGAAGGATGCGCGGAACCCGGAGACGGGCGAACCGTTTCGCCGGCGCGTGGCCCTGATTTCCGCCGGCCGAGCCGACGGGGGGCCTGGCGTGCGCGTAGACCGCGTGATCGAAGATCCCTCGCCGCTGCCGCTTCGATGGGATCCGGAGCACCCCTTCGCCATCCGCGAGGGCGAGCGAGCGGGATACGTGGAAGAGTCGAACGTCAGCTACCACACGGAGATGGTGAACGCTCTCGTGGCGGCGCGGGCCTACGAGGCCAACGTGACCGTCATCGAGACCGCCAAGGCGATGGCGTCGGAGACGCTTCGTCTGATCGCCTAGCGCGGCCGAAAGCAAGGAGGCTGCAGGTCGCGCGGCTTTGAATTCTCAAGGAAGTCTGTTCATCAGTATCACAGACGGAGCCTGATGCATGAGTACGCCGATTCAGTTCCCCCCGGTCGGTCGCGGTCCGGTGCCGGTGGGTCCCTCGCCTGCGCCGGCCGTCCAGGCCGAGCCGCAGGGCAAGGACTTCAAGACGATCCTGCTGGACAACCTCAACGAGGTAAACCGGCTGCAGAAGGAGGCGGACGACGGCGTCCAGAAGCTGCTCACGGGCGAGACGGATAACGTCGCCGAGGTGCTCACGGCCGTGAACAAGGCCGGGGTCGCGTTCGACATGTTGATGGAGGTTCGCAACAAGCTGGTCGAGGCCTACCGCGAAGTGCAGCAGATGCGGGTGTAACCCGTCTCTCGCCCGGCGCGGGTCGTTCTAGCAAGCGGAAACCATGGATCGATTCAGACAGATCCTATCGAAGATCGGCGTGCAGCTGGGAGCTTTGACCGTCTCGCAGCGCATTGCGATCGGTCTGTGCGCCGCGCTGGTGGCTACGTCGCTGCTTTGGCTGATGCAGTGGTCAGTCGCCCCCGATCTCGTGCCGCTGACCAACTATGAGTTCAACTACGACGAACTGACCGCCGCTCGCGAGGTTCTCGCGACGGAGACGGGCTCGTTCAAGATCGTCGGTAAGAAGATCTACGTCACCCCCGCCGACCGCGACCGGCTGCTGCTGAAGCTGTCGAGCGCTGACGCACTCCCCGAGGGGAGCCTGATGAGCCTTGAAGAGCTCGTCAACAACACCGATCCGTTCATGTCGCCGGAGCAGCTCCAGCTCAAGGAGAACTACGCCCGCGGCAACACGCTCGCGCAGATGATGATGGCGTACCCGTTTGTGCAATCAGCCCAGGTCATCATCAACCCGAAGCGCGTGCGGCGGCTCGGGGCGCAGCAGAGCGATGAGCCGACAGCGTCCGTCTCGGTGATGCTCAAGCCCGGCACCGAGATGGAGAAGCCCCTCGTCGACACGTTCGCGAAACTCGTGAGTGGCGCGGTGCCGGGGCTCAAACCCTACAACGTCAACGTCACGGACGCCCGCACCGGGCGCACGCACAACGTGCCGCATCCCGACGACGCGGGCCGCGCCGACCTCTACGAGATGGAGCGGAAGCGCGAAGCCGACCTGAAGGCGAAGATCCAGGACGCCCTGGCGATCCCCGGCCTGCTGCTGGCGGTCAGCGTGGAACTCGACCCGGCCCTGTCCAGCAAGACGATCTACCGACATGACAAGCCCCAGCCGCGCATCGAGCGCACCACCGCCGACGAGATGACCAGCCGCGAGGGCGGCGGCAGCGAGACCGGCCTGCAGGCCAACGTGGGCAGCGCCCTTACGGCGTCAGCCAACGGCCAGAGCAGCCTCAAGGAAGAGAGCAACACCGAGTATTTCCCCGGCAACCTGCGTGAGGAAGAGCGGATCCAGACCGGGACATGGTCGATCCAGCGCGTCACCGCATCGATCAGTATCCCACGCAGCTACATCAGCGGACTGGTCATGGCCCGCACCGGCACCGACGCGCAGCCCAGGGACGAGGAACTCCAGGCGGATCGCGAGGCTCAGATCGCCCGCGTAAAGAGCGCTGTGCAGAAGATCATTAACGCCCGCAATCCGGAAGACGTGATGGTGGATGTCTACCCGGACATGATGTGGCAGCCTGACGGACCGTCGTGGAGCCAGCCGCCCGGGGCGCTCGCCGCCGCGGGCACCGCTCAGCCCGCCGGGACCCTCGACATGGTGCGCGGCTACGGGCCTCAGATCGGGCTCGGTGTGCTGGCGCTCACGAGCTTGTTCATGATGCTGCGCATCGTGCGCAAGTCGGCCGGGATGGCGGCGTCGGCCGCCGCCGCGGCCGAGCACGACGAGCCGGACGAGGCGGACTCACTGCACATCGGCCAGCAGACCATCGGCGAGGCCACGCTGACCGACGGGTTCCTGACCGGACAGGAAGTCGACGAACACACGCTCATGGAGCGCCAGCTCGCGCAGGAAGTCTCCAAGATGGTTGCCGAAGATCCCAAGTCGGCGGCGGACCTTGTGCAGCGCTGGGTGAACGAGCAGTTGTAGACGCCGCGCAGGCCGCGCCGGCCGTCGTCGAGAGGTACTCATGGTCAAATGGGCTGGACAGAATGCTGCGGAAACGGAGGTCAAGCCCCTGAACGGGCCGGCCAAGGCGGCCATCCTCCTCATCAGCCTCGACAAGGACTCTGCCGCGGCCATCTTCCGTCATTTGGATCAGGACGCGATCGAGACCCTGACGCGCGAGATCGCCCAGACCGGGATCGTCAGTGGCGAGCGCCGCAAAGAAGTCATTGAGGAATTCTATCACCTCGCACTCGCGAACCAGTACATCGAGACCGGCGGTCTGGGCTATGCCCGGGCACTGCTGGAGGCGGCGCTGCCCTCGGAGCAGGCGCGCCGCATCCTCCGCACGATCGAACACCAGGTACACAAGCAGCCGTTCTCCTTCCTCGCCAAGACCGACGCGGAAAACCTGACCACTTTCATCCAGGATGAGCATCCGCAGACGATCGCCCTGATTCTCTCGCACGTGAACTCCTCCAAGGCCAGCGAGATTCTCGCGGGTCTGCCGCAGAACAAGCAGCTTGAAGTGGTGACGCGCATCGCGCGAATGGACAACACGAATCCGGAGGTCGTCAAGGAAGTCGAGCAGGGGCTTGAAATGCGGCTTTCGGGCGTCGTGTCGCAGACCTTCCAGAAGGCCGGCGGCGTCGAGACGGTGGCGGCGATCCTCAACCTCGCCGATCGGTCGACGGAGAAGACGATCCTCGAAGCCCTCGAGGTCGAAGACCCCGAACTCGTCGATCAGATCCGTCGCCTCATGTTCGTGTTCGAGGACATCCTCCTCGTCAACGACAAGGGCATCCAGTCGATTCTCAAGGAAATCGAAAACGACGATCTGGCGCTCGCCCTCAAGACTGCGACGCAGGAGCTTCGCGACAAGATCTTCCGCAACATGTCGGAGCGCGCCGCGCAGCTCATCAAGGAGGAGATGGAGTTCATGGGCCCGGTCCGCATCAGCGATGTCGAGACCGCCCAGCAGAAAATCGTGGACGTGGCCCGCCGCCTGGAGGACGCCGGCGAGATCATCATCTCCGGCCGTGGCGGCGAGTCGGACCTCGTGGTCTAGCGCCGGGGAAACCCCAGCGGGAGCAGTGCTCGCGTGTCGACGGTGATCAAGGCAGGGCAGGCGGGACGGATCCTTCCGAACCTCTCCCACGTGGACCTCGCGGATCACCTCGCCGAGGCCCGAAGCGTGGTCGAGCGGGCGCGGCAGGAGGCAGCGAGGATCCTCGCCGAAGCGCGTGCCCAGGCCGACGTGCTGCGCGAGCAGGCCCAGCGCGAGGGGCACGACAAGGGCTATCCGCTGGGCATAGAGGAGGGACGCCGCAACGGTCAGGACGAGGCCTTTCGGGCCGCGCGCGACGAATTCGCCGCGCAGCACTCGACCCTCGTAAGCGCCCTCGGCACCGCCCTGAGCGAGGTGGAGACCATCAAGCAGACCCTCCAGCTCGAGGCCGAGCGCGACGTGCTTGAGTTCGCCGTGGACCTTACCGTGAAGATGACGTTCGAGATCGGCCGCACCCGCCGGGAGGCGGTCATTGAAAACCTGCGGCGCGCGCTGGATACGGTCGGCGGAGCCACTGACGTGATTGTTCGCGTCAATCCGGCGGACGCGGCCGCACTGGAAACCTTCTGCGAAGGTGGCCTGAGACTGCCGGATCGTGCAGCGCACGTCCGGGTGCTGACTGACGAGAGCATCGCCCCGGGCGGCTGTCGGGTGGACAGCGGCCGCACCGAGGTCGACGCGACACTCGAATCGCAGACGGCACAACTGGTTTCGCTGGTACTGGGAGAACAGCCGGGTGGTCAGCAGCCTCCTGTCGAGTAGCCGGCGCATGGTCCTGCGCACGCCCCTCTACCGCGTTCGCGGCCGCGTCGTCGAGGTCACCGGCCTGATGGTGATTGCGGAAGGGCTGCCGCTGCCGGTCGGGTCGATGTGCAACCTCCTCCGCCGAGGCGAGGACGCGCTGCAAGCGCAGGTCGTGGGGTTCCGCGGCGATCGCACCATGCTGATGACCCTGCAGGATCCCCTGGGCGTGGCGCCGGGCGACGGCATCGAGTCGGTCGCCGGTTTGCAGCACGTCGCGGTGGGCCGGCAAATGCTCGGGTGCGTGCTCGACGGCATGGGGCGCGTCATCGACGGCCCCGGCGACTTCATCGTCGAGGATCACTACCCGGTATTCGCG
Organism: uncultured Phycisphaeraceae bacterium; assembly: GCA_964426945.1. GTDB lineage: Bacteria > Planctomycetota > Phycisphaerae > UBA1845 > UBA1845 > CAYRSS01. The sequence goes on from CAYRSS010000001.1 coordinate 115,687, forward strand.
CCGGCCCCGGCTGCTCTGACTCGCGCACCGGTCGAGACGGTCGTGTCGACGGGCATCCGATCGATCGACGCGCTGACGACGCTGGGCGGCGGCCAGCGAATGGGCATCTTCGCGGGCACGGGCGTGGGCAAGAGCGTGCTTATGGGCATGATCTCGCGCTACACCTCCGCCGACGTCACCGTGGTTGCCCTCATCGGAGAACGCGGCCGCGAAGTGGGCGATTTCATCCGCCGGGATCTCGGCGAAGAGGGGCTGCGGCGCTGCGTGATGGTCGTCAGCACTTCCAACGAGTCGCCGGTGCTTCGCGTGCGTGCGGCTTACGTGGCGACGGCGGTGGCGGAGTACTTCCGCGACCAGGGCAAGAGCGTGCTGATGCTGATGGATTCGACCACGCGCATGGCGATGGCGCAGCGCCAGATCGGACTGGCCGCCGGTGAGCCGCCGGCGACGAAAGGCTATCCGCCGAGCGTGTTCGCGCTGCTGCCGCAACTGCTGGAACGCAGTGGGCGCACCGCGACGGGGAGCATCACCGGGCTGTACACCGTTCTTGTCGAGGGCGACGACATCAACGAACCCGTCGCCGACGCAATGCGTGGCATCCTCGACGGCCACCTGTGGCTGTCGCGCGATCTGGCCAATCGGGCTCACTATCCCGCGGTGGCCGTGCTGGAGAGCATCAGCCGCGTGATGAGCGACATTGTCGACGACGAGGTGAAGGCAGCCGCCCGCGCGTTGCGACAGGTGCTGGCGACCTGGGCCGACATCGAGGACCTGGTCAATATCGGGGCCTACGCAGCCGGAGCCAACGCGGAGTTCGACACCGCCGTGCAGATGAAGCCGGCGATCGACAAGTTCCTGCAGCAGGGCATCGAGGAGCGCAGCGCCTGGAACCAGACCCGGCGCGGCCTGCTCGCGCTGGGCGAAGAGATCGAGACCGTGCGGCGGCGGTTCCAGGAGCGAAAGCCACGAAGCGCGTCGTAGCCCGGCTGTCAGCCGGAACACGGCGGATCCGGGAAAAGCATGGCGAAGCGGTTCGAGTTCAGCCTGGAAACGGTCCTGCGTGTGCGGCGGATGGAGAACGACGCCCAGCGCCGGGCGATGGCCGGGGCGTTGCGTAACCTGCGGCAGGCGGAGTTTCGCGTGCGGAGCATCGAGGCGGACCTCGCCGCCCAGACGACGGCCGTCCGCGGCGAGCAGGGCGCTGTCCGGATCGACCTGGCCGCGGTGCGCGGGCACCAGTTCTACATGACGCGGCTGCACGCCGCGCTGCGGGCGTCGCAGGCCGGCGTGGTCGCGGCAGAGCAGGCCGCGGAGGCGGAACGGGCGAAGCTCGCCGAAACGTCCAAACGGCTGAAGGTCATCGAGAAACTGCGGGATCGGCAGCGGCGGCGTTACGAATCGGAACTCGCACGCCGCGAGCGGATCGCCGAGGACGAGGTCGCGCTCAACCAGGTTCGCCTGGCGGCGCAACTCGAGGCGGAGGTCGCCTAGATGCGGGGTGGGATGCTCAGGAAGGCGTACGACATCGCCGCGACGCTCGCACTGCTGAACCTGCTGGGACTCGCCGGCCTGGTTGGTGCGCTGGTGGCCACCGGGCGTCTGGATCGCGAGCGGGGCATACAACTCGTGCAGGTGCTCCGTGGCGAGACGCCGATGGCCGACGTCCCGCCAACGATGCCCGCCACGACGCAGGCGGAGCTCGAGAGTCCGGAGGTTGCCCCGCTGCCGACGGGGGCCGCGCCCTCCGAAACGGCGGAAGTCCTGCGGCGCGAGGCGGAGCGGCTCCGTACCGAACTCGACCAGCGTCTCGCGCTGAGCAACCGGATTCTGCTCCGCGTGTCGATGGAACGCGAGACGTTGCAGCGCGAACAGGCCGAAGCGGCCCGCCGACAGCAGGAGACTGAGGCGGAGGCGGACACGACCGGCTTCCGCAAGCAGGTGGAGATCTTCGAAGGTCTCTCGCCCAAGATCGCGATCGACTACTTGCTCAACGTCGGCGATCCCGACGATGCGGCGAGACTGCTGGTTGCGATGGATCCGCGCAAGTCGCGCAAGATCGTCGAAGCGGCCAAGGCCGAGCCGCAGAAGGCGGCGATGCAACAGATTCTCCAGCGCGTCCGCGAGGTCGCGCCGGCCACTGCGGATGAGATCGAGGAGTAGCCGTCGCGCGTACTGCGAGCCGTGAATCGGAGCCAGGTGAGATCGTGACCGTCAGCACTATGCCAATCCCCCCGGCCGCCCCGACGCCCACCGCTCCGCGTGAAACGGCTGCGTCGCGCCGTAGCGAGGACGACGCCCGGGGCTTCGAAAGTGCGCTCGCGGTGATGCAACTCATGCAGGGGCTACAGGCGAGCGACCCCGCTGCGGTCGGCGCGCTACCGGAGGACGCGGTGTTCGAGGACGCGAACGCCGATGCGAACGACGTCCGTCGGGAGGCGCTCAACGAGGACCAAGCCCGCACGCGGCAGGCTGCCGTGCCGAGCCGGCCCGATGCGCGAGCCGACGCGGCGGACGTGTCTCGGTCGACGATCCAGCCGCCCCGAGGATTCAGCGACCCGGGCGCTGCTCCGGCAGCTCAAACGAGCGCGTCCGCGTCTGATCTGGCCAGCCCGGAGGCGGCACTCGGCTCTCATTACGCCGACCAAGTCGCACGTTCCGACGCCGGGTCCGCCACGGTGAAGCCCGCCACTACCCCGGCGGTCGATACCCCAGCGCACCAGCCCTCCGCAGCGACCGCCGTTCAGCCGACGCCGCAGGCCGGCGTGGTCCGGACCGCGGATCGCGTCGGCGACTCGCCCGCCCGGCAGGTGGCCCAGATCCTGGGCGCCGCCCGTGGAGGCGGGGCGGAATCCGCGAACCAGCCCGCAGCGGTCGGCGGTCCTGCGACGCGGCCGTCCAACCAGGCCGGTGGTCGCTCGTTCGCCAGCGGCGGGGGGACGCAAGGCGAAGCAAGTTCGGCAGGATCGAGCGCGCAGTCGGAGGGCGGCGAGATCGAGTCCGCCGGTCGGACCCCTTTTGAACGGCTCATTCGGTCGGTCCGCACCCAGATCGGTCCGAAGGTCTCCAGCGCTCGTCTCGTGCTCGATCCGCCGGAGTTGGGGCGGCTCGATGTGCAGGTACGGATGGAAGCGGGGCGGCTCAGTGTGGGGGTGCGCACCGAATCCGCGGAGGCCCGCGAGTTGCTCAAGCTCCGTGGCGAGGAACTGCGGTCTGCGTTGGAACAACACGGCATCCGACTGGAGCGATTCGACGTGGCGCTCGAATCCGAGGCCGCGTGGTCGACCCTGGCGGATCGAGGCTACGGCTCCGGCCGCGGTCGGGCGGAAGAGCGACCATCCGGGGGCCGGGCGAGTCGCGAGGAGTCGATTGCCGCGACGACGGCCCCGCGCGAGATCCCGGCCGTGGGCGATACGGCTCCGTCGCATGACCCGGCGCGCCGTCTGGATGTCCGGATTTAGCGAGTAGAGACGCGAGCCGCGATCGTCAGCCTGCGAAGTCGAGACGCGGATGGCGCCGCGAAGATGAGGAGAGTATCGCATGGATGCAATTACAGCCCTGCAGTCCCAGAACACCGCGACGTCCACGTCCGCTCCGCGCGGGTTCGGCGACCTGACCGGTGACGACTTCTTTCAGCTGCTGATCTCGCAGATCGTCAATCAGGATCCGCTGGAGCCGACCGGCAACCAGGAACTGCTTGAGCAGATTTCCTCGATCCGCGAGATCGAGCTGTCTACGGCGATGTCGTCGAGTCTGAAGGGACTATCGACACAGCAGCACTATGCGGCGGCATCGTCACTGATCGGTCGGTACGTGACAGGACCGGTCAGTGAAGACGGCGCGCAGATCAGCGGGTCCGTGGTCGGTGCCCGTTTCGAAGCCGACGGCCGTGCCGTGCTGCAGCTTTCAACGGGCGAGGAACTGCCGCTCGACACGGTGACGAGCGTGGCAACTGCGGAACAGATCGGCTCATCGCTCGTGGGCAAGGCTGTCAGCGGCGTGGACCTCCGCGATCCGGCCGAGGCCCGTGCCGTGCAGGGAATTGTGACGGAGGTTCGTCCGGACGAGCGCGGCGAACTCGTGCTCGAACTCGACACCGGTGAAAGCCTTCGCCTCGCCGACGTAACCACCATCGGCCAGACCGTGCCGCAGACCGAGAGCGCCGTCGAGCAGCTTGCGGGCAAGGCGTCCGCAGCAGTGAAGCGCCTGTTCAACGGATTGTTGGGCTGACGGCGGGGTAAATCAGGCAGAAATAGAGCCTGCAACAAGTACGGCCGACAGGGAGCTGGATCGATGAGCCTTCAGAACGCCATGCTGACCGGAGCCACAGGCATCCGCAGCAACACAACCACGGTCAACACCGTCGGTGACAACATCGCCAACGTCAACACGACGGCCTTCAAGGGACAGCGTACGCTGTTCGAGACGCTCCTGTACCAGACCGTAACGGAGGGCGAGCCGCCTTCGGCCACAAGCGGGGGTACGCTGCCGCGGCAGATCGGCCTCGGCTCACGCGTCGGGACGATTCAGCGCAACTTCGCCCAGGGCAACGTCGAGAGCACCGGCTTCTCGCAGGACCTCGCCGTGGAAGGGCGGGGGTTCTTCGTGCTCGAGGACACGGAGGGCGGCCAGCTGTTCACGCGCGATGGCGCGTTCCGGCTGGATTCGGACAGCACGCTGGTGTCGACCACCGGTCGCCCGGTGCTCGTGTTCCCGGCGGACACCGAGGGCAACATCCAGCCGGGCACGCTCGAGCGAATCGACATCCCGCTGGGATCGACGCTTCCGCCGGTGGCGACCAGCGAAGTGACGATGGCGGGGCACCTTGACGCCGGGTCCGACATTGCGACCGCGGGCGCCGTTGTCGAATCGCAGGTGCTGCAGGTGGCCGGGGGCGCGGCGGCGGGCAGCGACACCGCGCTGACCAGCCTGGTCGACGACGCCGGTGTGGCGCTCTTCCAGACGGGCGACGTGCTGGAGATTTCGCCGCGCAAGGGTGGCATCGACCTGAGCGCCTCGACCTTTGTTGTGGGAACGACGGGATCGACGCTCGGCGATCTGGCGGGTCATCTCGAATCGGTCTTCGGGCTTCAGACGGACGACACGGTGCCGGGCGACGCCGGCGTCACCGTGGAGGGTGGCATCCTGCGCGTTCGCTCGAACCTCGGAGAAATCAACGCGGTGGAACTCGACGGTTCCACCATCCGCAATACCTCGCGGATCACCGCGCCGCCGTTCCTGTTCGGCGAGGTCAGCCCGGCGGTGGGCCGCGCGGTGTCGCCGAGCAGTTTCCTGGCTTACGACTCGCTTGGCGCCCCCGTGGAAGTGCGGGTGCGCTACACGCTTGAGTCCCGCACCGACGCCGGCACCACCTGGCGGTTCTACGCCGAGTCCGGCGACGACACCGACCTGTCCCCGGCCATCGGCAGCGGCACGATCTCGTTTGATCCGCAGGGGCGGTTCGTCGCGGCGACGGGCGCGAACCTGTCGATCGACCGGGCGGCCAGCGGCGCCCAGACGCCGGTAGCGCTTGAGGTCGACTTCTCGCAGCTCACCGGACACGCCAACCCGCAGGGAGTTTCGCAGGTTGTCATGGCCGATCAGAACGGCCGTGAGGCGGGCGTGATGACCGGCTACCGCGTGGAGGCCGACGGCGAGATCGTGGCCATGTACGACAACAACGTGGAACAGACCCTCGGGCAGGTCGCGCTGGCCATGTTCACCAACGAAGAGGGACTGGTTGCCGACGGTGACAACAACTACGTGCTCGGCCCCAACTCGGGCGATGCGCGGATTATCGCGCCGCAGTCGGCCGACGCGGGCACGATCCGCGCCGGGGCGCTGGAGCAGAGCAACGTCGAGATCGCCCGGGAGTTCATCAACCTTATCAGCGCCCAGACGGGCATTCAGTCGGCCAGCCGCGTCGTGCGGACGGCGAGCGACATGCTGTCGGAACTGCTGCTGCTCGGTCGCTAGTCAGGCTGCCCCGCCGCGGCCGGACCGCGGCGACGAACGGGAGGCGTGATCATGATCGCACTGACAAGGCTCAACGCACGCCCCGTCGTGGTGAACGCGGAGCAGATCAAGATGGTCGAGCAGACGCCGGACACGATGATCACATTCATCAACGGCGACACGATTCTCGTGCGCGAGAAGGTGGAAGAAGTGGTGGACAAGGCGATCGATTACGCCCGTCAGATTCGCGGGTTCCAGGTGGTATAGCGGGCGAAGAGCCCGCGGGGCGGCGGGGTCAGCCTCCGCTAACCGCGGCTTGCGAATGTGTCGATAATCGAGGCGGCGGGCCCGCGCGGGGTGGGGGGACGGAGTCCGCGCCAACGGCGGGCCGCAGGGTAACGGTATGGATATCGCAACAATTATCGGCCTGATCGCCGGCGTCATCCTCATTTACGTGGGTATGACCCTCGGCGGTAACTCGATCACGGCGTTTTACGACGCACCCTCGCTGATCCTCGTCGGCGGCGGGGCGGTGTGCGTCGCCATGATCAGCTTTCCGATGCGCAGCCTGCTGACGCTGACGAAGGTGCTCAAGAACTCGTTCTTCACCAAGGCGCCCGATCCGCAGTCCATCATCAACGACATGGTCCGCTATGCGGAGATCGCCCGTCGCGACGGCATTCTGGCTCTTGAGAACACGCTGAAGGACATCAAGGATCCGTTCATCGTCACTGGCGTCCAGATGGCCGTCGACGGCACGGACCCCGAGCTGATTCAGGACATTCTCAACAGCGAAATGGACGCCACCGCCGAACGACATGGCGAGGGTAAGGCGATCCTGGACAACCTCGGCAAGTACGCGCCGGCGTTCGGGATGATCGGGACGCTCGTCGGGCTCGTGCTCATGCTACGCAACATGGGCGATGACCCGTCAAAGATCGGCCCGTCGATGGCCGTCGCGCTGCTGACCACGCTGTATGGCGCGCTCATCGCCAACCTCGTGTGCCTGCCGCTCGGCGAGAAGCTGGCGCTGCGGAGCAAACAGGAGCTGTTCATCAAGGCGATGATCGTGAAGGGTGTCATGTCGATCCAGTCCGGCGACAACCCGCGCATCGTGGAACAGAAGCTCAAGACCTTCCTGCCGCCGAAGCTGCGGAAGGCGGAAGGCGGCAAGGGCGGGGCGAAGGCCAAGGCGGCCGCGTAGGGATTCGCGACATGGCAAGAAAGAAAGATCCTGTCGTGATGGGCGCCCCCGAGTGGGTCGTCACCTACGGCGATTGCATGAGCCTGCTGCTGTGCTTCTTCGTGATCATCGTGTCGATGAGCGAGATCAAGAAGGACGAGACCTTTCGCGCGGCCGCGCGGTCGATCCGGGCGGCCTTCGGCGGCACCGACGGCGCCGCCTACGGCGGGCACGAAGATGTTCTGCGGATCGACAAGCTTCTGGAGATGCTGCAGGAACTCGAAGTCAACGTCACGAAGCAGGATCCGAGCATCGCCGACGAGGAGGGTGTCGAGGGTCGCAAGTTCCGGGTGACAAACGTTCGCCAGGGCATCGAGCTCGTCGTCGGTGGCAACGTCGCCTTCGACCGCTTCAGCGCCGCCCTCAAGCCCGAAGCGAAGGACATCGTCGCCAGGACCGGCGACCTGCTCGCGGGCTACAACACCAAGATCATGATCCGCGGCCACGCCACACTCGAGGCGCTGCCCGCGGATTCGATCTACGACAGCCCGCTGGACCTGTCGTACGAGCGGGCCCGTTCGGCCGCAGCCGTGCTGGAAGAGCGCGGTGTGGATCGCCGCCGCATCGTCATCGTCGCCGTGGGCAACACGGAACCGCTCAAGAGCCAGGTGTACACGGAGGATCGTCTGGCCCAGAACCGCCGCGTGGAAATCATCGTGACGGAGGATACCCCCGCCGATTACAGCGGGTCCACGCAGGCTGACGATCGAAAGGAAGCCCCCTGATGTCCGAGACTCCTGCCGATTCCACCCAGAATGAGGGCGCGTCGTCCAAGCCGAAAAGGCTCGTGCCGCTGATCATCATCCTCGCCGTCATGGCGGTGGAAGGCGTCGGCGTTTACGCGCTGACCAAGTTCCTCTCTCCCACCCCCCAGGCCACCCTCGCCCAGGAGGCGGCAACGGTCACGACTGAGGAGGCCGTCGAACTGCCCAAGGACGAGCACGCGGAGATCCCCCTTGTTCAGACCCGACTCACCAACCGTCGCGGCGCCAAGACGCAGACCATCAGCATCAGCGTCTCGGCCCTCATCGAGTCGAAGAACAAGGACGCCATCGTCGCCCTGGTCGAGGGGATGAATTCGCGGATCAACGATCGCGTCAGCGCCGTGGTGAGGGCGGCTACCGACGAGACCCTCGACCAGCCCGGTCTGGAGACTCTGAAGCGACAGTTGAAGTCCGAGCTGGATCAGATTCTCGGGGACGACCGGATCGTTAGGGAAGTGCTCGTCGGCGAGCTGATACGGGCTGGCACCTGAGGGCTGCGGCACCCCGGTTCTCAACACTGATAACGGCGATTTCTGCGGGCGGCGCGAGTCCGGCAAGGGACGCGCCGCTTGTCTGCTGCGCCGGGGCGGATTGACTGGGCTGCCTCTTCCCAGACTGCCGATATCACCGAGACGTTCGGTTTCAGCTTTGCCCGGGAGGTTGAGTGTTGCCAGATCAGCAACCCGACGATTCGGATCTTCTTGACGCGGCGAGTCTCGACGAGCTGCTCAAGGCCGCCTCGGCTGAATCAGGCGAGGCCGGGGGTGAGGTTGCGCCCGATGCAGGGGCCGCTGGCGAGGCGGCCTCGACCGAAGGCGACGCGCTGTCGGCCGATTGGGCCGCCGCGCTGGGCGAGGGAGCCGCAGGTCCGGGCCCCGCGCCATCGAAATACGACTTCCCCGATCTGTCGCCCGCGCTGCCGGACGGCGTCGACCCCAACAAGATGTCGATGCTGAGCGACGTCAAGCTCAACGTCCGCATCGAGTTGGGCCGGACGCGGATGCTGGTGGAGGACGTGCTCAAGCTGGGGGAGGGCAGTGTTGTCGAACTCGACAAGCTGGCCGGCGATCCGGTGGATGTGATCGTCAACGGTCGGCTCGTTGCCCGCGGCGAGGTGCTGATTCTCAACGACAACTTCTGCGTTCGCATTTGCGAAGTGCTGGAGAACGACCCCCACCGCGTCGCGGTGTAGCTGTTCGAATCGACGCAGGCGGCGGTCCGACGGGCCGCGGCCATGCGTCATGGCGGGCATGGAGGCCCGATTGTCATGAGGCATCGTCGAGGATGGATCCTCGCGGCGATCGCCGTTCTGGCGCTGCTCGCGCCGCGGCCCGATCGGGGCTGCGCACGCGCCGACGCGGCCGATAGTCCCATCAAGTCCAACCAGTCCCTCTCGCTCGAAGAGACACCCGAGAACCACGACGTTTCCGATGGTCAGGTGGATGCGACGGCCAACCCGCAGGCTGCGCAGGATGCCGTGCCGACCGAGTCCGCGCGAGGCGGAGTGGCCCGCGATGCCGAACGTCCTGAGGCACCTGCCGGGGATACCGCCGCGGACCGCCGGATTACCCGTGGGGTCACGGAAAGCGACGTGACGGCTGGTGCGGGCCGCGTGTCCGCCGCACGCGAACCGGGGCGCAGCGGCGGTCTCCTCTCCCAACTCGGCGGGTTGTGGCCGCTCGTGCTGGTGCTCGTCCTGATCGGTGGTGGCGTGCTGCTCGTTCGCAGGCTGTCGCCGGGGGCAAGGTCTCAAGCCTCCGGGGTCCTGCGCATCGTCGCGCGGACCATCGTCTCGCCGAAGCAGCACCTCATTCTGATCGAGCTCGGTCGGCGCTACATCCTGGCGGGCGTGTCGTCCGACCGGATCGAGCCGCTCTGCGTCATCCACGGCGAAGAAGAGGTGGGCGAGCTGGTGGGCCTGCTCCGCGCGGGGGCGGGCCAGCGCGAGTTTGAAAAGCTCCTGGCGCAGGAGAGCGGCGCGTTCGGCGAGCCTGTCGAGGAGCCCGTCCGGCGAGGCGACTCTGCCGACGCCCTGGGGCGGGCGGGTAAAGAACTTTCAAACCTGCTGGGCAAGATCCGGCGTATGCAGGGCGCCAAGCCGTAGGGAATCAGCAACCGGACGCGGAGCGTCCGGTCGAAGTGCGCGCGGAGATGCGCATGATCGCGGGCGGGCATGGAGGCTCGGCGGGACGCTGTCTCGCTCTGACAGCGGCGATCGCACTGATCGCGGCCGCGCCGCTGCGCGCGCAGGTGGCCGCGCCGGCCGGGATCGCCGAGCCGATATCCGCCGCGGCCGACGCACCGCCGGCCTCACGGATGATCATCCCCGACGTGCGGAGCATCCTTCCGCCGGCGACCGATCGCGAAGGAGTCAGCGCAAGCCTGCAGATTCTCGTCCTGATGACCGTCCTGACGCTCGTGCCGTCAGTGCTGGTCATGATGACCTCCTTCCCGCGGATCATCATCGTGCTGAGCCTGCTGCGACAGGCCGTCGGCACGCAGCAGTTGCCGCCGTCGCAGATCCTGCTCGGCCTGTCGCTGTTCATGACCATGCTTGTGATGGCGCCGACCTGGGCGCGGATTCAGACTGAGGCGGTGACGCCCTACTTCGACAACCGCATCGGCAACGAAGAGGCGATCAACATCACCTCGGCCCACCTGAAGGACTTCATGTACCGCCAGATCGAGCGGGCGGGGAACCAGGAAGACATCTACCTCTTCCTTGAGTACGTCGAGCAGCGGGAGATTCCGCCGGGCGAGTCGTTTGAACTGCGTCAGCTTCCCATGACGGTCGTCATCCCGGCGTTCATGCTCAGCGAGTTGAAGACCGCGTTCATCATGGGATTCCGGATCTACCTGCCGTTTCTCGTGATCGACATGGTCATCGCGACCATCCTGATCTCGATGGGCATGATGATGCTGCCGCCGGTGCTGATCTCGCTGCCGTTCAAGATCCTGCTGTTTGTGCTGGCCGACGGCTGGCGGCTGGTGGTCGAGACGCTGATCTACAGCTTCGTGTAGGCGTGCCTCCCGGCGCCGCTGGTCGGCCGGGATGTGAGGGATCGGGCGATGGAACTGAACGAAGCGCTGCAGATGGGTCGCGACGCCTTCTGGATGGCGCTGTCGACCTCCGGCCCGATTCTGGTCATCGGGCTGGCCGTCGGCCTGCTGATCTCGCTGGTGCAGGCGGTTACGCAACTGCAGGAGCAGACGTTGACGTTCGTGCCGAAGATCCTCGCGATGGTCGTCGCGGCGGCGATCTTCATCCCGTGGATCGCGAACCGGATGGTGTCGTACACCCAGGACATGCTCTCGGCGCCGCCCTGGTAGGCGGATGGCCGCACGGTGAGGCGAGCGCTGGCGCGTGCCGCGCAGCTTGTCGAGGATGACACTTGCCCCTGTTTGGTGTCGACATCTTCATGGCCCTGCCGGTCTTCGCCCTGGTGCTGTTCCGCATCGTGGGGCTGCTGATGACGGCGCCCCTGGTCGGCAGCGAAATGATGCCGATCCGCGTCCGCGCGGCGCTGGCCATGACGTTGGCCCTGGTTGTCTTCCCGCTCGTGGCCCCGCAGGCGCCGGCGGATCTGTCGCTGACCACGGTCGTCGTCGGGGGCGTTCGGGAGCTGATCATCGGGGCGGTCTGCGGACTGGCGGTGTCGATCCTGCTGATGGCGGCGGAGGTCGCGGGCACGCTGGTGGGTCAGCAGGCGGGCATCGGTCTTGGCCAGGTGTTCGACCCGGCGATGGGCGGCGAGGTTTCGATCATGGGGCAGGTGTTCAGCATCGTGCTGGTCACCAGCTTCCTGATCGTGGGCGGACACCGGGCGATGATCGCGGGGCTGCTCGACTCGTACCAGGCGACGCCCCTGATGGCGGGCGTGTTCGACCAGTCCGCCGTGGAGCTGCTGGTCGAGATGCTGGGCGCATCGTTTCTGCTGGCGATTCGGGTGGCGGGGCCGGCGCTGACGGCGATGTTTCTGACCATGGTCGCGCTGAGCTTCCTCTCGCGGACCATGCCGCAGCTCAACATCCTGTCAGTCGGCTTCCAGGTGCAGACGATGGTGGCGATGGGCGTGATGGGCCTCGCCGTGCTCGCGATGCAGGAACTGCTCGTCGGCGGTGTCTGGCAGGGGCTGGACACGACGCGCGAGTGGCTGGGGGTCTCCTGAACGGGAAATGCTGAGTGCCTGCCGACGCCGGAGAAAGGACGGAAGCCCCCACCCCTCGACGCCGCACCGAGGCGCGCGAGCGGGGGCAGGTTGCGCGAAGCCAGGACATCCCCAGCGCCGTGATGGTGTTCACGGGGTTCCTCGCGCTGGAGCTGCTGGGGCCGCAGCTCTGGTTTCGGCTCGTGGCGATGACCCGCAGCGCGCTGGGGGACGAGGCCGCGCTGGACGGAACGGATCTGGCGCAGTTCGCGATGACCGGCAGTATCGAGATGCTGAAGGTCATCCTGCCGATCATGCTGCTCGTCGTGCTGGCGGGGATCGGCTCGTTGTTTCTCCAGGTGGGCTGGCTGCTCACCTGGCAGCCGGTCAAGCCGAGCCTGGACCGGCTCAATCCGGTGTCGGGGGCGAAGCGGCTGTTCTCGGCGCGGTCGGCCATGCTGGCGGCGACGAACTTCGCGAAGCTGCTGCTGGTGGCTGCCGTGGCGTACATGACGCTCAGTGCGGCCGGGGCGGAGATTGTGCACGCGTTTCTGCTGGGCGGGTCCGACGTGTTTGCGCTCGCGGCGACGCTGGTCTCGCGGCTGGCGTTCCGGCTATCGGCCGTGCTGCTGATCCTGGCGCTGCTCGACTACGCGTACCAGCGCTACCGCCATGAGCGGGACCTGCGGATGACCAAGGAGGAAGTGAAAGACGAGATGCGCAGCATGGAGGGCGATCCGGTCATCAAGCGTCGCCGTCGCGAGGTGCAGATGCGCCTGGCGATGCAGCGGCTCAAGAAAGACATGGCCCAGGCGGATGTCGTGGTGACCAATCCGACCCACCTGGCCATCGCCCTGCAGTATGACCCCGCGGTGATGAGCGCGCCGAAGGTCATCGCCAAAGGCGCCGATTACATGGCCCTGCGGATCCGGCGGCTGGCGATCGAGTACGGGGTGCCGGTGGTCGAGCGCAAGGCGCTGGCCCGGATGATGTACGACGCGGTCGAGGTGGGGCAGGCGATTCCGGAGCGCTTCTACCAGGCGATCGCGGAGATCCTGGCTTACGTGTACGAGTTGACCGGCCGGCGCGTGGCCTGATCACGCGCCCGGCGTTGAGCCTCAGTGGGAGACTGTTTCGTGGCGGTGGCGTCGCTGGCGAGAATCAAGATACCCGAGCGGATCACGCGGAACATCGGCGCGCTGCTGCCGATGTTCACGATGGCCCTGCTGCTGGTTATTCTCGTCCCGCTGCCGACCAGCGTGATGGACATGCTCCTGCTGGCGAATCTCGCGCTGGCAGGCATCGTCCTGATGAGCGTGATGTACATTGAGGGGCCGCTGGAGTTTTCGTCGTTCCCCTCGCTGCTGCTGGGTACAACGCTCTTCCGGCTGGTCCTCAACACGGCGACTACGCGGCTCATCCTCACCGACGGAGACGCGGGTCACGTCGTGCTTACGTTCGGCCGATTTGTCGCCAGCGGTTCGCTCGCAGTGGCGGTGATCATCTTCGTGATCATCGTCATCATCCAGTTCGTGGTCATCACCAAGGGCGCCACGCGCATCGCGGAAGTGGCAGCCCGGTTCACCCTCGACGGGATGCCCGGCAAGCAGATGGCCGTGGATGCCGATCTCAATGCGGGGATCATTACCGAAGACGAAGCCAAGCGCCGCCGCGAGCAGATCACGCGCGAAGCAGACTTCTACGGGGCCATGGACGGCGCCAGCAAGTTCGTCCGCGGCGATGCCATTGCCGGCGTGATCATCACGATCGTCAATATTCTAGGCGGAATCTACGTCGGCCTGGCGAACGAGGGGCTCGGCCTTCAGGAGACGCTGACCAAGTACACGATCCTCACCATCGGCGACGGCCTCGTGTCGCAGATTCCCGCGTTCGTCGTCTCGGTGGCCGCGGCGATGATCGTGACACGGTCTGCCGAGAAGAAGCCGCTGGGCAACGAACTGGTTGCGCAGCTCACCAGCCAGCCCGTGGCGCTCGCGATGACGGCCGGGTTTCTCGGCGTGCTCGCGCTGACGCCGCTCCCCAAGTTTCCGCTTTTCATGCTCGCGGCGTCGTGCGTCGGCATCGCCACGCTGCTCAAGTCGGCCCGGCTCCAGCGGGCAGCGGCATCCACCGCCCAGGCGAAGGACAAGGCGGCCGAGCCGCCGCCGATCGAGAAGTTCCTGCAGCCCGACACCATGGAGCTCGACGTGGGCTACGGCCTGATCAAGCTGGCCGACCGCAAGCAGGGCGGTGACCTGCTCGATCGCATTACCAACATGCGCCGGCAGATCGCGCAGGAACTCGGGCTGATCGTCCCGCCCATCCGCATCCGCGACGACATCACGCTGCCGCCCAATGAATTCGCCGTGAAACTCAAGGGGATGGAGATCGGGCGGGGGGAAGTGCTGCCCGACCACCTGCTCGCCATCGATTCGGGCACGGTCAGCGAGCGCGTCGGCGGTATGGAGACCAGGGAGCCGGCGTTCGGGCTGCCCGCGGTCTGGATCGCCCCGGAACAGCGCCACGACGCTCAGCACCGCAACTACACGGTGGTCGAGTGTTCCAGCGTCATCAGCACCTACCTCACCGAGCTGATCAAGCAGTACGCCGACGACCTGCTGACGCGTCAGCAGGTGGGTCGCCTCCTGGACAATCTCAAGGAGCGGTCCCCGAAGCTGATCGAGGAGCTGTTCCCCAACGTGCTCAAGCCGGGAGACGTGCAGCGCGTGCTCCAGGGGCTGCTGCGCGAGCGCGTGCCGATCGGCGACCTCGAAACCATCCTCGAAACGATGGGCACGTGGGCGGCGCGGACGAAGGACCCCGACATCCTCGTCGAGTACGCCCGCAACGCGCTGGCGCGAACGCTCTGTCACCAGAGCAAGGCGGACGACGGCCGCATTCACTGCGTGACGCTCGATCCGTCGATCGAGGAGGTTATTTCGCGAAGTGTCGAACGCTCCGACCAGGGCGCCGTCCTGACTATGCCACCCGCGCTTCAGCGGCGCATCGTCGCGGCGCTGCGCGGGGAACTGGAGCGGGCCACACCGGCGGCGAAGGGGCGCCTGCCGGTCGTGCTCGTGCCGCCCCAGATCCGGATGTGGGTGCGGCGGCTGATTGAAAGCGTCCTGCCGCAGGCGACGGTGCTGTCCTACAACGAAGTTGTCCGTGGATTCGAAGTGGAATCTCATGGCATGGTGGTGATGAAGGATGAAGCTTAAGACCTATCAGGGAAAGTCGATGGCCGATGCGCTCGGCCAGGTGAAACGTCACCTCGGTCGCGACGCGGTGATCCTCAGCACGCGGACGTTCAGCCGGGGCGGCGTGTTCGGCCTGGGGGCGCGAAACGTGGTCGAGGTGACCGCGGTCCGCGACCTGGCCGACCTGCCGCCGGCTATGCGCCGCGGGCGCAGCCCCGTCGGCCAGCCGGCAGGGGGGGGCGGTGCGGCAGCCCGCGAGGAGCCCGCGCGGACGAAGGCCGCGGCGCCGGCCACGGTCTCAGCGCCCCCGGCGCGCGGCACGGCCCCGGTGGATGCGCTGCTGGCCGAGATCGGCTCGCTCAAGCACCTGGTGAGTAACCTGGTGGAAGAAACGCGCCGCAGCCGCAGCACGACGTCGATGCCCGGCTCGCTCTACGACACCTATTCCGGGCTGATCACGGGCGAGGTGGCCGAATGCGTTGCGCAGCGGCTGATCGACTCGGTCCGCAGTGACCTGACCGAGCGCGAATTGCAGGACCCGGTCCGGGTCCGCGGTCGGCTGGCAGACGCGCTCAAGAACATGCTGCCCACCTCGGGCCCGATCCAACTCGCCCGGCCGGGGGAGCCAACGGTGATCGCACTGGTCGGCCCGACCGGCGTGGGCAAGACCACGACGGTCGCCAAGCTGGCAGCCAACTTCTGTCTGCGCGAGAACAAGCGCGTCGGCCTGATCACCATCGACACCTACCGGATAGCCGCGGTTGAGCAACTTCGGACCTATGCACAGATCATCGACGTGCCGCTTGACATCGTCGTCTCGCCGGCCCAGCTGCGCGAAGCGGTAGGGCGCATGTCGGGTTGTGACGTGATCCTGATCGACACCGCCGGGCGCAGTCAGCGCGACGCCATCAAGATCCGCGAACTGCGCAGCTACTTCGAGGCCGTAACGCCCCACGAGACGCACCTCGTGCTGTCGAGCACATGCGGAGCGACGGTGCTGATGGAGGCGATCGAGCGGTTCCGCGGGGTAGGCGTCGATCGCGTCATTTTCACGAAGCTGGACGAGGCCATCGGCTTCGGCGTGATCCTCACGTGTTTGCAGAAGGCCAACGCGAGGCTCTCGTACCTCACGACCGGGCAGGACGTCCCTGACGACATCGAGGTCGGAGAACCCGGGCGACTGGCGGAACTGATTCTCTGCTCGCTCCAGACGGAGCAGCCTGCGGCGGCCACCGAGGGCTGATCCGGCAACGAGGCGGCCATGGTGGAACGAACCAGCGCATCCCCGAAAGACCAGGCAACGCGCCTGCGCGAGCTGGTCCGCGGTCCCGCCCGTTCGACCCGGGTGCTGGCCGTGGCCAGCGGCAAGGGCGGCGTGGGCAAGACCAACCTGGCGGTTAACCTGTCGGTGTGCCTGGCCGCCCGGGGGCTGCGGACCACCCTCGTCGATCTCGACATGGGACTGGCCAACGCCGACCTCCTGCTGAACCTCCGGTCGAAGTACACGATCTCCCACGTGCTGCGAGGCCAGCGAACGCTGGACGAAGTGGCGATCACCGGCCCTGGGGGTTTGCGGTTCATACCCGGTGGATCGGGTGTGCCCGAACTGGCGAACCTGTCGGAGTTCGAGCGGCAGAACCTGCTCGGGCGCCTGGAGGGGCTCACCGCCAATACTGATATGCTGGTGCTCGACTGCGGCGCGGGCATCTCCCGCAACGTTGTCAGCTTCGCCGCAGCGGCCGACCGGACGATCGTGGTGACCACGCCCCAGCCGACAGCACTGACAGACGCGTACGCGCTGATCAAGACACTGCACCGCGAGAGTTGCCGGTGCGGCATCTCGGTCCTGGTGAACATGTCAGACAACCGGAACGAGGCGCGGGCCGCTTATCGGCGGATCGCCTCGGTGGCTGAAAGATTTCTGAATTATTCCGTTGCAGACGGCGGGTACATGTTGCATGATACGTCCGTGGAGCTGGCCGTTCAGCAGCGAACACCTTTCGTCGTTCGCTACCCGACTTCGAACGCCAGCGTCTGCGTGTCCGCCTTGGCCGACGAGTTCGCTTCGATCCGAAGTGTCTCGGAAAACCGGGTCGGATTTCTCCGGCGGGTGGTGGGCCTGTTTGCCTAGGGCCCGCCGCGTTGTCGGCCGCGGTGCACAGGGACGTGTGCTCGGCCGGGCCCGACTTGGGGTGTGTTTCGGCGGGCTGCTCGCTTTGGCGGGTAGCCCCGGCCGGGGCGCCCGCGGGGCGGGGATGTGAAAGTCGACAGGGAGGTTGTCGCCATGGTCGCACGCTTCGCCGGTGCGAGCCTGGGTCTTCTCGCCTTTACCGTCACCACGGTCTGCGGGCTGATCGCCCGTAACCCGGTGTCGGTCACTCTCTCCCGCGGCATTCTCGCGCTGTTCGCTTTCTTTTTCATCGGCATCGTGCTTGGGGGGCTTGCGCAACTCGTCCTCGACGAGCACGAGCAACGTCGCCGCAGGCAGATCGACGAGAAATACCCCCGCGGCAGCGCCGGAATCGCCGCGGGCAAACCGACCGAGGCCGGTACGGCCGCCCCGCCCGCAGGGTGACGGCCGATCCGCATGTCACGGCCCATGCAGGGACGCAACGGGCCGCGTGTAGGCGCCTTACAAGGGAGTAGACGGCATGACAAACAGCTTCGAGGACATCGCCGCACTGTGGCGGGAGTTCAAACGCACGGGTGAGGTGCGCCTCCGCAACCGGCTGGTTGAGCAGTACATGCCGATTGTCCGGTACAACGCCGAGCGCATCGGCGCCAAGCTCCCCCAGGAGGTCGAACACGACGACCTCGTTTCGGCAGGCATCTTCGGGCTGCTCGATGCCATCAACGCGTTCGACCTCGACCGCGGGGTCAAGTTCGAAACCTACTGCGCCCCGCGCATCCGCGGAGCCATCCTCGACGAGCTGCGCAACCTGGACTGGGTGCCGCGCCTCGTGCGGCACCGGGCGCACATGATCGACCGTGCGCATGTCGACCTGCGCTACTCCCTCGGACGCGAGCCGACCGACAGCGAAGTTGCCTCGCGCATGAAGATCACGCTGCCCGAGTACCGCAAGCTCTTCCGCGAGGCGAGCGCGGTGCTCCAGGTGTCGCTGTCGCGCACCTACGGCGAGACCGACTCGGCCCGCGACGTCTGCGAAATCGACATGATCGTCGACCGCCGCAGTCGTGACCCGATCGCGGATGCCCACCGCAAGGACCTGCGCGACCTGCTCACCCGCGGGTTCACCCGCGCCGAGCGCCTCATCCTTGTGCTCTACTACTACGAGCACCTGACGATGAAGGAGATCGGTGAGATCCTCGACCTGTCCGAGAGCCGCGTATCCCAGATGCACTCCGCCATCATCCATCGGCTCCGCGAGCAGGTTGCGATCCGCCGGCGCGAATTCGCACACTGACGGGCACGGCGCCTGCGCCCTGCTGGAAACAGGAAGGGATCCCGTCCTGCCGGTTGGCGGGGCGGGATCCCTTTGCTTTTCGGCGACTTGTGCGGGTCGCGTCCGGCAGAGCCGGCGTCAGTCCGTGCGGCGTCCGACGATCATCAGCAGGCGGGCCTGCGAACCGCCGTCGCCCTCGGCCCGGACTTCGCAGGTCGAGTCCATCGTGGCGTCGGCGAGCCGGGCAACGTCCGCCCGGCCGTGGCGGGTCCACACGGGAACCTGGTGTCCGCGCGTGGCGCCGATGGCCGCGGCCACGGCGGCCGCTCCGCTCGCTGCGCCGGCGGCGCCGATCCATGCCTCGATGGCAATCATACCTTTCGCGGGTTCCGCCCCCCCTGCGGACGAGCGGATGTCGATAGCCGGGGTTTCGCCGTCGGTTACCAGGCGCAGCACAGCCCGCGGCGTAACCCCCCGCGCCGCCGCTGTGGATGCGCGCTCCAACACGAACAGGCAGGCGCCCTCGCTTGCCTTTCCGCCGGCCGCGGAGGCGGGGGCTACGACCGTCTCCGTCAGGCACTCCACCCCCCCGGCGAAGACGGCGTCCACGCCTCCGTCCGCGAGCAGGCCGGCCGCTTCGAGCATGGCGTCGAGCCCTGAGGCCGCGCCGTTGGCGATCGTGAGGTTGCTGCCGCGGATGTGATACCCGCGGGAGAGTGCGCCCGCGAGGTAGTTCCCGACCGTCTGCGGGAAGTGGATCGGGCTGACGAAGCGGGCGGATTGGCCGCGAACTTCGTTGGCAAAGTCGATCATGCCGATCTGACCGGCCATGGCATTGCCCAGCGCCAGTCCGACCCGCGTCGCGTCAAGCGTTGCGGTATCGAGCCGAGCCTCGCGGAGAGCGTGCTCGAGCGCGACCGCCGCGAGCCATGCTCCCTTTTCGGCGCGGATCTCCTCGGTCAGGTTCGGGAAGCCGGCACAGATCGCGTCGCCCACGGCCTGGAACGGATGGTCATCCGTGTCCGCCGGCCGTTCGGCTGCGAGCACCGTTTCGATCGTGCCGTGGGCATAGGGAGTCACCCATCCGCAGCCGCTGAGCACAACGGGATCTTCGTGGCGGGTCATGGTGGGCATCGTATGCCGTGGGCCGGGCGCCGCCAACCTTCAGCGCCGACCGGCCAGCCGCCGCCAGTGGTCGATCGCGGCGGTCGCCACCGCGGCGGGGTCGAGCTGTTCGGTGTCGATTTCCGCCTCGGCGGCGGCTGCATAGGCGGGCTCGCGCCGGGCGAGCAGGGTGCGAACTTCCTCCAGGCCGCCGGCGGTGGTCAGCGGCGGGCGGCTCGCTGGCGTCCCCGCGTCGGCGGCGATCCGCCGATGTAGAGCCTCAGCCGAGGCCCTCAGCAGAATCACGACTGCGACGCGCCGCAGGGCGGCGGTGTTCGCAGGATCCAGCACAGCGCCGCCACCCGAGCTCACGACAAATGTTGGGACCGCCAGTCGATCCGCAGGTGCGGCCGAGGCGATCTGCGCGGCGACCTCGGCAATGACGGCGGCCTCGCGTTGACGGAAGCCGGGTTCGCCCTCGTCGACGAAGATCCGGGCGATGTCGCGGCCCGCCTGCCGGACGATCAAGTCGTCGGTGTCGACGTGCGCGGCGCCCGTGGTCGTGGCAATGCGGGCCGCGACGCTGCTCTTGCCGCACCCGCGATAGCCGATCAGGGCGATAGCTGGGCGGTAGGGAACGGCCTGGTCCGCCGCAGGCTGGGGGGGTGTCATGGCGAGCCCTCCCGCTCGCGAACCGCGAGTCGCTCAGTCACCACCCTGCGCCCCAGCTCCATGTCAGGTCTCAGTCCCGTCCACACCTCGAACTGGCGCGCGGCTTGCCCGAGGAACATGTCGAGGCCGCCCAGCGTGCGTGCCCCCTCGGCCTCCGCGAGCGCCAGCAGGCGCGTGCGGCGCGGGTGGTAGACGACGTCGAACACGAGTTCGCCGCCGCGTAGGGCGTACGCCGGCAGCGGCGAAGCGTCTACATCCGGCCACATTCCGATGTTCGTGGCGTTGATGATAATCCGACCGCGGCGCGCGCCGCGGTCCTCCCACCGCGCTGGTGTCGCGCCGAACGCGGCGCAAAGGTCGGTCGTGCGCGTCGCATCGCGGCCGTAGACGGTGACCCGGCATCCGAGCGGCGCAAGCCCGGCGAGGATCGCACGGGCCGCGCCCCCCGCGCCGAGCACGTCGACCGCGGCGCCTTGCAGGGTGACGCCGCCCGCCGCACAGGCGGCCTGCAGCGAGCCCACCGCAGCCGCGGCGTCGCTGTTGGTGGCCGTGAGTGTTCGGAGTCGCGATGTCGAGGCGGGGTCCGGCGCGGCGATCGTCAGCGTGTTGACCGCGCCGATGCGCTGCGCAGTTTCGTCGGCGTGTGCGCGGGCGTATCGCGCGGCGGTTTGCTTGTGCGGGATAGTTACACTGAACCCGCCTGCGTTCAGCTCGGGCGTTCCCCGAACCATGTCGAGGAACCCCGCGAACACCTCGGCGTCGTCGTCGATCCGGAGAGGGATATAGACGGCGTCCACTCCCGCCGCGGCGAACCACGCGTTGTGCAACGCCGGGCTCATCGAGTGTGCCACCGGGGAGCCGATGACGCCGAACAGCCGGGTCTGCCGCGTCATCGCCGTGGCCCGGTACAGATGCACCATGTCGGCGAGCGGCACCTGCCCGGGCGCGGTGGCCCCGTCGTCGTTAAGGCTGGCGTACGTCGCGAACGCGTCAAACCTGGGCGCCAGCACACGCGACACGAGGCCGGGCTCGCCCATCGCGATAGCGATCGTCGGCTTCGCCTGCTGCCGGAGGAGGCCCAGCATCGTGATGGCGTCGCGAATGTCCCGGGCCGTTGCGGCGAGCTTTACGGCACAGGCGTCCGGTACGGCGCTCATCGCTGCAAGCTGCCCCGCCGGATCGCCGTGCATGCCCGCAAAATCGTGAGCTGAGACAATCAGCCGGGATTCACCGCCGCATCGGGCCGCGAGCAGGGCGGCCTCGCGTGCGTCCTTCGCCGACTGCAGCGCCGCGTACTCGAAGTCTACGAAGGCGCCGGTATCACGGGCGACCTCGGACAGCAGCCTAGCGCGGACCGCCGGATCCGCCGGGCCTTCGCCGCCTTCGTCGGGGGCCCGGCAGGTGACGATCCAGACCGCCTCGCGCTTCGCCAGCAGTTGTCCGCGGAGTCGCTCCGCGCCGCTGCGGAGGGTATCGATGCGCAGTTCGATCGCCGTGGCGCCGGCGGCCCTCGCCTCGGCCGCTTCGGCCGCCGCCTGGTCGGGATCGTTCACGCGAATGGATGCGACCAGGTGCGTCATGGGCTCGTCTCGGCGGCGGATTCTATTCCGCGACGAACTTCGCGCTCCATCCGCGCGTCGCGTCGCTACGGCGGATCGGCCGATCGTCGTTGGCGGCGGCGTGCTCAAGAATGTGCAGAATGTCCTCGACGTCGTCGGGCCGCTCGAGCGAGGCGGCGACTTCCTCCGCCGACATGGCGCTGCCCTTGTGTGAGGCCATGTGGGCGAGCACCACATGCTGCAGCGCGAGGATCCGCTCGGCCGCCTTCTTGCCCGCTTCGACGCCGGGCTGGTGGTACGCGTTGATGTTCACGAGTTCGGCGTACACGCCGACGGCACGTTCGAACAGGGCGATGAGCATGCCGACGCTGTGGGCATCGACGCGGTCGATGGTGAGGGTCATCGACTCGCGACCGCGCTCCGTGAGCGCTTCGCGCGTGCCGTGCAGGAAGCCTGCGAGGTAGTCGCCGGTGGTCGCGCCGTTTTCGACAGCCATCGACTTGCTCTCCCGCTTGCGGAGGACCTCGATAAACGTCACGAAGAAGTTGGCGACGCCGTCGCGGAGCTGCTGCACGTAAGCGTGCTGATCGGTCGAGCCCTTGTTTCCGTAGACGGTCAGCCCCTCGTGGACCGTGGCGCCCGTTCGATCATACTGCTTGCCGAGCGATTCCATGATGAGCTGCTGAAGGTACCGCCCCAGCAGCAGCAGCCGATCCGCGTAGGGCAGCACGACCATGTCGCGGACGCCGCGAACGTGGGCCGCGTAGTGCCACATCAGCGCCATCATCGCCGCGGGGTTGCGGCGGATGTCCCGCTCGCGCGTGACCTGGTCGCAGGCGGCGGCGCCGTGGAGCAGCCCCTCGATGTTGAGCCCCTGCAGTGCCGCCGGCAGGAGCCCCACGGCGGACAGCACGCTCGTCCGGCCGCCGATCCAGTCCCACATCGGAAAAGTGCGCAGCCATCGCTGCTCGGTGGCCGTCTTGTGCAGGGCGCTGCCCTCGCCCGTGATCGCCACCGCGTGCTTGCCGAAGTCCAGTTTCGCCCGCTTGTAGGCCGCCTGCACTTCGAGCATGCCGTTGCGGGTTTCCTTGGTGCCACCGGACTTGGAGATGACGATGGTCAGCGTTTCGGCGATTGACTCGTCGAGATCTGCCAGTATCCGATCAATGCCTTCGGGATCGGTGTTGTCCAGCGTACGGACGAGCATGAGGTCTTCGCTGCCGCCGAGGGCGTCCAGGATGAACTGCGGCCCCAGCGCCGAGCCGCCGATACCCACGACCAGCGCGATGAAGAACGCCTCACCCTGCTGCGGATGAACGCGCCCCTCCTGCACGTCATGCGCGAATGCCTTGATCGCCTTGATGGTGCCGGTGATCTGCGCGGCGATGTCGGCCGACGGGGCGAGCTGCGGCGCGCGGAGCCAGTAGTGGCCCACCATGCGCTGCTCGTCGACGTTGGCCAGGGCGCCCTTCTCGATCGCCTCCATCGCCTCGAGCGCCGCCTGCAGCCTCGGCGCCATCGCGTCGAGGTAGGCGTCGTCGAACCCCATGCGGGACACATCGAGTGACAGCCCGATCGAATCGCACACACAAAGGTGGCGCTTGTAGCGCTCCCACCGTTCACGCGGACTCATGGTCCTTGAGCCTCCCTGGTCTCGGCCGGCGGCGCCAGCGCCTGGATCGCCGCATAGATACGCTCGGTTGCGGCGCGGATTGCCTCGCGCCCGCCTTCAGCAAACTCGCTCAGGTCCACCGGCTTGCCGAACCGTACGCAGGCGCGGTGCCGCGCCAGAAGCCCGCGTACCACGCTGTCGTGGTAGCGCACGCCGCTGATGTGAACCGGAATCACCGGCGCGCCCGTCTTGAGGGCGATCAGCGCCACGCCGTCCTTCGGGCGGCCCGCCTGGCCGGGCTCGACGATGCCGCCCTCAATGAAGATCCCCAGCGCCTTGCCCGCCTGCACGTGGCGGATGGCCTGCTTGGTCGGCCCCATGTCGCTGCCGTCACGGCGGACGGGGATGCACTCGACCAGCCGGATAAAGAAGCGGGCGACGGGCCAGTCGGCATACTCGGCCGCGACCATGAACCCGATCTTGCGATAGGGCGCCGCCGCCGCGATGAACAGCGGGTCCGCCGGGCAGACGTGGTTGGCCGTGATGATCGCGCCCCCGGTCCGGGGAATTGTCGACGGGCCGACGCGCCGAAGGCGATACCAGAATCGCGTGAGGAACTCGTTAAGGTTCTCCGCGAAGGCCATGCTGCGTTCGAGTGTGGCGCGGCCGAGGCGGATGTAGAGCGTGACCCCGCCCGCCACGAACGTCACCACGGCGACGCCGCACAGGATGTAACCGACGACCTGATCGAGCCCCGGCCAGTCCGGCACGCCCAGCAGGCCGGTAGCGGTCATGGCCGCCGCGTTGCAGGCCAGCTCCTTGACGCCGAACACCCTGCCTCGAAATCGGTTGGGTACGATCCGCTGCATCAGCGCTTCGAAACTCGCCATCGCCCCGAGCCCGAACAGCCCCGCACCCACGATGCCCACCGCACCGAGCGCGCCGAGCGAGGCGGCCTCCAGCGGCAGGAAGGCACTCAGCCCCATCACCGCGATGCTTGCGCCGATGCCAAACAGACTCCAGGTGATCGCGATCTCGCCGCGCAGCGCATCGCCAAACAGGGTGATCAGCCCGGCGCCGATGATGAACCCCAGCCCGAGCAGTGCGCGGTAGTCGCCGATATCGGAGAGCGTGCCGCCGTAGGCGTCTCGCACCAGCGCGGGAATCACGCTCACCACCAGCGGTCCGCAGAACCACACGAGCACCGCCACGCCGATGAGCTCCACCACGCGCCGGTGGCACGCTGTGTAGCGCAGCCCCGCGAGCAGTTCCCTCACGGTGCCCTCGCCGCTGTGATGCACGCGCGGCTGGGGGGGCGGACGAAGCAGCAGCAGCACCACGCCGCTGAGCACGAACGTCCCCGCGTTGATGCGGAAGGCGAGCTCGGCCGGGTGATTCTCGGCCAGCCACCCGCCGACTTTGTAGGCGATCATGGTCGCGATGATGCCCAGTCCCGCGATCAGCCCGTTGGCACGGACAAGCTGGTTCTCACGGATAAGCGTCGGCAGCAGCGCCGAACGGGCCGGCGCGAACACCGCTGCGAAAAGCCCGATGAGCATGATCGGCAGCAGCGGTCCCCACGCCTCGGGCCCGGCTTGGGAAGGGTCGAACCAGCCCGAGGTCATCGCCATCAGCGAGACGAAACTGAACATGATCGCCGCGCGGGCGACGTCCGAGAGCACCATCATCCCGCGCCGCGGCAGCCGGTCAGCCAGCCATCCCGTCGTCGTGGAGAAGAGGAAGAAGGGCACGAACATCAGGAACGTGAGCCGGGCGGTGACGGCGGTCGCGTGCGTCGAGGTCTCCATGACGCCGCGCGTTTTGAGAATCGCCATCTCGGAGAGGTGGTCGCCCATGGCGCTGACGCCGTACGCCACCCATAGGAGGATGAAGTTGCGGTTCAACAGGAGGTTGCGCGGCGGGCCGTCGGGGCGTGGATCCACTGCGCTCGTGGGATGATTCGATCGGGATGGCGAGCGTTGGTCTGCCACGTCGTCAGTCCAGGATTCAGTCCGGCTCCAGCGGGCGGCGAAATCCTACAGCGTCGGCCCCGCGGAGCCTAGCGCGTGGCGGCGGCTCACGTTGGTGACGCGGGGTTGGCCCGGCTTGCCGGCGGGCGCGGTGTCGGGTATCGTCCGTGTACCGCGGCGAACCGTGTTTCCCGCGGCATGCGGAGGCGCGGCGATGGTCCGCGCCCGGAGATGACAGGGGAGTGGTTGTGATGTTGCGATTGATGACGTCCGTCCTCGCGTTGGCCCTGGCCGGCACCGTCGCGAAGGCCGAAGAGGCCACTGACAAGCCTGCCGGCGGGAGCTCTGAGTTGCTCGCAATTTTCAGCACCAGCAAGGGTGACATCTGGCTGACCCTATACGCCGACAAGGTGCCGGTCACCGTGGCCAACTTCGTCAACCTGGCCCAGCGCGGGTACTACGACGGCCTGAAGTTTCACCGCGTCATCCCTGACTTCATGATCCAGGGCGGAGACCCTGCGGGTAACGGTACGGGCGGCCCGGGCTACAAGTTCAAGGACGAGTTCAGCGCCGACCTGCGCCATGACGGCCCCGGCGTGCTCTCCATGGCCAACAGCGGGCCGGGCACCAACGGCAGCCAGTTCTTCATCACGCACAAGGACACGCCCTGGCTCGACAACCGCCACTCGGTGTTCGGCCGCGTGATCGAGGGGCAGGACGTGGTCGACGCGATCGCCGGAGGCGACGCAATGCACTACGTCATTATCGAGGGCGATGCCTCCGCGCTGCTGGCCGCCCAGAAGGACCAGATCGAGGCGTGGAACAAGACGCTCGACGCCAGCTTCCCGGTGAAGACCTCGCCCGAGCGTGAGGCGAAGGCCTCGGAGTTCCGGAAGCAGGCGTCGTCTATGCTGGAGAAGGCGAAGGCCGTCCGCGCGATGACGCCCGAGCAGCGCGCCGCCGAGAAGCAGGCCCGCGAGGAGGCTGCCCGGAAGGCCTTCGCCGACGAGCAGGCCGCGAAGCTTCCCGGCAAGATCGCCGAGCTCGAGGCGAAGGCCGGCTCGAAGGTGATGACCAACGACTCGGGACTGCAGTACATCGACATCAAGGTCGGTGACGGCGCGCAGCCGACGGCGACGAGCCGCGTGAAGGTCCACTACACCGGCTGGCTCGTGGACGGCAGCAAGTTCGACAGCTCGGTCGATCGCGGTCAGCCCATCACCTTCGGGCTCAACCAGGTGATCAAGGGCTGGACCGAAGGCGTGAGCGGCATGAAGGTCGGCGGCAAGCGCTACCTCATTATCCCCTACAACCTCGCGTACGGTGAGCAGGGGCGTCCGCCGCAGATCCCGGGTAAGGCGACGCTGGTGTTCGAGGTCGAGCTGCTCGGCATCGAGTAGCGTACCGCCCGGGGTGCCGCCCCACTGGGGGTGGCGGCCCCGGGGGTGGTCGGCCCGGGTATTTGCGGGGGGGCGCCGGGGGGGTTGGGCCCGCCGGGTCGCCGCTGCCGATAGAATGGGCGAGGCCGCCGTGTCCGGCGGCAGCCGTTTCGCCTGCATCACCGGGCCGTCGCGAATCCGCGGCCCACGAGGAAGAACCCGATGAATCGACTCGCCAGCCTGTTCGTTCTGCTCGTGCTTTGCGGCTTCGCGGTGGCGGAGGAGCCCAAGCCCGCCGCGCCCGCTGCCGCTGAGCCGCCGAAGGCCGCGCCCGCCCCCGCGACGCCCGATCCCGCCGCGATGAAGTACGCGAAGTTCAGCACCAACCTGGGCGACATGATCTTCGAACTGGACCACATCGCGGCCCCGAAGACGGTCGAGAACTTCCTCCGCTATGTGTCCGAGGGGTATTATAAGGGTACGCTGGTGCACCGGGTTCAGCGCGACCCGCGCTCCGGCAACCTGGTGGCCATGGGTGCCGCCGACGAGAACTTTGACAAGAAGACCGCGGGGCTGCACGAGGCCATCGACTCCGAGTGGAAGCCCGGCATGAAGAACGCGCGCGGCACCATCGGCATGGTCCGAGTCCCGTACCAGTTCAAGAAGTGCTCCCAAGCTGAGTTTTTCATCAACACGGCGGACAACCGCCCCGGCGAGGATATCAACCGCGACGGCGGCGGCCAGGTCATCTTTGGCAAGATTGTCCGCGGCATGGACACGCTCGACCGCATCGCCGCCTCCGAACTGACGGAGCACAAGAAGTACCCCGTCGGCAAGGTGGTCCCTGCGGTTCCTGTTGTGGTCAAAGACTGTAAGGTCGTCGAGTACAAGGACTTGGACCGGGAGTTCACGCCCTACACCGGCACGCCGAAGCCGGAGGGCGCCAAGCCGGCGGAACCCGCCGCCACGGCTCCGAAGACGCCCTGACAGCGCTTCCCGCGGGGGCCATCCCATCGCGGATCCGCCCCTCTCGGGGCGAGCGGGCGGGTTTGAGACGCCCCCGTTACGTGAATTCTGCTGCATCCTGTGCGGCAATCCGCTAGAATCTGGGCAAGCGGTGGCGACTGAGTCCGGTAAGAGCAGCCGTGTTCGTCTGGTCCGGGGTTTCTCGTTTGAGGCGGCCCATCGCCTCCCGAACGTCCCTGCGGGCCACAAGTGCGGCCGTCTCCACGGGCACAGTTTCCACGTCGAGCTTGTGTGCGAAGGCGAGGTCGACCCGCAAACGGGCTGGCTGATCGACTTCGCGGATATCAAGCGGGTTTTCGAGCCCCTGCTCGATCAGCTCGACCATCGCTACCTGAACGACATTGAGGGGCTGGAGAACCCCACGGCGGAGGCCGTGGCCCGGTGGATCTTCCACCGCACCAAGCCCCTTCTCCCGCTTCTGGCCCAGGTGAACCTGGCCGAGACCTGCACCTCCCGGTGCGAGTACCGCGGCTGAGGGCCTTCGGCACGGCCGGGCGGGGCCAATGTAACTTCCCTGTCAGGCGACGGGCGGCTCGGGAATCGGTGCCCCGCCTGCGCGGTTATAAGAGGGCAGGCGCCTCGTGGTGCCGCCCCGGCGGAGCGTTCGGGCGACGCCGGGGATTATCCCAATCGAAGGAATGTCAAGGCATCGACGTCGGAGCCGGCGTCCCGCGGGGCGGCGGAGTCGGATCGTCACCTGACCTGGCGAAAGTATGGGATCCATTTCAAGGAGAGTCCTGATGATGAAGTTCCTGGGTTCGATGGTTGCTGCGCTGGCGCTGATGGCCGCTCCGGCTCTGGCTTGTCCCCCGGCGGAGACGGGCAGCGAGTCGCCGGACGTCGTCCTCGCGAAGGCAAGCGACGAGAAGGGCGGCTGCGCGGGCAAGAAGGCGACCGAGGTCGCTGCGAAGGAAGGCTGCGGAAAGAAGGCCACTGAGGTCACGCTGGCCAGCGACAAGGATGGCAAGGGCGGCTGCGGCGAGAAGGGCGCCACCCTCGCGAGCGAAAAGGAAGGCAAGGCCGGTTGCGCCAGCAAGCCCGGCTGCTGCAAGAGCAAGAATGTCGCCCTCGCGTCCATGCCCGCGATGAAGTATCGCGTCGGCGAGAACACCCTCGACACCATCGAGGCCGCTGAGGCTGCCGCGAAGGAGCATGGCAAGCCCGTCCAGTACGTCGTCGGTGAAGACACCTTCGGCGAGATGCCCGCCGCCGTCGAGAAGTTGACCGGCGCCCTGGAGAGCTATGCCAAGACCATCACGACCGTGCAGTACGCCGCCGGTGGTGAGTGCGTCCGCTGCCCGATGACCGCCAAGGCCCTCGCCGAGAAGAACGGCGGGAAGGTCATGTACCGCGTGGCCGGCATCGACTTCGACACCCAGGAGAAGGCTGAGAAGGCTGCCAAGCTCGCGAGCGAGGCCGCACGGACCGTCTCGATGCAGATCCTGGTCGAGGGCGCCCCGGCTCACTGCGCGAAGGACGCGCAGCTCGCTGCGGACAACGGCAAGAAGGTGACCTACAAGGTCGGCGACGACGAGTCGTGCTGCAAGATCATGGCCGGCAAGATGCTTGCCGAGGCCAAGATTCGCGCGATCGTCGATGCCGCCGCGAAGGCCAACGCCTAAGCCCGGTAACGACCAGGCCGATCTGAACGAATCGAGGCCCCGAAGGCGCACCCGCCTTCGGGGCCTTCTTCTTTGCGCGACGGTGCGGCTTCATCGGCACCGTGGAACTGCCGATGCTCCAGCGGGGCGTCCCCGGACTTACACGTCCGAGAACTCCCACCCCGGAGCCGCCGCCTTGAGGTTCCCCCGTCGTCGCCGCGCCAGTGCCCTGATCCTCGTCCTCGTGACCATGGCCGTCTGCGGCGCCCTCGCCTACTCGTTCGTGAGCGCGCAGGGCACCAGCGCGCAGCTCGCCCAATCGGTACAGCGTCGCGCCCAGGCGCGGTACATCGCCGAGTCAGGATTGGCTCTCGCGCTCCGGTACGTCTCCGATGACGAGAATTGGCGCACCGACCAGCGCGACGGCGAATGGGTTACGGACGAGCCGTTCGGGGGCGGCAGCTACACGATCACAGGTCAGGACGGTGTGGACGAGGACGGGGACGGCGAGGTGGACGGGGATGGCGACCTGGCCGATGACGACTCCGATCCGCTGACGCTCGACGTCGTCGCGACGGTGCAGGGCGTGTCACAGCGAGTCCGCGCAGAAGTGCGCCCCTCGGCGTCCCAAACCGAGAGCCTGGTTTACTGGGCGGATCTCAGCACGAAGGGGATCCACCACTCACAGCTCGATGGCGCCAAGGAAGCGCTGCTCGTTGCGGGAGTCGATGAAGCGCCGGGGCTCGCCGTGGACGTGATCGCTGGCAAGGTCTACTGGTTGGACAAGACTGACAAGTCGATCCGGCGAGTGGATCTCGACGGCTCGAACGACCAGCAGATCGTCGCCGGCATCGAAGACCCGATCGCGCTCGCCGTGGACCCGGCAGGCGGCAAGCTCTTCTGGGCAGACAAGAATCTCCAGCGGATCCGCCGCGCGAATCTGGACGGATCAGGCGTTGCCGACGTGGCCACAGGCGTCTCCGACCCTACCGCGCTGGCGCTCGACCTGGTCAACAGCAAGGTGTACTGGGCCGACAAGAGTACGTCGAAGATCCGGCGTGCGAACTTGGATGGGACGGGTGCCGCAGATGTCGTCACTGGCGAAGCCGAGGTGCTCGACCTCGTCGTAGATCCAGTCGGCGGCAAGATCTACTGGACGGACAAGCCCAATAAGCGCATCCGCAGGGCCGGGCTGGCCGGCGCGGGTGTGTCCAACTTCCTCACGGGAATCGACGATCCCACCGGCATGGCGGTCGACTCCGCCGGCGCGATGCTCTACTGGTCCGACAAGGCGGACAAGGTGATCTACCGGGCGAGCCTCAGCGGCGGATCGCCCGAAGCGATCCACACCGGCATCGACGACGCGACCGCGGTCGCCCTCGGCCTTCTCGATGGCTCTGAGGCGCCGTCCTATGCTGTGACGTGGGGCCGTTGACCGGGTGGGCCGGGTCCGGCAGTTCAGGATATCGCCCGCGCCATCCCGTTCTGGTAAGCTCCCAATGCGACCGGTGAGGCGGGCCGTTGGGACCATCCTTCGACATCGTAGTGGTCGGCGGCGGACACGCCGGGATCGAGGCCGCATGGGCGGCCGCCCGGATGGGGGCTCGCGTTGCGCTGATCACCATGCAGGCTGAGGCCATCGGCCGCATGTCCTGCAACCCGGCCATCGGCGGTCTCGCCAAGGGGCAGATCGTCCGCGAGATCGACGCACTCGGCGGCCTGATGGGGCTGGCGACGGACGCCGCCGGGATTCAGTTCCGCATGCTCAATCGCAGTAAGGGCCCGGCAGTCTGGGCGCCGCGCGCACAGGCCGATCGCGACCTTTACCCCCGCGCCGTGCAGGCGATGCTCGCCGCCGAGCGGCGCATCGAAATCGTCGAGGGCATCGTCGACGACCTGGAGGTTGACCCCGGCCGCGAGTCCGGAGCCGGCACCTCGTGCGGCGTCGTCCGGGCGGTCACGCTCGCGGATGGCCGGCGGTTGTCCTGCCGCGCCGCGATACTTACCACGGGCACGTTTCTGCGCGGGCTCATGCACTGTGGCACCGCGCGGTCCAGCGGCGGGCGCATCGGCGAGCAGGCAAGCGTCGGGCTCAGCGCCGCGCTGCAACGGCTGGGCTTCGAACTCGGCCGCCTCAAGACCGGCACGCCGCCGCGAATCGCGCGAGACTCGATCGACTACTCCGCCTGCCAGGAGCAGCCCGGCGACGACGAGCCAACACCGTTCTCCGTGATGACCGATCGGATCACCCAGCGCCAGGTCTGCTGCTGGATCACCTACACGGGCGCGGCAGCGCACGACCACATCCGCGGCAACCTGCATCGCGCCCCGATGTACTCCGGACAGATTCAGTCGCAAGGGCCGCGCTACTGCCCCAGCATCGAAGACAAGGTCGTCCGATTCGCCGACAAGTCGCGTCACCAGGTCTTCCTCGAACCCGAGGGCTACGACCACGAGAGGGTCTACTGCAACGGGATTTCGACGTCGCTGCCGGCAGAGGTGCAGGACGACTTCGTCCGGTGCATCACGGGGCTCGAAACCGCGCGGATCCTCCAGCACGGCTACGCGGTCGAGTATGACTGGGTTCCCACGCACCAGACCGCCGCTTCGCTTGAGAGCAAACTTGTCGAAGGGCTGTTCCTCGCCGGGCAGATCAACGGCACAAGCGGATACGAGGAGGCGGCGGCGCAGGGTTTGATCGCGGGCATCAACGCCGCGCAGCGCCTTCGCGGCGAGGAGCCGGTCGTCCTCGGCCGCGAGCAGGCCTATATCGGTGTGCTCATCGACGACCTGGTCACCAAGCCGCACACCGAACCCTACCGCATGTTTACCTCGCGGGCGGAGTACCGCCTGAACCTCCGAAGTGACAACGCCGACCAGCGCCTGACCCCGCTGGGGCGAAGCCTCGGCGTGGTGGACGATGCGCGGTGGGAGCGGTTCGAGGCGGGTCGTGCGGCCCGCGCTGCGATCGCCGCCGCCTGCGACCGCACCGGCCACCACGGCGTGCGGCTCTCGGCCTACATGCGTCGGCCCGAGGCGGATGTCGAGTCAATCGCCGCGGCCCTGGCAGCGGCGGGGGAGGGGCCTTTCCCGCCCGGCGAGATCCGGCAGGTCCTCATCGACGCCCGGTACAGCGGCTACCTCACCCGTCAGGCGGACCTGGTCGATCGCATGCGGCGTCTTGAATCGCTCGCCCTGCCGCCCGACCTCGACTATCGCGCGATCGCGGAGCTGCGACTCGAGGCCCGGGAGAAGCTCGCCCGGGTGGCCCCCAGGACGCTCGGCCAGGCCTCACGAATCAGCGGCATCAGCCCGGCCGACATCACCGTGCTGTGGGTCTCAGTGACCGGCCGCCGCCGCAGAGCCCGCGCGGGGTAGCCCGTCGGCGACCGGCTTGGCAGCTCCTTCGGCTCCCGGCCTCGTGACGTGGGCCGTGCCGCTACACTGGTCCTGCGGTCAGTTCCCCCCGTAGCACGGCCGCCCGGCGAACAACGTTCCGATATTCTCTCCACCCGACAGCCTCCAAGTCGCTTTTTTCTCGGGTCTTGAGCTTCGAGGGGTTGACTATCGGACCTTCGTTCATTACTCTGATGGAAAGATGGGGGAGATGCACAAAGTAAGTCGTGCCAGCGCGCGACCCGGGGGGGAATGGGAGAGCTCCATATGGCGGCTACAGAGCCTAAGACCGTGTTTACCACCGGTGAGGTCGCCAAGATCTGCAAGGTAAGCCAGCAGACGGTGATCCGCTGTTTCGATAATGGACGATTGGTCGGCTTTCGCGTGCCGGGATCCCGCTTCCGGCGCATCCCGCGCGACTCGCTGATCAAGTTCATGAAAGAGAACGACATCCCGCTGGACCAGATCGGCAACGGCAAGAAGAAAGTGCTCGTTGTCGACGACGATGAAGCCCTGGTCGAGATGTTCACGGAACTGCTTGAACGCGACGGGCGGTTCGAGATCCGGACGGCGATGACGGGCTTCGACGCCGGCATCGCGGTGGAGGAGTTCCGGCCCGACATCATCCTGCTCGACTACAAGCTCCCCGACGTCAACGGGGCAGCACTGGCGCGGTCGATCCGGACGAAATCAAAGTACGAGCACATCAAGATCATCTGCATCAGCGGGGCGGCGGACCCCGACGAAGTGCTGGATCTGAAGTCGGCGGGCGTGGACGACTTCATCCGCAAGCCGTTCGAAATCCTGACGGTCATCAACCGGATGGCGGAGCTGCTCCACCTGGGCTGATGCCGCGGAGGCCCGGCGCGCCAGGCGGTCGCCTCGGCGCGGGGCCCAGATCGCTGAGAGGCCGGCCATGGTGGGCGGAAGCCTCCTCATTTCGAACACGACGCCTGTCGCCCATGCCACAGGCTCAGAGTCTGTCCTCGAGGCGGTCCGGCGGCTTCCAAGCCCATCCCCCGGCCTGATGGCGATTCTGGCCGACTTCTTCGCCCCGGCGGGCGTGCCGGGCGACCGTGTCGACTTCCTCGCCGACGATCGTCGATTCGCCTCCGCGTATCTCGACTACCTCGCCGATCCGGACTTCCCCGCTGCGGGTCGCCCGGAGGCGCGCATCCCCGCAACCGCAACCACGTCGGACATCCTGGGTGTGCTTTCGGCCGTGACGCCCGGGCGGCCCACGATCGGGATCGACGCCTTTGCGCTGGCCTGCGGGACCATCGCGGACTTCGCGTACCGCCTGCCGGCGACCTCCACGCCCGTCAGGGGCGGTGCCTTCTCCCTTTCGACATTCTGGCGGCATTCGCTGGCCGTGGCCGCGCTGGCCCGGGAGTTCGTTTCTCCCGCATCAGTGAAGGAGCCCGCGGAAGCGGCCGACGCGCGGCGGGCGGCTGCGTTTGCCTGCGGCCTCTGGCATGACGTGGGTCGGCTGATTCTCGCGCACCTCTACCCGCGGGGTTATGCGCGGATTCTCGATCAGCTGGCGCGATCGGGCTCGACTCTTTGTGCTGCGGAGCGGGGCATGCTCGGGGTCGACCACACCCTGGTCGGTCGCCGCGCGACCGGGGCCTGGGGTTGTCCGGATGCGGTCGTGCGATCCGCGTGGCTCCACCACGGCGGCTGGGGAGGGCAGGCCGGCGACCGGCTCGCAGCCGTGATCGAACTTGCCGATGCCGTGGCAACGCGGGCCTCGGACGCCGCGCGCCCTGATCGGACCGTCGACACCTCGCGCCTGGCGGAGATGGCCGGACTGAGCCCAGACCACGTTGAAGAAGCCTGCCTCGACTGGATCGGCGATTCGCGCCGCGCCGCGGACGCCATCGTGCGGAGGCTTGGTCTTGAACCTGGTGAGGACCGGAGCGCGGTTGAGCGCGGATCATCCGGTCCCGTGGGAGAGCGCTGGCTCGCTGCCCGGGCATCGGTGGCGGCTTCGCGGATCGCAGCGGCGGCGGCGGCGTGGGATGGGGCGCTGTCGCGGCTGCCCAACAGCACCGGCGCGGCGGCGGTGGCCGCGGAAGCGCTGGCCGGCCTGTTGGGCGTTGCCGAGGCGCTCGTGCTGCTGCCGGGCGGTGGCGGGAGCACATGGCACGCCGTTGCGTGGGGCGAGGACCAACCCGCCGACGCCGCGCCCCGGGTGGAGCGCGTCGCGGCACCCGAGTTCGCCCGGGCCATGTCGAATCCACTGATGCAGGGCTTGTTCGGCGCGATTGGCGATGAACACGTGGCCCGCTGCTGGCGCAAGTCTTTCGGTAGTCTGCCCGAGCGAGGGCTCGCCGCGTTGCCCCTCGCGTGCCGCGCGGGGCTGCAGGGGGTATGCGTCGTGCCCGCGGCGGCCGTTGAGCAGGCCGCGCGCGACTTGGAGGAGGGCCCGCTGCGCGCGTTGTGCCAGTCAATGGCCACGGGGCTATCGAACGTCGCCTCACGATGCGACGCCGACCAACTCGCCGAGCGGCTCGCCGACTCGTGCCGGCGCATGGGGGAAGAGCTGCCGCATCGTGTTCGTGCCCGGACGGTTGCGGCGCTGGCCGCGACGGCGGCGGGTGCTGCGCACGAACTCAACAATCCGCTGGCCGTCATTTCGGGCCGTGCGCAACTGCTGCTCGCCGGCGGGGCGGATGCGGAGGTCGCCCGTCATGTTCGGATCATCAAAGAGCAGACCGACAGGGCGGCATCGATGGCTCTCGACCTGATGACGTACGCCAAGCCGCCGTCGCCTTCGCGGGCGATCGTCGCCGTGGGGCCTCTGGTCGAGGCCGCCTGCCAGCACTGCCGCGAGCGATTTGGCCTCCGGCAGGGGCAGATCGATGTCCACCTTGCCGACCCCGCGCTGGCCGCGGGGATCGACGCCGAGCACCTCCGCCGGATTATTAATGAACTGCTTGCCAACGCTGCGGCTGCGCTGTCGCCCGAGGGGGGGCGCATCGTCATCAACTCGACCGCCCGGGCTTCCGATGACACCGTTCGGATCGTCGTCGAGGACGACGGGAGCGGCATGAGCCCGGAAGTTCTGGAGCACGCGTTCGATCCGTTCTACTCGCACCGTCCGGCCGGTCGCGGCCGGGGCATGGGCCTCTCGATTGCGTCGAGGCTGGCCGAGGCGGGCGGCGGTCGGATTACGCTCCAATCCAGCGCGGGCGAGGGCACGGTGGCGGTGATCGAACTGCCGAGCGAGCCGGCCTGCATCTCCCTGCGTCCCTGATCGATGCGCACGCCGCGACGCACGAAGACCCCCGGAGGCCGACTCCGGTCGTGTGGCCGGTCGCGCCAGCGAACAAACTTCGCCGACTCAACAAGGACGCAGCGACCCGTATGACGGACAGCCCTTACCGCATTCTCCTCGTCGAGCCGGACCCGGAGACGCTCGAGACGCTCGTGTCGGCGATCGTCGGGCGCTTCGAGACGAACCTGACCTGCGTCTCGAGCGGCGAAGAGTGTCTGCGCATCGAGCGCGACGAGCCGCACGACCTGGTCATCGCGGCGAGTGACCTGTCGGACATGGACGCCTGCGAGCTGGCGCGCGAGCTGAGCGCGATCCGGCGTCGTCCGCTGATCGTGATGGGCGAACGGCCGACCGTGGGCGAGGCGATTGAGTTGCTGCGACTCGGTGCAGCGGACGTGGTGTGCAAGCCGTTCCGCGTGCGCGAGCTCCTCGACTCGGTGGATCGGTCGCTCGGCCGGCTCGACATGCGCCGGCGACACATGCAGCGCTTCCGCAGCATGCAGCGATCGCTGCGCAAGGTGTCGCGCCAGCGCGCAGAGCTCAACGACCGCGTGGAACTCGTCTGCAAGGACCTCGTGCAGGCGCACCGCCGACTGGTTCACCGCGTGCTCGACTTCCAGGCCGCCAAGGGGCAGGGCGGCGCGCCGACCGCTGAAGAGCCGCGGTCGTAGAGCCGGCTCAAATGCCTACCGCTTTCCACCCGCTCGACACCCGCTGCCGATTCCGCCAAGCCGTGGCAGGCGCGGGTCCACCTGAACAACGCGCACCGCGCCGACCTGGTCGCAGCCTCATGCGGCGAGAGCCCAGATGATGAGCAGGTCCACGGCGATGGCGAGCGTGATCACGAGGGCGATTTTCGCCGCGAAGGGGACACGCTGCGGGGGCGGATCGACCAGGCGGAGGGCGTGATGCCGGGCGGCGGGGTCGTCGTCGGCGATGGCCTCGTTACGCCGGCGTTCGATCATACGGGCGACCTGTGCGGGGGTTAGGCCGAGCTGCGCCCCGTAGGCGATGATGCGCCTGCGCCCGCCGGCCGTGAGCCGACCGGCGCGCAGTTCGCCGGCGAGCAACTCTTCGAACACTTCGTGAGCGCTGATGCGGCGCTGCCAGGCTGTGGCGTCGCCGGGCGCGGCCGGGGCGCCGGGTGGATTGAACTTCGTTTCCCGCTCCATGACAGATCCTAGGCGCGTCGCGCGCGGTCGATCGCCCAGTGGAAGCGGTCCTGCGGAAGGGCGGCGAATCCCGGGGCATTATCAGACCGCACAGGCCGTCGACCGCCACGCGGCTGGCTCAGGTTTCGAGGCGGTGGAAGTGTCGCGCGCCGACGATCATCGCCGCGGCGCCCGCCGTGATCGCGATGAGCCAGGATGCGGCGCAGGGGAGCAGGAAGGAGAGCTCCGGCGGGCCGGCGTCGCCCGCCTGGTGGGCGCGCCAGGTGCCGTAGCCGACGGCGGTCAGCACGAGCGTGACCATGGCGAGTGAGGCGAGCAGGTTGGCGGTGCCGCCCATGCCGTTGGCGATCCGGGCAGCGTTGGACTGGTTGAACATCGGCAGCCGGGCACCGAGCCCGACGGCGAGGCCGCAGAGACCGAAACAGACGGAGATCGTCGTGGCGATGTGGATGAACGACCAGACGAGACCGAGATCGAGCATCATGATTGCCAGCGCGGTCGATCCGCCGGTGACGAACAAGGTCACGGTCATGGCGAAGGCGAACTTCGAAAGCAGTATCTGGCCGCGCGACATAGGCAGCAGGCCGATGAGCCACAGCTGCTGGCCCTCAAGCGAGACAAGCGGGAACACGAAACGACACGTGAACGTCGCGAGGATCAGGCTGATGGCGCACAGGTTCAGGAACGGGATGAGCAGGCGCGGCGCCCCGCTGTTGAGGTCCAGATGGGGCATGTTGGTCAGGTAGAGGATGATCAGCCCAAAGAGGATGAGCAGCTGACTCCACTGAAGCGGGTCGCGAAGGAACGTGCGAAGGTCCTTGGCGGCGATGAGCCGGAGGCGCAGCGGAAGGTAGAAAAACGCCCAGCCGCAGATGCCGCCGGAGGCCTTCGCTGCGGGTCGACGGCCCGACTGGCTGCCGGAAGTCGCCCGGTCGTAGGCGTGGTGAAACTTGCGCGATACGAGCCACACCGCCAGCCAGCTGAAAAAGAGGGCGTTGGCGCCGGTGACGGCGAGGTACTGCACCGCCTCCCCCGTGCGCTGGTTCAAGGCGTGGTCGATGCCCTTGGCGATCCAGCGGTTGGGAAGCAGGGCGTGTTCAACGAAGCTCATCCGATCGAGAAAAGTGCGCAGCCACGTCTCGGACACTTCGTCCATCTTGAGCGATCGAAAGCCGATCACGATCAGCACAAGCAGCCCGAGCGAGGCGATGACGGCTGCGCCGCGAACAAGCCGCCTGGGGAAGTACTGCGCCGAGAGCCAGGCGAGCAGCAGGCCGAGCGCGCCGGGTATCGGAATGAAGAACAGGAAGAACGCGATGAATACCAGGTGAAAGAGCGGGTTGGGCGTGCGATCGGCCATGGCGGCCATCAGCGGCAGCCCGAGCAGAATCAGCGACCAGCTTGAGAACGCGAGGCTCTCGACGAACTTGACCGTCACCAGGTCGGCCGGGCTCAGCGGCGAGGCGAGCAGATACTCTGATTCGCGCCTGGAAAAGAGCGCGCCGTGCGCGATGATCGCGTTGGAGAAGGTCAGCATCGCCAGCATGGCGACAAAGAAGAAGTTGAACACCAGCGGAATGGCAACGGTCGTTTCGAGGCGGGTGCGCTCGTCGAACTGGCGGAACACCAGCAGGAACAGGCTGTACAGCCCCAGCCAGATGAAGATGACCAGCATCCCCGCGACGGACACCCGGATGGGCGCTTCGGCGGTGGTCTGAACCACGAGATTCCAGATCGAGCGCGCCCGCACCCGCAGGAGCAGGCCGATGAGCGAACGGTCCTGGCGGACGGCCGAGGTGTCCGTCATGTGGGCGTCTCGGTGAGCTGGAGGAAGATCTGCTCAAGCGAGTGCTGCTCGGCAGCCTGGGCCTTGAGCTCGGCGAGCGTGCCGCACGCGAGCAGTCGACCCCGGCGGATG
Organism: uncultured Phycisphaeraceae bacterium; assembly: GCA_964426945.1. Taxonomy (GTDB): domain Bacteria; phylum Planctomycetota; class Phycisphaerae; order UBA1845; family UBA1845; genus CAYRSS01. The sequence goes on from CAYRSS010000001.1 coordinate 155,084, forward strand.
ATCGCGATGCGGTCGGCCACGGCCTCGGCCATTTCAAGGGTGTGGGTGCTCATGAACACTGTGCCGCCGGCGCGGGCGTGTTCGATGAACAGCTCCTTCACGGCGCGGACAGTCTTGGGATCGAGCCCGACCATGGGTTCGTCGATGATCAGCGCGAGCGGCTCGTGCAGCAGGGCCGCGGCGAGGACCACGCGCTGCTTCATGCCGTGGCTGTAGCCATCGGTGAGGCGGTCGAGGTAGTCACCGATCTCGAGCCGGGCGATGAGCTTTTCCATGACGGCGTCGCGCCGGGCGGGGGGGAGGCCGTACATCTCCGCAACGAAGTAGAGGAACTCCCGTCCGGTCAGTTTCTCGTAAATGAACGGCTGGTCCGGTACGTAGGCGAGCAGCGCCTTGGCCGCCAGCCCGTTGGAGCCGATGTGGTGGCCGCAAACCTGCACCGTGCCGTGGTCGGGCAACAGCAGGCCCACGATCATCTTGATAGTCGTGGTCTTGCCGGCGCCGTTGGGGCCGAGGAATGCAAAGATCTCGCCGCGGCGCACTTCGAGATTCAAATCGTCGACGGCGACATTGCGGCCGTAGCTCTTGCGCACGCCGGACAGGATGATCGAAGGATCAGTGGAGTACTGGCTCATGGTGCACTTGATCCGCGCGACGGCAGAATCCCGTGGCGCGTGACGGAATCATAGGCTTCCTCGTCGAACGGCTCGCTCTCGATCCGGATCCGCCCGCCAACCGGCAGGAGCATTTCCTGCCGCCGGGCATAGCCTGTGTCGTCGATCCAGGCCTTCACACTTTCGGCCTCGATGACATGGCAGAGGAACGTGCCCTCGCTGGTGGTGATCGACTCCTGGCCGGTGACGTGTACCAGCAGGGTGTTGAACCGCGGGCCTACGCCGGTCAGCACAGCGATCGGATTGACGACCTGCATGCGCCAGGACTGGCCGACGTGCAGGTCGCCGGTCATCTGGGAAAAGGGCTTGAGCGAGTCGGATATCATCCCCGCGTCGGCCAGCGGAACCTTGAAGGTCTGCACGGGTCGATCGTTGTTGGTGATCTCGAAAGAGAAGTCGGCGTGGAACCGCTCGCCATGCACCCGCAGGGCGACGAGATCGCCGAGGACGCGAAGGGTGAACTCGTCGAGGCGGCCCTGCTGATTGAAGAGAGAGTCGACGAAAATTCGTAGCGGCGTGGCATCCTCAAGTCCTGGGATGGTCAGCCGTTCGAGGTGGATCGCGTCGTTGCGCTGGATCGTCGTGGATTCGACCGTGCCCGACTCGGTCCGGGCGACGGGGACCGTGTCCACACGGATCATGCTCCAGGCGGTGCCGATGCGGCCGCGGCTGTCGTAAACGCCCGCCTGGGTCTCGCGGCGTTCGACCCGGACCCATTCGTCGACGCTAAGCCGCGGTACGTCGTTCGCAGACCACGCGGGCACGATGTCAGTCTTGATGATCCAGCCCATGGAGGTGAGCCAGAGCAGGATGATCATCGTGCTGGCGGTGCGTGTGAACATGCGATCCGTTGGCCGAGTTGACTGTCCCCTGCGGGTCTCCGGCTGCATTGTAGGGGTGCGCAAATGGGCAGGTCAATTACTGCCGGGCGGTGTCCGGCCCGGGCGGATGACAACGATCGCGTCGAATCCGCGAGAATCCCCCGGCCGATGTGGCCCGGGCGAGGCAGCGCTCTCGCCCGCCGGGGCGATCGTGTGTACAACAATCCACGACTCAAACGCAGGGACGGCGCGACGGCGGCAAATTGTCCGTGTGGCCCGCAGGATGGCTTGATCGTGATGCAGACGCAGCGAGCGAGCGGTTGGCGGCGCGTGCGGCGGTGGGCGCTGCGCGTCGGCCTCGGCCTCGCGCTCGCGGCGCCGGCGATGTTTGCCGGAGGCTGGTTGGCGCTGCATCACGTTCCCGGTTGGTACCGGCCGCCGCAGCTTGAGGGAGAGGATCTCCGCCGGGCTCAGATGGACGCCACGGACACCTTTGACTGGATTTCGGCCCGCATGGTCGCGGGGCAGCCGTTCGAGGTCGTTTTGCGGGGCGAATCGCTGAACGAATGGCTGGCCGCGGCGCCTGTATCCTGGCCCGACATGGCCGAGGCGATCCCGCCGCAGGTGCGGGGGATGGCCCTTCGGCTGCGTGAGGGCGGACTTTCCCTCGGGGTGCGGTATGCCGATGAACGGTGGGAGTCGATCGTGTCTGTCGACACGTCGCTGGCGATGAGCCCCGACGGCTCGTCGCTGGTCGTCCGGCCGATGGGGGTGCGCGTCGGCGCCGTGCACGTGCCGCTGGAGTGGATTGCAGCTGCGGCCGCCGCGGTCGGGCCGATGGACATCCGCGAACTCGAGCGATCGGGTCTGCGGTCGCCGACGGGGCCGATCACGAAACCGGCCGATTTCGCGCAGGGCGTGGTCTTCGACAACGCGTTCGTCTGGCCGAACGGGGAGCGGTCGTTCCGAATCGACGCCCTCGACATCGATGAAAGGACAGCCCGGATCCGCGTGTCGCCGATGGGGCGATAGCGCAGCCCGCGGGCCCCAGGCTGCCAGACAGTGAGGACTCCTGACTTGAGACAGAGCGTCGCCACGGCCCGCCTGCTGATCTGCTGTCCTGACGGCAAGGGGATCATTGCCGCCGTCGCGGGGTTCGTCGCGCAGCACGGCGGCAACATTCTCGATGCCGACCAGCACACCGATGCGCAGCATGGCGAGTTCTTCATGCGGCTTGAGATCGACCAGGACACCTTCGGGCTGGGCCCTGAGACCTTCGAGGCAGCCTGGGCACCGGTGGCCGATCGGTTCGCGATGCGCTGGCACATCGGCTGGGGCGATCACGTCAAGCGCATGGCCATCCTCGCCAGCCGCGAGAGCCATTGCCTCAGCGACCTGCTCTGGCGGTACAGCGTCGGCGAGCACAGCGTCGATATTCCCTTTGTCGCGTCGAATCACGAAGACGTGCGGCGTCATGCGGACATCTACGGCATTCCGTTTTATCACCTGCCGGTCACACCGGAGACGAAGCCCGCGCAGGAAGCCCGGTTGCTGGCACTGATCCGCGAGCACCGCGTCGAGCTGATCGTGCTCGCGCGGTATATGCAGATTCTCTCGCCGCGGTTTGTCGCGGAGTTTCCCGAGCGGATCATCAACATCCACCACAGCTTCCTGCCGGCCTTCGCCGGTCCGCGGCCGTACCACCAGGCGTATGAGCGGGGTGTGAAGATCATCGGCGCCACGAGCCACTACGTCACGCAGGATCTCGACGAGGGGCCGATCATCGCGCAGTCGACGCTGGCGATTGATCATCGCGACTCGATCGACGACCTCGTGCGGAAGGGCCGCGACCTGGAGCGCGTCGTGCTTGCCACCGCTGTGCGTCAGCACGTGCAGGACAAGATACTGGTCAGCAAGGGGCGGACGGTCGTCTTCGATTGATTTCGTAGCACCGGTGGGCCCTCAGGCGGCCCGCGCTTGCTCGGCCGGGGGCGAGCTGCGCAGCGTCAGCAACAATCCCGCCGCTGTCAGCACCAGTGCAGGCAGCACGAGGTGCAGCGGCAGGTGCCCCGACTCTTCGCCCGCGGTCACACCCAGTGCCGTCCCCAACCGCGGCCACAGTACCATCGATATGAGCAGGCCGTTGTGCATGACGTGCATGACAATGCCCGGCAGGATCGACCGCGCGTGCCAGCAGAGCAGGCCCAGCACGACGCCCAGCGCGACCGTCAGCGGCATCTTGAAGATGATGAAGTGGAATGTGCCGAACACCACGGCGGTGACCACTACGCAGGTGGCACGCGCGGTTGCGCCACGCAGCCCGCTCATCAGAAAGCCACGGAAGAGCAACTCTTCGCATATCGCCGGTAGCACCGCGAGTAGCAGCAGCGCGTGCCAGCCGGGCAACGCCATCAGAGATTCGGTCAGCAGCGCGTTGCTCTCCTGCAGCGTGCGCGGCACCGGGAAGATGGCGTTCTGCAGGACCGTGAACTCGTGGGCGAGAATCCAGGTGGAAGCGCCGAGCATCAGGCCCGCCAGGATGTGCGACGCGTGCGGGGCACGCAGCGCGAATGTCTCCCGCGGCGAGACCTTCCAGTAGGCGAGGATCGCCCAGGGCAGTAACACAAAGAGCAGCGGCATGGCCAGCCCCGTGCCATGGAGCAGCATCGCGGCGTCTTCGCCGGGCTGCGGCTGCAGCGCCGTCTGCACAAAGAACCACGTTGGGAAGAGCAGCGCGACCAGCAACAGGACCATCGAGACCTTGGGGGTGGCGCTGGGCCGGAAGAGGCGTCGGGCGAAGGTGGTCTTCAGCGAACCCGCATCGCTGAACACGACCGACTCGCGGCCGAAGACGCTCGCGGCGATGGCCACGGCGGCTGAGGCGTACAGCGTGGTCGAGATGATCACGCTGAGGGTCTTCCACGCGGCCACGTCCGCGCCGAGCAGCATGTCGCGGGCAAACAGCACCATGTTGCCCACGGGCATGATGAGCATCATGCCCTCCAGGCGCGTGGCGGGGAGGGCGGCGATACCGCCGGGGATCAGCACCGCGATGATCACCGGCGTGACGTAGTTCTGCGCTTCCTTGAACGTCCGGGCATAGCTGCACACGGCGATCATGATGGCCGACATCAGCACGGCGAAGGGCACGAGGCTGGCGAGGATCGCGGCCATCTTGCCGACGGGAATGGCCCCGCCGTCGCTGGCGATGACCTCGCGGAATCCGCCGAGGTACACGGTGGCCGTTACGCTGGAGAGGTTCAGCGTCGCCCCCATGATCGCCACGGTGGTAACGACCAGGAACTTGCCGACGATCAGCTCGAGCACGGGCACCGGACAGACCATCAGCGATTCGAGCGTGTTGCGTTCGCGCTCCCCTGCGGTCAGGTCGATGGCGGGGTAAATGGCCCCGGTGATGGTCATCAGCACCAGGATCAACGGCAGCACCTGGCCGAGGATCGACGATGGCGCCGACAGGTTCTGGCTGGTGGTGCGGATCGGGCGGGCGAAATTCGGCGGCAAGCCCTCGGCGGCAATGCGATCGGCGGTGATACGCTCATCCGTCCGTGTAAGAAGCGATCGCAGGCGGTTGCGCGCGGTGACGCTGCGAACCTCCTCTTCATCTACGAAGAACTCGACAACGGTTTGCAGATCGGGGCGGTCGAGCGGGGCGAGTTCGCGGAACACCACGCCGACCTGGATCGCGCGGTCCTGCACGCGCCTGCGAAGTTCGTCTTCTGAGTCGATCGTGGCCAGCCGCACCTTCTCCCACGCGCTGCCTGGCGCGGCCCGAGTAGGAGCCGGTTCCCCTCGTCCCTCCGCCGCCTCGCGCTCTGCCTCGTGCTGCGTGTTTAGCGCCTCCTCGTCCAGGGCGATGAGCCGCTCCAGCACCACGGCGTCCTGCCTGGACAGCACGCCGATGACGAACCCCTCCTCTTCAAGCGACACGGCCTGGTGGGTCACGGCCTGGATCGAACCGAGCATGAGCAGCGGATACAGCACGATCGGGACGACGATCATTGCGATGAGCGTGCGGCGATCGCGCAGGATGTCGATCAGCTCCTTGCGGTAGATGGTGGCGACACGCCGGCGAAACGTCATCAGCGGAAGGCTCCGGTGAACTGATCGGCGTGTACGAGCTTGAGGAAGATGTTGCTCAGGCGCTCTTCGCCGGCGCGGGCGCGGAGCGTGCCCAGGTCCCCTTCGGCCACGAGCCGGCCGTCGTGCAGCAATCCGATGACGTCACACATCGACTCGGCCTCGTCGAGGTAGTGCGTCGAGAGGATGATCGTCTTGCCGCCGTCGCGCTCGCGGCGGATGAACTCGAGGATGATCCGGTTCGACAATACGTCGAGGCCCAACGTGGGCTCGTCCATGATCAGGATGGGCGGATCGGCGACCAGGGCGCGGGCGATGTTGACACGCTGGCGCTGGCCGGTGGAGAGGGCCCCGCAGCGCAGGTCGGCGAAGTCGCCCATACGCAGCCAGTCGATCAGGCGGGCAGCCCGCTCGGCGGCCACCGGCCGGTCCATGCCGTGCAGCTCGGCGAAGTAGGCCAGCAGCTCCCGCGCGGTCAGCCGCAGGTATAGCCCCGTATTGGCGGTCAGGAAGCCGAGGATCCGCTTGACCTGCTCGGCCTGGGTAGCGACGTCGAAGCCGGCCAGGCGGGCGCTGCCGGTCGTGGGGGCCATCAGGCCGCTGAGCATGCGGAGGGACGTAGTCTTTCCCGCCCCGTTGGGTCCGAGCAGTCCGTAAATCTGCCCCCGTCGAACCGTGAAGGACAGGCCGGCGACAGCGGTCTTGTCCCGCCCGTCCGGGGTGGGGAAGACCTTGATGAGGTTGTCGGCGACGACCATGTCCATGGCCCGGATTGTAGCGGTTGGCCCGCGGGGGGGAATCCGCCCGTCGGCGTCGCGCGGGGCGTCCTACTCAGGGCCGAGGTTCCGCGATACGATTCAACGTGGAACAATCTGTCGGCCGCTGCCGGCGGCCGTGAAGGAAGGAGCGGTTAGCGATGTCTGGCGGAACCCGGATCGAGAAGGACAGCATGGGCGAGATGCGCGTGCCCGAGGACGCGCTGTGGGGAGCGCAGACGCAGCGGGCGGTCGAAAACTTCCCGATCAGCGGCTACCGGTTCGGGCGGCGGTTCGTCCGGGCGATGGGGCTGGTCAAGCAGGCGGCGGCGAAAGTCAACCAGGCGCTGGGCAAGCTCGACGAGAAGCGCGCCTCGTTGATCGTCAAGGCGGCCCAGGACGTCGTCGACGGCAAGCTCGACGATCACTTCGTGCTCGACATCTTCCAGACCGGCTCGGGTACGAGCACCAACATGAACGCCAACGAGGTGATCTCGAACCGCGCGATCCAGCTCGCCGGCGGGAAGATCGGCTCGCGCGACCCCGTGCACCCCAACGACCACGTCAACATGGGGCAGAGCTCCAATGACGTGATCCCCACGGCGATCCACCTCGCCGTTGCGGAGGCGCTCAAGATCGATCTGGCGCCCGCCCTGCAGCACCTTCAGCAGGCCCTCGCGGCGAAAGCCAAGGCGTTCGACGACATCGTCAAGATCGGCCGCACCCATCTCATGGACGCGACGCCGGTACGGCTGGGACAGGAGTTTGCGGGCTTCGCCCGGCAGGCGGAACTGTCCGTGATGCGGGTGCACAAGGCGATCAACGCCCTCCGTGAGCTGCCCATCGGCGGCACGGCCGTCGGGACGGGCATCAACACGCACGCGGAATTCGGCCGCCGAATGTCGGCAGCGCTGGCCGAGGTGACGGGTATCGAATTCGTCGAGGCGGCGGACCACTTCGAGGCTCAGGCGTCAAAGGACGCGGTGTGCGAGGCCTCAGGGCAGCTCAAGACGGTAGCGGTGGCGCTGACCAAGATCGCGAGCGACATTCGCCTGCTGGGCAGCGGGCCGCGCTGCGGCATCGGCGAGATCCTTTTGCCCGCCACCCAGCCCGGCAGCAGCATCATGCCCGGCAAGGTGAACCCGGTGATGAGCGAGATGCTCGTCCAGGTCTGCGCTCAGGTGATCGGCAACGACGCGGCGGTGACGATCGGCTGCCGCGATGGGCATTTCGAACTGAACGTGATGATGCCGATGATGACCCACAACGTGCTGGAGTCGATCCGGCTGCTCGCGGCCGGCGCGCGGGTCTTCGCCGACCGCTGCGTGGCGGGAATCGAGGCGAACAAAGCCCGCTGTGAGGAACTGATCGAGGGCTCGCTCGCCATGTGCACGAGCCTCGCGCCGATCATCGGTTATGACAGCGCCGCCGCCGTGGCCAAGGAGGCGTACGCGAAGGGGCGGACAGTGCGCGAAATCGCTTTGGCGCAGAAACTGCTCAGCGCCGAGGAACTCGCCCGCGTGCTCGATGCTCGGGCCATGACGATCGCCGGCGCGAGTGACGGTGGCGGGGGTGGCTGACGCCTCGCGCTCGTCAATCGCCGCCGACCTCGCTGGTGCGCTGCATGGCCGCGTAGTCGGCGAGGTCATAGTCCCCATCGCCATCGGCGTCGCCGTTGGCCGCGCACGCCGGCAGGTCTCCGCTGAGGCACGGGGCCGAGCACGGCCCCGTCATGTGCGCGGCGAACAGCGCCAGGTCCGCCGTGTTGACGTCGTGGTTGCAATCCAGGTCTCCGACCACGGGATGCAGGCACGGACCGTGAACGCACGCGTTGTTGACGCACGCGTCAGCGGTGCAGGAGATGCCGTCGAGACAGTCGGCATCGGTAGCGCAGGCCGTGGCGGCACAGTCCGGGTAGAGGTAGACCGACCGCAGCGTGCTGAGCCCCAGCGGATCGGTGACCAGCAGGTCGAATTCGAAGAAGTAGAGCTCATCCGCACAGCCCAGCGGTTCGGTGACGCCCTCGGACGAGCAGTTGTTTTCGAAGTATTCCACGTGGATGTGGTCTTCGTGGTGCAGGATCGTGCGCCAGCGGCACGCGAGCGTGCCCAAAGCGTGTTCGGCGTCGGTGATGTCCGCTTCCAGATCAAAGTGCTGAGCGATCTGAATCGAGTAGAGCGCGCCGTCGGTGGGACTCGTGATGGTCACCTCCGGGGGGCTGTTGTTCAGCGAGATGGTGACCTGCGCGCTGCGCGTGAGTCCGCCGTCGTCGGTCACGGTGAGGGTGGCGACGTAGTTGGTCGCGGCTGTGGGTTGAGCGATCGGATCTGCCAGCACGCGGAGCTCGCCCACGCCGATGTAACCGGTTGACCCGCCGGGGTCGCCGATCAGGCGGACACCGTCGGCCGCGACGGGGTCAAAGGCAAATTCGAACATCTCCCAATCCACTCCGTTGGCGCCCGGATAGGCCGGGGCGACGGCGAGGCCGGTCACCGGTGTCCACGAGCCGCCCACGCGAACCTCGACGGCGAGGGTGTCGAACCAGCCCCCGTCCGGCTGTTCCAATCCCTCCACGAAGACCACGCCGCGCAGCGTTCTCGCCGCGGGGAAGGTGTACCCGATCCAGTCCACCGAGCCTTGGTCGCCACCGTGGGTGGTGTCGTATTGGAGGCGCGGATCGGTGTCGCCAAGGTCTGGGTAGACGCCGTCGCGAATGGTTTCGGCGTCGGTGGCGCCATCGCCTTGCGGCGTCGGCGGCGCAAGTTCGAACAGCCGCGCGACGATGGTCCCCGTCGCGGTGATGTCGTCTGTCAGGTATCGGTGCAGCGGATCGGCGAGCCGGCTGGGCGGCGTCCCATCGCCGAAATCCCACTCGTAGCGGAGCGGTCCGCTCTCGGGGTCGGACGATGCGCTCCCGGTGAACTGGGCTGGCAACTGGGCGGGCCCGAAGGTCACGTCGGCCGTCGCGACCGCCGTCGGCCGCAGGTTGCCGGGAGCGTATTCGATGCTGCGAAGCTGGTACTCCTCGATGTTGCGGTCGTAGTCGATGTAGTAGATCGCGTTGCCGGAGGGGTGAACCGCCATGGCGACGATCGCCCCGAACCCGTTGGCGGCAAACTCCCGCACCGCCGTCAGCCGGTCTTCTTCATCGAAGACAAAGTTGCGGATCCACCCGCTCGACCAGTCAGCCTGGAAGTACGTGTCGTGGTATTCCTCCGGGAAGATTCCTTCGCTGTACCACGTGCCACCGATCACGCACTCGCCCTGGAATGGGGCACCGGTAACCGGCGAGTTGACGGAGCCGAGCGTGTTGATCGTGGCCGATGTGCCGGTGTAGGTCGGCGTGCGGGCGAGCAGTGAGTTGTGGCGAAACTCGATCTTCGGCCGCGTGTGAATGTGCTTCAGGATATTCGCGGGCACCTGCTGCGTGGGGTCGCAGGGGTTGGGATAGGACGGGTTCTCCAGCAGGGTATCCTGGTGGATGAGATCGCGAAAACGGAAGAAAGGCTGATCGCAGAGTCCCTGTCCGGGCGGCGTCGTGCCGTAGAGCGGGTTGGGCGCGTCCTGGTTGTAAACATCCTGGTAGTAGTAGCCGGGTCCGCCGTTGTAGATATCCTGGATCAGCAGCCCGTCGTAGAGCGGCCAGCCGAAGTTCTCGCCGCCTTCGCCGCGGGAAACCTGAATCTCCTCCCACTTGAACCAGCCCACGTCGCCGACGTAGATCGCGCCGGGCGAATTCGCGTGGCGGTCGTGCGAGCTGCCGGGGCGCACGCTGAGCCGGAAGGGGTTGCGCGCCCCGAGCGCCCACACGCGTGAGCGCGGCGCGCGGGGCGCCGCCGGATCGAAGAACGGATTGTCGTGAAGCCCGTCGCCGGTGTCAGGGTCGATGCGCAGGATCTTGCCGGAGAGCGAATCCACCAGCTGGGCGCGGTACGGACCCACGTCTTCCTTGGGCGTGATGATGCCGTCGGCGATTCCCGTGCAGCTGGTGCCCGCGATGCACCCGCCGGTGTCCCAGAGGCTGGCGCCGTCGCCGGCGCCTACAAGGAGGCTGCCGTCTTCACCAAACGCGAGCCCGCCGCCGCCGTGGTTGCGTGCGGTGATCGGGATACCGGTGGAGAGAGTCTCTCCGATGAGGATCGTCCGGCTGCCGGGGACGATGCTGTTGAAGTTGTCCGCCGCGTCGGCCTGGTATCGCGTGACTCGGCCGATCGTGGCGCGGTTGGCGTCAAACCCGGGCATGTAACCGGGCAGACCGAACTGGGTGACATAGTGATGGTCCGCGGCGTAGAACAGGTAGAGGAAGCCGTTCTCATCGAAGTGCGGATCGAGGGCGAAGCCAAGAAGTCCGAGGTCTCCCCACTTGAGGCACTCCTCGGAGATGTCGATCAGCGGCGTGGCGGCCTTCACGCCGTTTTCCACGATCCACACCCGGCCGTCCCGCTCCGACACGAAGAGCCGGCCGTCGGGGGCGAACGCCAGTCCGATCGCGCGGTTCCAGTCGCAGAGGATGCAAGTGTCCACGAAGCCCGGCGGCAGGGCGCTGGCAGCCTGTGGCGACAGAGCAGTTCCCAGGGCCGCTAGCAGTACGCAGCGCGCAGCGAGGCCACGCGAGAACTGTTCAAGACTTCCCCGCCTTGGCATGAGTCCCCCTCCTCGATGGTCGCTGCGCGGTGCGATAAGCATCGTGGCGCGCGACCTGGTGGCCACCGGCCCCTCGCTGCGACATGGTCAGGGAATTATCGCGGACCGAACGGGTGGTTTCAATGCCTCGACGCGTTGCCGTCAAAGTCGGGCACCCGCCCCGATATTCACGCGGCCCATGCTTCCGGCGTGGGCCGCGGCCGGGTCGGAGTCGGCGGTGCGCGGGATTCCGACGCGTTTACCGGCCGGCCCGGCGCTGGACCTCGCGCTTGAGGGCCTGGATTTCCCGGGCTGTGCGGGACTCCCCGGTTGGACCAATGGCGGGGTGCAGGGTTTCGTGCTGCTGGATGACGCGGAGCACGTCCGCGGGCGGCTGGCCGAGTTCGAGTCGGGACTGCAGATCTCGGAGCAGCGCTCGGAAGTGCAGCGGCTCGGTGGCCGGGGTACCCAGGAAGATGCGGTTGAAGAGGGGCAAGGCGGCTGCGTGATTACCGCCCCGGTAGAGGCTCTCGGCGTAGCCCCAGGCGGCGCGGAGATCTGCATCGGGGGGCAGGTCGGCGGCAGGCGGTGCTACGCCCAGGCGTTCCGCGAACGCGGCCAGGGCGGCGTCGATCTTTCCGGCGCGGAGGCGCGCCTCGGCAGCCTGAAGCCGGATGGCCCCGGGGTTGGTCACGCGCGCGGCGAACCGCGGGTCGGCGGCCCAGGCGAGAATCTGCTCGGCGATGCGCAGGGCGGCCTCGGCCTTCGCGGCGGCCTCCTCGTCGCGATCGGCTTCGTAGAGCGTTGTCCATTCGGCGACGGCGGCGTCGTACAACGTCTGCAGGGTGCCGCCGGCGTTCTCGGGATCGTTCTCGATGAATGCCGGGATCAGCGCGACGGCCTCGTCGGCTCGGCCGAGGCGTTCGAGCGCCGCCATGCGCGTGCGGTAAACGCGACCGATCAGGCCCGGCGCCTTGCCGAACCGCTGCTCGAAGTCGGCAAGGATCTCCAGCGCCTTCTCGGGTCTCTGGAGCATTTCGGTCGTGTGACCTTCGGCGAAAATCACCGCAGCGGAAGCGAGGTATCGCTCCAGGGCCTGTTTGCGCGCCGGGTCAGGCTCGCGTTCGGCGGCCGGAGCGAGCCGGCTGACGACTGCCCGCTGAGCGTCGAGAAACTCAGCAACGAGCCGCTGCTGCTCGACGGTGGATCGCGGCGTGGATCCGCGCCCTGCGAGCAGCAGTCCCAGGCTCTGGAAGCGGGCGTGCACGGCGTCGAGTTCATGGTCATGGCCGGGCTCGATGGCGGCGAACTGGCGGGCGGCCTCATCATGCCGGCCGAGATCGTCGAGCAGTCGCGCATAGAAAAAACGCCAGTACTTCGCGTCTTCGGTCGGTTCGTATCGCAGGACCAGCGTCTGGAGCGCCTCGAAATACACGCGACGGGCTGCGTCGTCCGCGGGTCGCGCTTCGTGGAGGCGGAAGGCGAGCTGCACGGCGAGGGCGGCGCTTTGCGCGGCTCGGTCGCAGTCGGGCCGCTCCCTGGCGACGCGCAGGAACGAGTCGGCTGCCTGCTGCAGGCGACCCTGCCGCTGGTAAGCGACCGCCACGTTGAACAGCACTTCGGGAACCAGGTCGGCCTCCGCCTCGCCGGCGTTGTCCAGCAGACTCCGCCCGATTTCGACCGCGCGGCGCAGCAACTCGCCCTGCCGCGCCTGGTCCTCCGCGCCGGAAGAGGCGCTGAGCAGTCCGGCGATCAGCGCACAGCGCTGGAGCGGATCCAGAGCGGCCGGGTCCGCATCGAGGCCAATCTTCTCGACCAGAAGAGCGTAGATCTCGTCGCGGTGGTCGGGCTCACGACGCGCTAGGCGGGCCAGCGGCTGCCACGCGGCGACGCGGAATCGCGCGGCATCGAGCCTCTCGTTTGCGGCGGCGGCCCCCGCCGAACGGCGGAGCATGACTTCGCGCTCCAGCAGGGCGGCCACCAGGCGCAAGGGGAAGCCCTGCTGTGCGCGGGTCGCGCTGCGCGAGGCGAAGCGCGTGATCAGCGCCTGGGCTTCGTCGAGCAGCCCGGCGTCCAGCTCCGTGCGAACGCGCTCGATCAGGGCGATGTCGGCCACCCAGGCGGCGGCTGTCTGCGTCGTGGGATCGGGGATGGCGTCCACGATGCTCATGGCCAGGTCGAGGCTCTCTCGCGCCGCTCGCCGATCGTCCAGCCGACGGAGCACCATGCCCCGCAGCAGCACGGCGTGCGCCTGGATTCGGCTCAGCTCGTGGGGCACGTCGGTGAGGCCTGGGTTCGCTGCCAGCATTTCTCGGACGCGGCCCAGCCGCTCGGCGCGGGCGGGGTCGTCGGGGCTGCGCGAGATCGCATCCTGGAACCATGCCCACAGGAGGCGGTAATCCACCTCCGGCGCCATGCGATCCAGCTTGTCTACAAAGCCGGACTTCTCAAGGCTTTCGAACTGCGCGCTCGTGAGGGCGTCCATCCGCTCGAATTCAGCGGCGATTTCCGTCCGGGCGCGCTCCAGCACCTCAATCGCGCGGGCGGACAGCTCGCCGAGGCGCAGGCGGTTCTGGGCGGCTCCGCCGTGGTAGAGGATGGCGGCGTAGTGCGGCTCGGCCTCCTCGGTGACCAGCGAGCGACCGAGCGCGAGCATCCATTCGAAGCGGTCGCTGTCGTCGGGGCGCAGTTCGATGATGCGGGCGAGCATCGCGTTGGCCTCGGCGAGGGCGGCCATGCGCTCGGCGCGCGGAAGCGACGGATCGGCGAAGCGGCCGAGCTTGATGTCCCGCTCCATGAGGAGCCGGGAGCCGGGATCGCGCGGTGGGAAGTCTTTCAGGTGGAGTTCGAGCAACTCGTCGAGGCCGCGCCGCTTGAGGCCGTGACGGAAGACGTTTCCATCGAGGCGGATTTCCTCGGCCGGCGGGGCCGGGTCCTGCTCCTGGGCAGCCGCCGGCGTGGTCGCAACGAGCAACCACGCGGCGATCATCGCCGACAAGACGAACAGGCGACGCACCGTCGGGCGCGGCTCAGCGACTGAATGCGATGTTGCGGTATTCACAGCGAACGGCAGCGTTCCAGGCGTTGACCACGTGATCCCAGCGAACGGTGGCGTCGGCGGCGACGACGATCGGCGTGTCGGCGTCGAAGCCGGGCTTCTTCTGGATTTCGGCGAGGGCATCCGCGAGTTGGAGAAAGTCGATCGGGGCGACGTCGAAGCCGTCGATCCGGATGCTGCAGCCTTCGCCCTCCGGGCCGCTGCCCGACAGACGGATCACCACGGGGCTCACCGGCAGGGCAACCGCGACCGCGCCGCGGTCGGCGGGCATGCGCGAGCTGAGGATACCCTCGGGCTGCTGGATGGTTCGCGTAACGAGGAAGAAGATCAGCATCATGAACGTCATGTCGATCATCGGGGCGATGTTGACCGCGATGGGGTTGCGCGGCCGGGCGAAGCGGCGGCTGCGCGGCTTGTGCGACAGCAGCGGCTCGTCGGGCAGGGGCGAGGCATGGGTTGTCGGCGGGTGAGGCACAACCGACTCCCGGCTAGTCGCTGGTCAGCGCAGCCACGTTAAGGACTTCGATCTTCTGCTCGGCCACCATGGCCATCGCAGCGCGGACATCCCGGTACTGGAGGCGCCGATCCGCGCGAATCACCACCCCCAGCCCGGGCGATTCTCGACGCCACGCGACGAGCTGTGCGGCCAGGGCGCTGAGCGGCTCCGGGGGGTTGGCGCCAAGGCTGTACAGCGGCGTCTCACCGTCGGCCGCGGCGCGGCAGTTGAGCACGACGCGCTCGCCGGTCCGCGCGGCCACCGCCTGGCTTGCCGCCGGGTCCGGCAGCTCCATCGGCACAAATTCCTGCGACGACACCACGCTGATGAGCATGTAGAAGATCGACAACGTGAAGATGATGTCGATCAGCGGGGTGGAGTTGAAATCCAGCCCCCGGCTCTGCCTACGGTGTCTCGGCACGTACAGCATGAAGGCTCCCGCGCCGCTGCGCGGATAGAACTACGCGGTGCGCTGCGCCGGCGCCGCGGCGGGACCGCTGGGCCGGAAGACCGCCAGGGTCCGCTCGACGGCCAGCGCGCATTCAGCGGTCAGCACGTCGATGCGGTTGCGGAAGATGGCGAACGCGCTGAGCGAGGGGATCGCCACGAGCAATCCCCAGAAGGTCGTGATGAGCGCTATTGCGATCTTGTCGGCCACGTCGCGGGCGGGCGGGAAGGCGTCCTGCGCGTGAATCTCGGCGAAGAGCAGGATCATGCCGTAGACCGTGCCGAACAGGCCGATCATCGGCGAGACGTTGCCGATCACGTTCAGGTATTCGATCTTTCGGAACAGGCGCGCGGATCGCTCCTCCAGCGACTCCTGCACCGCCCGTTCCATCGAAGCGTAGCCGTGGGCGGCTTCGACGAGCCCGGCGGTCAGCACGTGGCCGAGCATGCTCGGCTCCTCGGAGGCGAAGCGGACCGCCTCGGCATACTGACGCTCATCGAGCAACGTCTTGATCCGACCGGCCGCGTCACCCGGGACGATTGAAGCCCGGCGGATCGAAATGCAGTGCTCGACCGCCAGGGCGAGTGCAACAATAGACAGGGCGATGAGGCCGACGGTGATCCACCCGCCCTTGAGGACGAAGAAGTCGAACCACTTCAGGTCCGGCGTGACAGATTCCGTGGACGGGGTCGCGGCCGCAGCACGCGGGGGCTGGGCGGCCGACTGGGCGGCGGCCCGCGTGCTGATGAGCACGCCGACAGCCACGGCCAGGCACAGGGCGTAACAGGCGATTCTGAGCAAGGACAATCTCCTGATCAGGCGATGGTCAGTTGGGCGCGGCCGAATCCACTAGGGCGTCGCCCCGCGCAGCCGCGTCAGCGCTCGGGCGGCGGCGGCTTTCACATCATCTTCCGCGATCTTCAGGGCCGAACACTCTTCGAGCAAGCGCAGCGCCTTGTCGGGGCGCTCGAGCCGCTCCATGACAAGAGCAGTTTCATAGAGCCCCGCGGCGGCGCGCGGGTCATCGGGCATGTGGATGGCGACCCGCATGAGCGGCCACGCGCCGCGAATGAGGTCTTCACGCGACTTGGCCCGCGCGACGAGGGTGCGCCCCTTGAGCAGCAGCAGGTCGGGCAACACGATCGGCGGCGCCTCGGTAATGGCGCGGTCGAGCTGGGCCAGGTCGGCCGGATCGGTGCGTGACTTCAGCAGCACGGCCAGCGCCTCGATGAGGATGTCGTACACCTGGCGCGTGCGCAGCATCGCGGGTAGCGGCATGGAGACGACCGCAACCCTTTCGGCCTCGGCACGGGGGTCGTCCAGCGCCGCGAGAATCCGGTAGCGCAGCAGCCTCAGCAGCGTGCCGTGGAGTTCTCCCTCGGTGCTGCGGAGCGCTTCGTCGAGCGTTTCGACGGCGCGGGCTGTGCTCTCGTCGCGACGCTGCGGCGTGTGCGTGGGGATGATCCGGGCGACGGTGGAAGGGCCAGCGTCACGGCCGCGCAGGGCGCGGACGAACTGAGAGACCGCGCGGTCGAGACGGCCTGCGCGGTCGTTGGCCACCATCAGGCGGCAGGCGACCAGGTCGGGCCAATACCCGTCCGTCAGGGAGCGCATCGCCCGCTCGTACGGGACGATCGACCGGGCAAAGTCGCCGGCGGCGAAGAGCTCCTCGGCCTGGTTGAAGTCGTCCATGCCGCGGTGTGAGTCGATGAACAGTCGCTCAATCCACTCGATGGGCAGCTGGATCGCCTGGCCGCCGTCCTCGCGGAAGGTGATGAAACCGCCGGAGAGGCCGGCGACGCGGCCATGCACGTAAGTTCTCCCGGCGGCGTTGATCTGGTCGGCCCCGGCCGGGCCTGCGCCGATGAGGACGAGCATCGCCGCGAGCGCGATACACGGATTGCGGCGCAGAGCGGGCCTCACGGGATATCTCGCTCAGTAACGTACTTGAACTCGCCCCGGTGCTCGCGGGCGATCTGCTTCAGGCGCTCGCTGCCGTCAGGGCTCATGTATGCGATGGTGCAGATCCGAACGCGCTTGTCGCGGTTCAGGTGGATCAGCTCGCCGAGCAGCTTGGGGTCGAAATCGCCGTCGGTGAGAAAGTAGATCAGATCAGGTTCGAGGTCGAACGCGCGCCGCATGGCCGGGCTCGGCTCCGTCCCGCCCTCCGGCCGCACGCCGGCGATGAACTGGGCCAGTTCGCGGCGGCTCGATTCGATCGCGCTCACCAGGCGGCGGGGCGGATTCTCCTCGAAAGCCGGTCGATCTTCGGTGCGCTGACTGAAGCAGATCACGTGGAACTTCTGAGTCCGGCCCAGCTCGCCCACGCAGCGCAGCAACTCGCGGCGCACCATGTCGAAGGAGTCGGTCATCGACCCGCTCTTGTCCACCACGAAGACGATGCGCCGCGCACCCGTGGCCGACTGGCCCAGGCCGAAGAAGCTCGGCCCGGCTTCGGCGCCGCCGCCGAGGCCGAACTGGGGGGAATCGCCGCCGCCCTCGCCGATGCCGATGATGCCGAAATCGGGGCTGTCGGTGACGGGGGACTCGGTCGGGTCAGCGAAGTGCTTCGGATCGACGGGGACGATTTCCGTGGTTTCGCCAAGCGGCTTATCGTCAAACTCGTGTGTCGCCGCCGTGCTGAAGGACGGGGTGTCCGGGTCGCCGACGAGCTGGGCCAGCGGAATCGGGGCTTCGTTGGCGTCGGGCAGCATGCTCGACACCCACGGTACGACGAACATGAAGCCGAAGATCAGGATGTGGGCGAGGACGGAGAGCAGCCAGGTCATCAGCATCCCGCGGCCGGTCAGTTGCGGGGCGGCGGAACCCTCGTGGCCGCGCGACGCGCTGGGTGACGGCTTGGCGGCGGAGGCCGGAGCTTGAGTCATGCGATTACCTGGTAGCAGCCGGTGGGCTCAAAGGCCCCGTCGGCCGGTGCGGCAGGCGGATGCGCGGGTCTGCTATGCCGGCGGCGACGCTCCATCGACGCCGCCGGAGTTCAGTTTGAGTCTAGCCCTGCCGGTGCGCGACGTCAACGCGGAGCCGTCGCCGCCCGGCGTGCCCGCGCTGCGGACGAGAGGGTACCGAGCGGCTTTCCCAAGAGTGACGGATCGGTACACTGAGCCCATGCCAGACTTCGGAGGCGCGCGAACATGAACCCACTCACCGTCGTCTCGATTCTTCTCTTCGGTCTCGCGGTGGTCCAGGCGCCGGAGGAGCAGCCGGGTGCGGCCGGTGGCGACACGCCGCCCGGTCCGCCGCCGGTGAAGCTCTCGCCGGTCGGCGAGGAGGGGGAGGAGGCGCGGCCGGGTGCTGTGCGAGCCCGGATCGATGAGCTTCGACAGGCCGCTGAGCGGGCCGACGGCCCGGGTCCGCGGGTAGACCTGCAACTCGCGGCTGCCAATCTCGTGCTTGCTGAACTGACCGAGCCGGCCGCCAGTCGCTACCTGGTCGGATGTCCTGAGGCAGGCGACGCCGAGGCCGTGACGGCCGCGGTGCGCGAGGCGGAAGCGCTGCTGGATGAGGCGGCGGGCAACCTGCTGAAGGCGACGGCGATCGAGGGTATCGACGAGGCGTGGGCGGCACGATCAACCCGCCGGCTGGATTCGCTGAAGGCGTTCGCCAGCGTACTCGTTGCCGTGCTGGCGCCGAAGGCGGGCGACGAGGCAACCTTGGACGAGCGGCGAGCGGCGGCGAAGCTCTCGTTTCTTCTCGAGGATCCGGACGGGAGCATCGCGGCGGCGGCGCGGCTGTGGCAGGCATGCATCCGCCTGCGCCACGGAGAGCGGGACCAGGTGCTCTCCATGCTTGCGCCGGCACTAGCCGAGTTGCCGCGCGACTATCGCCATACGGCTTTCTTTCAGCGTCTGCTGCGATGCCGGGCGTTGGCAGGGCAGGGGTCGCATGCCACAGCGATGGCACTGCTGATCCAGATGGAGGAGCGCGTCGACGGATGGTTCCTCCGGCAGCAGCGGCCTGACGACGCGCGGCGAGCCGTCTATTACACGGAGCTTCAGATCCTCCGCTCCTGGCACGATCGCCTGTCCGGCGACAGTCAGAAAGCCGAGCGGGAGTGGATCCTCAGCCAGATGCACCGCATTCGCATCGACCACTTCGACTCGCAGGAGAACGCGGTGACGCGGCTGGTGGGAGCGATTCCGATCCTGGCGCAAGCTCCGTAGCCCCGCGGACCGCTCCGCAGACCGATACGCTGCGACCGGCCGCCGCTTGGATTTCACAGGTCGGCCGGTAGAATGGGCCCCTATCAAGGTCGGCCGTTGCAGGCCGACCCTCCGGAACCAAGGAGCCCCCTCGCGAGCCGGCCGCGCCCGGCGGATGACGGGGTCTCGAGAGGACATGCCGTGGTACACCCGAGCGCCCCCCCGGGGTCGTTTAACCCTACTTCGTTCGTTCAGATCGGACTGCCCGTGTTGGGCGGCGCCGCCGCGCCGGCCCCGCGCGCCGGGAGGCCGACCGCGCCGCTGCCGATGTCGCGAGAGGAGATGCTCGCTCGCGGGTGGGATGAGGTGGACGTCGTCTTTGTCAGCGGCGATGCCTACATCGATCACCCCAGTTTCGCGATGGCGATTCTCGGCCGCGTGCTGGAGGCGTGCGGATTCCGCGTGGCGATCCTCGCCCAGCCCGACTGGCGAAGCTGCGAGCCGTGGAAGACGTTCGGTCGTCCGCGGCTGTTCTTCGCCATCAGTGCAGGGAACATGGACTCCATGATCAACCACTACACCGCCAACCGGAAGGTGCGCAATGACGACGCGTATTCGCCCGGGGGGCGGATCGGCCTGCGCCCCGACCGGGCGACGCTGCCGTACAGCCATCGCGCGCGCGAGGCGTACCGCGATGTGCCGGTCATCGCAGGCGGGGTCGAGGCGAGTCTGCGTCGCCTTGCGCACTACGACTACTGGAGTGACACGGTCAAGCGGTCGATCCTGCTCGATGCAAAGTGCGACCTCGTAGCGTATGGCATGGGCGAGTCGGCGATCGTAGAGATCGCGCGACGGCTGGCGGCAGGGGAGACCGTGCGGGATCTGCGCGACATGCGGGGCGTGGCGTACGCCCTCGGTGCCAGCGAGCCGCCGCCCGACGGCGAGACGGTGATCACGCTGCCTTCCTTCGAGGTGGTGCGCGAGGACAAGCGGGCTTTTGCCGAGGCGACCCGGCGCATCCACCTCGAGACCAATCCCTATAACGCGCGAACGCTCGTCCAGTGGCACGATCGGCAGGCTGTGGTGTGCAACCCGCCGCGGCTGCCCGAGCCGCCGTCGGCGATGGACTTCTTTTATGACCTTCCCTACACACGGAAGCCGCACCCGAGCTATCGCGAGCCGATCCCCGCATTCCAGGTGGTGAAGGACTCGGTCACGATCATGCGGGGCTGCTTCGGGGGCTGCACGTTCTGCTCCATCACGACGCACCAGGGGCGCATCATCCAGTCTCGCAGCCGCGAATCGATCGTCGGCGAAGTGCGGCGCATGGCGGCTGACCCTGAGTTCAAGGGTGTCGTGAGCGACATCGGCGGCCCGACCGCGAACATGTACGAGATGCGCTGCGAGCGGCCGGAGATCGAGGCGATCTGCCGCCGCCTGTCCTGCGTGCATCCGAAGATCTGCCCGCTGCTGGGCACCGATCACGGTCCTCTGGTGGAGGTCATGCGCGAAGCGCGAGCCCAGGAGGGGATCCGCAAGGTCCTGGTGGCGAGCGGCATCCGCATGGACCTGGCCCAGCTCTCCGCCGACTACATGGCCGAACTGACCGCGCATCACGTCGGGGGACACCTGAAGGTGGCCCCGGAACACGCCGACGCACGCACGCTCGATCTGATGAAGAAGCCGGGGATCGACAACTTCCGCGGCTTCGCGGACGAGTTCCGCGAGCACTCCGACAGGGCGGGCCGCAAGCAGTACCTGGTGCCCTATTTCATTTCGGCGCACCCCGGCAGCGACCTGTCCTCGATGATCGAGCTGGCTGTGTTCCTCAAGGAACAGGGCTATCGACCGGACCAGGTGCAGGATTTCATCCCCGCGCCGTTCGACATCGCCGCGTGTATGTATCACACCGGGCTCGACCCCATGTCCATGAAGCCCGTCTACACGGCGCGGCACCTTCGCGACCGCAAGTTCCAGCGGGCGCTGATGCAATTCTTCAAGCCGGAAAACTACTTCCTCGTGCGCAAGGCGCTGCTCGACGCCGGCCGCCGTGACTTGATCGGCGAGGGGTGTCACGCCCTGATCCCCGCGCACCCGCCCCAGGAGGCGATCGAGGCCCGTCGTCGCCGCGCCGAGATCGAAGCTCGCGACGGCGACTACGTGCATTCCCGTCGTCGCATGCCGGGGGCCGGCTATCGCCCCCAGCGCTCCACCGCGCGCCGCCGGGAACGCCGCCGCGGATCGTAGCCCCCGCTCCGGGTAGATTGCCTCCGCCGGACCTGCTAGAAACCCGTCTTCGGTTCGGGCACCCACACAACCTGAGTGAGGCAGGCGCATGGCGAATCCAGCGGGCGTGTCGAAGCGCAACGGATCGACGGCGGGTCGGGGGGCGGTCGCGCGGTTTCTCGACCTCGTGGAGCGGATCGGCAACCGGTTGCCGGATCAGGCCTCCATCTTCGTGATGCTGGCCCTGGCGACGATGTTTCTCTCCTGGCTGACCAGTCGCCTCGGCTGGTCGATCATCCACCCTGTAACGGGCGAAAAAGTCGAAGTATTCAACCTCGCCAGCAGCGAGGGGCTGCAATGGGCCTTCGGCAGCGTGGTTACCAACTTCACCGGGTTCCCGCCGCTGGGTACGGTGTTGGTGGCGATGCTCGGGGTGGGTATCGCCGAGCGGGTCGGGCTGTTCGCGGCGCTGCTGAAGGCGCTGGTTACGGCCGTGCCGCGGACGGCCATCACGCCGACGATCGTGTTCGCCGGCATCATGTCCAACGTCGCCTCCGACGCGGGGTACGTCATCCTGCCGCCGCTGGCGGCAATGCTCTATGCCTCGCTGGGGCGGCACCCCATCGCGGGCATTGCGGCGGCCTTCTCTGGGATCTCCGCAGGGTTTTCCGCGAACCTGATGCTCAGCTCGCTCGACCCGATGCTGTCCGACCTGACGCAGCAGGCGTCGCGGCTGTTTGACAGCGGGTACGAGGTGTACGCGAGCTGCAATTACTACTTCATGGCGGCGTCGGTGCCGCTGCTGGTGCTGGTTGGCTGGTTCGTTTCCGATCGGATTGTTGAGCCGCGGATGGGCAAGTGGGATCCTGCGGACGGCGACGGCGCGGCTCCGGTCGAATTCTCGCCGCTGACGGCCGCGGAGCGGCGGGGGCTGGCGCTGGCCGGGCTTTCGCTGCTGGCTACGCTGGGCGTGATCCTGCTGCTCGTCGTGCCGGAGACCGGCATCCTGCGTGACGCCGATAAGACGGTGAAGCCGTTCTACAAGAGCCTCGTCGCCCTGATCATGGTCGTCTTCCTGGTGCCGGGGATCGTGTACGGCATGGCCACGCGGTCGATCCGTTCGGATCGCGACGCGGCGAAAATGATGAGCCAGACCATGGCCGCGATGGGCGGCTACGTGATGATCGCGTTCTTCGCCGGGCAGTTCATCTTCTGGTTCGGCAAGTCGAACCTCGGGTTTATCATCGCCATCGAGGGCGCGGCACTGCTCAAGTCGATCAATCTTACGGGGTTGCCGCTGATGATCGGCTTCGTGCTGGTCGTGGCGGTGTTCAACATCGTGATGTCGAGCGCGTCGGCGAAATGGGCGATCCTCTCGCCCGTGTTCGTGCCGATGATGATGGCGCTGGGGATGTCACCCGAGTCGACCCAGGCGTTCTACCGCGTGGGCGATTCGGTCACGAACGTGATCACGCCGCTGAACGTGTACCTCCCGATCCTGCTGGGCTTTGCCCACCGCTATCAGCGCAACGCCGGGCTGGGCACGCTCATCGCGGCGATGCTGCCCTACAGCATCGCGTTCTTCCTGATCTGGGTTGCCGCGCTGGGGGGATGGGCCTACCTGGATCTGCCGATCGGTCCGGCGGCGACGCTGGGTTACACGCCGCCCGTGCCGGCCGCCTGAGGCGCACGGGACCTAAGCGGGTCGAGTCAGCAGATACGCCCAGTTTGCCGCCACGGCCAGCAGCAGGCCGGCGAGGGCGAAAACCCTGTCGCGCGGCGTCAGGCCAAGCCGCAGTGCCCGGCCGAAGCCGAGACGGAGGACGAGCAGTGCGACGGCGACGGCCGCCAGTACGCAGACGAGCGGATTGAGTTGGAGAGCGGCCCCGATGTCGCCCGAAAGGAGCGCGACTACGGCCCGCGTGCCGCCGCAGCCGGGGCAGGGCCGATTCGTGAGGCGCTGAACGGCGCACAGCGTGACACCGCCGGCGCCGCTCCATCGGCCGAGCAGTTCATTGAGGCCGACCACGGCGACCACCGCCGCCAGCGCGATCACGGCGCTGCGGGGCAGGTCGGGCAGCCGTGGCACTCGGACCAGTCGCATCGGCTCGGCCGGGGCCGGTGTCAGAGGCCGGCAGTCCCGGCTCCGGCACCCGCAACAATCGCGAGTGCCATGAACGCACACCAGATGATGACGGCGAGAGCGAGCAGGCCGATGCTGATCATGCCCAGGATTCGACCGGCGTTGGTCAGCCCGCGACCACTGGGATCCATGCGCCCCGCGTCCATCTCCCGCAGATCGGCGTTGGCCATGACCCACGCGATCACCGCGCAGACCTGACAAAGCACCAACCCGAGGATTCCGAGGACGAGAATCGCCGTGCCGCGGTGGGGCTTGCCGACGAACGAGTTGTATCCCTGCGGCACCGATGGGGGGACTGACGTCATGGTTGAACTCCCGGCCCTGAGTCCTGCCTGGCGCATGGCGTTCCGGAGCCATGGCTTTGCCCGATCATCAGGCAGCATACCGCACGGGCGCGGAGGGGCAACTATAACTTGACCGCCGGATTGGAACGGAGAGCGGCGGGGCGCTGCGACCGGCCGGGTGCGGCCATGGATTGCCGCGCGGGCCGATCGAGAGCAGAATCCGGCCATGCGACTGAACCGCGCCGAACGAGTCGTGCTGGCGATCAACGCCGTCTACATCCCCGGGTTTGCGTTGCTCGCGCTGCGCAAGCTCAACTACGAGTTTCTCCTCTACGTAGCGGTCGTCGCGGTGGCGGCGCTGCTGATCCTGTGGCGACAGCCGACCGTCCGCTTCACGCTGCTGATCCTGTGGGGGCTGACGCTGTGGGGTCTGCTGCATATGGCGGGTGGCAACATCCCTGTCGGCACTGACGTGCTCTACAACGTGCAGCTTGTCCCACGAGTGTTGCGCTATGACCAGATGGTGCACTTCTTTGGCTTCGGCGTCTCGACGCTGATGTGCCACCATATCCTGCGCGGCTACGTCCGTCTGGACGCGCCGCCGCGGCTGGGTTTCTACCTGCTGGTGGCCCTGATGGGCTGCGGCGTCGGGGCGATCAACGAGATTATCGAGTTCGTCGCCGTCCTGCTCATGCCGGAGACCAACGTCGGCGGCTACGCCAACACGATGTGGGACCTGGTATTCAACCTCTTCGGGGCGATCACCGGGGCCGCGCTGGCCGGTGTGGCGGATCGCCGCCGGCTCGCGGCGTAGCGACGCGGACCTGACGGCCCCGGTCGCCACCCCCCCCTCGGCCATAGCGGGATTCTACTGACGATCCTAGACTACCGGCCGTTCGTACGAGGACAGGAGCCGGTCCGCGAGGGGCCGGCAGGTCGCCGAGCAGGGACGGAATCTTCATGCCAGGTTTCAAGCGAACCGTGAGCCACGCGGGACAGGTCGGTCGAGGGATTCGGGGTCGTTGGGCGGGGCTGATCTCGCGCGCGGCGGTCGCGGCTGTGATGGTCTGGGCGCTGCTGCCCTCGGGGTGCAACAAGGACGCCGACCAGGGCGACGCCAATGAGTCCGGCCCGGCAGCCACGGCGCGACCCGCTGCCGGTGATAAATCCGTCGACCTTTCCAAGCCGTTTGCGGTGCCTTCGCCAGATCTGTCGAAGCTGCGGCCCGTCATGCGGGAGACATTGGAGGCGGCACTGGCCGCGGCGCGCCAGAACCCCGCGGACACGGCGAAGCTCGCCGAGGCCGGCATGCTCCTGTACGTGTTTCAGTATCCGGCGGAAGCCGCCCCCTGTTTCGCCGAGGCGGCAAAGCGCGAGGCCGAGGAACTCCGCTGGCCCTACTACCTGGGACTGTCGCTGCAGGCGAGCGGAGCTCGCGCGCAGGCGGCGAAGGCTTTTGAGAGCGCGCTAGCGATCAATCCGGAGTACAGCGCCGCCGAGACCCGCCTCGGCGAGATGCTCCTCGACAGCGACCCGAACCGTGCCGCGGCGAGATTTGAGAAGGCGCTTCAGATCGAGATCGGCAGCGCGCGAGCTCAGTATGGACTGGGACTTTGCGCGCTCAAGGCGGGTGACAAGACCAAGGCCGGCGAACGCTTCCGACAGGCGCTGACGATCCAGCCCGACTATCGCGAGGTCCACGCCGAAGTGGCCGAACTCGTCAGGGCCGAGGGCGACACAGCGAAGGCAGAGGAGCATCTCTCGGCTTCGGTAAACGGGCGGACGCCGGGTTACGCGAACGATCCGCTGGCCGACGACCTGATGCGCAAGGGACGCACCGCGGCGATCCTCACGGAGGTGGCCAGCGACCAGTTCGAGGCGGGCGAACTCTCGGACGCGTTGAACAGCCTCGTGCTGGCCACGCGTCTGGACCCCAAGCACGCACCGACGTGGCGCATGCTGGGGCGCGTCTGGGCGGAGATGGCGGACCTCGGCAGCGCCGAGAGCGCGTACCGCCGGGCATTGGAACAGGCGCCGAACGATGCAGAGACGAAGGCGATGCTGGCCGACTGCCTGGGGTCGCAGCGCCGGCTCGACGAGGCGATGTCGCTGTTCGACGAGGCGGTGGCCACCGACCCGGATCACCCGGGCGTCCTGTGGCGCAAAGGCCGGGTCCTGCGAATACAAGGCAAGGCGGACGAGGGCTTCGAGCTGGTGAAGCGGGCGGTGGAGCTCGCTCCGGCTGATCCCGATGCCCGGATGGTCTACGCCGATTTTCTTTACTTCAAAGGGGATCGAAACGCTGCGCTGCAACAGGTCGACGCGCTGCTGAAGCTCGCGCCGCGGGCCTGGCGTGGCTATCACCTCAAGGGCGGGATCCACTTGGAGCTCGGCGACAAGGAGGCGGCGCGGGCCGCGTGGCGCAAGCTTGTCGAGCTGGTGCCGGCGTTCGTGCCGGGCTACATGCAGCTGGTGGGGCTGGCGCTCTCTGCTGGGGATGCGGCGCAGGCGGAGGAACACCTGCGGCGCGGCCTGGTGCACGTCCCCAACTCGGCGCTGCTCTGTAACGCGCTGGCGTGGCGGCTCGCGGCTGCGGCGGATGCCGAGCGGCGCAAGCCGAATGAGGCGCTGCGCTACGCGGACCGGGCGTGCAAACTCACGGAACGCAACCCCGAAGCAATCTACCTCGACACACTCGCCGTGGTGTACGCCCAACTCGGGCGGTTCGAGGACGCCGTGAACATCGAGCGGCAGGCGGTGGACCTTGCCCGGCAGCAGGGCTCGCCGGAACTGGCGGAGTACGAGGCGCGGCTCAAGATGTTCGAGAACAAAGAGGCCTACGTGGACAAATTCTAGCGGCTGGGCCTCTTCACCGACTTCGCCCCGCGATCAGCGCGTCGGCGGACAAACTTCAGGGCCGACCAGACGTCGTCCACAGCACAAACCTTCACGTCAACGAGACCGTTGTCGAGTCCGATGCGGCGCACGACGTCTTCGGTGAGGTCGGTCACCACCCCCGACGTGCGCTTCGGCCACGAAATCCACAGCATGCCTGAAGGCGCCAGCGCCCGGGCAAGGGCGGGGAAACGCTGGCGGAGCGGGGCGGCGCGTTCGAAGAACGCGTGAACCAGATCGAGCGGCGCCGCCGCACGGGGGACGATCGTGACGGACGGTGGCAGTTCGCCGATCAGCCCGTGGTAATTATCCGGCGCCGCGCGGAGCAGCACTCGCTGCCCGGCAGCATAGCCCAGCTTCTTCACGAGCGGTGTTCCCGAGTATCCGGCCGGCATGGCGGGCGGCCCTTTCCTGGCGATGCCAGCGACCTCGTACAACGCTACGGCTTCTCGTTGCATGTGCAGACGAACAGGCCGCAGCCGGGGCACCCCGAGCCGTACTTCTTCTCGAGCGCGGCGGTCAGGTCAACGTCGGTAATGTTCGCCAGCGTGGCGAGCCAGGCGAGCACGTCGGCGAACTCGAGTTCGAGCTCTTCGTGCGTTCCTTCCCGCAGGGCGGCGGCCAGTTCGCCGACTTCTTCGGAGAGCCAGAGAAATGTCGCCGGCGCGCCGCGCTCCCGGTCCTTGGCGCTGTACATTTTTTCGATCAAAGCCTGGAAATCTTTGAGCGTCATGGCGACTCCTGCGCGCGGCTCAGGGTTCGGCGGGCTGCTCGGCATCCGCGAGGGGGAACAACTCGTACAGCACAGCCTCGCCAGGGCGAAGTTCGAACTCGAAGTGAATTCGGCCCTGGCTGGCCTCGCGCACCTCCCCCGGCAGGCCGGCGGGGCTTGTGGGAACCACTACGGCGCGGGCATGGCCGGGCGGAAAGTCTTCCGCGGCGAGGGCGTAGCGCTCACGCAGGTACCGCGAATCCGCGGCGTTAAGCACGAGAAGGTAATGGCGGCCACCGCCGGTGAAGCCGACGATCTCACCTTCGTCGGGCCATGAGGGCGGCGGGACCAGTCGGCGGGCCTCCAGTCCGAACAGGCGCGGTCCCCAGGCCCGCGCCCTCCCGAGCGTCGCCTGCACGGCGCTGGCTCGGGCCGAGTCCGTGCCGTCGACCAGCACCTGCATCGCGGACGTGGGGTGCTCGAAGAGGACGCCGGCGGCGCGCCCCTCGGCCAAGGCGCGATGGTACTGCCGAAGGAGGTGCTCCGTCAGCGACGCCGTTGGGGTCGCCGGATCACCGAGGTCAATGGTGGCGAGGACGGCGGGGCCGCCACCGCGATCCGCAACACCGGGCACCCGGATCAGCCGGGAATCGCCGAGGACGGCCGATCGCGACCGGGCCTGGGCGGCAGGGGAGTACCCGAGTGGGATGGCCGCGCCGGCGAACGGTCCGGTCGGCCCGGCGGGAATGTCGCCGAGGCCCCAGCGGACGACGCGCTGACCTTCGCGGGTAGGCGCTGCGACCAGCTGGAGGTCCGCCGTTGCTGCCGCACGCGCGAGCTCACCGATGCTGGCGTCCTGGGCCACGTCCGCTGAGATCAGCAGGCCATCAACGCCCAGCCGGCGCAGCCGCGACAGTTCATCGGAGGCAACCTCGCCGGCGCCGGATCCCATCGCGTGCTGCGAGAGAATCCAGTATCGCGCCGCGTGCGGCGCCTGACCGGGCGCCTGGCAGCCGCCGAGGAGCGCAAGGGTCGCAATGAGGAGCCGCCTGAGGCCGCGGGCGCGGTTGACCGACCGGCACGCCACGCGGTACGCTGCCGCGTCGTGGCGAGCGGGGAAACTGCACGGAGGCACAGGCGGCCGATGCTGGTTCGACATGTAGGCTCCGCGGGGGTTCTGGCGATCGCGCTGCTTGCGGCGGGATGCGCTTCGCGCTCCGCCGCCCCTGACGAGGCGGCGCGCCAGGAGGTCCTGCGGCTTCTGATGCCCAGCCGCATCGAGATCGTCGAGCCGTTTGCCCGCCTTCGGAGCTTCGACGACAGCGCGACGCCCAATGGTATCGAGCTTCTGATTCGGGCTGTCAACTACCTCGGCGACCCGGGGTTGATGCTCGTGGGCGATGTGCGGGTCGAGCTGTTTTCCTATGTACCGGCGACGGCCGATCACAAGGGGATCCAGATCGACCGGTGGGACGTGCCGCTGCGTACGCGGGCAGACCAGGAGCGTTACTGGAACCAGCTCACACAGATGTACGAGTTTCTGCTGCGGGTCAACACGACGCGGCTTCCCGAGGCCGACAAGTACGTGGTCCTCGTGACGTACCGTTCGCCCCTGGGCGAGTTTTATACCGACGAGTTCGTCATCAGCTACAGCGAGTTCCGCGGCCCGTCGCGCGGCGGCCCGACGGCGCTTCGGCCGCATCGACTGCCCGTTCGTGCGGGCCCGCCAGCGACGTTCGCGGGAGAGGAGAGCGAATCGTGATCAAGCGTGTGTGGAGGCGTCAGGCGTTCGCAGGCCTGGCGGCGGCGTGCCTGGTCATGTGGCTGGGTGGCTGCGCCAAGGACCGGTTGACGTTCGAGGGGTACAGCTCGATTCAGACCCACAAGACCACCCGCACGGAGGTGGAGGACTCGCTCGGGAAGCCGTCCTCTCAGGCGGGCAACCAGTGGATCTACTCCCGCTTCGACAAGGGGCTGGAGGTCATCATCACCTTCGACGGCTCCGGGGTGGTGTCGCGGAAGATGTGGGTCGATCCGGCCACCTGGGACGACTCCGCCAAGACCCCCTCGTAGCCCCGCCCCGGGCGAAAAAGTGGACCGGCGGTTCATCTCTGAGCCGACCCGGCCGATAAAGCGCCCTGCGGCGCAAAACTTCCGTCAAGCTCTTGATTTAGGGTGTAGCGGCGGTTAATGTCCCAAGCTCTTGCGTAGTCGGCGGAAGCCTTCTGCGCATTCCTTGGACCCGGTTTCCGCGGTCCCGCTTCACGGGGGCGTGATCCCAAAGGTGTAGTCTCGCGACAGGTGTCGGCCCGACCGGGGTCGCTTTGCACCCCGGGCTTGGTGCGACCGCAAAACAGGCAGCGGTTCGCGGGCCCAGATCGAGTGCGTCAGCCATGGATAGCCTCAGCAACATCCGCAATATCGGGATCATCGCCCACATCGACTCCGGCAAGACGACGCTGACCGAGCGCATGCTGTTTTACGCCGGCCGCATTCACCGCATGCAGGAGGTGAAGGGCCGCGACGGCGGTGCGACGATGGACTTCATGGAGCTGGAGCGCGAGCGCGGCATCACCATCCAGTCGGCCGCGACGCAGATCCAGTGGGAAGATAAGGCCATCAACATCATCGACACCCCCGGCCACGTGGACTTCACGGTGGAGGTCGAGCGTTCGCTGCGCGTGCTGGACGGCGCCGTGCTGGTGCTTTGCGGCGTGGCGGGCGTGCAGTCGCAGTCGATCACGGTTGACCGGCAGATGGGTCGCTACCGCGTGCCGCGTCTGGCGTTCATCAACAAGCTCGACCGCGTCGGGGCTGACCCTGCACGCGTGGCGAGCGAGCTCGAGTCGAAGCTGGGTCACGTGGCGGTTCCGCTGCAGATCCCCATGGGTGCTTCCGAGCACTTCGCCGGCGTCATCGACCTGATCAAGATGAAAGCGATCTACTTCACCGGCAAGGACGGTGAAGACATCGAGGAGAAGGACATCCCGGCAGAGTTCGCCGAGGAAGCCAAGCGGGCTCGCAGCGGTCTGCTTGACACGGTCAGTCTCTACGACGACCAGCTGATGGAGACGATGCTCGAGCATGATGCCCCGAGCGAGGAGCTTATCCACGCCGCCGTCCGCAGGGCAACGATCGCCCGCGAAATCACGCCGGTGCTGCTCGGGACGGCCTATCGCAACAAGGGCGTGCAGCTGCTGCTGGACGCCGTAACGATGTACCTCCCCTCGCCGATCGACCGCGTCGCCTACGCCAAGGACAACGCGAACGAGGGCGCGGAAATCACGATCACGGCCGACACGGAGGCGCCGCTGGTCGCGATGGCGTTCAAGCTGGTGGATGAGCCGTTCGGCCAGATCACCTACACGCGCATCTACCAGGGCGTCATGCGCCGCGGCAAGCAGTACAAGAATTCGCGCACCGGCCATTCCCAGCGTATCGGCCGCATCTACCGGATGCACGCCGAGAAGAAGGAAGACATCGAATTCGCCTCGGCCGGCGACATCGTCGGCGTTCTCGGCATTGACTGTGCATCGGGCGACACCTTCTGCGATACCGACATCAACGTCTCACTCGAGAGCATTCACGTTGCCGAGCCGGTGATCTCCATCGCCATCACGGCGGAGCGCAGCAGCGACCGCGACCAGATCAGCAAGGCGCTGACCCGCTTCTGCAAGGAGGATCCGACGTTCCACGCGCGTCACGATGACGCGACCGGCGAGACGATCCTGTCGGGCATGGGCGAGCTTCACCTCGACGTATACGTCGAGCGCATGAAGCGCGAGTACAAGGTCAACGTCCAGGTCGGCCAGCCGAAGGTGAGCTACCGCGAGGCGCCTTCGCAGGAAACGCCCTACAACTACAAGCACAAGAAGCAGACGGGCGGCTCAGGCCAGTACGCCCACGTCGTGGGCAAGCTGGTCCCGCTCCCGCTGGACGGCGGCAAGGACTACGAATTCGAGAACGTCGTCGTCGGTGGTCGCATCCCGACGGAGTACATTCCGTCGGTCGACAAGGGCTTCCAGATGGCCCGCGGCCAGGGGCCGCTGGCCGGCTTCGAAGTCGTCGGTGTGAAGATGGTCCTCGAGGACGGCTCCTCGCACGCGGTCGACTCGTCCGACCTGGCGTTCCAGCTCTGTGCCCGCTCGGCGTTCAGGGAGGCGATGCTGGCCTCCAAGCCGATCCTGCTTGAGCCGATCATGAAGGTCGAGATCGAGACGCCCACCCAGTTCCAAGGCGGCGTGTCCGGCGACGTTTCGTCGCGTCGCGGGATCATCGTCAACACCGAGATGAAGCCCAACGCGACGATCATCACCGCCGAGGTGCCCCTCGCGAGCATGTTCGGCTACTCGACCGATCTTCGCAGCCTCTCGCAGGGCCAGGCGAGCTTCAGCATGGAGTTCCACTGCTACCGTCGGGCTCCCGGCACGGTGCAGGAGGAAGTCGTGGCCAAGGTCCGCAAGGAGAAGGAAGCCGCGAAGAAGTAGGCCGACTTGACGACCGCGCCGGCTTGTCGGCGGGTTCCTTCGCCCCTCAACAATACATGGGCGGCGGCGCTTTTGCCCCCGCGGCACTGCTCTTTTCTTCCCGTTCTTCGCGCGAGCTCGACTACGGGCTGACCGTGAAATCGAGCTTCGAGATCGTCACCGTGGCGTCGGTCGGCGACTCGACGCGGATGCAGCCGGTGAAGGAGCCGCTGTTGATCAGGTCGACCGTCGTGCGGCGCAGGGCGACGGTGGAGGGGCTGACCTCCTCGATCGTACCGTCCTCCGCAACGCCAACCTCAAAGGGACCGTACTCGTCGCCGCCTCCGCAGACCGTGGCGATGTCGTCAGCGCCGCCGATCCACACGGTGACCGTCAGCGTGTTCACAACCTGCGCGGCGACGGTGCCTTTCGCGTCTGTGGTATCGGCTGCCTCGAAGGTGATGGCGTCGGGGTCGAGGCGCATCGTGCCGCCCGAGATGTCCGGCGCGTCCGCGGCGGTCAGCGTGAACTGGTTCTGCACCGGCTGGCCGCCCGTGATCACGAACGTGTCCTGCCCGGTGGGCAGTTCAAACGACAAGGGGATGCGGATGATCGAGGCGCAGCCCCCGAACATGACCATTCCCGTTGCACCGGCCGCCAGCGTCGCCATCCAGGTCTTGCGCGTCATGCTAATTCTCCGTCCATGGTGAACTCGTTGATGCTCGGGCGACGGCGCGAGCCGCCTCCCGTCTTATCCATGCTGCCTGGGCTGTATGCCCCGCAAAGAGTGTATCGGCCCTTCGCGGCGGAGTCGTCCGGCCGAATCCAATCCGCCCGATCGCGCCGCCGTCTGACGCGGGCCGACGACTGCTCCGTTCCATCCTACATCCGCGCGAGTGGGCAGGTAAGCGCTTCACAGGCGGGCGCTACTCCACGGCCTGGAGGGTCACCTTGACGGTCTCCTGCTTGCCGCCCCGGTTGACGGTCACCTCCACCGTCTGGCCGACCTCGTAGTTGTCCAGTGCGTCGAGGAGGGCGTTCTGCGTCGGTGTGGGTTTGTCGCCGATGCGAAGGATAACATCGCCGAGGACGATCCGGCCGTTGCGGGCTTCGACCGTTGGTCGCAGGCCCGCGCGGTCGGCCGCGCTGCCGGACTGGACACTGATGATGAGAACCCCTTCCAGTTCCAGCCGGACCGCGAGGCGGTCGTCGGCGAGCACGACGCCGAGGCCGGGCCGGATGACGCGCCCGTGGCTGATCAACTGGGGGACGACCTGGTTGATCGTGTCCACCGGGACGGCGAAGCCGATGCCCGCGCTGCTGCCCGAACGGCTCATGATCATCGTGTTCATGCCGATCAGTCGGCCTGCACTGTCGAGCAGCGGCCCGCCGGAGTTGCCCGGGTTGATCGCGGCGTCGGTCTGGACCACGCCTTGGATGGTGCGGCCCGTGAGTGACTCGATCTCGCGATTCAGGGCGCTGACCACGCCGGTCGTCAGCGTGAAGTCGAGGCCGAACGGATTCCCGATGGCGTAAACGCTCTGCCCCACACGCAGGTCGGAGGACGCGCCAACGGCGATCGGCTGAAGTTGATCGGGCGAGGTAGCGACGTGGAGCACCGCGATGTCCTTATCTGGATAGACCCCCACCAGCGAGGCCTCGTGCGAGGAATTGTCGGGCAGCGTGACAAGGCAGCGCTCGGCCCCGCGGATCACGTGGTAGTTGGTGATGATGTGGCCGCGGTCGTCCCAGATGAACCCTGATCCTGTGCCCGTTTCGATAACATCGCGATAGCCGAACAGGGTCCGCTGCAGCCTCGTCGCCATGGGGCTGATGTAGACGACCGACTTCGAGCATCGCTCGAAAAGCTCAATGGTCCGCTGCTCGTCCTGGGATAACTCGCCGCGGGCGGCGACCTCCCGGGGATCAGCCTTCTGCGGTCGGGCGTATAGCGCGTCGCTTCGGTACCAGACCACAGCGAGCAGGGCGGTCGTCACCGCCGCCGCCAGCAGGACGGCGGGGGGGCCGGTCCGAGGTCTGTCGGCCGCACGGGTGAAACGGGGGGGAAAGTCCTCAGCCACGTCGTGTCTCCGGTTCCGGCTGGCCGGGCCGCGCGGCCCGGCCGGGGCGGTGGACGGCATGGGATCCACGCCCTGGGGACATTCTAGCACGCTCGGATCGACGCGCGCAAGTCGCAACAGGGGCTTACCTTCCGCGCCGCGGGCGGATCTCGCTTGAAGCCGGTGTGGGCCGGCCGCATAATGCCGCCCGTGGGCTTGCCGGGGGGCTGCCGCAACCTGCGGCGGTCGTCGCCCCGGCGCCCCGCCCCGAGCGCTCCAGCGGAGGGCGAGGGGTCCGCCGCCGGCAGCGCTGGCGCGATCATCGCCCGCCTGCCCCCTCGGCTGGCCGGCCGGGAGTTCACGACCGCCTTGCAGAACGACTCTCCGCCGCTGAATCCGCATCGCGCCCCCATCGATCCGCGGGAGCGGCGATGGCTGAGGGCCCTGCTGGTTTGTGTCAGCCTGCTGCATCTGCCTGGTCTCCTGAATCCCTTCTTCATTGACGACTACGTCTACCTGGAGACGGTCAAGAATCTGACGGCCGCGAAGGTCGCGGACATCTTCACTTCCTCCACCATGGGTGAAGAGGCCAGCGGCGTCTGGTGGACGCCGGCAGGGGCGCTCCCTTTCTACCGGCCGCTGGGCGAGATGACCTTCGCGCTCGATTGGGCGATCTGGGGTCTTCGGCCCGCGGGCTATCACCTCACGAACCTGCTGCTCCACACGCTGTGCGTGTACCTCGTGTGGCGACTGGCGAGGAGGCTTTTCGGCCCCGGCGGTGTGCCGATCGGCGTGGCGCTGGTGTTCGGGCTGCACCCTGTCCATCACGAAGCGGTCGCCTGGATCTCCGGTCGTTTCGACCTGCTGGTCTGCGCGACGGTCACGGCCTCGACGCTGGCGTACCTCCGCTGGCGTGAGGGCGGGCCGCGGAGCGGTCGCTGGCTTGCCTTGTCGCTGGTCGGGTTCGTGGCGGGGCTTGGGTGCAAGGAAACGGGGCTCATCCTGCCGGCGATGATCGTCGCGATCGAGTTGTTCCTGGCTCGCGGTTCCGTGCGGCCGCTGGGGCACCGACTCGGCGCGCTGGTCGCCTTCGGCGGATTGTCGCTGCTGTATCTCTATGGCCGGTTCCAGCTCTTCGACGGGCTGGGGCACCTGCCGCCGCCGTATGGGCTTGATCGCTCAACGACGATGACGGCCGTCCGGAGCCTGGCCTGGAACCTGGCTCAGTACACCCTGGACCTCGCCCTGTTCATCCAGGTGGACGCCATTTACCTGGCTGATTTCTGGTCGCGCAACCTGGGGGTCATGTTGGCGGTCCTCGCGATGGCCCTCGCGGTGTTTGCGGTGACGGCGCGCCTCGCGTGGCGACACCCGGGCTGGCGGCTTGGGCTGGTCTGGCTGGCGATCTTCACCGCGCCGTCGCTGCTGGCGATGCCTGGCGAGCGAAACGTCTACCTGGCCAGCGCGGGCATTGCGATGATGGCGGGCGGTGTCCTGTGGGCGCTGAACCGCCGCAGCACGTTGGGCGGGCGGCCGTCGCTGGCGTTACGCCGGTGCGCGGTGGCGCTGGTTGGCTTCTGGGTGGTGCTGGGATTCGTCGAGCAGGGCGTCATGTGGTGCCTGGCCTCGGCGGGGGAGCGCGTGTTCCGGGATCTGGAGACCATGCTCCCCGACCCGCCGCGCGACGCGCGGATCTTCGTGGTCAACCAATGCCCGCTTAACGCCGTGGGGTTTGATCAGGCGATCCGGCTGCGCTACGACCGGGAGGACCTGGCGGGATGCGCGTTGTCGCTGTCGCCGAACCTCGAGGGTGGCACGCGCGACGTGGTCGTCCAGACCGGACCGGACACGGTGCGCCTGCAGCGTGAGGGCGCGCCGCTGTTTGCGAGCTTCATCGAACGGTTCCACCTGTTTTCCGAGCCCGCGACCAGCCTGCCCGCGGCGGCGCGACGGATGGGGCTTGAGATTCTCGATCCGCCGGCGACCTACGCCGACCTGACTTCGCTGGAGTTCCGCCTGCCAATGCCGGTGGCCGACCCGCGGATCCAGCTCTTCGTGTGGGACAATTCGCAGGTCCGCGGCCGGGCGGACTATCCGTTCCTGATGACCCTGGCCTCGCTGCGACGGGAGACGCCGCAGGAGCCTGCCCGGCTGAGTTCCGCGGCTGCGGGGAAGGATGGCGCTTCACCTTGAGTTCCATCCCCTCGACCATCCAGCGAGCCGGCCTCGGCGACCTCGTGTCGCTGCTTCGCCCGACGCAGTGGGTGAAAAACGTCGTCGTGTTCGCCGCGCCCGCGGCGAGCCTGAAGCTCTTCTCGCCCGAGTCGGTGCTGCAGGCGGTGGCTGCGTTCGTGGCCTTCTGCCTCGCGGCCAGCGCGACGTACTGCATGAACGACACGCTCGACCGCCGCGCCGACGCGCTGCACCCGGTCAAGAAGGACCGGCCCATCGCGCGGGGGGCCATCTCGCCGGTCACCGCGGTGATGCTGGCGATGCTGCTGCTGGCGCTGTCGATCGGCGTAACGCTGGTGATGTTGCCCGGGGGCGTTACGGCGGTGATCGCGACGTACTTCGCGATGCAGATTCTCTACTCGGCCGCGCTGAAGAAGCGGATCATCCTTGATGTGATCATCATCGCGACAGGCTTCGTGCTGCGTGCGTGGGCGGGCTCGCTGGCGGTCGGCGTGCCGGCGTCGGAGTGGCTCATCGCCTGCATGTTCACGCTCTGCCTGTTCATGGGCTTCGGCAAGCGGCGCTGTGAAGTGGCGATGATGGCCAGCGCCGAGGACGCGCGACAGCACCGCAAAGTTCTCGTGCGGTATACGCCGGACCTGCTGACGCACCTGATCACCGTTTCCGCGGGCATAGCGATCATCACCTTCCTGCTCTACACGCTGGACACGGGCGTGAAAGCGCCGTTCCACAAGGAGCACCTGTTCTTCACGCTGCCGATCGTGGTGTACGGCGTGTTCCGATTCGCCATGCTGACCGAGCTCGGCCTCTACACCGGGCCGACGGAGATCGTGCTGAAGGACAAGGCGATGCTGCTGGCGATCGTGCTCTGGACGGGGTCGGCGCTGCTGATCGCGTATCAGAACGTGCTGCTGGGTCCCGAAGGAATCCCCGGGCTGCTGGGACGGATGGGGACGGCAGCCGGGTGATCTCGCCCGCCCGGCCGCAGGTGCGCCGCAGCCGCGGAGGCTCGGTCGCCCGGACCCGCGGCGGCCCCTTGCCCCTCCGGGCAGGGCTGCTATAGTTCGGGTTGTCGGGCGCGGTGGCCCCCATCGTTCGCGACAAACACCCCTGGAGAGGTGGGTGAGTGGCTTAAACCAACGGTTTGCTAAACCGTCGTACGGGGTTTACCCTGTACCGCGGGTTCAAATCCCGCCCTCTCCGTTTTTCGCTTGAGGCATCGCGTTTTCTTCCGGTCGGCTTGGCCGGGGGAAGACGCGATGCGTCGTTTCGGGGAGGCTGGCGTGTGCCGGGATGCGGCCGCCTCAAGCACCCCCGTGATGACCTCTGTCTCCTGATTGCCTCCGCTTCCGTTGCCATCTCGGAGTCAGCATCGTGAATAGGATCCGTTCGTTCCGCCGGCTGATCATGGTTGTTGCAATGCTGTGCGCGGGCGCGATGGCTGCGCCGGGCGCGATATCCGCGCAGGCGGAGGTCGGAGAGCGGTTTGACCTGCTGATCCGCGGCGGGCTGGTGATCGACGGGACCGGGGCGGCGGGGCGAGAGGCGGATGTCCTGATCGACCAGGGGCGAATTGTTCGCGTCGGGGCGCTCGCCGGGGAAGCGATCGACGCCGCCCGCGTGATCGACGCCCGCGGCATGGTCGTCACGCCGGGGTTCATCGACGCGCACAGCCACGGCGACCCGCTGGAGACGCCGGAGTTCGAGAACTTCCTCGCCATGGGGGTGACCACGATCTGTCTCGGGCAGGACGGGGACGGCCCGCGCGATCCGGCGGAGTGGATGCGCAGGGTCGAGGCGGAAGGCGTCGGGCCGAACGTGGCGCTGTTCGTCGGTCACGGCTCGGTGCGGGACGCCGCCGGCGTCGGCATCGCGGAAAACCCGACCGCGCGGCAGATAGCGACCATGCAGAACCTGGTCCGCGAGGGGCTGTCGGCAGGCTGTTTCGGGCTCACGACCGGCCTGGAGTATCAGCCGGGGTCGTTCGCCCGGGCGGAGGAGCTCGTCGCGCTCGCCCGGCCGGTCGCGGCGGCGGAGGGGGTGGTGATGAGCCACCTGCGCAGCGAGGACGATGACCGCGTGCACGACGCCGTGGCCGAACTTCTGGACCAGGGGCGCGGGGCGGGCGCCGCCGTGCACGTGTCGCACATCAAGGTGACCTACGGCCGCGGGGCGGCGCGGGCGGAGGCCCTGCTGGCGCAACTGGACGCGGCACGACGGGGCGGACAGGCGGTGACGGCGGACATCTATCCGTACACGGCCAGTTACACAGGCATCGGCATCGTGTTTCCCGACTGGGCCAAGCCGCCGCACGATTATCAGCAGGTGGCTGCGACACGGCGCGCCGAACTCGCGGAGTATCTGCGGAAGCGGGTAACCCTGCGCAACGGGCCTGAGGCGACGCTGCTGGGCACGGGGCGGTGGCGTGGTCAGACGCTGAAGGCGGCGGCGGAGGCGCTCGGGAAGCCTTTCGAGGACGTGCTGATCGACGACATCGGACTCGGCGGGGCGAGTGCGGCCTACTTCGTGATGGATGACGAGTTGCAGCAGCGGCTGCTCGTGGATCCGCACGTGATGATCTCGTCCGATGGCAGCCCCACCGGCCACCATCCCCGCGGACACGGTGCGTTTGCCCGAGTGATCAGCGAATTCGTGCGGAAGCGTCGGGCGCTGTCGCTGGAAGAGGCCGTGCGGAAGATGACCGGCCTGACCGCGGCAACGATCGGGCTCGATCGGGTTCAGCGAGGTCGGCTTTCCGAAGGTTGGGCGGCGGACGTGCTGGTGTTTGACCCTGAGGCGGTGCAGGACCGCGCGACCTACGAAGAGCCTCATCGACTGGCGACGGGTTTCTCATACGTGATCGTGAACGGACAGATCGTGCGCGAAGGGGACAAGGTGGGCGAGGTGCGGGCCGGTCGCGTGCTTCGGCGCGAGGAGACTTCGCTGGATCGGAAAGCCCAGGCGTTGACGAGACTGTACACCAGCACGGACAAGCCGGGCGGCACGCTGGCGATCCTGCGGGGCGGTGACCCGAAGCTCGTGCACTCCTTCGGCCGGGCGGACCTCGCGGCGACGGAGCCGCCGAGCTCGCAGACGAATTACCGGCTGGCCTCCGTGTCGAAGCAGTTCACGGCGATGGCGATCATGATGCTCAAGGAGCGCGGGGCGCTGGCGTACGATGACCCGATATCGCGCTACCTGGAGGGGCTGCCTGCTATCGCGGAGGAGATCACCATCCGGCATCTGCTGTGGCATACGTCCGGGCTGATCGACTACGAGACGCTGATTCCCGAAGGGCAGTCGGAGCAGCTCTCCGATCAAGACGTTGCGCGGCTATTGATGACGCAGCAGGGCACATACTTCACGCCCGGTACGCGCTATCGGTACAGCAACTCAGGCTACGCGCTGCTGGCGCTGATCGTTGAGCGCGTCTCGGGCATGGATTTCGCAAGCTTCCTGCGGGAGAACATCTTTCTGCCACTCGGTATGAGCGAAACCGTCGCGTATGAGCGCGGCGTGTCGAGCGTGGCGCATCGAGCGATGGGCTATCGAGCGGAGGATGGGGTGTTCGTCGATGCGGATCAGAGCCTGACCAGCGCGGTGCTCGGCGACGGGGGGATCTACTCGTCGGTGGTGGATTATGCCAGGTGGGACCGTGCGCTGGATAACGGCTCGCTCGTCAGCCGCGAGGCGTTTGATGAAGCGATCACGCCGGGCGAGCTGGCCGACGGAACGACTACCGGCTACGGCTTCGGCTGGCGGATCGACCATCGGCAGGGGCGGCTGATCATGCACCACGACGGGAGTACGTCGGGATTCAGCACGGCAGTCCGGCGATCGCCGGGTGATGAGCTGACGATCCTCGTGTTGATGAACCGCGCCGGCGGGGTCGCGCCGCCGATTGCGGATGAATTGCTGGCGTGGGCGCTGCTGGAGCGAAGTGAACAGGGCGGGCGTGTGCAAGGGCAGGCGGACGACGCGCAGCAGCCGACGCAATGGTCGGAGGCGACCGCGCTGACGATCGAAGGGCGCGGGTGGTTCGATCCGTCGCGTCCGTATCGGCGGCTGCCAGCGCGGGCCGAGGCGCAGGTGACGCCCGCGGTCTGGAAGGCGGGCCAGCACGCGGCAGGCATCGCCGTGCGGTTCGTGACGGATTCGACGAGCATCGCCGCGCAATGGGACGGCGGCCGGCCGATGGCCCACATGGCCGCCACGGCGAACTGCGGGCTGGATCTCTACCGGCGAGAGGGGGATCGGTGGGTGTTCTGCGGTGTGGGCAAGCCCCGACCCTGGCGGACAACCGCGACGCTCACATCGAGGCTGCGCGGGGAATTGACGGAGTATCTGCTCTACTTGCCGCTCTATCATAGTATCAGTTCACTGCGGCTCGGCGTGGATCGCGGTTCGCGGCTGGAGCCCGCGAGTCCCCGCGGACATCGCCCGATTGTCTTCTACGGGACATCGATGACACAGGGCGGATGTGCGTCGCGCGCGGGCATGGGGCACGTCACAATCCTCGGTCGGCGGCTGGACCGGGAGGTGATCAACCTCGGATTCTCCGGCGCGGGGAAGATGGAGCTCGAGATGGCGGCGCTGCTGGGTGAGCTCGATGCGGCCATGTACGTGCTCGAGTGTCTGCCGAATATGACCACGGAGATGGTAAGGGACCGCGTGGCGCCATTCGTGAGACATCTGCGTGGCCTGCGGCCGCAGACGCCGATCCTGCTGGTGGAGAGTCCGCTCGGCGGGGCGGGCAACCCGGGAAACGCGGCCCTTCGCGAGGCATTCGAGGCGCTGGAGGCCGAGGGGGTGAGCGGACTGCACTACCTGCCGGGCGCGGGGCAACTCGACGGCGTCGAAAACGGCACGGTCGACGGCGTACACCCGACGGATCTCGGCTTTGAGCGTATGGCGGCGGCGTACGAGCCGGTGCTGCGGAGGATACTGGGCGAGTGAGCGGTGCGGGAAGCCTCACGCGGCGGCGGGACGGAGCGCCGTGTTCACGAGGTAGGCCGTGTACGCGATGTAGCCGGCGAGCAGGAGCCCCGCCTCGACGCGGTTGAGGCGACCTGTGCGGCGGAAGCCATAGCCGAACACGACCAGCGAGCAGGTCATCACGCCCATGACCAGGGCGTCGCGGGTGAGCACTTCGGGGCCGACCTCGAGCGGGTGGATGACACCGGCGAGCCCCACTACGGCGAGCGTGTTGAACAGGTTCGAGCCGATGACGTTGCCGAGGGCGATGTCGTGTTCGCCCTTGCGCGCGGCGAGGATGGAGGAAGCGAGCTCGGGCAGCGATGTGCCGATGGCGATGATTGTCAGGCCGATGATGAGGTCGTCGACGCCGAGTGATCGGGCGATTTCGACGGCTCCCCAGACCAGCAGGCGCGAGCTGGCGATGAGCAGGATGAGCCCGGTCACCAACCAGAAAATGGCCCGGCGGAGCGGCATCTGGTGTGCTTGGAGTTCCTGCTCAACTTCGCCTGCGAGGACATCGCTCTTGCGCGTCACGGCCTGGCGGATGGTCCAGGCCATCAGCCCCGCGAAGACCAGCAGGAGCACAACGGCGTCGACGCGCGTGATGTTGCCATCGCGGAGTTGCCAGGCGGCGAGGCCGGTCACCAGGATCAGGATCGGGAGTTCGGTGCGCAGCACGCGCGACTGGACGGTGATCGGGCTGATGAGCGCGGTGAGCCCGAGGATCAGGCCGATGTTACAGATGTTCGATCCGTAAGCGTTGCCGAGGGCGACACCCGGGCGACCTTCGATCGCCGCGAACGCCGAGACGACCAGCTCCGGCGCGGAGGTGCCGAAGCCGACGATCACCATGCCGATGACGAGGGCGGGCAGCTTGAAGTGGTGCGCAGTGGCCGCCGAGCCGAGCACGAACTGGTTCGCGCTCCAGACGAGGATGACGAGCCCGAGGATGACGGCGGCGGCGGCGAGCAGCATGCGGGTCGTCGTTCCTCGGGGTGGTCCAATGGTCCGTCAGCGGCCGGCGGGGCGGTCGTAGCAGGATCGCCCCGGCTGGCAGGCGACGGCTCTCGCGGCGTCATTGTCCGGGCCGAAGGCGTGGTGCGTCTTCGCACACCAGTAGGTCGCGATCGACGACAGGCGGATGTAGCCGCGGCCGGCGCGCATTTCCTCGCGCTCGAACGACTGGGTCTTGGTTCGCAGGTGCAGACAGCAGGGGATCAGTGCCCCCTCCTCGGCCTGCGTGACGTCATGCCCGGACATGGCAAGTCTCCTTGGGTCGCCGCAGCTATTGCTGTTTCGCCGCCGCGGCGATCGCCCGTTCGACACACGGGCCGAGGAGCTGGAGTTTGTACGCGTTGCCCGACATCGGACGGGCGCCCTCCGCGGAGGCGGCCTTCGCGCGGGCCAGCAGGTCGGCGTCGACCGCCCGGTCCGCGAGCATCTGCTCTACGGCGCGCAGGCGCCAAGGGATCGGCGCGACCGCCCCAAGCACAACGCGAGGCTCGCGCGGCGCGTTCAGGTTAACCGCAGCCGTGACGAGCGGCCAGTCGAACGACTGCTTCTCGCGCACCTCCACGAAGGCCGTGCGCGGACCGCAGTAGTCGAATGGGAGGTGGATCTCCCTGATCAGCTCGCCCGGCTCAAGAACGTGCTCGTCGTCGAGCGGGTTGGGCGGCACGCGGTAGAAGTCGTCGATGGGAATGAATCGCTCCACCACTTTGGTGCCATCGCTGCGAACGGTCTTGACGTTGGCCTTGAGCGCCGCGAGCCCCATCGCGGCGTTGGAGGGATGGACGATGTGGCACGCGCCGGCGCCGAAGACGGCGTGGTAGCGGTTGTCGCCGGCGATGGCGTAACAGGTGTCGCCGCCCTTCTTGAGGCAGTGGAAGTCTGCGCTGCGGAAATACCAGCAGCGTGGCTTCTGGCAGAGATTGCCGCCGATGGTCGCGACGTTACGGACCTGGGGCGTGGCGGCGATGCCGACAGCCTCGGCGAGAACGTGTGCCCGGGCGCGGATTTCGGGGTGTTCGCTGACCTCGGTAAGCGTAGCGAGCGCAGGGATGACGATCCGCCGAGCGGCCTCATCGACGCGGATGCCTTCCCTGGCGTCGCGCAACTGGCGCAGGCTGAGCACGCGCGCGGGTTGGTCGATCCGCTCCTTGAGGCGGTCGAGCACGTCGATTCCGCCCGCCTTCACGAGCGTGCCTTCGCGGCGATCGGTCAGTGCGCCCGCGGCCGAGGGCCAGTTCTGCGCAGTGATGAACTCGAATGCCTTCATGCGTTGCCTCCTCGTCGGGCCAGGGCGTCGAGCACCTTTGCGGGCGTGATGGGCAGACTGCGAACGCGGGCCCCGATCGCGTTGGCGACCGCGTTCGCGACGGCGCCGGCCGTGGGGATGATCGGCGGCTCGCCGATGGAGCGTGCGCCGAGATCCTCCCCCTCGGCCCAGATGATCGGGACGATGTCCGGACAGTCGAGCGGGCCGAGGATCTTGTACATCTCCAGATTCGGGTTGAGCATCGCGCCGTTGCGCGGATCAAGGAGCTTCTCCTCGAAGAGCGCGTAGCTGACGCCCTGAATGACACCGCCGATGATCTGGTTCTCGACAGTGAGGCGGTTGACCGCCTGGCCGCAGGCCTGCAGGGCGATGACCTTCTTCACACGGACGACGCCGGTTTCGATGTCGACCTCGACCTCTGCGAACTGGACGGCATCGCTCGTTCCATTTCCCCAGTAAGCCTCGTTGAAGCTGCCCATGACGGAGAAGCTCTCTTCGGGGAGCTTGCCGCAAGCGGCGATCCACGACTCGGTGTCGTTGAAGGCGGCCTCGGTCCGCGTCATCAGCTCCTGCCGCGCCTTTTCGGCCGCGTCGCGGATGCAGGGCACGATCGTGCGGGTGACGACGGAGCCGCCGCTGGCCGGGCCGGGCGGAAAGTCGCTCAGGCCGCAGTTGGCCGTGATCAGCCGGCGGTCGATACCGAGATGGTGGGCGGCGACGTCGGCGAGCACCGTACGGGTGCCCGTACCGATGTCCTGCGTGTTGCAGCCGACGCGGAGCGTGCCGTCCTTGTAGACGTCGATGCGGACCTGGGCGTTGCCCTTGCCGTTGCCCCAGTCGGCGACGCCCATGCCGACGCCGCGACGGATCGGGCCGGCGCCGCTGCCGTCCGGGCGCGGGCGTGTGTTCCAGCCGATGCGGGCCGCGCCCACATCATACATGCGCTTGCGCACTTCGCTGCCGTCGATCAGCTTGCGGTACTCGAGAGGATCCATCTTCGCGGCGAGGGCGAGTTCGTCGACGAAGCTCTCCACCGCGAACATGCCCTGCGGATGGCCGGGGGCACGGGCGGCCCTGGCGCCGCCGACGCTCAGATCGAGATCGACGAACGTCTTGGAGACTTCGC
Source organism: uncultured Phycisphaeraceae bacterium (assembly GCA_964426945.1). Taxonomy (GTDB): domain Bacteria; phylum Planctomycetota; class Phycisphaerae; order UBA1845; family UBA1845; genus CAYRSS01. The sequence goes on from CAYRSS010000001.1 coordinate 199,577, forward strand.
CGAAGGAGTAGCGGCTGGGGTTCGAGGCGTCGCCGCCGCCGCCGGGGCCGCTGACCCCGACGACATGGATGTGACCGCCCAGGGGCTTGCCGGCCTCGTCCACACCGATCTTCATGTGCTGAATCGAGCCGGGCCGGCAGCCGGTGTCGAGGTGTTCGCGCTTGCGATCGTTGACGATCTTGACCGGGCGGCCGAGCTTGCGGCTGAGGCGGATCGCGCGGCCGCCTTCGGCGTCGAGGCCGAACTTGCTGCCGAAGCCGCCGCCGACGTACTCACAGTGGGCCCTGACCTTGGTGCGGTCGAGGCTGAACTCGTCGGCTGCCCCGCTGTGTACGGCGGCGGAGGACTGGGTGCTGACCCAGATGTCCGCCTCTTCCCCGCGGTAATCAGCCACCGCGCAGTGGGGCTCAAGCGAAGAGTGGGTCTGGATCTGCGTCGAGTAGGTCCGCTCGACCACGCTGCTGGCTGAGCTGAGCGCTGCGAGGGCGTCCTCCCGATTACGGGCGCCGCTCGCGGTTTCCAGCGGCGGGGGGATCGGGCCTGACTTGGCTTCGTGCAGGGCAACAGGGTCGAGCAGGGGCGCGTCGATCGTCCAGGTGAGGGCCAGGGCGGCGATGGCGTCGTCGAGCGCCTCGCGTGTCTCGGCGCAGACGTGGCCGCAGGGCTGGCCACAGTACTTTGCCTCGGCGTCGGCGTTGACCTCGACGTCGAGCACGCCGTGGACTGCGCGGGCCGCCTCAACGTTGGCCGACTTCAGCTTGGCCCGGCCGTAGGGGCAATACACGAACGCGGCGTAGGCCATCCGCTCGCGATTGACGTCGGCAGTGTACTTCGCGCGGCCGGTGACCTTCACCAGGCCGTCAACGCGTGGATCCTCGTCTTCGAGGGCCTTGCCCTTGTTGTCCGCCTCGTTGCCGACGGCAACCGTGACGCCGGCCGCGGCGAGGGCGGCCTCGAATACCTTCGGGTAGGTGCCGCAGCGGCAGATGTTGCCCGAGCAGGCGCGGCGGACCTCTTCGAGATTCGGCCGGGCCTTCTTCTCCAGCAGCGCCTTTACGCTCATGGCCAGGCCCGGTGTGCAGTAGCCGCACTGCATGGCGTCGTGACGGACGAACGCGGCGGCCACGGCGTCAGGCTTATCGCCTTCGATAAGGCTTTCGGCGGTCCGGATCCGGCTGCCGACGGCGTCCATCGCGAGCATGAGACAGGAGTTCACCGAGACGCCGTCTACCAGCACCGTGCAGCAGCCACAGGCGCCGCGGGCGCACACTTCCTTGGGAGCCGTGATGTCGAGGCGGTCGCGGAGCGCTTCCAGCAGCGTCACACGGGGCTCGATGGCGAGCTTTCGGTCGCGGCCGTCGACGTTGAGCGTGACTTCGACCGCGCCTGGACCGAATTGTCGGATGCCGGAGTTGTCCGCGGCCTGCGCGAGAGCGGCGGGGGCACCCACGAGCGGCGCCACCGCCATGACGCCTGCGCCCTTCAGAAACCCGCGGCGGGTGAAGTCCGGGCCGAAGCCCGCGGCGCCGGGCGCCGGGCGGCCGGGTTCGCTCTCCGGCACGCCGCCTCGATGATCAGGATGGCTCATGATGGTCCTCGCTGATTGACGGAAGCCGGGCGACAACCCCTCGGTCGATGTCGCGGCGGCGGCACTTCGACGACCGCTGATCAAGATTCGCCTTTGGGAGGCCGATGCGCCCCGTGGGCGTTACGGCAGGCATGCTAGCCGCTGACCAGCGCCGCACAAAGCCCAATCCGCTGGTGGGCTCGCGCTCCGAACTGATTGACCGGGGGATGCAGTCGCATAACATACCGTCCGAGTCGCCGTTCCGGCGGCGCATCGGGCCAAATCGGGAGCGAGATGATTCTCAAGCGCAGCTTCTTCCTGGGCAGCGGCGTCCTCATGGTCGCGCTCGGCACGGCGGGTATATTCCTGCCGCTGCTGCCGACGACCCCCTTCCTGTTGCTCGCCGCGTACCTGTTTGCGCGGAGCAGTGACCGCCTGCACAGGTGGCTGCTGAATCACACGCACCTGGGGCCATACATCCACGCCTTCCGCAACAAGACCGGTTTGACGCGAACGCAAAAAGTTCGGCTGGGGTTGTCGTTTACGGTGCTGATGGGGGTCAGTCTGTACGTCGCGCCCATCGTGGGCGTCAAAGTGCTGCTGGGCGGCATGTGGGTGTTCTGGATGGTCTGGCTGATCCGAGCGAGGACGGCACCGGCAGCGCCGGAGCGAACATGATCGCCCACGGTGCGTCAGCGTCGGCGGCTTGAACGGCCGATCAGCGCGAGGCCGAGCCACGAGGCGGCCAAAGTCGGGGCGCCGATGACGCCGCAGAGCGCGCTGCCGCCGGTCACTGGGAGGGTGTCCGTCGCGCGGCGCAGCGCGGTGTTGACCGCCTTCTCGACGGCCGGACCGTCTACGCCGGGCATCGACTCCTGAAGTGTCTCGCCGAGAGCCGCGAAGTCACGCCCCCATGCCGCGGCCGCACCGATACCGCCCGGCGTGGTGCCCGCTTCTGCGGCAAACTCAGCCCGAAGGTCGAAAGTCTCACCGCGGGTGACGGTGTAGCTATATCGACGAGTCTGGAACGGCACGAGCACGACCTGCACGTCGCCTGCCTCGTCAAACGCGGCCAGCGCAGCCAGTGCGTCGGGGTCTGCGGTATCGGTGAGCAGTTCGAGGCCGCCGGTCACGACGCCGACTACGCCCTCCGTCGAAACGCTCAGCCGGCCGTCGGGGTTCACCGCTACGAGAATCTTGGCCGCATATAGTTCCTCGGCCGTATCCTCGCGCGTGACCGTAAGCGTGAGGCTTCCGGTGGTATCGGCGAGCGAAGTGTCGTTTGCGGAAGTCCAGAAGACGAGTGCGCCGCCGAGGTAGACGCGCCCGATCAGGTCTCGGCGTCCGTTGCGGTCGAAGTCGATCGGCGCCGGATCGACGGACGGGTCGTCGGAGAACAACAGCGTGCGGGTCTCACGACCGTCGGCTGCCACGCGGTAGGCCAGGGTGTCGCTGCGGGAGTAGCCGCCGACCTCCAGAGCGAATTCGGCGGGGTTGGCCCCGCTGGAGGCCGTGGGATCCTTCAGGTCGCTGAACGCGGCGCCGAACGCCAGGAGTCGATCCAGATCGAGATCGGTCGACACGAGGCGCGACTGGGCGGAGGCGGGGAACGCCTCGCCGGCCGTATCCGCAGTCGCGGCGTCCTGGCTTTCGGAGGCCGGTTGGCCGTCGATGAACTCCTGGATCGCGGTGGTGACCTCAGCGCGGATGGAGAGCACCGCGCCGCGCGCCGCGGTGAGATGCAGAGCGCCGAACGCGGCGATCGTGCAGGCGATCGTCCGCGGATTGGTTCGGAGCCAGCTGGATCCTGAACGCATGAGCGAACCCCCCGAAGCGAACGGCGCAGCCAATCCCCCTGGCCGACGCCGGCGCATTATACCAGCCTGACCGTGCGATGTCCCGCGCTGTTCAGAGGATGTCCGGCGTTGCCCGCGGCGGCGCCGGCCGTTACAAACGCGGCGGCGAGCTATAATGGCGGCGCTCGGCCGATCGGCCGTAATGTTTCTCACGTCCCGCAGGCAGGCTGTTCCGCCGGCCGTCCGGAAGGAGGCGACGAACCCGTGAGCATTGAAACGAACGACGCGCCACACCTGCCCGTCTTCCTCGAGACGGCGATGAGCGGGTACCTGGACCGCCTGCAGGACGTGTTCGGCCGCGCGCTGGTCGGGGTGACGGTCTTCGGGCCGGTGGTCGTGGGTGAGGCGGACCCGTCGATGGACTTTCTGCGCAGCGCGGTGGTGCTGGAGGAGGTCGACCTGAACGCGCTGCGCAGACTCTCGCTGGAGGGGCGGCAGCTGTCGCAGAACCAGATTGCCGCGCCGCTGGTCATGTCACCACGGTACATCGAGACGTCGCTGGACAGCTTTCCGCTGGAGTTGATGGAGATCGGGGCAACGGGCCGGTCGGTGCACGGGCAGGACTTCTTCTCCGGCCTGAAGTTCGAGGCCGAGCACGTGCGACTGCAGTGCGAGCGCGAGCTGAAGCGCGTGCTGATCAGCCTGCGGCAGGGCGTGCTGGCGTCTGCTGGCCGGGATGACTTCCTGACCGACGTCGAGTTTGAGGCCGCGCAGACGCTGGGGCGGACGATTCGCGGGCTGATGTGGGCGCGCGGGGAGGCGCGGCTTGCGTCGCCGCTGAGGTTGCTGGGCGAACTGGAGCGGGCCACGGGTCGTGCATTGCCCGGGCTGCGCGCCGGGCTGGTACTGGAGGCGGACCACGGCTGGACGGAGTTCACCGCGCTGTACCGCGACGTGCTGTCGCTGATGGAGTTGTGCGATGCCGCGTAGGTCGGTCGCCATGCTGGTCTCGCTGGGGCTGCTGACGGCAGCGGTGCCCCGTGCGCAAGCCGAGGTGACGGTACCGGATCCGGGCACTTACGTCGTCGATCGCGCCGACATCGTGGATGCGCCTCAGGAGAAGCAGATCGAAGCCTGGCTCCGCGAGCTCGAACAGAAAACGGGCGCGCAGGTGAAGGTGCTGACGGTCTCCTCCACCGAGGGCGAGGCCGTGTTCGAGTTCTTCCACCGACACGCCGAGCTATGGAAGCTCGGTCAGCAGGGCAAGGACAACGGCGCGCTGATCGGCGTCGCGATGGAGGAGCGCGAGATTCGCATCCACACCGGGTACGGGCTGGAGGCGGTGCTGCCGGATGGATGGTGCGGGAGCCTGGCCCGGGAGGTGGTGACCGCGCACTTCAAGCGCCGGAAGTTCTCTGCCGGGGTGTATGAGCTCGCCGTGTCGGTCGCAAATAAGATCGCGGACGATTCGAATGTAACGCTGGCCGGTGTGCCCGCTCATCGTCACCTGGTCGGTCAAACGGGCGCCGTTGCGCCGGGGCGGCCGGGGCGCAGCGGCGCGGCTGCGGGCGGCGTATGCGCGATTGCCCCGCTGGTCGTGTTTATCGTAGTGATGGTGATCCTCGGCTCGTCGGTTGGTCGGCGTCGCCGATATGGCGGGTGGTACGGCGGGCACCGCGGCCGCCGGCGGCGCGGCGGGCTGGCCGATGCGCTGTTCTGGGGCATGGTCATCGGCAACGCGACGCGGGGTTCGCGCCGCGGCTCAAGCGGCTTTGGCGGGGGCTTCGGGAGCGGCGGGGGCTTTGGCGGATTCGGTGGTTCCTTCGGTGGCGGTGGTTCGTTCGGTGGCGGTGGCGGCGGTGCGAAGTGGTAGCGTCGGCGGCTGACTGATTCAGGGCCCACAGGGCAAGCGAGGTGATCTGATGAAGGCAGTGAAGATACTCCTGGTCCTGTTCGTGCTGTTCGTGGGCGCGCTGGGGATCGGCGGTTGCCTCGTCTACCGCGGGTACAACAGGTCGATTTCGCTGGACGAATCGGTGCGCCAGCAGTGGGCACAGGTCGAGGTCCAGCTGCAGCGGCGCTTCGACCTGATCCCCAACCTCGAGGCGACTGTGAAGGGGCTCGGCGAGCAAGAGAGCAAGATCTACCTCGGCGTTGCCGAGGCGCGGAAGGCTTACTTCACGGCTGCGCAGACCGGCAACACGGCAGACAAAGTGGAGGCGGCGTCGGGCTTCGAGCGGGCGCTGTCACGGCTGCTGGTCCTGAAGGAAACCTATCCCGAACTGAAGAGCAACGAGGCCTTCCTGAAACTGCAGGATGCGATCGAGGGCACGGAGAACCGCCTCAGCGTCGAACGCAAGCGGTTCAACGACGCGGTCGGAGCGCTCAACGGCTACGTGCGCAGCGCGTGGGGTCGGCTGTGTGCAGGCTTCGCCGGGGTGAGCGAAGCGAAGTATTTCGAGGCCGTGCAGGATGCCCTGACCGCGCCGAAGGTGGACTTCTCCGAGCCGCAGTAGCGGGTCGAAGGGTCAGGGGCCGTCGGCGCTCCGCTGCCACGTGGTGAAGTCGGCCAGGTCCACGTCGCCGTCCCCGTCGGCGTCGAACACGCGCAGGCACAGGGCGTCGCACGGTTCGGCCAGGCTTTGGGCCGGTCCGGCCAGGCAGGCGCCCCAGCCGACGAGATCGATGAAGTTTCGCTCGCCGTCGACGTTCCAGTCGCCGGGATCGACCACCTCGCAGTCGTCGGGGACACCGCTGAAGTTGCAATCCGCGTCACCGCCGACGCCGCCCTGGCAGTCGTCGGGGATGCCGTCCCCCTGGCAATCGGGCGCCCCGTCCGCGATGTCGCATTCGTCCGGCCGGTTATTCGCATTGCAATCCATGCTCAGGCCGGCCGCGATGTCGATCAGGTCGTGCAGGCCGTTGCAGTTGCAGTCGGTTTCGCAGTTGTCGGGCAGGCCGTTGTCGTTGCAGTCGTTGCCCTCGAGCTGACACACGTCGGGGATGCCGTCGCCGTCGCAGTCGGGGGCGCTGCCGCCGCGCGGTCCGCCCTCGCATTCGTCGGGGATGCCGTTGGCGTCGCAGTCGACGCTGCTGCCGCCGGCGATGTCCTGTGCGTCCTCAACGCCGTTGCAGTTGCAGTCCGTCTCGCACTCATCCGGAACGCCGTTGTCGTTGCAGTCGTGGCCCTCCAATTGGCAGGCGTCGAGGATGCCGTCGTCCTGGCAGTCATCGCCGCCAGCGGCCACGTCGCACTCGTCGGGCACGGCGTTGGCGTCGCAGTCGTTGCCAGCGAGCTGGCAGGCGTCGAGCACACCGTCGGGCTGACAATCCGCGCCGCCGCTGACCACGTCGCACTCATCGGGCACGCCGTTGGTGTCGCAGTCTGAGCTCGTGCCGTCGAGCAGGTCGATCGCGTCTTCGACGCCGTTGCAATTGCAGTCGGTCTCGCATTCGTCGGGCAGCTCGTTGGCGTTGCAGTCGTTGCCCTCCAGCTGGCACTCGTCGGGCACGCCGTCGAGCTGACAGTCCTCGCTGCGCCGGGCGCCCAGATCACACGCGTCGGGTCGCCCGTTGCCGTTGCAATCGGGGCTGATGCCCTGGGCGACCTCCTCGTCGTCGAGGATGCCGTTGCAGTTGCAGTCGGTTTCGCAGTCGTCGGGGATACCGTTGGTGTTGCAGTCGTTGCCGTCGAGCTGGCAGTCGTCCGGAATGCCGTCCGCCTGGCAGTCCTGGCTCGTGCCCATGAGCAGGTCGCAGGCGTCAGGCACCTGGTTCGCGTTGCAGTCGACAAGGTCGAACTGGCACTCATCGGGGATGCCGTCGCCCTGACAGTCTTCGCTGATGACCCCGGCAATATCGCAGTCATCGGGCACGGCGTTTTCGTTGCAATCCTCGGCGAACCCGAGCGACAGTTCCAGGCTGTCAGGGACAGCGTTGCAGTTGCAGTCGGTTTCGCACTCGTCGGGGACGCCGTTGGCGTTGCAGTCGCCGCTTGCCCCTTCCGTGATGTCGCAGGCGTCGGCGCGACCGTTCACGTTGCAGTCGGGTTCAAACACGTCGGGGATGTTGTTGCAATTGCAGTCGTTTTCGCAGTCGTCCGGCACTCCGCTGGCGTTGCAGTCGTTGCCGGCGAGTTGGCAGTGGTCGGGGATGCCGTCGCCCTGACAGTCGGCGGCACCCGCGTCGAGCTGGCATTCGTCGGGGACGCCGTTGCCGTCGCAATCGCCGGAGAGGCCCATCGCAATGTCGAGTGCATCGTCGCGGCCGTTGCAGTTGCAATCACCCTCGCAGGCATCGGGTACGCCGTTGCCGTTGCAATCGCCTCCGGCAAGCTGGCAGGCGTCGGGCACGCCGTCGAGCTGGCAGTCGGCCATGCCGCCGGCGATGTCACATCCGTCGGGTACGCCGTTTCGGTTGCAGTCCGCGGCCACGAGCGTTTCGATGTCGCAGCGATCGGACACACCATTGCCATTGCAGTCCGTGAAGGGCGGTTCATCCACACAGACCGGTCCAGTGTGTGCGCGGGCGAAGCGGACCCAGTCGCGCTGGTCCACGTCCATGTCGGCGTCAAAGTCGAAGACATCGAGGCAGTCGCGGAACGGTGGCCGGCGGCCGGGGCCGGACAGGTCCAGACAGATCGCGAAAACCATCGCGTCTGCGTAGTCCACGTCGCAGTCGACATCGAAATCGCCGGGCGGGCCGCCGTCGGCGTTGACGTCGGCGCCGAGCGGTGTTGCCGCGCAGGCGTCGACGGCGTTGGGTACGCCGTCGCCGTCCACGTCGGTGTCGCAGTCGTCGGGCGTGCCGTCGAGGTCGTAGTCGGGTTCGCATTCGTCGGGGATGCCGCTGGCGTTGCAGTCGTTGGCGGCGAGCTGACACTCGTCGGGGACGCGGTCGAGCTGGCAGTCGGCGCTGGCCCCCGAGTCGATGTCGCAATCGTCGGGGAGACCGTTGATGTTGCAGTCGCCCGCCCCGACGACGGAGACCTCGATCGACGTCACCTGCCAGCCGAGCGCGGTGTTGTCCTGATCGTCGATCGAATCGAAACGCCACCGCAGCGTGACCGTCTGGCCGATGAAGGGAGACAGGTCAATCGTGCGCGTTTCCCAGCTGAGCTGAGTGCCATCGATCGAGACGTCGTCGATGATAACGTCGTTGGCGGTCACGAAGGCGAAGTCGAAATCGCCGAGCTCGCCCTCTCCGTCGTAGGCGGAACAATAGCGCAGCGTGGCGGACTGGGCGCTCTGCGGAATCACGAAGGGGCGCGCGCCGAGAATGCCGGTGATGGGGTCTCCCGTGTCGAAGTTGCAGCCGATGTCGCGGCCGAAGTAGGCCCAGTGGGTCGCACCGAGACAGCTTGCGGGTCTTGGGCAGGCGTTGGTCGCGTGCCATAGGCCGGAGTTGATCCAGCCCGAGGGGATTCCCGAGGAGAAGTTCGTCGCCATCAGCGTCGAGGGCGTGTCGCACTCATCGGGCGTGCCGTTGGCGTTGCAGTCGGCGCTGACCCCGGTGGCCACGTCGCAGTCGTCAGGAACGAGGTTGCTGTTGCAGTCGACGGCCGCGCCGCTCATCAGGTCGCAGCGGTCGGGAACGCCGTTGGCGTTGCAGTCTGCGCAATTCGGGTCGTCAAAGTCGCACTCGGCGATGGCGCACTCGTCGGGCAGGCCGTCGAAGTTGCAGTCGGGCTCGCAGTCGTCCGGGATGCCGTTGAGGTTGCAGTCCGCGCTGAACTGCTGCGTGATGTCGCATTCGTCAGGGCGCTCGTTTTCGTTGCAGTCGGGGCTGCCTCCGCCGGACACGTCGCACTCGTCGGGCACGCCGTTGGTGTTGCAGTCCTTGGTGCCGCCCGTTCCGCATTGGCCGCATCCCAGGCTGATGACCTCTGAGGCGCAGGTGCTGTCCCACTGGTCGGCGCAGCAGAACGGGTCGATCGCGCAGACGCACGCTTCGATCTGCGGCAGGTTGCAGCCCGGCGTGGTTCTCGACTCACAGCAGTTGTGCGACTGGGCGATGTCGCAGTCGTCGGGGGTTCCGTTGCCGTTGCAGTCCGTGTCGCACTCGTCCGGCACGGCGTTGAGGTTGCAGTCCTCGCTCGTCCCGGCGGCGATGTCCTGCGCGTCATCGACGCCGTTTGCGTTGCAATCGGGGAATCCCCGGGTCGGTTCAGCGGCGCGCGCGGCGGGGGTCGCGCAGCAGGCAGCCGCTGCGACCAGCAGGACGGCGATCGAACCGTAACGTGACAACCGACTACCCCTCTCCCCAAGCCGACGGCGGATCCCGCGGCCCTGATCCTGCTGGCGCGCCGCTCGCGGATGACGCGGCGCTGAGGCGTTTCAACTACTTCAGATTAGCCATTCTACCGGATCGGCCTCCGAATTCCGAGTGTTTGCGCTGACAGAGGCTCAAGCGTTCCGCAGTGACTTCATCACGTGTCGCTTCACGTTACCGGACGATGCTTTGGGCCTCAGGCTGGCTGCTGAGAAACTACGAAGGCGAGTGGGAGGTCCGATAGTTGGCACATAGCGCCGAATCGTCCCAGATTGTAGGCTCTGCGCCGCCAACAGCTTGCATATACCGGCTGGGCGCCGGTAAGATGCCCGATAACGACCCATTGTATAGCGACGGTGAAAAAACGGGTAGTTGAAGCGACCTGAGTGGGTTCCACCCAGATCGTCGTCTCGTCACCTGCGCGGGGCGCGATCCGGAATTGGCGGACCCACGTATGCCGCGCGCACCCGGCGCTCAAGTGCTCGAGGGTTGTTCGGCATATTCTGCTCGCCAGGTATACCGTGGGCTGCGAACTTGAACGAAGATCGCATCGACCCGGTCGGCGACATGGCCGGGATCTGGGGAGTCCCGCGATCGCCGGTCCGCCGGACCGGTCGCGGCGTGGAGAGGGATTGCCATGCGGGGGAACGCATTTCTCGAACTGATCTTCGTGCTCTGCGCGGCCCTGCTGGCCGTTGCGCCGACGCCGGCCCGCGCCGTCGACTGTAACGCGAACGGCGTGGAGGACGATGTCGAGATCGCCGACGAGCCAGCCCTCGACTGCAACGAGAACACCATCCCGGACGTGTGCGAAATCGACGTCAACACGCCCGGCGGGGACTACTTCTGCACGACACCGCCCTGCGCCACCGACTGCGACCAGGACGGCGTGCCGGATGAGTGCGAGATCTTCGCCGGGAGCGTGACGGAGCCGCCGGGCACGTACTACTGCCAGGTGCCGCAGTTCTGCGATCCGGACTGCAATGCGAACGGTGTGCCGGATGTGTGCGAGCCGGACTGCAACTGCAATGCGGTACTCGATGCGGACGAAATCGCGGCCAGCCCATTTCTAGATTGCGATCAGAACGGGCTGCTCGATTCCTGCGAGATCAATAACGACCGGCGAGGGGTGGACTGCGACGGCAGCGGCACGCTGGACGTCTGCGAGGTGCCGCCCTCCGCCGCGGATGACTGCGGCGACGCTCCGTACGTCTGCGTCACCGGGTTGAGGTACTACGGCTTCGCGCCTTCGGAGTCGCTGACCCGCGACGGTTCGGCGTCGTGCGATCCGGTGCCCAACACGAACGTCCGCGACGCCTGGTATGCCTACCGACCGACCACGAACGGGCAACTGACGCTGCTGGCCTGCGTGCCTGACGGTGTGGGGGCCAGCATCTCGGTGCACCAGGGGTGCTCGACGACGGGGGCTACGCAAGTTCCGGGCGCGTGCACGTCCACGCCGGTCGGTCAATCGACCTGCTTCGGCAGCCTCAGCGACCAGTACGAGCTGGTGAACGTTCCGGTCGTCGGCGGAGTGGACTACCTGATCCGCTTGGCCACGGACTGCCTCGACTGCTCGCGGCAGGTGTTCCAGATCCGACTTGTTGCCGGCCCCGAGTGCGCC
>CAYRSS010000002.1:0-5819 GCA_964426945.1 uncultured Phycisphaeraceae bacterium
GAGCCGGTCCGTGGCTCCGGCCGACCTTCATGTCATCCCCGGGACAGGACGCGGCGCATCCCCGCCGTGCCCTGTCCCGCGGTGGCATCAAGACGACGACCTGCCCGGCGGGCTGAGCCTGTCGGTTGCGAGCTGAATGAGTTTCATGAATCCGGCCATTGATGACTTTTCGTACCCCCGTCGGTTGCTTCGCTTCGCGACGTTCGCCTCCGCGGCGCTGCTGCTGGTGTCCTCCGCCTCCCGCGCGCAGTGGAATCCGTCAACCGGGGACTGGGGCAAGTCTCACGTGACCGATCTGCGCGTCGTGACCTGGAACATCGAAGACGGCATCTGCTCTTCGGCGATCAAGACGAACACTCTCGGCTCCTGGGAGGCACTCGCCCGCAGCGTGGCCCTGCTCAAGCCCGACATCATGATCCTTCAGGAGGTCGGCGATAATTCCGGCAACGGCACGGGAGGCGGCGTCGACAGCGTGCCCACGCTCGAAGCGACGCTCGACCTGTTCATGTACGGCGGGATCGATGTGTTCCGCGCGGGCAATCCGCCGGTAACGGCCTACGTCCAGCTGTGGGCGCCTGGTTTTGACCTGCCCTACGTCCACGTGAGCACACTCACAGACGGCTTCAATCGCAACGTGATCATGAGCCGCTACCCGTTCGCTGACCTCAACGGCGACAACACGCCCGTCCGCAGCGACATCCCCTTTGTCAGCCCGGACCTGTACGCCCCCGGCGGCACGGGCGGCATCCGCGGCTTCGCCTTCGCCGAGATCGATCTGCCCGCGGCGACCTACGCAGGCGACGTCGTCATCGGCAACGCCCACCTCAAGAGCGGCGGCACCTCCGGCGATCTGGCTGACCGTCTCACCGCGGCGAGAAACGTCGCGTACGTGATCGACTATTGGTTCAACGGCGCCGGCGGCTCGACCCCGGACCCGCGCAACAAGATTACCGACTTGCCCCCCAATACAGCGACGGCCGTGCTCGGGCCGGATACGCCCGTCATCATCGGCGGCGACTGGAACGAGGACGAGCAGACCAACGGCCGCAAGGGACCCGCCGAATGGCTGACGAACGCCAGCCTGACCGGCGGCACGGACGGCACCGACCGTGATCGCAGCGACGCCACGTATGACTCGGCGGTCAATCCGCTGAACAACAATCGGTCGACGCGCGGCTCCAGCAAGCTCGACTATCTCGCGTGGCAGGACAGCATCGTCGCCGCCCGGCGCCAGGCGATTCTCAACTCGGGCACGATGAACTCGGGCCAGATGCCTGACGAGTTTCAGGGCTTCGGCCTTGTCCCCGGCGCCATCAGCGGCACGGCCTCTGACCACCGGGCCGTCATGATCGACTTCATCCTTCCGCTGGCCGCGCCGTGCAGCACGAACGGCGACTGCAACGATTTCGACGCCTGCACCACCGACACCTGCGTCGCTACTGAGTGCGTCTACACCGCCATCACCTGCGACGATGGCGACCCGTGCACCGGCAACGCCTGTAACAGCGCCACAGGCTGCATGTTCCCCCCTGTCTCCTGCGATGACGAAGATCCGTGCACGACCGACGCCTGTGAACCCGGCGTCGGTTGCGTGTACGAAGAGGTCGCTTGTCCCGGCGCCTGCTGCGGCGTCGGCGGTGGATGCAGCGTCGTGGACGAGTCGGAGTGCGTCGGCTTCATCTGCAACGCGAACCAGTTCCAGAGCGGCAACAACGGCTTCGGCTCCTGCGGGCTGAATCCCGGCGGCTGCTGCTACGGCGACATCGACGGCAACGGTGTGGTCAACGCCGGCGACCGTGGCTTCATCACCGCGTCGATCGGCCAGACCAGCCCGATCGTGCTGTGCGTGTGCGACCTGGACGGCAACGGCGTGATCAACGCCGGCGACCGCGGCGTCGTTTCGGCGAACATCGGTCGGTGTACCGGCTTGCCGCCGCACATGGACGGCAGCGGCCAGGACAACCGCTTCCCACAGCCCCAGTTCATGGGCTGGGGGTCTGACTGCTCGGCTTGTCCGTGAGGGTGATGGTTCGAAGGCTCTCAGGAGGCTTTCGCGATGCGGCTTGGCAGGAACTCGATGCGATGGGTGATGCTGGCAGGGCTGGCACTGTGCGCCGGCGGAAGCCAGGTGCAGGCTGAATCGCCGATCTCCCACTGGGAGGGCCGGCCCGAAGTCGTCTGGCAGGACGCCGGCAAGGTCGTCGGCAAGGTCGCACTCGTCAGCGGCAAGGTCATCGGAGTCGGCGCGTCCAAGACGATGCGCTTCATCGACTTTGATGAGAACAAGCCCGCGCGTTTCCAAGTCGTCGTCAACGAAAAGCACTGGTCGGCCTTCCCCGGCGAGTTCGACGCGCTCTATAAGGACAAGATCGTTCGCGTTCGTGGGATGGTGACGACCTACCAGGAGCGGCCGCAGATCCAGGTCACCTCGCCGGACCAGATCGAAATCCTGACCGAGCTTCCGACTCTCCGGCCGGTGGAACCGCGCAGCTGGGCGGGCGGCGAAGTCACCATCGCGACATACAACATTTTGAATCTGTTCGACGGCGTGGATGACCTGTACCACGCCGACGAGGGCACGACGCCCAAGCCGCGCGAGCAGCTGCAGCGCGTCGCCGACACGATCCGAAAGCTCAACCCCGACGTGATCGGCTTCCAGGAGGTGGAGAGCCGCGGTTACCTCGAGCGTTTTCTCGAGGTCTACCTGCCCGAGATGGGCTACGACCACGTCGTCCACTTTGAGGGCAACGACGATCGTGGAATCGATGTCTGCCTCGCGTCGCGCATCCCCGTGGGCCCGGTGACGTCGAACCGCCATGTGAGCTTTCCCGGTCCGGACGGTCGGCCCCAGCGGTTCGAGCGTGACCTGCTGATGGCGACAATCGAGCCGCCCGGCGGAGAGCCGTTTGAGGTCTGGGTCGTTCACCTCAAGAGCAATTTCGGCGGGCGCGAGTTTGCCGAAGGCAAGCGCGTCGCCGAGGCGATGAAGGTGCGCAAGGTCGTCGATGATCGTCTCAAGAAGGACCCGGGCGCGCGTTTCATTCTGCTTGGTGATTTCAACGACACCTGGGAGAGCACCACGATGAAGTCGATCGCCGGCTCGGGACCGACGGCGCTGGTGTTCGGCGGCGAGAAGGTTCTCGCTGAAGGAAAGTACACCTACAACCAGAGGCCTTACCTCACCATGATTGATTTCATCCTGGCCTCGCCGGCGATGGGTTCGCGGCTGGTACAGGATTCGTACGGGGTCGAAATGGGGTCGATCGAGTCTTCCGGATCGGATCACAACCCCGTAATGGCGCGTTTTCGCGTGAAGTAGCGGCAGGAGCGCAAGGGCGGCCCGTGATGGGGGGTCTGATCATGGTGATCAGCCTCCCCGGCAAAGATCACGGCTCGCAGGCGTGTACCGGCCGTCATGTTGAAGCGGTCTGTGCGATCGGCTCGAGAGGCCGACGCTTGACCGCGACCGGTTCGCGGAGCAACAGATACTCCCAGCGGCGCGCGGCGGCGTCGCACTCCCGGCCCGGGCAGTGAAGCAGAAACGAGGAGGAGGATCCATGAGAAAGCACTTCGCATTGGCCGTGATCGCCCTTTCGGCGATCACTGCACAGGCGACCGCGGCGGTGACGCTCGCGGAGTGGACGTTCGAGACCAGCTTGCCGTCACTCAGCAACTCGCAAACCATCGGAGGCGTCGCCGCTGAAGGCGGCGTCTACGGCGGAAATGCGAGCGGCTCCCACGCCAGCGCCGGCACCGACTGGAGCAACCCGGTCGGCAATGGCACTTTCGAATCCTTCAGCTCGAACGAGTGGACTGCCGGTGATTACTACCAGTTCGCCACCAGCTCGCTCGGCTACGAAAGCATCACGATCGAATGGCAGCAGGCCTCGAGCAATACCGGCCCGCTCACGTTCGACCTCGAGTACAGCACCAACGGCACGAACTGGAGCACCTTGCTCGACGACTATACCGTCGCCATCAGCGGCTCGAACGGTCCCGGCATCTGGTCGTCGGGCACGTTCCTGAACGGCTACGGACACGGCCCGGTCGCTGCGCCGGCCGCACTGGACAACGCGGCGACGATCTACTTCCGCTTGACCAATCAGTCGTCGCCCGCACTTACGGGTACGAACCGCGTCGACAACGTCATCGTCTCCGGCACCCTCATCCCCGAGCCGGCCTCCTTCGGTCTGCTCGCCGTGGGCGCCCTGGCGATGCTGCGTCGGGCCCGCAAGGCCTAAGGTTCTCCCATAGCCGCTCGCCGCACGCCGGCGGCCGGAGTTGACCGGAAAGCACAAGGGGCGGGCGGCTCGAATTCGAGCCGCCCGCCCCGCACCTTTTCGGCGTTGACGGTATCTTAGCGGCTGCTTAACCGAACGCAAGATCTCCCCGTCCCATAAGCACGCGCCTGACCCCCGCGCAGCCGCGGCCGGCATCGCCATATCGTAAATCCGAGAAGGCACGACGCGCACCGGGGGATCGCTCGCACCCCGCCATTCGGCCTGCGCTGACCGGCAGTCGGCTACGTCCCCGCCGCGCATCCCGCGCGGCGCGTGTCGCGTAACCGATGCGCCCTACGCGCCGCGTCGTGTGACGTGCGGGCGGCTCCCATCGTTCCGCGTCGGGCGGATCGTGAAGACTGACACCCGTGGGAGCCGGAGCACATGCCTGCCATCCTGAATCGATCCTACGCCGCGGTGTCTGCGCTTTGCATCGCCCTAGGTCTGGGCGGTTGCGGCAGCGGCGTAACGCCCGTCCCGGGCGGCGGCCTCCCCGGCGGCGGCGGATCGCTGCCGGCCACGGTGGACGACGGCCGCGAGTTTGGCGGCAACGCCCAGTCTGTCGCAGCCTACCGGGACAAACTCACCAGTGACGAGGCGTATCACCTGCTTCGAAGAGCCGCCTTCGGCGCCACCCCGGAGCAGGTCGCCCGTGCCGTCGACCGGGGCCTGACGGCCACGGTCGACGACCTGCTGACCCTCAAGTCCGTGCCGGAGTCGCTGACGGCCCTGGCGGAGTCCTACGGCGACGACATGCCGCGCCGCTGGCTGATTCACCTGCTGGAAAGCCCCAATCCGCTTCACGAACGGCTGGCGCTTTTCTGGCACGACCGCTTCGCCACATCGCGCCGCGTCGCGGTCGACGGACGGACGCGCCCCACGGCCGTGGGTCACTGGGAAATGCTCCGCCGCAACGCGCTGGGCGATTATCGCCGCTTCCTCGAAGAGCTGACGATCGATCCGTTGATGCTCCTGTGGCTCGACGGCGCCAACAGCCCCAAGGAAAACCCGAACGAGAACTACACGCGCGAGTTCTGGGAGCTGTTTACGCTGGGGCGCGATGTCCTCTACGACGAGACCGACATCCGCGAGGGTGCGCGGGCCTTCACAGGCATCACGCTGCTTTACCCGTCGGGCGAACCGCCGCGGCCGATCTACGACCTGCTGCACCACGACGAGACGGAGAAAGACATCTTCCCGTCGAGGTCGAACCCGCTCAACCACAGCTACCAGACCGTCATCGACCTGACCCTCGCGCAGCCCGAGGCGGCTCGCTATGTCGCCCGCAACCTGTTCGTCTTCCTCGTGCACAGCGAGCCGTCGCAGGCTGTCGTGAACGACCTTGCCGACTCGTTCGTGCAGGGGGACTTCCAGATCGCGCCGCTGGTTCGGCGCGTCCTTCGCAGCCAGGCGATGTTCTCCACCGCGGCTCGTGGCGGACAGATTACATCGCCGGTGGAGCACTGGGTGTGCTTCGCGCGGACGCTCGACATGCACGCCTGGAGCGAGGAGTCCCAGACCACGATCATGGATCGTGCC
>CAYRSS010000002.1:5829-30960 GCA_964426945.1 uncultured Phycisphaeraceae bacterium
TGCCACGCGCGAACTGCGGCTGGCAGGGCACGAGCTACTCAACCCGCCGGGGGTTGAGGGCTGGGGAGAGGACGATTACTGGCTCGAGGATCAATCGCTGATGTCGCGGGCTTCATCGTTTTCGCGCGTGATGGAATTCGGTCCTGACCACACGGCCCTGCTGCCCATGCACCTGCTGCCGCCCACTTCGCAGTGGAGCGATCGCGAGGTCCGCGAGCAGATGGTCGATTCGCTTGCCGAGGTGTTTCACCTCGACCTGACCGACGACGAGCGCGCAGCGTACATCGAAGTGCTGGACCAGGGTGGCTGGCGGGCTTTCCACCTGGAAACTCCCGAGAACCAGCCGCGCTACGTGCTCGAAATGATCAAGCTGATGGCGATGCACGAGGGCGTCATCACGCGCTGATGACCAGCCGGGAGACCAGTGATGCACGGTTGCGATGAATGCAAGACCCTGACGCGCCGGCGGTTCCTCAAGACCGCGGGCATCGGCCTGACGACAACGGCCTTCAGCGATCCGCTGCTGCGCATGCTCACGGCGGCCTACGCCCAATCCGCGGGCGGCAGCGGCAACCTCCTGGTGCTCTGCCAGCTCAACGGGGGGCTCGACGCCCTGAGCTTCCTGGCGCCCTTCTCGAGCAGCGTTTATCGCAGCCGCCGCCCGCAACTGGCTCTCGGCGCAGACGCGGTCACACCGCTGCCGGATCGGCCCGAACTGGGTATCACAAACCTGATGCCGATGTTCAGCGAACTCTACGCCGAAGGCCAGTTGGCCATCGTGCAGCAGGTGGCTTACCCGGAATCCAACGGGTCACACTTCGAGAGCCAGGACATCTTCGAGTATGGCGTGCGGAATCTCGGCTCGCCCGAGGGGACGCGCGCGACCTGGTATGAGCGGCTGCGCAGCCTGTACTTCGACGGGCCTTTCCGCGTGCTCGATGCCCGGACCGTCGGCGACCCGAAGAACTACGGCTATCCGGACAGCACGTATCGTCGTGCCGCGCAGGACAATTTCGGCCGGCTCGCCCGCATGGAGAAGGCCCGTACCGCGTACCAGCAGCGCGTGGCCGAGGCCTATGCACGCATCGACTCGATGGCTGCCGATTTTCGCGCCAGAACTGCCGACTTTGAGCCCAGCGGCGAGCTGCGCGGCCAGTTCTACCGCGCCGCCGCCATCGCGTACGCCGGGCTGGGTACGAAGATCATCCGCCTCTCGATCGGCGGATTCGACACACACGCGTCGCAGCTGAGCGCCAACGAGCGCCTCTTCCCCAGTCTCGACAGCGAACTGCAGCAGTTCATCAACGACCTGAAGATCATGGGTCTGTGGGAGAAAACCTGCATCTGCTTCTACACTGAGTTCGGCCGACGCAACGCGGAAAACGGCAGCCCCGGCACCGACCACGGCCACGGCGGCCACATGATGCTCGCCGGCCCTGGCGTGCGCGGCGGGCTCTACGGCCAGAACGTCACCTCGGCGGACATGAACGCTGAATCGCTCCCCTACTACGTCGACTTCCGCGGTGTGTTCAGTTCGTGCATCCGCGACTGGCTCGGGTTCGACCCGCGGCCGGTGTTCCAGATCGATGGCGAAACCTACGACGAGAACGTCGGCGGCACGCTGTTCGCCTGAGCCGGCCGGACCGATGCGAAGTCACCGACGGAATGCCTCTCATGCAGCGCTTCTCGCCGCCCTGCTGCCGCTCGGCGCGACGCATGGCCAAGGGCCGCCCGACGGGTTTGTCGTCTCGACGCTGGCCACTGGGCTGAGCGAGCCCGTCGCCCTCGACTTTGCGCCCGACGGTCGGCTGTTCGTTGCTGAGCGCGGCGGGTGTGTGCGCATTGTGGCGGACGGCGTCATCGCCGAGCCGCCGCTACTGGAAATCGACGTCTACGTTTCGAACGAGTCTGGCCTGTTGGGCATGGCCCTCGACCCCGATTTCGCTCAGAACCACTACGTCTACATCTTCGCGACGGTTACCCCGGACGAGCAGCGCATCCTGCGGGTGACGGAACGGGACGGTGTGGGCAGAGACCTTACGGTCATCCGCGGCAACCTCCCAACCACCGGCGATCTGCACAACGGCGGCGGCCTCGCGTTCGCCCCGGACGGCACGCTCTATTTCGGAATCGGCGACACCGGTCGCCCCGAACTGAGCCCGCGGCTCGACTCGCTGGCGGGCAAGATCTGTCGCATCCACCCCGATGGCTCGATCCCCGAGGACAACCCGCTCGTCACGCCGACGGGCAGCCGCCGGGCCGTGTATGCCCGTGGTTTTCGCAATCCCTTCCGGTTCTGCTTCGCGTCCGACGGGCGGCTCTTTGTGGCGGATGTGGGCTCGAACGGACCGGAGCGGCGCGAGGAGATCACCCTGATCGGCCCCGATACCGACGGCGGATGGCCGGCCACCGAAGGGCACTTCGACGAAGCCGACCACCCCGGCTACAGCCGACCGCTCATCGCCTACCACGATGACGGCGCCGCCGTCGTGGGATGTGTCGTGTACGAAGCGGACTCGTTTCCGGCGGCCTTCCGCGGCGACCTCTTCCACCTCGACTTCGTCAGCAGCAGCCTGTTTCGCGTCAGGCTCGACGGCGACGTGGCGATCAGCCGGGAGCTGTTCATGAAGACGCCGGAGGTCGCCGTTGACCTGACCGTCAGTCCGGATGGCGGTCTTGTTTTCGCGGGGATGTTCAGCGGCACGGTCTGGAAGGTCACGCACGAAGCCGCCGGCGCCGCCCCGCCGGTCGTGGACGACGGCAGCGCGCCGCGACAAGGCAGCGCGTGCGGCGCCGGAATCGCCGCCCTGGCGGGAATGGCCTTCGGCGGCTGGTCGCTGCACCTGGCGCGGCGCCGGTCGCCGACGGTCAGGCGGGCAGCC
Source organism: uncultured Phycisphaeraceae bacterium (assembly GCA_964426945.1). Classification (GTDB taxonomy): domain Bacteria; phylum Planctomycetota; class Phycisphaerae; order UBA1845; family UBA1845; genus CAYRSS01. Next base: position 8,712 of record CAYRSS010000002.1, read on the forward strand.
GGTTGATCTCGCGCTGCAGCAGATCCATCAGCGGGCGGATCGTCCCCTCGGTGAAATCAAACTTCGCCCCGGCGGCTTCGAAGAGCTCCGGCAGCGGGCGGCTGCCGCCGAGGGCCAGCCCTTCGCGGTATTTCCGCGTCGCCGTTGCCCGATCGCGCAGCGCATTGTTCCACACCTGCAGGGCACCGAGCTTCGCGATGCCGTACTCGATGTAGTAGAACGGCACCTGAAACAGGTGCAGTTGCCGTTGCCACCCGTACGCCTGAGCCTGCTCATAGCCGGTGTAGTCAACCACGCCGCCGAAACGCGAGCGCAGGGCCAGCCACTCCGCCCGGCGCTGGCCGCGGGTGTGTTCGGGTTTGGTGTAGAGGAAATGCTGGAACGCGTCGATCGTGGCCACCCAGGGCAGCAGCCCGACGATGCCCTCAAGCTTCGTGCGCCGAGCCCGGTCCAGGTCTGCGCCGCGATAGAACTCATCGAGCGCGTCCATCGACAGCATTTCCATGCCGAAAGATGCGACTTCCGCAAACTCAATCGGGCTGCTGCGATAGGCCACGAGGTCGTCATGCCGCGCGGCGTAGGTGTGAAACGCGTGACCGCCCTCGTGCAGCAAGGTGGCGACATCGCGCTGCACCCCCACCGCATTCATGAAAATGAACGGCCGGCGTGATTCCTCGTACGTGGACTGGTAACCGCCGGGCGCTTTGCCCTTGCGGCTTTCGAGATCGAGATAGCCGTTCCGCCGCATTTCGTCGAACTGCGCCCCGAGTGCGGGGTCGATACGGTGAAAGACGGCGGAGGCCTTGTCGCACAGCTCCTCCGAGGTGGAGAACGGCGTCAGCGGCGGGCGACCCTTGACGTCGACAGCCGTATCCCACGGACGCAGCGTCTCCAGACCCAGCAGCCGTCGCCGCTCTTCCAGCATCTCGCGCATGAGCGGCACCGCAGCCCGCTCGACGGCCGTGTGAAACGCCTCGCAGTCCGCCGGCGTGTAGTCGAACCGCTGCTTGGCCTTGAACGCGAACTCGCGATAGTCCTTGCAGTCGGCGTTGCGCGCGATGCGGTGCCGCAGGCGGATCATTTCGTCGAAGATGTCTTCCAAAGCTTCGGCGTCGGCCAGCCGCCGATTCGCCTCCACCTCCCAGGCGGCCTGTCGCTGGGCGCGGTCGGTTCGTTCGGCGTAGACCGCGAGTTGCTGCAATGTCTGCTCGCGGCCGTCGAACATGACGGTCTGCGCGCCGCTGATCTCCTGATAGCGCTGTTCGAGCTTCGCCTCTTCGACTTCGAGTGCGACGTTTTCCTCGCGGAACAGGTCGACCTGAGCGCGAATACTTCGATCGAGTACCCCGAATCGCTCGCCGGGCAGACCCGCCGCCGCCGCGCACTGCGTATACCGCACGTTCAGAGCGTGGCAGCGCGGCTTGACCAGGGGGTCGATCGTCTCGACGAACTCGATGTACGCAGCCTTCCGGGCGGGATCGTCCGTCTGGCAGGTCATGCGGACGTAGCGGTCGGTTCGCACCTCGTCGATGCACGCCATCAGTTCGCTGTAGTCTTCCAGCCAGCGGGTCAGGGCGGGCGCGTCGGGGAGGGGGCGACCATCGAGTTGATCGAAATAGGGCTCGATCCGTGCGGGGGTGGTCAGATGGTCGCCGTCGCGGACAAACCGCCGGGGGAATTGCCTGGAACCCATGCCTGCTCGCCTCCGCCTCGTGGTTATCGGCCCGGGGGTGGTCCGGTCCGACGCCGGGCCAGCCCATCGGGCCTCGCCGGCAGTGTAGCGGCCTGCCGCCCCGGCGTCACAGCGGGCGTCCCCGCGCCGGACGCCGGTCGCCCGGGGTCGTTGACAACGGGGCATCGGCAGGTGAAACTGCCGGACTTGGATTCTGGGGCCGGAAGGCCGAGGAGAGCGGTGTCATGGGCGGTCGCAAGGAACGATTCACGATTCGCGCAGCGGACGCGAAGGTCACGAAGGCTGTCAACAAGGTGCGCAAGTCGGCCGAGCGCGATCGCCGCGCCGCCCGCATGATCGCCACCATCAAGAAGTCGGGCTCGCTGCCCTATGCCCCGGCCGTCATGAGCTGGCTCAGCCGTGAGTTGGACAAGCCGGCGACGAAGATCACCGCGGCCGACGTCAAGACCGTCGTCCGCTGACCCCGCGCCAAACCCATCCCTCCGCCCTCCCGGCGGTCGGGGTCGCAGACCTACGATCCGGCGCCCGGACGCGGCGCTGCCGCGCCCGATTCGGCCTGGGCCGCGGGACCGCCCGTCAGGCGCAGCCCCTCCGCGAGCAATCTGACCTTGTAGAGCGTCCGGGGCGTGGTGACGTAGAGCGTGGTCAGCCCTTCTCCACCGAACGCGCAGTTCGTCGGATTCTCCGGCACATTGATCACGCCGATGCAGGGCGCCTTATCCGCGGCGGCGACGCTGAACACCCAGATACCCGGCGCTGCGGCGACGTAAAGCCTGCCGGCCGCGTCGACGCAGAGCCCGCCCGGCTGCCCCTTCACCTCGGCATACAGTCGGCCGTTGCGAACCGCGCCAGGCCCCGTGACTTCGTAGGCCATGACACAGGCTCTCGCCGCATCGGCCACGTAAAGATAGGTTCCGTCCGGCGACAGGGCGATCCCCTCCGGCCGGCCCAGGATCATGTCGAGGCGCGTGAGCACCCCCGACGCCGAGAGGTAGTACACCGCATCGCGATCCTGGCCGGGAGCTTCATCGCCGCGACCCTTGGCGGCTCGGCGGGCATCGGAGAAGTAGATTCCTCCGTGGGCGTCGAGGACCAGATCGTTCGGCCCGTTGAGCGGCTTGTCGTTGAACCGCTCGGCGAGCGGCGTGACGGAACCGTCCCGTTCCATGCGCGTGATGCGGCGTCCCGCGTTCTCTGCCGCGACGAGTTTGCCTGTCGAATCAAACGCCAGACCGATCGCCTGACCGGACTTCGCACGAACCGTCTCAACTTGGCCTTCGCCGTTGAGGCGGAGGATCGTGTGCCCCTGCGCGTCGACGAAGAACAGACCGCCTGCGCCATCCCAGGCGGGTCCCTCGAGGTGACCGAACCCGGTGGCGATCTCCTGCGGCCGGGTTCCCTTGGGCATGATCGGGTCGAGCGAGGCCCCGAGGCTGGCAATCGTGAGGACGGCGGCGAGAGCGTGCATGGGAGGATCTCCTGTCCGGGTTGGTCGCGCTGCAGTGCCCAGAGTATCAGCTGGCCGCGGCGACACGCAATGTAAGAAGTTGCGAGGGACGGCCGCAGCACGACCGAGGGCCGCCCAGAATCACACGCCCGACGCTGGAACCCGATCGGCCACGCGGCTCTGCAGGGCCTGCTGGGCCGCGGCCATGGTGTCGGCGTCGGGGGAGCGGCCGCTTGCCATCATGCCGGCGAAGCAGTCGAAGAGGTAGGTCGCATCGTGAGGCCCCGGACTCGCCTCGGGGTGGTACTGGACCGCGAGGATCGGCATCTCGCGGTGGGTGAAGCCTTCGAGCGTCTTGTCATTGAGGTTGATGTGGGTGGCGGTACCGCCCGCTCGTTCCAGCGACGCCACGTCGACGGCGAAACCGTGGTTCTGCGAGGTGATTTCGACGCGGCCGGTGGCGAGGTTTTGCACCGGCTGGTTGCCGCCGCGATGGCCGAAGCGCAGCTTGAAAGTCGACGCACCGAGAGCGAGCCCGAGGAGCTGGTGCCCCAGGCAGATGCCGAACAGCGGCACGCGCCCGACAAGCCCCTTCAGCAGTGAAACGGCATAGCCCACGGCAGCCGGGTCGCCCGGCCCGTTGCTGACGAACACGCCGTCCGGGCGCGCGGAGAGCACCTCACCGGCAGACACCGTCGGCGGCACGACGCGCACCTGGCAGCCGAGATCCACGAGGTGACGCAGGATGTTCCGCTTCATGCCGCAGTCCACGGCGACGACGCGTCTCGACGCGCCCGCGCCGCGCGACGGCGTGTAGTGAGGATTGAGTCCCTCCGTCCAGTCGCACGCCGACTTCGGCGCAACTTCGCGAACGAGATCGGCGCCCTCCATCGACGGGGCCGAGCGCGCCAGGTCCAGAAGCTGTTTCGCGTCACTGATTTCGGTACTTGCCGCGCCACGCATGGCGCCGTCCACGCGAAGCTTGCGGGTGAGCGCTCGCGTGTCGATGCCTTCGATCCCGACAACGCCGGCTGCGGCGAGATAGGCTTCCAAACTCTGCAACGCGCGCTGGTTGCTGTGATGGCGGGCCAGTTCCCGAATGACGAAGGCGCGTACGTGCGGCCCACCCGACTCGACATCTTCGGTGTTGACGCCGTAGTTGCCGATCAGCGGGTAGGTCATCGTCACGATCTGGCCGCGGTAGGAGGGGTCGGTGATGACCTCCTGGTAGCCCATCATCGAGGTGTTGAAGACGACCTCGCCGACGGCGGTCCCGGCGGCGCCAAATCCCCTGCCGGCGAAGACGGTGCCGTCTTCGAGCGCAAGGAACCCGTGGTCAAAGCGGTGGGATGCCTGCATGCGGACCGGATCGTAGCGGCGGGCGCAGCCAGTGTCGATCCGCGAACGGCCTAGCAGAGCGCCGCGTAGGTCATGCCGGTGAGAAACACGATCTTGAACTTCCGCAGGAAGAAGTCGACCGTCAGATGGCTGAACATGCTTCCACTCCCCCCAAGGGCATTCCTGCCCGGGACCTCCTTGGCCCCGGGACTCCCCTTCCCGTGGCATCCGCGGCACCGAGAATCCCCGGGCCGGGCGTCGGGCGGCAGGGGCCGAGAATGCCCCGCTGCACCGGGCCGAAGGGCCGTGGCGCCCCGAGCTGTGCGGGCCGTGGGGATCGTGCGGAACGGGGCGATTTTACGCCTGGTTGCCGTGGGGCGACAGGGGCGCTGCCGGGCGGCGCCACGGAGGCCGAATCCCATCCCAACCGGCCTCTTGACGCACCCGCAGGATCCGCTAGACTCCCCCGTTCTGCCGCTATTTCGAAGGTACCGTTTTCGGACGTAAGTGTATGCCACAGATCAGGATACCGAGCTACCTGGCCACGGTCGAGGACATCGATCGCGACTGGTTCCACATCAGCGCCGACGGCCAGATCCTTGGCCGCCTCGCGGCGAAGATCGCGACCGTGCTCATGGGTAAGCACAAGCCCACGTACACGCCGCACGTGGACATGGGCGACTTCGTGGTGGTGACCGATGCGGAGAAGATCCGCGTCACCGGCTCCAAGGCCGAGACCATGAAGTACTGCAGCTACTCTTACTACCCGGGCGGGTACAAGGAAGTGTCTTACCGCACGGTGATGGAAGAGCATCCCGAGCGAATCCTGATTGAATCGGTGCGGCGCATGCTGCCCAAGAACGCCATCGCGCGGCACATGCTCCGCAAGCTCAAGGTGTACACCGGCCCGACGCATCCGCACTCGGCCCAGTGTCCGCAGGAACTGAAGCTCTAGTCCGTCCCGGAGTGTACCGCCTGTGTCTGACGATCATCACAGCCCGCTGATTCCCCAGGATATGCCCGCTTCGGCGGCGCAGGATGCCTCCGCCTCGCCGACGGCGGCCCCCGCCCGGCGCAAGAACACCGTGCCCAACCCCTACGTCTGGGGCACGGGCCGGCGCAAGACCTCCGTCGCCCGCGTGCGCGTGAAGTCGGGCGAGGGCCGGTTCCTCGTCAACAACCGCGAGGTGAAGGAGTACTTCCCGGTGGAGGTGCACGAGGCGACGGCTCGTCGGCCGCTCCTCGTCACTGACAGCGGGCGTCGCTTCGACGTGTTCGTCAATGTCAGCGGCGGCGGCATTACCGGTCAGGCGGGCGCGATCGCGCTGGGCTTGGCGCGTGCCCTCGTTCTGGCCGACGCCTCGACCGAGGGTCGCCTTCGCGATCAGCGGCTGCTGTCTCGCGACTCGCGAAAGGTCGAGCGTAAGAAGTACGGCCGCGCGGGCGCTCGCCGTCGCTTCCAGTTCTCGAAGCGCTAGTCGAGCCCGCAATCCGATTCAGTCATTCTCAACCCCGCGGACAACCTTCCGCGGGGTTTCTCTTTTCAATGCCCGGGATCGACTGGGAGCATGGATCGCGACGGACAGCGGCGGCGTCAGGCGCTCGCCCGGCGGCGGCGGGCCCGGCGGGACAACCCGGCCGCGAGCAGGATCCAGCCGAGCAGGGAGTGGATGGCGAAGGAAAGTAGCAGTAGGCCGCTCGCCGCGGGCTGGTCAGGGCCTATGCTCAGGCGTGCGAGCAGAGACTCAGGCAGGTACTCGGCGGGAAAGATCCCGGAGCGGCTCCAGGCGTAGACGCCCGCGGTTGTGACAAGCGCCGCCGCGATCACGGACAGCCCCGCCCAGCAGAGCAGCCCGCCGTGGCGCCGGGCGGCCAGCAGACCGATTCCCAGCGCAAGCAGCATCAACACGGCGACCCCTGCCTGCACCGTCCATGTCGGGAAGCCGCGACCGTAGACGATCGCCGTCGCCGCCCCGCCAACGACGACCCCCGCCAGTCCGACGATAACGAGGAGAATGCCGCAGGCCCGCGTACGCCCGGCGAAGGCGTTCGAGAGGCATGCCCCACCCGACAGCATCAGAAAGCACGCGGAGCCGCTCAAGGCCGCGAGCCACAAGTGCAACGAGCCCCAGATGAGCGCCTGGCGCACGGGGCCGGGCAGCGGCTCCGGAGCCGCCTCGGCGATGGGTGTCGGGTCGCGCGGCGGCACTTGGCGGTCTCCTGCCTCCTCCTGCGCACGCCGGAAGTAGGCGGAGAGCGCTTCGATATGACTACGGTCAATGGCGAGCGGAGTCTTCATGATCGCCGAGGCGAACAGGTGGCGGTTGACCGGGTTCCAGGCGAGGTAGGTCACCGAGATCGCAAAGCCGAACTGAAGCAGCGCGAGCAGCAGCACGCCCCATCCGCCACGAGCTTCGCGGGCCGCAGGGGTCTCGACGGCGACGCGCGGCGAACCGCCCGAAGCGGAGAAAATCACCTTCACGTCCGGCGGGGGCGCGGAGGTCGGGCTGTCGGTATCGCGTTCCATGATTCAACGGGCCGCCCCGAGGGCTCGGCCATCACGACGCCGGCCATTTCCGCGGGCCGACGCTGGCCAGGTGACCGCCGACGGTGATGGGAAACTCGCGGAAGTACCGGCTGATCGACTCGCTGCTGACCGCGTCGACCGCAGCAAGCATCTCGTCGACCGTCCGCGGGCGGCCGTAGTAGTCCATGTCTTCCATGAGCTGGGTCAGGCGGTAGTACGGCGCCTCGCACTCGACGGCGAGCGACGTCCGGCGCTTGTTCTTGACCCGGTCGACCTCGTGCTTTTCGACGCCGCCTTCAACCAGCTTGCGCGATTCGGCCTTCATCGCGTCCAGCAGCTTCTCAGCGCTCTCCGGCTGGCACGAGCCGAACACGATGAACAGGCCGCAATCCTCCAGGTCCACGTAGTAGGCGCCCGCCCGCGGGCTGACGCCGGTCTGGACGATGTTCCAGAAGAACCGCGAGTTGTCCCCGCCGAGAATCGTAGCGGCGGCGCCGGCCGTCTCGTGCAGGGGATGTCTCGCGCCGACCGAGGGGAAGGTCAGCGCGACAACCTGCTGGTTGAAGCGGTCAACCGTGGTCGAGTCGGTCCCACCGAGGATCTGCGGGGCGACGCGCTCGTGCTTCTCACCCGAAGGTCGCCAGCCGCCACAAAGTCGCTCAGCCAGGGCGATGATGCGCTCGGGGACGACGTTACCCGCGACGATAAGCATCAGGTTGTCCGGAGCGTAGCGGCGCTGGAAGTACGCCCACATCTGGTCACGCTCCATGTGGCGGACCGTCTCGTCATAGCCCAGGATCGGCCACGCGAGCGGGTGGCCGGCGAAGACCTTCTCCTGGATGAAATCGTAGGCCAGGTGCTCGAGGCTGTCCTTCGACATGGCGATCTCTTCGAGAATCACCTTGCGCTCGGTCTGGAACTCCTCCTCGGGCAGCTTCGAGCGCATCATGTCGGCGAGCAGCTCGATCTGGCGGTCAATGTCTTCGGCGCGGACCCAGCCGTAGTAAAACGTGCGGTCCTCGCTGGTGAACGCGTTGTAGGTGCTACCCATCCGGTCGAATTCGAGGGTGATTTCGCGCCAGCCGCGGCGTTCGGTGCCCTTGAACATCATGTGCTCAAGGAAGTGCGAGACGCCGGCGAGCTTCGGCGTCTCGTCGCGCGCACCCGTGCGGGCAAGAAAGCCGGCGGCCGCGCTTCTCACGCCCGGCATGACTTCGATGACGATCTGCAGCCCGTTGGGCAGCGTGTGGATGGTGTAGGGACTGCTCATGATCCTCCTGCCCCTCTGAAGCCCAAGGCTACGCCGCGCCGCCCAGCGGACGCGGACCGAGGGTGACGACACAGCGCGGCTCGCGCGGGTAGGTCGCCAGGTATCGCTTCACGTCTGCGATCGTGACGGCCTTGATGCGGTCAAGCTTCTCCTGTCGCGGGATGGGGCGGCCGTAGTGAAACAGGTCGTTGGCCACCTCGCCGCAGAAGGCCCGCGTGGTGTCGCCGCGGGTTTCGCTGTTGGCGACGATCCCGATGATGGCGCGCTGGAGCTCCTCCTCCTCGATATCTTCGGACAGGCGCTCGACCTCGCGCAGGAGCGTCGTGTACGTCTTGTCGCAGCGCTCAGGCGTCGTGGACGCCCCGAGGAAGATCATGCCGCGGCCGCGCGGAGCGTCCTGCCAGCCGGATACCCAGTAAACCAGCCCCTGCTTCTCCCGCACTTCGGTGAAGAGACGCGCGCCCATCCCGCCCGACAGAATGCCCAGCACAATCTGCTGCGCCGGATAGTCATCATGCGTCACGCCCACACCGGGCCAGCAGATGCCGATCTGCTGCTGCTCAAGCTCCTTGGCGACGTGCGTGACGCCGGGTTCGAACCCGACCGGGTAGGGCTCGCGTCCGGCGGGGGCGGCGTCGCCAAAGCCGGCGAACAGCCGCTCGAACAGATCCTTGACCCGCGCCGGATTCACGGCACCCGCGACGGCCATCAGCATGCGCCCCGCCGAGAAGGTCGCCCGCCAGTGGTTGACGAGATCATCACGGGTGATCGCATCCAGCGTGGCCTTCTCCCCGAGCGAATGCCGCCCGAGAATCGACCCGAACGCGCGCGGCGCCATGATCTTGTCGAGGAGCGCCTGGGCGTCGTCCTCCAGAGCGATCAACTCCTGCCGCGCCAATTCTACGTTGACCTCGACAAATTCATCAGGAAACTGCGGGGCGCGCAGGATCTCTGCGCAAAGCGCCGCAGCCTTCTCGAAATGCTCCGGCAGGACGGTGCACGACAGCGTCGTCGTCTCGCGCCCCGCCCCGATGCGCTGGCTGGCGCCGATGGCGTCGAACGCGTCGGACAGCTCCCGCCCGCTGCGGCGGTCACTGCCTTTGTCGATCGTCTCCCCGAGAATGCGGGCCAGCCCCAGCCGCGACTGCGGCTCGCTGCACGTGCCCGCGAGAACCATGATCTGAAAGGAGACGATGTGCCGATCGGGCAGCGGCGTGACGCCGTATTCGATGCCGCAGGGCAGCCGTCCGTGAATCGTTTCGGTCATTCAGGCTCGCCGGGAGAATGTCGTCTGCCGGGGCGGGACTCGCGGCCGCCCGTAAGCGATTTCGCCGGAGAATAGGGCTCCCCCGCCCCCCACGCAAGCCTATCGGCAGCCTCCGGCGCGTGCCTTCAGCTCAATGCTGCGGCGCGGACGGCGGCATCTCGCCGCCGGCGGTGGAAGGCGCATCCCTGCCGGCCTCGGGGGCGCTAGCTTCAGGCAAAGGCGGAGAGCCAGCCCCCTCGTCCGCTGGTGCGGCCGCGCCCTCGACCGGTTCCGGCGGCGGTAAGGGGCTTTCGGGAAGCGACGGCAGCCGCTCGCGCAGCTCGTTCCACATGGCCAGCATGACTGCCGAATCGGGCTTGCGCTGCAGGCAACTGGCCACGAAACCGACGGCGGGTTCCGGCGGGATGCGCAGCGCCAGCGCGGCGCGAAGCTGTTCGCCGGCCGCAGACTCGTCGCCGTCCTCCCAGAAAATCGTCGCGGCCATGAAGGGGACTCGGAAATCCTCCGGCGCCAGTTCCCGGGCACGCCTCACCCACCGGTGCGACGCGGCGATCAGTTCGGGCAGCCCCTCCTGCAGTGCGGGCACCTCGCGCGCGGCGTACCGCCGGTTGAGTGCCATCTCGCACAGTTCGACATAGCGTGTACCCAGGGCGCCGTCGAGCATGACTTGCGACGCGCCCGGCCCGGCGAGTTCGGTGAGCATCGCGATGGCCTCGTCTTCCTTCCCCGCGGCCAGCAGGTAACCGACCATGTGGTCGCGGGCGATGGTCTGCATGCGTCGCCCATCCTCGCCGCCGGGTGCGAGGTCGATCGCCACCCGCGCAGCGTCCAGCGCCCCGTCCGGATCGAGCGGCGTCACCGCGAAGCGGATCGCCGCCAGCTCCTCGAAGCACGCGCTGGCGCCCATCGGCGCCTCGTCCGCCAGCTTGCGGCTGGCCAGCGCTGCGGGTTCGATCAGCGGCAGCGCTTCGCCGAGCCGCCCGGACAGCACCGCCACCGACGCCGCTATGCGCAGCAGCTCAGGCGACCACGCCTCCAGCGAGCCCGGCGGGGGCAGCTGCGGCTGCGTGACTACTTCGAGCGCCTGGGCGACGAGGGGCGCGATGGCCTCGCGCAGCGGCGGCGTCGCCGCAATCGTCTGAAGCGCCGGGCTGTAGAGATCCTCCAGCCGGTTGTGACGCAGTGGCCGCGCCATCACCGTCAACTGTTCCACGAGGGGTGTTTCCTGCCCGACCGTGTTGAGATACTCCGCCGCCACGCCCAGGTTGTAAGGCCGGCGTCGCAATTCGCGTTCGAGGGCCTTGAGGGCGTTCTGCTGGTATTCCGCAATGGTCGCCCCGCCGTCCGACCTGGCGACGTTTTGCGCCTGAATGCGAAGCAGCGAATACTCCATCATGCCGCTGAGGATGAAACGAGGGGAGCGTTCCAGTAGGTGCTTGAGGCGTTCGCTGCCCTTGGCGCAGTGTTCCTTGCTGCGGCGGATGTCCTCCGCAGCGGCGGCGAGGAGGTTGGCATCCGGCGGATCGGACTCGAACGCGCGGGCCTCGCGGTCCAGGGCTCGCTCCTGCAGCATGCCCGCAGAGCGGATGTGTGCCTGGACGAGCATCGCCAGGCTCGTCAGGGCACGCTGCGGATTGAGCCGGGCCACGGAGCCACGCTCGGCTGCGGCGATAGCCTTCTCCAGGTCGCCGCTGCGGAGGTGCTCCTCGGCGCTGTATTCGTCCAGCGCAGAGGAAAAGTCGCGGTGGTTCACCACGACCACAAACCCGCCGAAGGCCACGCAGGCCACGCCGAACAGAGCGCGCGCTGCGCGGCTGCGCGAGATGCGCACCAGCGGCGACCGCACCTGTGAACCGGACATCGCCCAGATCAGGCCGATCAGGCTGTAGAAGACCGTCGGCACGCCCGATACGCGCAGACCGGGACTGAAGCACTCCTCCGCGGCGATCGCTGCCAGCGCCGCCATGAGCCCGATCAGCGTCCATCGCTCGCGCGACGGCAGACCGGCCATCGCCAGCATGCCCGCGCGAATCGTCAGCGCGAGGCCCACGATCACCAGCACGAAACCTACAGAGCCCAGGTCGGCGAGCGTTTCGAGCCACTCGTTGTGGGCGTGCTCGACGCGCGACACGAACGGCAGCGGATCGGCCAGCACGTCGTTCTCGACGAATGAGTCGCCGACGAGCACGAAGCCCCCCTGCCCGTAGCCTGTCACGCGCCTCTCGTCGAACATCTTCAGCGCGTAAGACCACGCATACTCGCGAAAACGGGCCGTCACGCTGCGGTCTGCCGCGCCACCCGCCTGCGTAAAGACGTACCACGCGGCCACTGCGAGCAACGGGAGGCACACCACGGGCATCCAGCGGCGGCCGCGCGGCAGGGCGAAGAAGACCATCGCCAGCAGCCCCACCGCCAGGCCGACCTGCGACGCGCGGGCGTCGGCCAGCGCGAACGCCCACAGACAGACGATCAGCGCCCCCCCTGCCGCGATCGCGGGACCCAGCCGCCGCCGCGTCGCCTCGGAACGGGCGACGATCAACCGCTCCCACAGAAGAGACAGCGACAGCAGGATCCCCGGCAACAATGCCGCGGCGAGGAACAGCGGGTTGCCGCTGGGAAACTTCGCCCGAAGCGTGGGGTTCCGCTCGTAGTAGTACCAGACCGCCAGCGCCGCCGCCGCCGCCGCGACGCCGATCATCAGGCGCGACGCGATGCGCGCGGCCGCAGGGGATAGCCCATAGCCAAGCACGAAGGACCACGCGTACTGGATGAGCAGCAGCACGCTCGCCATCAACGCCAGATCACTCGCGAGCGACCAGCGGCTGCTCGCGAACGACCAGACGAGGTAAAGCGCGATGAGAAGTTGCGCCGCCCACAGCGGAGCGATGTGCGTGCGTGCGCCGCCAGGCGCGGCGGCCTGATCGGCGCCCTCAGCGATGACCAGCTCAGCCTCAGGGGCTACCTCGTCCCCAGCCCGCGAGCCGATCCACACCGCCAGCCCGAACGCGATGACGCCAAGCCCGGCGCCCAGGCCGAGGACAAACATCTTCACCGCATCGGGGTAGAGAGTGGGGAAGCTGTAGTTCAGGCAGACGAGTTGCACGACGGCCCGGAGGATCGAGCCTTCGTGCCACTCGATCGCACCGTCCACCAGCGTGGTCGATTCCGGCGCGCTGAGCACTAGCGCCCCGCCCGCCACGGTCAGCAGCGTCAGCGCGAGCAGCACCACATGGGATGGGCGAAGGGCCTGCGAGTCTCGGATGCGAAGCACGCTCATGCGGTGGATGCTTCCTCGTAATCGGGTCGCCCTTCGGCGATCAGCCCACGGCGGGCTTCCAGGGCACGTCCGCGACACCGGCGTGGTGGTTCGCGAGACGCGCCAGCGCGAAGAGCAGATCACTCACCCGGTTCAACGCGATGATCACCCGCGGATCCACTGTCTCACCCGCGGCAAGACCCACAACGGCCCGTTCCGCCCGGCGGACCACGCAGCGCGCCACATGCAGCCGGGAGGCGGTTTCGCTCCCGCCGGGCAGGATGAACGTGCGCATCGGCTCGACCGGGGCCGCGGCTTCATCGATCCAGGACTCAAGGCGGGTCAGGTCACTCTCCGCGACGCGCGGGATGCTGGTTCCGCCGCCGGGGCTTGCCAGGTCCGCGCCAATCACGAACAGAAGATCCTGCACGCAGCGCAGCATCTCCTGCGTGCGCGGTCCTGCCACCACGGCGGCCAGACCGATCGCCGCGTTGGCCTCGTCCACTTCGCCGTAGGCGTCTACACGTGCGTCGGCCTTCGAGACGCGGCGACCGCCGAGAAGGCCGGTCGTTCCGTCGTCGCCTGTCTTTGTGTAGAGCTTCATCAGACATACCTCTTGAAACCCGCCGGCGCGGGCCGTGACACGCGGGATTATAGAGCCGGGCCTTGAACAAGAGAACCACCGTCGCACCCTGCAAGGCGACAGCGTCAGTGTCGGAAGTGGCGGGTACCGGTGAAGACCATGGCCACACCCCGCTCGTTGCAGGCGGCCACGGTCTCGGCGTCGCGCTTGGAGCCGCCGGGCTGGATGATCGCGGTCACGCCGGCTTGCATCAGGATGTCAGGTCCGTCGCGGAAAGGGAAAAACGCATCGGAAGCGGCTACCGATCCCGCAAGTCGATCGGCATGGCCGTTCTCGGTCGCGAGCCAGGTGGCGATGCGGCAGCTCATCACGCGGGACATCTGCCCCGCGCCGTTGCCGATCAGCATGCCGTCGCGGCAGAGGGAGATGGCGTTGCTCTTCGTGTGCTTGGCGACGAGCCAGGCGAGGCGAAGGTCGGCCATTTCGCGGTCGTGGGGGGCGCGATCGGTGACGACTTTCCACTCGTCCTCGTTGAGGCCGACGTTGTCGATGGTCTGAGCGAGCATGCCGCCGGCGATGCTGCGGTAGATCATCTCGCCGGGGACCGGGGGCTCATCCATAGCCGGGCCGACGTCGAGGAGTCGGACGTTCTCGCCCCATTTCTTGCGTGAGCGGATGACGTTGACCGTGTCGTCGCTGAGGAAGTCGGGTGCGATCCACACCTCGAGGAAGAACGCCCCGGCGCCCTTGTCCTTGCCCCAGCGGGCGAGGGAGTCCATGACGACCTCGGCGAAATCGGGGGTGATACTGAAGTTGCAGGCCAGGATGCCGCCCATGGCGGCGTTGACGTCGCCGGTGTACGCCCGGCGGTAGGCTTCGACCGGATCGTCCGCCACGCCGACGCCGCAGGCGTTGTTGTGCTTGATGAAGACGACGGTGGCACCGGCCTTCGGCCGGGGGCCTGTGGCACCGGCCTCTGGCCGGTGGTCTGTGGCACCGGCCTCCGGCCGGTGGCTTGTGCGACCGGCCTCTGGCCGGTCGTCCACGACAGGCCCGCGCACAGAGATCCTCCCCCCCTGCTCAAACCCACTCCCGCTGGCCCAGAACCAGGGATACACGTCCCCAAGCCCTTTGCGGTCCGGGTTCGTCTCGATGTACTCGAAAGTCTCTGCGAACTCCTTCTCATTCCGCATGATCCGATCCCAGCTCTCATCGAGCCACAGGGGGCCACCATGGCCGGTGAGATCGTTGATCCGATGTGCACTGTAGCTCTTTATGCTGTGCATCAATTCTCCGAGCGGGACCATCGAGCCGTCGTCGTAGAGAAAGGGCGTGAGGAGCATGTGGACGTGGTCTGGCATGATCACCACGGCGTGAAGCTCCATCTTCCGTCCATGCCAGTACTTGACGGCGTTCAGGGCAATCGTCTTCGCCTCGGCAGAGAGGACGATTCCTTCGCGAACTCGAAACGTGACGAAATAGCTCTTGCCTGGATTCTGAATGTGCGGCAGGTTCCGTCTGGATTCTCGTTGTTCCCCGACCGGAATCCACCGGCCAGAGGCCGGTGGCACATCACCGGCCGGAGGCCGGTGCCACAAATCATTCCTGCCCGGTTCATGTCGCAGACTGGAAGCCGCGGATGACAGGTCAGCGCAAAGCGCAAGCGCCGCGTCGGCATCCAACAGGTTGTTGTACGATATCTCGGTTCCGCCAACTTGAACGGCCAACGCCGCCGAGTGAGCAGCGTTCGGAGCGTTGTAACGACTGGCGCGCTGATGCGGGTTCTCGCCATAGCGAAGTCGAAATCCGCCCGCAAGGCAGACGGTCGCAGCAGCCCTGCAGTCGTCTCCCAATTGAGCGGCAAGCCACGATTGGACAGCGGCGTCGTAGCGAGAGGTCAGACGGAAGGCTTCCCAGGCGGACTCCTTCATGCTCTTTCGCCGGCTCTCGCTGTTATCCCACGCCCTCAATAGGTCTAGTGCG
Source organism: uncultured Phycisphaeraceae bacterium (assembly GCA_964426945.1). Taxonomy (GTDB): domain Bacteria; phylum Planctomycetota; class Phycisphaerae; order UBA1845; family UBA1845; genus CAYRSS01. The sequence continues at coordinate 24,076 of CAYRSS010000002.1, forward strand.
TCCTCGTACCACCAGGTAATAACGAACACGTGCCGATGATTCTTCGCCGCCGCGCGAAGCAGGCAGGGACCGCCGATGTCGATCATCTCGATCGCCTGCTCGAATGTGCAACCCGGCCTCTCGATGGTCTCCTCAAATGGGTAGAGATTCACCACCACCATGTCGATCGGCGCGATGCCCTGCTCGGTGAGCTGTCGCATGTGGCCGGGGTTGTCGCGGTCGGCGAGGATGGCGGCGTGGATCTTCGGGTGCAGCGTCTTGACCCGGCCGTCCATCATCTCCGGAAAGCCGGTGACTTCTTCGACCAGCGTCACGGGGATGCCGCTGTCTTTCAACAGCCTCGCCGTCCCACCGGTGGAGATCAGTTCGATCCCGAACTCGTCATGCAGCGCGCGGGCGAAGTCGACGATGCCCGTCTTGTCGTGCACACTAATCAGCGCCCGCCGTGGCAGAGGTTGGGACATCGAAGAGCGGTGCTCCGTGACAATCGCGGGACTGCACCGGCCCCGAGGGCTCCGGCTATCGCACGCCGACTAATTGGGCCGGTCGCGATCGCTGCGCAGCGGATCCGGAGCCTCGGCCGAGGACACCGGCGCGCTCAGCATCAGCCCCGTGCCCTCAGGAGTTGTGCCCCGTCGAAGGACCGCACGGGCCGCCTCGACCTCCTGCTTGCGAAGGTAAGGCGCATCCTTCATGCGCAGGCACAGCAGACGACCATCGCTGTAGCCCAGGTAGATCGCATCGGTTTCCGTGTTGACCGCCGTGGCGAAGACGGGCCCCGCGTGGATCGACCGCACGACCTCGCCCGTATTCGCATCGACCATGTCGATGGCGCCATCCCGACGCAGCATGGCGGTTTCACCATCTGATTCGGCGAGGAACGCGACCGCGTCCGGATGCGTCCAGTTGATCGTGCCGGTGGCGACATCCACCGCGCTGATCCCGAGGTCCGCGCATCGCTGGTACAACTGCGAGCCCTTCAGCACCGGACCCTCCTGGAGGGGCTTGGGAAACCGGGTGCGCCAGATGATCCGACCGGTCCCACGGTGAATCCCGTACAGCGAGCGGTCGGCCGACGCGGCGTAGACACGGCCGGCGTCGATCGCCAGGTCACCCTCCACGGCGCTACCGAGGCGGATCAGCCAGCCGTAGGCTTTGTCCAGGGCGCTGCAGGAGGCGACATGCCCCTTCTGCGTACCGAAGTAGAGTACGCCGTCCATCAGAACCGGCGTGGTGCTCACGTTTGAATCACAGGCGAGGCGCCAGATCTCGACCGGGTCGGGGCCGAACTGATTGACCCACCGATACGCATAGAGGAAGCCGTCGCTGCCGCCGCCGTAGAGGTGATAGGCGTCGCCGATGACGCCCACCGCCGGCGGGAATGGCACGGGTGATCGGCGGATCTGCTCGCCCGAGTACTGATCGAACAGCCAGAGGTCCTCCGTGGTCGCAATGACCACGTGACCGTCGCGGCGCGTCGACTGAAGCTGCTGGGGCGGGTAGATCGTGAAATCGGGCTTGGTCAGGCTGCGTGTCCAGCGAAGCAGGCCGACGTCGGCCTTGACCGCGTAGATCTCGCCGAGGTCAGTAGTCGCAAACAGATTGTCCTCTCGGAGGAACAGCCGGTCCAGCGAGTCGCCGCTGCGCAGGGGCAGTTGCGCCTCCCAGTATTGCTGGAGTGCGGCCGACTGGATCTCCGTATCGGCGGCCAGTTGCACCGTCGCTGCGCGCTGTGTCCGACTGGACGAGCACGCGACGGGCAGGCTCAGGAACAGCCCCGCAAAGACCCAGGCGGATCGCCTCATCATGTCGAATAGCTCCGTGAACCGCACCCAAAGGCGGGATCAATTCGGTTGGCGTCAGGCGGCCTCATCATCCGGCTGGAGAACCACCCCGTGGGCTGTCTCCCAGGCCTGCATCTCGGCGATGAGACCCAAGTGGTTGCGAATCGTCGCGGCCATTTCGGGCGAGGCGGGCACCACCTCGAACACGAACGCCCGACCGCCGATCCGCGCCTTGAGGTCGGCCTCGAAATCGCCCCAACTACCCTCGTAGAGGGTGTTGCGGATTCGCAGGAGCATGTGGTGTTCCGGTGTCAGTACCGGCCGCTCCCCGTGGCGCGAGTCCGACCGATTCACCGGACGCCTCCTGCTCCGCCTCCCCACCCGGCTGCAGATCCGGGACCAGTAGACGGCATTCGGCGGAGGGCGTCAAGGCCGGCCCCTCCGAGGACCACCCCTAGCGGATCGGCGTGGTCAGCGTTCCGAGGCGCTCGATCTCCAGCTCGATGGTGTCGCCCGGAACGAGCCAGCCCTCCGTGTTTTCAGGGCCAAGCTCAAGTATGCAGCCCGTGCCGACGGTACCGCTGCCGATCAGGTCGCCGGGGTACAGCCGCACGTCGGCGGAGGCCCGCTCGATCATCTTGGTAAAGTCGTGGGTCAGGTCCTTGAAGTTGCCGCGTGAAATCTCGCGACCGTTCTTGCGAGCGAGCATCGTCAGGTCGTAGCGGCCGGGGCCCACGCGGCGATCGGCCAGCTCATCGGGCGTCACCACCCAGGGGCCGATGGCCGTCGCGAAGTCCTTCCCCTTGGCCGGGCCCAGCATGCACTTCATCTCCTCGCGCTGGAGGTCGCGGGCGGAGAGATCGTTCACCACCAGGTAACCGAAGATCGCCTCCTCCGCTTTCGCGCCGGAAACGTCCATCACCTCGCGGCCGAGCACGCAGCCGACCTCAAGCTCGAAATCCATCTCGCTGGTCGCGGCGGGCTTTCGAACGGGCTCGCCGTGCCCGGTCATCGTGGTCGGATTCGAGAAGTAAAAGATCGCCAGCTTGTACCACTCGTCGAGCATCCCCTGGCCACGTTTGGCGCGGGCGGTCTTCACGTGCTGCTCGAAGGCGTAGAAGTCCCGGAAGGTCCGGGGGTCAGGAACCGGCGGCAGCCAGCGGACGACGTCGGCGAGCGGCACCGTGCGACCCGTCGCCCCGCGGGCGAGGCTCATCAGCTTGTCGGGGCCGAGGCTGTCGAGCGCCCCGCGCAGCGAGGCCGGCGCATCGAGGACGACGACGCCCCCGTCCCGCCCTGCTGCCAGTACAGGCTTGGGGCTGTCCTTGAGCTGAACTACGCAGAATCGCACGGCGGTTCCTCCCCGGTCTTGTGGACACGCGGTATCAGGCCGACCGGCAGCACGGGCCAAAAACGGCACCTGCGAGGCGGCGACCGAGAATACCGCGCCCGGCGGCCCGGGGGAACCTCTGGCGACCCGGCGCGGCCGGCAGCCTCACCCTGTGGGATCGTACGCTTCATTCAGGGATTGCCAAAGCGGCCCGGCCACCGCCGGCCCCGGAGCGCTTGATATTGAGCAGCGAAAGTCGTGTCGAACTCCCGCTCGCGACGCCCACAAGAGTGGGCGCGGTCGTTGTGGCGCGCCCGTTGCACCCGTCGCATCCGCGACTTGCGAGTGATAATCATCGCCTCGCCCCCGCATCCACACCTTCCGCCCCGGCGGACGGCTACGCGGTCGCGTCAGCGATTCTAGGCTTCACAGGTCTCGTCCCGATCATCTGCCAAATAGTGGGGCTATGGCTCGGCGTCGTAGCGCTGAGGCGCATCCGGAAGCGGCATTCCGACCCGCGCAGTCGCTGGCTCGCCTGGGTCGGGCTCGGGCTGAACGGCTTCGCGCTGCTCGGTTGGCTCGCTGTGATGGCGGGGTTCGCCTGGCTGGCGTCAAGCGTGGGTGAGACAGCGAGTCGGCTCGGCTCAGTCGTACCCGTGTGAGCCGGCCCTCCGACAAGGCGACACGCGACGGGTCACGCGTGTAGAGACGCGCTGCGTCAGCGGCGCCGGCGGGCGCTCCCGTCGCTGGACGACGCTGAACTGACCGTGCCCTGCGAGGACGGCTCAAGTGGAAGGCCGGTGGCCGGGTCCGCGCTCGGCGGGTTGGCCAGCAGCTTCGCCTTCATGACGCGGCCGACCTTGAACTTCACCGACCGCTTGGCGGGGACAGGCACCTTGTCCATCGTCTTGGGATTCTGGGCGAGGCGGGCGGCCCGGATCTTGCTCTCGAACACGCCGAAGTCCCGGAACTCCAGCCGGTTGCCCTGGCCAAGCTCTTCGATGATCTCGTCCAGAAAAGACTGGATCACCGTCTTGACCAGAACACGTTTGCAGCCTTGCTTTTCGGCGATGCGGTCGATGAGTTCTTTCTTGGTGATCGTCGCCATCTGGTCGAGCCCCTTGGCCGCAGGCCCCATCGCCCTGTGAAGTGTTCCTCCGGCCCCGGCGGACCCGCTGGTCAGCCGTCAGCCGGTTCCGCGTGCCGGCGAAGGCCGGAACGAAGCCGCCGACGGCGTCAGGAAGCCCGCCGCCGAATGAACGCAAGTTATCCTACTACAACGACTTCCCGCCCGCAAGCCTCATTCCCGGCCGCCTTGGGGAGCCTCAGTTGAGGGGTCCGGGAGGGGCTTGACAAGGGGTGTGAAGAGTGCGTCGCGCGAGCGGAATCAGTGGCGACTGCGGCCCTGCTGCCAGGCCTCAGCGCGGCGGTAGTAGCTCGAGCGACCGTGGAGCCAGGGATCCTGAATGTCGATAATGCGGATCGAATACGTGGTGTCGCGAGAAAGTGCGTCGCCCAGCTCCGTAGACGGCCACGTGCTCCGGGCGACATCGGAATGCGGCTCGAAGACGTAGGGATTGAACAGCAGATCGTTCGACGGGGCGCGAACCGCCACGCGACAGCGCTGCCCGCCGCTCGGGCAGCAGCCGGCGGCCAGCGCCGCCAACACAACGCCCGCAAGGACGAATCTGGAAATTGCCTTCACGCTTCCCGCCTCCTGAACCGTGGATGTCGACGGGGGAATTCTGGCAGTCGCCGGGCCGGGACAGGCGGGTGGACAAGGTGCCGATAATCGGAACCCGGATGGGTTGAGACTCCAACCGAACGGAGGCGCGTGCGGCGTCTGCGGATCGTGCGGGCTGTAGTGACAGCGCCGGCGCGCGGATCAGCGGACACCCCTCGATGCCCAGGGGGCTCGCGGCCGCTCAGGTATCGCTGCCACCCTGCTCGAATTCGACGGATGTCAGCCGGCGTCCCGCGACGCAGACGGCCCTCGGTGTGCTGTCGCTTTCGAACACGCCATCCCACCGCGGCTTGCGCCCGCCCTCCAGCGGAAGTACGACGATGTCGGCGCGCAGGCCCGGGGCCAGCCGACCCACCTGTCCGTCCAAGCCCAGCGCCTTGGCGCCGCAGTGGGTACCCATCTCCAACAGGGTCATCGCGTCGACGTCGGGGTGGCGGGCTCGGAGAAAGCGGAGTTCGCCGAGAATCGACAGGTCGGGGTTCGAGGCGAGGCTGTCAGTGCCGATGCAGACGTTCACCCCCGCCGCACGGAGCGCGCGGAAGGAATGGGGCTGATGGCCGAACGCCGCATGCGTCCGCGGGCAATAGGCCACACTCGCGCCGCTCGACGCGAGACGGCCAATGTCCGCACCGGAGGCGTAGTTGGCGTGAGCGATCACGGTGGCAGGCGTCAGCAACCCTGCGGCGTCGATCAGTTCGATCGGCCCCATACCTGTCGGCGTGATGCCCTCGTCCCACAGGCCGAGCGCTCGCAGGTGATCGGCGAGAGGGCCGGCGGCGTGCCGCGTGAACTCCGCTTCCTCTGTCGACTCGGCGGCGTGCACGCAAAGTGGCATGCGATGAGCCCGCGCAGCCGCTGCACAATGGCGCATCGCCGCCGGCTCGACGGTGTAGGGCGCGTGCGGCGAGAGCCCTACAACAAAGTCAGGACGCGGGGAGGCGAAGCCGAGCGCCGCCGCGAGCCGCTCGTCGAGCATCCGGCGCCGGCGCCCGATGGCGATGACCTCGCCGAAAGAGACCGCGGCTAGTTCGGACGCGGCGAGAATCGGGCGCGTCACGGCGGGGCTCGCTGAGATGTCGCCGACCGTTGTCACACCGGCAGCGAGCGACAAGCGGATCCCCGGCTGGACGGCGTCGCGAATAACCTCTGGCCCAGCGAGGCCGCCGCGCAGCTCGCCGACGAGGCGGCCTAGCCAATCGGCCAGGCTGCGACCAGGAGGTATTCGCCCCGCAAGCCCCGTGAGCTCCAGGTGTGTGTGCGCGTTGACGAAGCCGGGCAGCAGCACGGCGTCTTCGTAATCGACGACTCCCCCGCCGGCCGCCGAGAACGGGCCGACATGAAGGAGCCGTCCGTCGCGCACCGTGACGGCGGCGTTCTCGATCACCGGCCCGCCGGGGGATGCGAGATAGCGTGCCCGGATCGTCAGCGTGTCGCCGGTTGAAGTCATGGTCGACCCTCTCGGCATGGTCGTCCCTTCGACCCGGGCCGGCAACCCGCGGCGAGGCGGCCAGCCTGTCTTGGGCGCCGCTCGCGCCGGGCGAATCCCTGGAGTCCGCACGGCTCGGCGGGAGCCTCGCCCCCCCGAGGAAGAACGCGCCGCGCGCCGACTGGACAACCGCGCGGGCAGCGGAAACTTCAGGCCGGGGCTCGTTCGAACTCGACGATGGTGCCATCACGCTCGAAGCCAGCCTGCTCGAATGCACGCAAGGCGGCCGTGCGGCTGGTATCGACCTGGCCGATCACATGCCGCATGGCCAGCCGCCTCGCGAGGCCGAGCGCGTGATGAAGCAGTGCCGCCGCGGAGACCTCGGCCGCCGGGTGGGCTACGGTATGCAGATCCATGAGGCGGGCGAGGTCGCCGACCTGGTAGAGCGCACAGCGGCCCGTGGGCACGCCGTCGACCACGGATACGAACATGTCAAACGGCGGATCATCGAGCCGCGCTTCGGAGGCTTCGGCCGCGGCGGCCGCATCGGCCGTTGCGTCAAACGTCCGTCGGAACGCGGCCCGCATCGCACGGGCAGGGA
>CAYRSS010000002.1:30970-172679 GCA_964426945.1 uncultured Phycisphaeraceae bacterium
GCGATGTAGAACCAGTCGACCGGCAGGAGGTGCACCTCCGGCCAGCGGGTGAGCACCAGCGCGGCGTAGCTGCGGCGCTGAAACCCAGCCGGATGAAGCGCTTCGTCGAGCGAATCGGGCGACTGATCCATCGCGGGGGCGACGCGAAGGCAGGCCAGTCCGCAGCCGCGAAAAAACTCGTCCGCCTCCCGCCACGCAGCCGCCGCATCCGCAGGAGAATCGAGCAGCACCTCGCGATACTGGTTGACTTCCCCCAGCGTGGGGTAGGCCGGCGCGTGGAACGCAATCCCGAAGCGCAAAGTGGATTTCTCGCAAAGCTGCTGACAATGGGCCTGCGAGGTGCGGAGGAGGGAGCCGATGGTGGTGGTGGACATTCGCAATACCCCGTGAACCCGGTCGGTCGTCCCCGGATGTCGACGGTGTGCTAAGTAGCTTGAGCGCGGATCAAAGTCCAGAGTCGCCATCTTCGACCTTCATGGCCCAGGCGAGGGCGAGGGCGTTGCGGAGGATGCTAGTTCCGTAGGTTCGAGCCAGATCGAGGATGGCGGCTGCGCCTCTTGGCGTCCAGTCGGAGCCCAGCACGAGCGCGGCGATGATCTGATCGTCGGTGGCGGCCGGACCTACTTCGTCGATGAGTGCTTCGTACTCGGACAGGAGTACGTCTGAGGTGAGGTCGAGCATTGCTGGACTCCCGGGTTCGCGGGCGGTCGTATGACGTCTGCCTGCGATTGATCTCGGAGGGTCGCACAAATGGCGGACTCCCCGTGGCCAGGGATTATGGTAGCCTGGGGAGTGATGGCCCGCCAATCGCCCTGTTCCGATCCGCCGGTCGCCAGCCGGGCGTTCTACTCGGCTTCGATCGAGCGATTCCTGCAGCAAGATGACGATCAAGTCGTCGCGGCTTTGACGCGGAGCAGCTCCTTCGCGATCGAAACGACTCAACGCGACGCCTGGATAGCGCAGATCGAGATCCTGCGCAAAGCGCTGGTTCCACATCGCGAGGGCGGGTGGATCGCGTTCGAGTACGCAGTCCCGAGGGTCGGTCGACGGATCGACGTGTTGCTAGTGATCGGCCATGCCCTGTTCGTGCTCGAATTCAAGGTCGGGGAGCGGCAGTTCACGGCCGCGGCGACAGATCAAGTGTGGGACTACGCCCTCGACCTGAAGAATTTTCACAGCACCAGCCACGACAAGCCGATTGCGCCGATTCTGATCGCAACGCAGGCGGCTGCATCGAGTCTGACGATCGCGATGCGGGCAGATCAGGACGGTCTGCTGCGGCCGATTCACGCCACGCCCGGCCAGTTGGCCGACGTGATCGAGCTCGTGCTCCAGTTCTGCGACGGGCCGTCGATTGACGCCGGGAGCTGGGCGCAGGGTCGGTATGCGCCCACACCGACGATCATCGAGGCGGCCATGGCGCTGTACGGCGGACACGCCGTCGGTGAGATCTCTCGGAGCGACGCGAGCGCGATCAACCTGTCGAGTACCTCCGACGCCGTCTCACGCATCATCGAGGAGTCGCGCGCGAAAGGCCACAAGTCGATCTGCTTCGTAACCGGCGTGCCAGGCGCGGGCAAGACGCTCGTTGGACTGAACATCGCGACCCAGCACATCGACAAGGACAGTGAATTATACAGCGTATTTCTCTCTGGCAACGGGCCGCTGGTCGCAATCCTGCGCGAGGCTCTGGCACGCGATAAGGTTCGTCGCGAAGCGGGGACAGGGCGCAGCTTCAAACTTGGTTCGGCCCGGAGCGAGGTGAAGGCCTTCATTCAGAATGTGCACCACTTCCGCGATGATTGCCTTATCGATACGACTCAGCCACCAGTCGAGCACGTCGCGCTCTTCGACGAAGCCCAGCGGGCGTGGAATCTGGAGCAGACCGCCTCGTTCATGCTTCGTAAGAAGAAGCGGGCGAACTTCGCGATGTCGGAGCCGGCGTTTCTCGTTTCGTGCATGGACCGCCACAAGGATTGGGCCGTCGTCGTGTGCCTCGTTGGGGGCGGCCAGGAGATCAACACCGGCGAGGCGGGAATCGGCGAGTGGATCCGGGCCGTGCAAGGCTCGTTCCCGCATTGGCAGGTTCATCTATCACCCAATCTGGAGGATGCGGAGTACACCTCGGGTGAAGCATTGCGACTGTTGGACGATCACCAGGGCGTCCACCGGAGCCCGGACCTCCATCTGGCCGTGTCCATGCGGTCCTTCCGCGCAGAGCGCGTCTCGACTTTCGTCAAGCAGGTTCTCGATTGCGACGAATCCGCGGCCCGGCAGCTCTTCAAGCAAATACGCGAGCGATACCCCATCGCACTGACGAGAAACCTTCAGAAGGCCAAGGCATGGCTGAAGTCCAAGGCAAGAGGGAGCGAGCGTTATGGAATCGTCGTTTCCTCGCAAGCCCAGCGACTCAAGCCGCACGCGATCGACGTACGGGCGCCCGTCAATCCGATCAACTGGTTCCTTGATCCGAAGGAGGACGTCCGCTCGTCGTACTACCTCGAAGATGTCGCGACGGAATTTCATGTGCAAGGGCTCGAACTGGATTGGGCCTGCGTCGTGTGGGACGGTGACTTCCGACGCACCCCCGGCGGCTGGCGGCATTGCGCCTTTCGTGGTAACAAATGGCAAAACATCAAGTCGCCTGACAGACAAACCTACTTAAAGAACGCCTATCGTGTGCTGCTCACCCGCGCGAGGCAGGGGATGGTCATCGTCATCCCGGAAGGCGATGACAGCGATCCCACGCGATGCGCGAGCTTTTACGACGCGACGTTTGAGTACCTGCACGGGATCGGCTTGGAGACGATTACGTAAGCTTGGGAAGGAGCTGGCTCGACGCAAAGCCGTTGGCGTTGGCGATGCTGCCGGATCGGTGGCGTTGGTCAGCAGGGACTCCGGCCGGCGAGACGCCGGTGCCACAATGCGGCTTGCGCGCCTCCGTGGCCCTTCGTTTTTTCTCAGCGTCCTCTGTGGTTCATCTTCGATTCTGGCACCGGCCGACGAGACGTCGGCCGCTACGGGTGGAGCGGCGCGGATCGCTGATGGTGGTCGGTGGACCGCTGATACCAATGCGCCGCCGCCAGAAGCTTCTCCTCCCCGAATCCCGGCCCGAGCAGTTGCAGGCCGATGGGCAAGCCGGCGGGGTCGTGGCCGCAAGGGATGCTGATCCCGCTGATCCCCGCCAGGTTTGCGGAGAGCGTGTAGATGTCGCTGAGGTACATCTGCAGCGGGTCGGCGGACTTCTCGCCGAGGCGGAAGGCCGTCGTCGGCGCGACGGGCGAGGCGATGAGGTCGACCCTTTTGAATGCATCCTCGAAATCGCGCTGGATCAGCGTGCGGACCTTCAGCGCCTTGAGGTAGTACGCGTCGTAGTAGCCGCTCGACAGCGCGTAGGTGCCCAACATGATCCGGCGTTTCACCTCCGCCCCGAAGCCCTCACCCCGCGAGGCCGAGTACAGATCGACATAGTCCGCCGGGGCGGCCGTGCGGTGGCCGTAGTGTACGCCGTCGAAGCGGGCCAGGTTGCTCGACGCCTCCGCCGCGGCGATCAGGTAATAGCACGACACGGCGTACTTCATGTGCGGCAGGTGGATCGGCTCGACGCGGGAACCCTGCGCAACCAGCACCTCGATCGCCGCATGCACCGCGGCGGAGACGGCGTCATCCAGCCCGGCCCCGAAGCACTCCTCGGGCAGGCCGATGCGCAGGCCGGCGGGCGCGCTGCCCAGGGCCGAAAGATACTCCGGCACGGGAGCGGCGACGCTGGTCGAGTCGCGCGGGTCGTGCCCGGCGATCACGCCCAGCACCTGCGCGGCGTCGCGCACATCGCGGGCCAGCGGGCCGATCTGATCGAGGCTGCTGGCGTAGGCGACGAGGCCGTAGCGCGAGACGCGGCCGTAGCTGGGCTTGAGGCCGACGACGCCGCAGTGCGACGCCGGCTGGCGGATCGAGCCGCCGGTGTCGCTGCCCAGGGCGATGGGCACAATCCCGGCGGCCACGGCCGCGGCCGACCCGCCGGAGGATCCGCCGGGCACGCGACCCTGATCCCACGGGTTTCGCGTCGGGGCGAAGCCGCTGTTCTCGGTGCTCGAGCCCATCGCGAATTCGTCGAGGTTGGTCTTGCCGACGATCACCGCGTCAGCCGATTCCAGCCGCTCGACGACGTGGGCGTCGTAGATGGAGTGGAAGCCTTTCAGAATCTTCGATCCGCACGTCGTGGGGCCGAACGACGTGACCATGTTGTCCTTGATCGCTACGGGCACGCCGGCCAGCGGGCCGAGGGCCTCGCCGCGGGCACGGCGGGCGTCGATGTCCTTCGCACGCTGCATCGCGCGTTCGGGGAACGTGGCGAGGAAGGCCTGCAGCCTGGGGTCGAGCGCTTCGAGGCGCGCGAGGGCGCCGGCCGTGACCTCGGCCGCAGAGGCGTCGCCGCGGCGCACGCGGTCGGCGATCTCCCAGGCAGTCAGCGGAGGGGTCATGGGGCCGGCCTACTCCTGGTCGAGCACTTTGGGGACCTTGTAGCAGCCGGCCTGCTGCTGCGGGGCGTTGCGCAGGGCCAATTCAGTCACGACCGAGGGCCGGATTTCGTCGTCGCGGAAGACGTTGCGGACCGGAAGCGGATGCGCGGTCGGCGGGACGTCGTCGGTGTTGAGCGTATCGAGCCGGGCGACGTAGGCCAGCACGTCCGAAAGCTGTCGCGCGCACGCGGCGACCTCCTCATCCGACAGGCGCAGCCGGGCGAGGTGCGCAACTTGGCGCACGGCGGCTTCGTCGAGATGTGCGGCGTTACCGGCCATGGCGGATCTCCGATCGGCGGGGGCATCGTCGCGGGCCAGGCGGCGGGGGTCAAGAACGGGCTCAGCGCGGCAGTCGGAGGCCCGCGATGGCCATGAGCAGCCAGCCGATCATCAGCGTCAGGCCGCCGATCGGCGTGACCGGGCCGAGCCATTTCCAGCCGCCCAGCGCGAGGCCGTAGATGCTGCCGGAAAAGAGGAGCACGCCGACCAGCATGCAAAGGGCTGCCGCCTGTGCGAGACGTGACGGGGCCATCGACATCACCCACGCGACGGCCAGCATCCCGAGGGCGTGGTACAGCTGGTAGCGGACGCCGACCTCGTACGACGCAAGCATGGACGGCTCGAGGCGGCCCTTGAGGGCGTGGGCGCCGAAGGCGCCGAGGATGACCCCGATCAGGGCGGTAAGCGACGCGATGAAGATCCAGGTTCGGTGCATGGGTTCACAGGGGTCGTGCCGTCGCACACGACGGCGCCAAACAACGCGGTGGCGCTAGACGTCCTACTCCCCCGGCAGGGGGGCGCCGGGCTGCGGCTCGGCCGGCTTCGATTCGACGACGACCGCGTCGACGCGCTTCACCGAGCGGCCGACGGATGGTCCCGCGTGGTCGCCGCTCGAGCCCGGGCCGCCGCCGACAAACGGGGACGCGCCGCCATGATGCATCACCACGACGTGCCTCGCAAACCACGCACTCGCCCCGCGCCGCACAACCGCCCGAGCCGGCGGGATGAGCAGGATGAGCCCCACGGCGTCGGTAATGACGCCCGGCGTGACCAGCAGCACGCCGGCAACGAGCACGAGAAAGGCGTCCACCATCGCGTCCGCCGGCATGTTCCCGGCGGCGAGTTCGGACTGAATCCGCTGAAGCAGGCGGAACCCCTCACGGCGAGCCAATGCTGCACCGGCGACCCCCGTGACGATGACGAGGGCGATCGTCGGCAGCCAGTCGATCCGCTCGGCGAGCTTGATGAGCAGCACGACCTCGACGAGCGGGACGAGCGTGAACAGAAGCAGCAACCGGCCGAACAAGCGTCGCCTCTCCCGGGGTGACGGTGGATCAGATGCCCCGTATGCGAACGTAGCGGTCCCAGGCGGGAGTGACAACCTCGCCGGTGGGGTCGTGGGCCGTCCGCGGCGTGATCAGGCCAGCCCGACCGGAAGCGGGACGCCCGCGCCAAGCGTGCGGCGCGGGGGGTGATCCTCCCATACGCCGGGCACCCGCGTGGCGCAGCGCGGACAGGCACCGCCGGGACTCATCCGGTTCTCCATGACGACGAACCCGAACCGACGAATCAGCGTATCCCCACATCCGGGGCAGCGGGTGTCCTCGGCCGTGCCGACGGCGCCGGGGATGTTGCCGGCGTAGACGTAGCGGAGCCCCGCGGCGCGGCCAAATTCGGCGGCGCGCACCAGCGTGTCGGCGGTCGTGCGCGGCGGGTCGGTCATCCTGTAGTCGGGGTGGAACGCTGTGATGTGCCACGGAATGTCCGGGGAAACGCTCGCGAGGAAATCGGCGATTCCTCGAAGCTCATCGTCGCCGTCGTTGAACCCCGGCACGACGAGCGTGACCACCTCGACCCAGAAGGCCATCTCGTGCAGCCGGCGGATCGTGTCGAGCACGATGGCGAGCACGCCGCCGAGCGAGCGGTAGCGGCGGTCGTCGAAGCCCTTGAGATCGACCTTGTAGAGCTCGACCCACGGGCGGATGAACTCGAGAACCTCGGGCGTGGCGTTCCCGTTGCTGACAAACCCGCAGCGGATGCCCTCGGCGTGGGCCAGGCGGAACACCTCGACGGCCCAGTCGGCGGTGATGAGCGGTTCGTTGTAGGTGCTGACCATGACCGGCACCTTGTCGCGCAGGGCGAACTCGACCACCTGCTCGGGGGCGACGAAGTGCGGGCGGCTGACTGCTTCGTCGTCGCGCAGGGCCTGGCTGGTGACCCAGTTCTGGCAATACGCGCAGTGCAGGTCGCACCCGAGCATGCCGAAGGACAGCGCGTCGCGGCCGGGGAACGCGTGGAAGAAGGGCTTCTTCTCGATGGGGTCGATCTGGATCCCGGCGACGTAGCCGGCTGGGGCGCGCAGCTCGCCGCCCGCGTTGAAGCGCACGCGGCAGACGCCGCTACGGCCGGGGCGGATGACGCAGCGATGACCGCAGGCGAGGCAGGTGACCGAGCCGTCCTCGGCCTGCACGACCAGTTCCCGCGCGCTGGGCATCGTGTTGTCGTGGAGCAGCTCCCGCAGGGCGATGGAAGCGGACATCAATCATACCTCCTGCTGCAAGGAGCGTGCGCCCCTCGGTCTATAGTGTAGCACGCGGGCAGAGGGCGTGGCGCGATCTCGAGCCTGCCCGGGTGTTTGCCAGTGCCTCGGGGGGCGGACATAATCCGCCGGGGCCGATCGGCCCGGATCGAAGGTTCGCACGAGGACACGACCGTTGCACGATCACGATCACGACAAACACTCGCACGATCACGCGGACCACGGACACGGGGAGGCGTGCGGCGGCGGCCATGCCCACGGGTGCTGCGGACATTCCCACACCCATGAGGAAGAGTGCCCGATCCCCCACGCGCACACAGCCAAGCCGTCGGCGCTGTGGATCGAATTGCGTGAGCATATGCCGTTCTCGGTGTCGGCCGTGGCGATGGGGCTTATCGTGGCGGGGGTGATCTGCGTCATCGGCTTCGCGCAGCTCCGCGAGACCGAATCGGCGACCGGTCAGTCCGCCGCGGCCGCACACGACCACGACGGCCACGACCACGCGGGTCACGACCACCCCCCCGCCGCCACCTCGACCGCCGGCGACGGCCACGACCACCACCACGACAGTCGGGATCCGGGCATCCTTTTCTTCCATCTCTTTCACCCGGCACACATGCTCTTCTCGGCGACGGCGACGACGGCGATGTTCCGTCGTTACGACCGCAAAGTCGGCAAGGCGGTGATCGTCGGCCTGCTCGGGGCGATCGGCGTGTGCGGCGTGAGCGATATTCTCATGCCGCAGGTGTCGCTCATGATCCTCGGGGTTTCGGCGCCGATGCACATCTGCCTGATCGAGCATCCGGGGCTCGTGCTGCCGTTTGCGTTCGTGGGCGTCCTGGTCGGCGTGGCGGCGACGGGCGGGGTAATGCGCAGCACGGTGTTTACGCACTCGCTGCACGTGCTGGCGTCAACGATGGCGAGCATTTTCTACATGGTCGGGCCGATGGGCATGGTGGCGTGGATCGCCCAGATCGGCGTGGTGTTCCTGTTCGTGGTCGTGGCGGTGATGCTGCCCTGCTGCTTCAGCGACATCATCTTCCCGCTGCTGCTGACGCGGCGCGGGCATGAAGAGTTCCTGCACACGCCGCACCATCATTGACGGCGGCGCTATCGCCGTTCGGAGGTCGAATCATGCACTCCCGCCCCTTCGCGCGAGCCAGCCTCGCCCTGCTCGTCTTGTCCGCGGTTTCGCTTTCGGCGACCACGTCTTACGCGGCTGAGCCGCCGACGATCATCCCCCGGCCGTCGTCTATCACCCCGGCCGAAGGCGAGTTTCGCCTGACGCCCGAGACGCGGATCTACGTGGCAACCGAGTATCGCGACATCGGCGAGTACCTCGCGGAGCGGATCCTCCACGCTGTCGGGGTCCGGCCGGATGTCGTGACAGGAGCAGTCGATCCGGAAGATCCAGGGATCGCTATTCATGACTTCTTGTTCCGCTCGGGACCACCCCCCCATGGCGAGTCCTACAACCTTGACGTGAAGCCCACGCGCATCGATCTTCGTGCACCCACGACTTCCGGCGCGTTCCGCGGCGTGCAGACCATCCGCCAGTTAATCGGGCCGGAGTTCCTCAGCCCTGAAGCGATCGGGGCGCCGAAGGACGCTTCCACCCCACGCAGCGTGTCCATCCCCTGCATGACCATCAGCGACTCGCCGCGCTACCCGCACCGCGGCATGCTGCTCGACTGCTGCCGCCACTTCATGCCGAAGGAGTTCGTGAAGCGCTACATCGACCTGCTCGCCTATCACAAAATGAACGTCCTCCACTGGCACCTGACCGAGGACCAGGGCTGGCGGATCGAGATCAAGAAATACCCGAAGCTGACCGAGGTCGGCGCGTGGCGCATGAAGGACGGCAAGCGCTACGGCGGGTTCTACACGCAGGACGACATCCGCGAGGTCGTCGCCTACGCGGCCAGCCGGTACATCACGGTCATTCCCGAGATCGAAATGCCGGGGCACTCGATCGCGGCGCTGGCGAGCTATCCGGAGCTGTCGTGCACCGGCGGGCCGTTCGAGGTCGAGACGCGATGGGGCGTCTTCGACGACGTGTACTGCGCGGGCAACGATCGCACGTTCGAGTTCATGCAGGACGTGCTCACCGAGGTGATGGAGCTGTTCCCGTCGACGTACATCCACATCGGCGGCGACGAATGCCCCAAGACGCGGTGGAAGACCTGCCCCAAATGCCAGGCACGCATCGCGGCCGAGGGCCTCAAGGACGAGCACGAACTGCAGAGCTATTTCATCCAGCGGATCGAGAAGTTCCTCAACGGCCACGGGAGGCGCATCATCGGGTGGGACGAGATTCTCGAAGGCGGCCTCGCCCCGAACGCGACAGTGCAGTCGTGGCGCGGCATGAGCGGCGCGATCGCCGCGGCCACGGCCGGGCATGACGTCATCGCTTCGCCCACAACGCACTGCTACCTCGACTACGCCCAGGGCCGCAACCCGGGCGAGCCGACCAACATGGGGTTCGTGCCGCTTTCCAAGGCCTATTCGTTCGAGCCGACGCCGGAAGAGCTCCCTGACAGTCGCCTGCACCACGTGCTCGGCGTCCAGGGCAACATGTGGACCGAATGGGCCCCGCCCGAGCTGGTCGATCGACAGGTGTTCCCGCGGCTGTGCGCGCTGGCCGAGGTCGGCTGGTCGCCGAAGGAGGCCCGCGACTGGGACGACTTCTCGCGGCGGCTGACGGCCCACTATCCGCGGCTCGATGCGCTGGGCGTGACCTACTACATCCCCCCGCCGTTCCCGAAGTCCGAGGCGTTTTCGTTCAAGGAGCAGACGCAGCTGGCGTTCGAGCCGGCGGTGCTGGGCGGCGAGATCCGTTACACGCTGGACGGGGCGGACCCGACGGCCGCGTCGACCCGATTCGACCGGCCGCTGACGATCGACAAGACGGTCGTCGTGAAGGCGCGGACGTTCCTCCCCAACGGCCGGATGAGCGGCCCGGCCGAGCTGAAGTATCGCAAGCTGGTGCAGCGCGAGGCCGTCGACGCCCCGGCCACGTCTGCCGGGCTGCGGTATGACTACTTCGAGGGGGACTGGACGCGCGTGCCCGACTTCGCCGCCTTGAAGCCGGGTTCGTCGGGCGTGGCCGCGGGCGTCGACCTGACGCCGAGCAAGCGGGCCGAGCTGTTCGGCCTGCGCTTCACCGGGCTGGTCCGCATCGAGACCGAGGGCGTGTACACGTTTCACCTGAAGTCCGATGACGGCAGCCGGCTGAGGATCGGCGAGGAAGTCGTCGTCGACAACGACGGCCGCCACGCCCCGCTGGAAATCAGCGGGCAGGCGTGGCTGAAGCCGGGGATGCACCCCATCGTGGTTGAATACTTCAACTCGCTGGGCCGGGGTGTGCTGGAGCTGGCGTATGAGGGGCCGGGCGTGACAAGGCAGGCCGTGCCGGGGGCGGCGCTGTGGCGGGAGGGGGAGTGACTAGTTTAGCGCCGCCGCGTGCTGGTGAGCGGTGATGGCCTCGCGCCTACACGCCGTGATCAGGCACATCGCTTGTGCCGGAGGCGTGACACGACTCTCCCAGGCGCGCACCTGCGAATATGTCCGATCGTCGAAGCGCCGATTGGAATCCCGCCACGGGGCAAAGCTCGGATTGGCGTCTGATCCTGTGCCGGCGGACCGGCCCTGTCAGAACTCACCAGCAGACCCCTGAGCGCGGAGTTGAGGAATGCGAATCGTTTCGCTCCTGCCCAGTGCCACAGAGATGATCTGCGAACTGGGGCTGGGCGACAGCCTCGTCGGCGTGACGCACGAGTGCGACTACCCCGCTTCCGTGCGCCAGTTGCCGAAAGTAACGCACACGCTGATCCCGCGCGAGGCTTCGAGCGCCGAGATCGATACGCTTGTGCGCGATCGAACGTGCACGCGACGAGCCCTCTACACGCTGGACATGCCTGTACTCGAAGGCCTGCGACCTGACTTGATCGTCACGCAGGCCCTGTGCGATGTGTGCGCGGTGGCCGAGGCGGAGGTGAACGAAGCGGCGTGCAGGCTTCCGGGCATGCCGAGGGTCATCAATCTGGAGCCGACCCGGCTGGACGAGGTGTTTGATGGTTTGCACGCCGTCGCGGCAGCGGCGGGGACGTCAACGCGTGCGGCGGAGGCTGTCGACCGGCTGCGCGCCCGCGTAGCCGTGGTGACGGCGCAGACATCCCAACTCGGGCCCCGCCCGCGGGTGGTGCTTCTCGAGTGGATCGACCCGCCCTTCTCGTGCGGACACTGGTCTCCCGAACTCGTGTGGCTTGCCGGCGGCGAGGAGATGATCGGCCGCGAGGGTGAGCGCTCGCGCCAGATTGACTGGGAAGAGATCGTTCGGGCCGATCCTGAAGTGATGGTGATCGCGTGCTGCGGGTTCGACACCGCGCGAACCCGCGAGGATGTGCCCATCCTGCGAAGCTGCCGCGGCTTCAAAGATCTCGCGTGCGTCCGCGCGGACCGGGTTTACCTTACCGACGGCAACGCCTACTTCAGCAGACCCGGCCCGCGACTGGTCGACAGCCTGGAAATCCTAGCGCATGCACTGTGGCCGAAGGCCGTTCCGCTGCCCGCGCACTCGCCGCGGCGCTGCCTGCAGCGCGCGCTGTGAGCCACGCCCTACGTCCCGAACCCGGCGAACTCCTCCGCATAGGTGATCAGTCCTCCGCCCGCCGGGGCGGCGCCGGGGCTCATTTCGATCGCCTGAAACGCGTCTCCACCGCCATAGGTGTCCCGCAAGCCGAAGGTGAACGCGGGCTGAAAGCCGAAGCGGGCGTAATACGCCGGGTCGCCCAGCACAACCACCAGCCCCGCGCCGGCGGCCCGGCACGCGCTCAGCCCCTCACGCACCAGCGTGCCGCCCACTCCCCGCCCGGCGACGGCGGGCAGCACCGCGACGGGCGCCAGGCCGAGCCCCGCGACCCGCTCATCAAGCGAAACGGGGCTGAAGGCGATATGCCCGACTACTTCGCCCTCGACGACGGCCACGAGCGACACGCGGAGTCGGCCGGCCGCGCGCAGCCGCTCGACCAGCACAGCCTCCGCATCCGTGGGAAACGCCGCCACGTGGACCGCCCGGATGGCGGGTTCGTCAGCGCGTTGCTCGGGGCGGATGACGGGCGGTGCGGAGGTCATGAGCCTGCTCCGTGATATGGTCGAGGCGGAGGATATTGTCCATCGCCCGGCGAGACGCAGGTCGCTGCCGGAACCGGCGCCTCGCCCGCTCCCTCTGGCTGACAGCTGATAGCTGACAGCTGACAGCTACGCTCCCGCAAGCAGCTCTTCCATCTCCGACAGCGCGTGCGCGTTGCCGATGGCCCTGGCGGCCTGCGTGCCGAGTTGCAGCGTGGCGTGGGCTTCGTCGCGGCGGCCGGCTTCCAGCAGCGTGCGGCCCTTGTGATAGAAGGCGGCCGTGTAGTGCGGGTCGTGGGCGATGCAGCGGTCGAAGCTGGCCACGGCGTCATCCACGCGGCCTTCCTTCGCCAGCTCCATCGCCAGGCCGAAGTGCAGGAACGGGTCCGCGGCGTCCTTTTCGATCAGCTTTTCGAGTTTCTCTCTGCGACTCATCGGTTCCTCGCGGAATGCGGCCCCGTGTGCATCGGATAGGATCGACCTCTGCCTGCGACTGTCGTTCGTGGGGCGGGGATCGTCAAGGC
Organism: uncultured Phycisphaeraceae bacterium; assembly: GCA_964426945.1. Taxonomy (GTDB): domain Bacteria; phylum Planctomycetota; class Phycisphaerae; order UBA1845; family UBA1845; genus CAYRSS01. The sequence continues at coordinate 43,684 of CAYRSS010000002.1, forward strand.
GGGCGGGGGATTCCGGCGTGAATTGGTGAACCGGGGGGGATCGGCGGACGAATAGAGCAGGAGTTGTTCCCGAGAAGAGTGCCGGGCCGGGAGGCCCGGCATCCACAGACCGGCCGGAGGCCGGTCCCACAAAAGCCCGGCATCCACAGACCGGCCTCCACAGACCGAGGCCGCGGTCCCCCAATGCGAAAGCTACCAGCACGATGTCAAACCGAATGCTGCTGTTCGAGGCCGTCCGCGCCGGTTCGCTGGTGGTGGATGGCCTGGTGTTCTGGTTCGTGCTGCGGCGGCTGACGCTGCCCGGCGGCGTTCCGGGCGGCATTACGCTCGGGCCGGTGCTTGCGGCCGTGCTGGCCGCGACGACGGCGTTCGTCGGGAAGATGATTCCGCTCGTGGCCGTCGGGCTCGGCATGTTCGGCGTGATGGCATTCGCCTACGCCGACCTCGTCGTGCTGGTTCCGCTGATCGGGGCGGCGCTGCTGTGGCGGGCGAAGCGCGTTCGGCTATCGCCGGTGGTGCGAGGGCTTGCCGTGACTTCGCTGGCGCTGCCGCTGGTCGGGGTCTATGCCTCGTGCATCGAACCTCACCGGCTGGTGAGCGAGTCTGCGCACCTGACCATCGCGGCGGATCGCGCGGGCGAGGCGCCGATCGTCGTCGGCGTGCTGGCCGATCTGCAGACCGACCGCGTAACCGATCATGAGCGCGAAGCGGTCGATCGGCTAATCGCCGCCTCACCGGATATCATCCTGATTCCCGGCGACGTCTTCCAAGGCACCACGACCGAGTACGCACGGGAGCGCGACGCCATGCGTGCGCTGCTGGCCCGACTGCAAGCGCCCGGCGGCGTGTTCGTCGTCAGTGGCAACTGCGATTCGCCGACGAACCTGCGCGAGATGATCGCGGGGACTGCGATTCGCCTGCTGGACAACGAGATTGTTCGCGTGGCGGTACGCGGCCGGATCGTGACCCTGGGCGGCATCGAGCTCGATTATCGCTCGGCCGCGGCCCAGTCGGTGATCGACCGACTCCAGCGCGGAGGCGACGACGCCGATATCCGCATCCTCGTGGGCCATCTGCCCGACAGCGTACTCGCGCTCGAGGACGGCAGCCGGATTGACCTCGTCGTCGCCGGGCACACGCACGGCGGACAGGTCCAGCTGCCGCTGCTGGGGCCGCCGATCACCCTCTCGAACGTGCCACGACGCGTGGCCGCCGGCGGACTGCACGACCACCGAGGCAACGCCATTTACGTCAGCCGCGGTGTGGGCATGGAGCGGCACTACGCACCGCGGATCCGCTTCCTCTGCCCGCCGGAGATCAGCCTGCTGACCGTGGGCGGATCGCGACCCGCCGAGACGAACACCGCGCCGGGGCTTGGTCCGGCGGCGCTGGGACACTAGACTCCGGACTCCGCCCGGCGGACGGCTGCCGGCGTGGGGAGGGAGGGTGTTTGCGCCATGCAGAAACTCGTCCAGGGCGTCCACAACTTCCGGCGCGAGATCTTCGGGCCGCAGCGCGAGCTCTTCGAACGGCTGTGCGAAGGGCAGGACCCGCTGGCGCTGTTTATCACCTGCAGCGACTCACGCATCAATCCTAACCTTCTCACCCAGACGGACCCGGGCGAGCTGCTCATTCTGCGCAACGCCGGGAATATCATCCCGCCGATCGACGCGGGCAGCGGCGGCGAGGCAGCGACCATCGAGCTCGCTGCCGGGGCTCTCGGCGTACGCGACATCATCGTATGCGGTCACTCGCGCTGCGCGGCGATGCAGGGGCTGCTGACGCCGGAGCAGCTTGACAGCATGCCGATGCTACGCGCGTGGCTGAGACACGCCGAGCCAACCCGCCGCATCATGCGATCGCGCTATTCCCACCTGGAGGCCGGCGCCCTGCTGACGGCCACCGTCGAAGAGAACGTGCTGGTCCAGCTCGATCACCTGCGGACGCACCCGACCGTGGCCGCGGCCCTCGCCCGGCGGCAACTCACTCTGCATGGGTGGGTCTACAAGCTGGAGACCGGCGAGGTGTTCGCGTTCGACCCGGAGAGCGGACAATTCCTGCCCCTGGGGCAGGCGCCCGCTGGACCGGCCTTCCCGCCGGAACACCTGCGCACCGACCGCGTCATCTGACCGAGCCGCCCGGCGGCCCGTTGCGGGGACACCCGGTCACCGTCACAATGTCGCGACTGGTCCGACGTGCGCGCGGGGCCAAGGCGACGCCGCCTTCTGCCGTCGCGCCTGTGATACACGGAGGTATTCATGGTCACCCGCCGGTGGATTGCTGCTGCTTTGCTGCTGTTCCCCGCAATCGCCCTGTCGCCGCTGGCCTGTTCGATGCCGCCCGGCAACCCGAACGGCAACGACAACTTCAACCCGACCGCCTTCCGGCTGACGAGCACGGCTTTTACTTCGGGCGGCGCCATCCCGGCGCGGCATACGGAGGACGGGCTGGACGTGTCACCGCCGCTGTCGTGGGAGAATGCGCCGGAGGACACCGTCGAGTTTGCCCTGCTGGTAGACGACCCGGACTCCAACGAGCGCGATCCGTTTGCGCACTGGATGATTTACGCCATCGATGGCGGTGCGACTTCACTGCCGGAGAACGTGGCGAAGGTCGCCTCGCCCCCCTCGCCCGCGGGCTCGCTCCAGGGGCTCAACGACTTCGACATGGTCGGCTATGACGGCCCCGCCCCGCCGGAGCAGGACGAGCCGCACCGATACCGGTTTCGGTTGTTCGCGTTGCGCGCGCCGTCGGAGCTGGCTTCGGGGGTGAGCAAGGGCACGTTCCTCAGCGCGATCCAGACGCGGACCATCGCCGAGGCGCGGCTCGAAGGCACGTACGACCGCTGATCGCCGCGAGGCTACGACGCGATTCCCAGATCCGCCCGGGTGAGCAGCGACTCGAACACGAAGCCCGCGGCTTCGATGTTTTCGCGCGCGCCTTCCTGGCGGTCGATGACGGCGACGATCCGCTCGACCGTGGCGCCGATCCCGCGGATGACCTGGGCCGCTTCGAGCACCTGGCCGCCAGTCGTGGCGATATCCTCGACCAGCAGCACCCGGTCGGTCGCGGTGAGACGCCCTTCGAACGCCTTTGACGTGCCGTAATCCTTCTTCGCATTCCGCATGATCACAAAGGGCAGTCCGCTCGCCAGTGAGGCCGCGGCAGCGAGCGCCACCCCGCCCAGCTCTGCACCGGCTATCAGTGTCGTGCTCGGCCCGACTCGCCCGGCGAAGGCACGTCCCAGATCCGCAAGAATCGCCGGCTGCGTTTCGAAGAGGTACTTGTCGAGGTAATACTTGCTCTTTCGACCGGACCGGAGGGTGAAGTCGCCCTCCAGGTAGGCGGCTTCGCGAACACGTCGGGCGAGGTCGGCTCGATCCATAGCTGCGATTCCCTTCCGCGGGTCGTTGAGTGTGTGCGGCGATCAGACGCTCAACCCCGCCTCCGTTCCGAGTGCCTTGCGGTATCGCCGGCGAACGGGGGTGACGTAGTCCCGAACGAATGCGTCAACCTGCTGTGGAGCAAGGCCGACGTAGCGGGCCGGGTTGAGCACGTCGCCGAAGTCGACCCCGGCGAACGCTTCGTCGGCTTTGAGGCGGTCCAGCAGGTCGTTGTCCGCGCCGTCCGACTTGACTCTGCGGCCCGCGGCATGCGCGTGGCGGCGGATGCGCTCGTGCAGATCCTGTCGATCGCCACCCCCTGCGGCCGCCGCCATCATGATGTTCTCGGTGGCCATGAAGGGCAGCTCCGCACGGAGTCGAGCCGCGATGACTTTGGGATACACCACCAGCCCGCGGGCGACATTGGTGACCAGGCGCAGCATTCCGTCGGTGGCCAGGAACGCCTCGGGCACGCTGAGTCGCTTGTTGGCCGAGTCGTCGAGCGTCCGCTCGAACCACTGCTCGGCGGCCGTCTGGAGCGGCGAGGAAGTCAGCGAAATCACGAAGCGCGCCAAGCCCGTCGCGCGTTCGCAGCGCATCGGATTACGCTTGTAGGGCATCGCGCTGGAGCCCACCTGATCCTCCTCGAACGGTTCTTCGATCTCCTTGAGGCCGGCGAGGATGCGGATGTCGTTGGCGAACTTGTGGACGCTAACCGCCACCTGCGCAAGCGTACAAACGACCTGGGCATCGACCTTGCGCGAGTACGTCTGCCCGGTGACGGGCTCGACGGCGTCAAATCCGAAGGCGCGAGCGACCTCGCGCTCGACGCGGTCCACCTTCGCGGCTTTGCCCTGGAACAGCTCAAGAAAGCTGGCCTGCGTGCCGGTCGTGCCTTTGACGCCGCGGAAGCGAAGCGAGGCAATGCGCTGCTCCACTTCCTCCAGGTCGCGCACGAAGTCCCAGCACCACAGGGCGGCGCGCTTGCCGACGGTGGTGGGCTGCGCGGGCTGGAAATGCGTGAACCCAAGCGCGGGCAACGCGCGGTGTCGACGGGCGAACGAACCGAGCGCGTCGATCGTGTTCGCCAGCCACCCCGCTATCAGTCGCAGCGCGTCGCGCATCAGCACCAGGTCCGCGTTGTCCACGATGTACGCCGAGGTCGCCCCCAGGTGGAGGATTCCCTTCGCCTTCGGGGCGAGGTCGCCCCAGGCGTGCAGGTGAGCCATGACGTCGTGGCGAAGCCGCTTCTCGTGGGCGGCGGCGGCGGCGAAGTCCACGTCGTCGATGGTCCGCTCGAGCGCTGTAATCTGGGCTGCGGAGATGTCCAGCCCAGCGCGGCGCTGCGCGCGGGCCAGTTCGAGCCAGAGTTGCCGCCAGACGGCGATCCGGCGACGGGCGGAGAAGAGCGCGCACATGGCCGGCGAGGCGTTTCGGGCCACCAGGGGCGATTCGTACACGTCGTGGGCCGGCATGGCGGTTCTCGGGTGCGTCAGGCTCATTCCCGGGCGGCGGGCAGCCGAAGTATCCGACAGGCCTCCCTGCGCTCCGCGGGCGTGACGGCATTCTAGCGGGAAGGGCGCGGGGCGTAAGTACGTTGGACGGTCAGAAAACCGAGTGCTACGATCGATCGTCACGCCGCGCGGGCGAGCCGTCGGGCCGCCCTCGGGCCAACTGCGATTACGAGGAATGGGAATGAGAAAGGTTCTCCTGCCTGCCTGCGTTGTGGGGCTCGCGCTGAGCGTGGGCTGTCCCCTTTTCATCAGCGACCGCCCGACCGACCTGTCGATCGTGGCGTTGGCCGACTCTGCGGAGGTGCCCTTTGGGCGTCAGGTCTCGCTTCGCTCGACGGCCGCCGGCGGCGCGGGACCGTATCACTACCGCTGGGGATTGGAACAGTTCCCGGCCGAGCTGGAGGACCGCGCGGGAGTGCTGCCCGACCCGACGGCGGCCAACACGATGACCGCCCCGCTGAACACGGCGGGAAGCTATCTCTTCCGCGTGGTGGTGACTGACGGTGCATTGGACAGCCGCAGCGACTTCGTGCAGATCACCGTGGCCGAACCTGCCCCAGGCGAAGAGCTGGAAGTGTCGATCGACGGGCCGAGCAGCCTCGAGGTGGGCACTGCGGCGACCTTCCGCGCGGCGACGGCCTATGAGGGCGACGTCGAGTTCCTGTGGGAGCTGGTCTCGGGTGCGGCGAGCATTGCCGCGCCAACGGCCGCGGAGACGAGCATCACCGCGACCGCGGCGGGACAGGTAATGATCCGCGTCACCATGACTGACCCGGCGACCGAGGAAAGTGATACCGATGAGATTACGATCACGGCCGCGCAGGCCGGCCAACTCGCGGTGACCATCGAAGGGCCGACGGAGATCCGCGCCATGGAGACGGCCTCGCTGACCGCCGCGGCCACCAACGCGGTCGGCGACGTCACGTATGCGTGGCAACTGGTTTCCGGCCCGGGCGGCCTCAGCCCAGCCGACGCCGCGACCACGCGCTACTCTACGCCCGTGCAGGGTACGGCGGTCATCCGTGTGACGGTGACGGACACGGAATCCGACGAGCAGGCCACGCAGGAAACGACGATCACAATCCTCCCCGTCTCGTCGCTCGATCCGTTCACGGTCAGCGCGGGCGAGCCCCGACTCGTGCAGGCGGGCTCAGCGGTGATGGCTGTAGCCACGATCGAGGACAATCCCGGCGGCCTCGAGTACCTCTGGACGATCGTCTCGGGCGAGGGAGAGATTGACGACCCGACCAGCCGGACCACCGAGGTCCGCGTGGGCGCGTCGGGCACGCTGCATCTGCGTATCGAGGCGACCGCGACGGGTGCCGGCGGCGAGACGCGCACCGAATCGGACGATCTGCACCTCGTCACGCATCAACCGTTGAATGAGATCATCGTCTTCAACTTCGGCGAGCTGGGCGAGGTCCGCATCAGCCTGGACACGATCGCGACGCCGACCACGACGGCCAACTTCCTGGCCTACGTCGACGAGGGGTTCTTCGACAACACCGCCATCCACCGGGTCGAGAAGTACACCCAGACCGGCGACGAGGAACCGACCGGGTTCGGAGTCATCCAGGGCGGAGGCTATGACGCCTCGGAAGTGCCCGATTACGAGACGCTGAAGCCGACGTACGACCCGATCACCAACGAGGCGTTCGCGGCGCAGTCGAACGTCCGCGGGACCATCGCCATGGCCCGCACCAACGCGCCGAACTCGGCGACTTCGCAGTTCTTCCTGAACACGGCAAACAACAGCGCAGCACTCGACGCGGCGGGCTCGAACGCGGGCTATGCCGTATTCGGCACGATCATCGAAGGCCTGGACGTGCTCGATCGCATCAACGACGAGGCGGTGGTCGACTGTGACCAGATCTGCTTCGTCACGGAGCCGATTATTCTGGTGAGCGTCCGCCGCGAATAGCACCGAGCCCGCTCCCGGTAGAAAACCGCCCCCCGCCGCACTGGCCGATCGGCCGATGCGACGGGGGGCTTCGCCTTAGCAGCACTCACCTTCTCTCGCGGCTACGGGCAGATCACCTCGTCACAGGTGGTCCCGCCGCCCATATGCTGGGCGCTGCCGAATCGCGTGTCCGCATTGCCGCCGTTGAGTCCGCTGCCGTTCTGGAAGTCAGGGAGCGGCTGGCAGAGGCCGATGTTGGCCGACACAGCCCCGCGGTCGGCTGCGTTGACCACCCCGTTGCCGTCGAGGTCGAACACGCAGACCAGCGCCGCATCCGCCTGGCCGATGTTGGCCGAAACGGCGCCACGGTCCGCCGCGTTGACCACGCCGTTGCCGTCGGCGTCGCCGTAGCACCCGTTGAAGCCGCTGCCGTGGTGCTGCCGGACGTCGCAGACGAACGGCTCGCAGGCGCCCAGTTCCACGCCGTCGTGGCATGCGACGCCCGTGCAGCAGGCCCCGGTGACCGTGCCATCCCACTCGTACGCGCCCATGTCCACACCGGCCCCGTAGACGCGGTCGTTGCCCGCAAGATCGGTCACAAGGCCCGGCGGCACAGCCGCCGTGTCACCCGTGTCGATGCAGGGCGAGCCCTGGCGGAGACGGTAGTCACCGGCAGCCGCATTCACGAACAGCGGGTCGGCGTCAATGTTGCCCATTGTGAAAGGGCCGCCGGCCACGTTGCTGAAGGTGATGTTGGAAGAGTCGCCGCAGTCGTGGTGAATTTCGTTGCTCGCCCAGGCGGCCGAATTGCCCCACGAAATGCTGTTCGTCATCGTCAGGGTACTGGCGCAGGTGTAGATGCTGCCCCCGACGTTGCTCGAGTGGTTTCCGCTGAGCGTGCTGTGGGAGATACTCAGGGGGCTGTTGTACGCGTAGATCGCACCGCCACCGCATCCCCAGATGTCGTCGTTCTCCACGAGTTCACAGTTCACGAGCGTCGTGGCCGCGCCGTCCAGGAGCAGCGCGCCTCCGCAGGCCTGGTTGCCGCGGAACACGCAGTCGGTGAACGTCGGCGACCCGCCCTGGAGATACGCTGTACCGCCGCAGCCTATGTCGATGTTATCCAGGAAAACGGTACCCGTGACGGTGGGACTTGCACCGTAACCGTGAATCGCCGGGAAGCAGGCCTGATTGTCGGTGAAGAGGCAGTCCTTCACCGTCGGGCTCGAACTGCTCATGAAGACCGCTGCGTTGGCCCGGGCGCCGCGGATCGTGAATCCTTCCAGGATCGTGCCGACGCCCTCGCCGGTTTCGAACGCGACACCGTACCCGTCCACGCCCGTGAGATCGATGGTCGTACCGGCCGCACCGGCCGAGCCGCGCAGGTGCACGGCCTTGCCGAGGAAGCTGAACGACTCGGGGTAAACTGCCGCCACGGCAAGCAGTTCATCGCCGTTCACGGCGGCAGTGATGGCCGCCTGGATGCCGACGTGCCACGTGTCCTGGGTGAGGTTGTGGACGGTCTGGCAGGCGTCTGGCACACCATCGCCGCCCACGGGCAGAACGTCCGCCTCGGTGCCGGCCAGAAGGTCGCATGCGTCTGGGATGCCGTTGTCGTTGCAGTCGTTGTCGGCCAGCTCGCAGGCGTCATGCACGCCGTTGTTGTCGCAGTCGTTGCCGATCAATTCGCAATCATCGGGGATGGCGTTGGCGTCGCAGTCGTTGTCGACGGCATCGCAATGGTCGGGCACGAGATTGCCGTTGCAGTCGTTATCGGCCAACTGGCACTCGTCCGGCACGTGGTTGAGATCGCAGTCGTAGCCGACCGCGTCGCATTGATCCGGGATGAGATTGCCGTTGCAGTCGTTGTCGACGAGCTGGCATTCGTCCGGCGTGGCGTTGCCGTCGCAGTCGAGACTCGTGCCTGCGGTCACATCGCAGTCGTCGGGGATGCCGTTTCCATTGCAGTCGCCGTGCTGGAACTGAGCGAGTGTCAGAAACGCGTTGGCGACGTTGAGGACGTCCGCGTCGTCGAGATACCCGCCGACCTGCCGAGCTACGAGCACGTACGCCAGTTGGCGAACGCCGGCCAGGCCGTCGAGCGCGTCCTGGTCGTTGTCCGTGTTCGCAGACCACGTGTGGGTAATGCCGGCACCGTCGCCGGACACGATCAGGAGGTGGTTGATGGACGGATCGCCGGCGTTGAACACCCGCTTCACGAAGATGGTGTACTGACGTCCGGCGACGACGGTCTGGAGGGTGGTGCCGTTCACGCTCCCGCCGCCATCCGCCCCGGTGTTCCCCTGGATCGAGAAGTGGCTGATCGTCATATTCGTCGCCGCCATGACGAACATACCCGGGTACTTCGCGGTGAAGTAGCTGCTGCCGGGACCGAACTGGCCGTCGGAAGCCGTGATCACGCCATTGGTGTAGGCGATCTGTCCGGCCAGGTTGGTGTGCAGGTAGTTTCCGCCGTCGTACATGTCCCCGCCGCCGTCGCCGATGCTGTTACCCACGGCGCCGTCCGAGAAGTCGTAGCGCGTGGGGACGAGGGCGGTCACGGTCGGATGGTTCAGATTGAGCTGGGCGATCGTCGCGTCCAGATCGAGCCCGCCGCCCGATACGAGATCGCATTCATCGGGGACGAGGTTGTCGTTGCAGTCGTCGCTGGTTCCGCTGATCACGTCGCAGACGTCATTGGCGCTGTTGCCGTTGCAGTCCTCCGACGCCTGGCACTCGTCCGGCTCGCCGTTGCCGTCGCAGTCGGAGCTGACGGCACCGGCGATGTCGCACAAATCGGGAATTCCGTTGGCATTGCAATCCTCGGCCTGCCCGGCGGCGACCTCACATTCGTCAGGAATGCCGTTGAGCTGGCAGTCCAGGCTCGTGCCCGACTGGATGTCGCAGGTGTCGAAGGAGCCGTTGCCGTTGCAGTCCTGGAACGTGGACATGCTCAAGGCCGGGATGACCTCCCAGGGCGTGATGCTCGTGGCCCATTCAAGCCGCATCATGGCGCCGCCGCCGTTCTCGTAATATTCGATGACGATCGGGTACTTCACGCCCTGGACGACGTTGGGCACGGAAACCGCCCACTCCGTCGCGGCCTGATCAAACCATCGGTCGATGATCAACTGGCCGTCGAACCAGACGCGAACGCCATCGTCGGAGGTCGTCTTGATGAGGATGGTGTCCGTCGTGAACGCCTCCAGCCAGCCGGTCCAGCGCACGCTGAACGTCTCCGGACCAACGGAGGGATGCGGCGAGTTGGCGCCCCAACTGAAGTCAATCGGTCCGTCAATTCGGGTCAGGACGGGGTTGGTCAGGTCGAGATTGTCGAAGTACGTACCTCGCAGCCCGCCGACGAACGCCTGGCAATCGTCGAGCGTGCCGTTGTCGTCGCAATCCGTGCTCGTGCCGCGGATCAGGTCGCAGGCGTCGTCGACGCCGTTGCCGTTGCAGTCGATCTCCGCGATCGTGTCGCAGTCATCCGGCGTGCCGTCGCCGTCGCAGTCATCGTTGTCATCAAAGCCGGGGCACAGGTCGCACGCGTCGGCGGTGCCGTCTCCGTCGGTGTCCGCCTGGGTCGGGTTGGCCACCGCCGGGCAGTTGTCCACGTCGCCGCAGACGCCGTCGCCGTCAATGTCGTTGTCCGGGTCGAGCGGGCACGCATCGCAGTCGTCGGCGATGCCGTCGGCGTCGCTATCTGATTCGCACGCATCGAGCGTGCCATTGCCGTTGCAGTCCTCGCCGAAATGGAAGAGCGCCTCGGCCGGGATGATCGCGTCCGGCAGCCCGGGACCGCTCCAGCGGAGCTGCGCCAGGGCGGCGCCACCGTTCTCAAAGTACTCCATGACGATCGGGTACTGAACACCGGCCTCAAGGCTGATCGTGCCGACGTGGTCCGTCGCACCCTGGTCGATCCACTGGTCAACGATCAGCTGATTGTCGACCCACAGCCGGACACCGTCGTCCGTCCGCGGAATGAAGGAGATCTCGCCTGTCCGCGGCGCCCGAACCTGGCCGGTCCAGCGCACACTGAACGTTTCGGAGCCGATGGACGGATGAGGGCTGCCCAGATCCCACTGGAAGTTCACGTTCGAGTCGATTCGTGTAACCTGCAGGCTCGTCAAGTCCATGCTGTCGTAGTACTGGCCGACCAGCCCTGGCGCGGTGAAGCACTCGTCGGGCACGCCGTCGCCATCGCAGTCTGCGCTGGTCGCTGCCGTGATGTCGCACTCATCCGCGATGCCGTTACCGTTGCAGTCCCCCTCGCAGAAATCGGGAGTTCCGTTGGCGTTGCAGTCCTCGATCGGTCCGGTGTAGCACTCATCCGGAACGCCGTCACTGTCGCAGTCCTCGCTCGTCTCGCCGAGGATGTCGCAATCGTCGGGGATGGCGTTGGCATTGCAGTCAAACCCGTACGCGGCAGCTGCGATCGACACGTCGTCGATCCAATGCTCATCGTGCAGGCCACCCGTGCCGCCGCTGAAGCCGAACCGGGCCGGCGTCGGCGCGAATCCGGGGATGGACACGGCGTCGAACACGATCTCCGGAGAACCGCCGTCCGGCGTGATCGTCATGGTGACCGCGCCGCCCGCAAGAACCACCTGCGCTGTCCGCCACTGGTAGTCGTTGATGTCAAACGTCGGGCTGTACGTCGCGATCAACGCGCCGTTGCGCCGAAGCCCGAAGAAGTTGTTGCTCGGATCGCCGGCCTCCGGGTTATGGTGGGTGTCGAACTGGATCACGACCGGCGCGCCACTGGCGGGACCGCTCACGCCGAACAATGTGCCCGGCCCGTGGTCCGATCGGCTCAGCATGGCGAAGGCCAGCCCATCGGCGCCGGAACCGCTGCCGATGCGAACGCGGAACGACGCCGTGAACTCCGCGACCGGGCTGCCGTTTGGCCAGTTTGCCATGAGCGTCCCGTTCATTCCGTTCGAGGCGGGCGTCAGTCGAACCGCATTATCAACCACCTCGGCCGAGCCGTTGAGCTGGTAGGGGTCATCCGAACCGCCATCGAAGGCGGCCGCCCATGAGGGGCTCGCCATTTCGCATACGTCCGGAAGGCCGTTGGCGTTGCAGTCGATGGTGTCGTCGTGGCCTTCGCACTGGTCGACATCGCCGCAGACCCCGTCGCCGTCTGCGTCGTTGGCGGCGTCGAACGGGCAAGCATCGCAGCCGTCGGCGGCGCCGTCGCCGTCGCTGTCGAGGTTGTCATCGTGACCCGGGCAGACGTCGACGCAATCGGGAACGCCGTCGCTGTCGGCGTCGAGCGTGTCGTCCACGCCGGGGCACAGGTCGCAGCCGTCGGGTACGGTATCAGCGTCCGCATCCAGGCTGTCATCGAATCCGGGGCACAGGTCTTCACAGGCCCGAACACCATCGCCATCCTCGTCGTGCTGCGAATCGCGCACCAGCCAGTGGCCGCTGCCACTGTTGCTGGCGTCGGGGTGGCCGCTGCCGCAGTGCACAATCGCGGCGGCGTACGTGTAGTTGGGGCCGCTCATGTCCACGACCACGCAACTGAGCATGCGCCATTGATCTTGCGAGACGATCTCATCCAGATACGCGTTGGAATAGCGTCGGTAGAACGAATCGCCGGGATTGTTGATGGTCTCCAGTAACCCGACGCGGTTCAGCATCGCCACGATCGGCAAGGACTGCTCTTCCAGCGAGCCCAAGGTGACAACGCCGTTTGCGGCGAAGAACTGCTGGACCTCCGGCTGGGTCGCGTGCCGCCAGCCCTCGAAGTCACCGCCCGGCCCGAACTGCGACAGCATGTGGTTCACGGAATGGCCTTCCGACTCGGTGAGGTCCAGCCATTCGAGACACGTATCTTTGTCCAGGGTGATCAGTTGATCTCCCGGGGCCAGGTAGTCGATTTCAAGCAGCTCAGCCCGAGCTGCCACAGAGCCCATCCCGAGGGCGACCGACAGCGCGCCGAGACACTTTCCGATGAAACGATGATGCTGCAACCTCATGAGATCCTCTCCGGTGAACGATGTAGGCCGATCCCGATCTTCCCGGCTGCCGGATTCCAGCACCGGGAGGCGAGGGCGCGGATGCCCTCTGCCTACCTGGCGGAGAACGCCGGCCGCGCGCTCCAAGTTTTTGAGTTTCGGCGGAACGAACCGGCGCCCTTCGGACCGGGTCGGCCATAACGCCTTACGATTACAGGGCTTACACGATGATTGCTTGTGTTTACCCCCGGGCTGTCGCTATGATGGGGCACTCCAGTTCAGGGTGAGAGCGGGCCATGATCGGGCTGGATCAGCAGACGGTGACGCGGCTTCTCGCCGACTTCGGGTCGGGCGATCAGGATTGCATGCGCACGCTGCTGCCCCGGGTGTACGACGAACTCCGCAGGCTGGCGGGTGCCCACTTCGCCGAGGAACGCGCCGACCACACCCTCCAGGCGACGGCCCTGGTCCACGAGGCCTTCGTGCGGCTGGCGGACCAGCCCACGCTGACGATTACCAGCCGGGGCCACTTCTTCCGCCTTGCATCGAAGGTGATGCGGCAGATCCTGATCGACCACGCCCGGGCGAAGCGGGCGGCGAAGCGCAATGCCGGCGGACGAGTCCCCCTATCGGAGACCATCGCGGCTCCTTCAGGCGAGGAAGTAGACCTGATCGCGCTGGAAAGCGCCCTGCTGAAGCTGGCCGAACTGAGCCCGACCAAGGCCGCGCTGGTGGAGCTGCGGTTCTTCGGCGGACTGCAGATCGAGGAGGCCGCCGACGTGCTTGGAATCTCGCGAACGCAGGCGACGCGCGAGTGGCGGACCGCCCGCGCGTGGCTCGCGGACGAACTCGCTGGAGAGTCTGACGCATGAACGCCGAGCAGTTCGCGCGGGTCGAAGCGCTGTTCGAACAGGCGTGCGCGCTACCAGCGGATCAGCGTCTGGCTTTCCTGGACAAGGCATGCGCCGACGATGCAACGATCCGCGCGAAAGTGGCACGGATGCTGGAGCGCGACTCGCAGTCGGCGGCCATTGACGCCCCCGCGATGGGCCGCGGTTTCCATGTGCGCGACGCTGACGAACTCGAACGACGGCTCATCGAGGAGTTCGAGTCCGACGGTCGCTACCGCCTGATCGAGCCGCTCGGCGAGGGCGGATTCGGCACGGTCTACCGTGCCGAACAGCTCCGACCGATCCGTCGAAGCGTAGCGATCAAGGTGATCAAGGCGGGCATGGACACCCGCCGGGTGATGACCCGCTTCGAGGCCGAGCGGCAGACTCTGGCGCTGATGAATCACCCGTGCATCGCCCGGGTCTACGACGCCGGCGCGACCCCATCCGGGCGACCCTTCTTCGTGATGGAACTGGTCGAGGGACGCCCGATCACGCGCTGGTGCGACGAACAGCGGCTCGACCTCGCCGGACGGATCGCCCTGATGCTTCGTGTGTGCGACGGCGTACAGCACGCCCACCAGAAGGGCATCATCCACCGCGACCTCAAGCCCTCGAACATCCTGGTCACCACGGAGGACGGCCGGGCCGCGCCGCGGATCATTGATTTCGGGATCGCCCGGGCCGTGGAGCAGCGCGGGTGCAGCGCTCCGGCGGTGACCGAGGCAGGCCAGCCCATCGGGACGCTGGAGTACATGAGCCCCGAGCAGGCGAGCGGCGGCGGGCTCGATATCGACACGCGCACCGACATTTACTCGCTGGGCGTGGTGCTCTACGAGCTGATCACCGGGACCACGCCACTGGGCCGCGACGCGCTCCGCGGCGCGTCGCCGGGTGAGCTCCTGCGCATCCTGACCTCGGAAGATCCACCCAAGCCGTCGACTCGTCTGCGCGACCTGGCCACCGACTCAGGCGCGGCCCAGCAGGTCACCTGGACGACCGCCCCCCCCGTGGCGATCGTGCGCCAGCTTCGCGGCGACCTGGACTGGATCGTCATGAAGGCGCTGGAGAAGGACCGCTCCCGGCGATACGAGTCCGCGGCGGCGCTCGCGGACGACATCCGCCGTCACCTCGCCAACGAGCCCGTCATCGCCCGCCCGCCCACAGCGGGGTACCGCTTCGGGCGGTTCGCACGGCGTCACCGGCTGCCGCTGGCGATCGGCACCGGCATTTTCGCCACCCTGATCGGCGCCGTCGTCTTCACGGGCATCGCCCTGGTTCGGATTGCCGCGGCAGAAGCCGAGGCACAGGTCGAGCGGCGCATCGCTGAAACCGTCAACGCGTTTCTCAATGACGAGCTGCTCGCCGCTGTCGATCCGCAGGCATCGGGAATCGACGTGAAGGTCCGCGAGGTGCTCGACATCGCTGCAGAGCGGATCGAGGGGCGCTTCGAGGACGCGCCGCGCGTCGAAGCCGCGCTGCGCACGACGATCGGCCGCAGCTACCTGGGCCTGGGACTGTACGATGACGCGGACCGGCACCTGCAACGTGCCCACGCCCTGCTGATCGAGCAGCTCGGTCGCGACTCTCGAAGCGCGATCGAAGTGCAGGCGGAGATCGCCAACCTGCGGCTCGCCCAGGGGATGATGGAGGAGTCCATCGCGACACTCCAGGACGCCGGGGAGCGTATCAGCCGCACGCTGGGCGCTGATCATCTGCTGGCACTGCGATGCGAGGTCTTGCTGGGCAGCGCCGAATCGCACCTCGGCCGTAGGACTGACGCCGCCCGACGACTCGAACGGGTCACGCAGATCACCCAAACGAAGCTGGGGCCGAACCATTCGGTGACGCTGAGCGCCATGCACACGCTCGCCGCCGTTTACCGGCATTCCGACCCCGCCGCGGCCGAGGCGTTGTACAAACGAACGATTGAGACGCTGACGCAGACCTACGGTGCAGAACACGCGTTCGTCGTCACGGTTCAAAACGACCTGGCCCTGCTGCTTGAGGGAGAGGGCCGGCTTGACGAGGCCCTGCCCATCTTCGAGCACGTCGCGGCGGTGAAGACCCGGATCTTCGGAGACCACCACCCCGAAACGCTCGATTCGGCGAACGGCCTGGCCAATGTGCTGTACGTGCTTGGCCGCTACGCGGAGGCGGAAGCCATCTTCGTGCGGACCCTGGCGGGCCTGAGAACTTCGCTGGGCGACGGCCATCCCAAGACGATCATCTGCGCCAACAGCCTTGCCAGGGTCTACATGCGGCAGGAACGCTACGCCGAGGCCGAGCCACTGTGTGCGGAAGCGCTCGCGCGCATGCGTGCGCGGTTCGGCGAGCTCGACCAGCGCACCGCGACGACCATGAGTTCACTGGCGCAGATTTACGAGCGACAGGAGCGATACGACGACGCCGAGCCGCTCTTCCGGCGTGTGGTGGAGATCGGCGATGCGCTGTTCGGCGAGGACGAGGCCAGTTCACTGATCGCCCGCAACAACCTGGCGCAGCTCTACCGACTGAAGGGGCGCCTGGACCTCGCCGAGCCAATCCTGCAACGCGTCGTAGCTACGGCGCGAAAGACCCTCCCACCGAACCACTGGCAATTCGGTGCATGCGTGCTCTCGTACGGCATTGTCCTGCGCGACCTGCAACGCCATGCGGACAGCGAACCGCTGCTGCTGGAGGGTCATGGAATCCTGAAGGCGGCGCTGGGCGACGGCCACACGCGCACCCAAAACGCCGCGAAGAGCCTGCTCAAGCTGTATGAGGCGTGGGGTAAGCCGGATGAAGCAGCCCGATGGCGCGAGCGAATGGCGCCGGAGTGAACGCCGCGCCGACACAATCAGACGAACCACCCTCGCAGCCTGCTCGTAGGACCGGCTGAGCCTCTCGGAGTCACCGGTGAGATCCTACCGAACCGCATCCTTTCGGAAGCGGCTGGTCCAGTGGTCGCTGGTCTGCAGTGTCTGCGCCGTGCCGAGCGCACTGGTGGCCTGGCAGAAGTATCACCCTGCAGGAATGGTGTCAGGGGTCGCCGTGTTCATCCTGGCCCTGGCGCTGGCGACGAGCCGGCCGACCTTCACCCGATTCGAATCGCTGCGCGGCGTGGGCCGGACATTGAGACTCGGCATCGGCCTGCGCGTGATCGTGTCGGTCGCCCTGCCTGCCGGAATCTTCATCGACGTCTGGCCCGGCTTCGTGAGCATCGGATTGATCGAGCTGACTCCGGTGCCGCCGGAGTCCATCTTCGGAACGTTCCTGATCACGATCGTGCAGGGCGCGCTGCTTAACCTCATCCTCCTCGGGTTTCTACTGCCCATCTACCCGCTCGTTCGGGCGATGACCAAGCCGGAACCGGCAGACCCCAACGCATGCCCGACCTGCGGCTACGACGTTCGTGCGTCCCGCGTGTTCGGTCGGTGCCCGGAATGCGGCGGCGAGATCCCTCCGGAGCAACCCGGGCGAGCGGATGGCCAGGCCCTGGCCTAGGGAGTCGTCCAGAACCGCTGAACCTCCGCCGCGTCCGCCTGATCGACATCATGATCGCCGTCCGTATCGAACGCGCTGAGGCAGGCCTTGGCGCAGTGTGTGCTCGAATGCGCGGGCATGGCGGAAGGGCCGCCGAGGCACTCAGCGAGTGCGGCCAGATCGGCGCCGCCGCGCACGCCGTCGCCGTCGAAGTCGCCGGATACGCCGGCGACGATGGTGCGGTACACGTCGGCGTCGAGGTTGCACAGATGCTGATCGTCGCCGCCCGGCCACGCAATGCGCAGGCGATCGATCCGCGTGGCGTCGCCGAGGCCGAAGTGCACGGGGACGTCGCTCTGGTTGAACGTGCCCGCGTTGGTGTTGGCCTCGCGGCGCAGCGTCCGCTGCTGGGGGGTGCCCGCGTGCAGGGTCGCGAACAACTGGGCTCCCACCGCCCGCGTGTTGGGCGGGCCCATGCGCGGGCTGATGTACAGCCAGTGATTGCCGTTACCGGAGGCGTTGCTGCGGAAGAACCGCTCGGGTACGCCCGCCCCGGTGGGGAAGAACAGGTCCTGATCGCCGTCCAGGTCGAAGTCCGCCCAGGCGCTGTCGTAGCCGCCGACATTGGTCGAGTGCAACCCCTCGGCCAGCGTCACGTCGGTGAACTGCCAGTTCCCGTCGTTGCGATACAGCTTCCTTGACTTGTCGTGGCCGTGCAGCGGGCGGTGATCGTGAAAGAACAAGTCCAGATCACCATCATTGTCGTAATCGACCGCCTTGCCGCCGTTGAGGTCGCCGGACGTGTCGCTGAGCAGCGCGTGCCCGGTGATCGTGTCCACGTCGGTGAACTGGTTGCCGCCGTCGTTGCGGAAGATCTTGGTGGCCTCGCCGTCGGCGCCGACCATGATGAGGTCCAGATCGCCGTCGTCGTCCATGTCCTGAAACTCGGCGCCGTAGCTGTTGCGCGTGAACTGCGTCCCGTTGGTATCGGCGATGTCGATGAACGACATGGTGCCGGTCTCGACGAGCTGGTTCTCGTAGAAGTTGTTGCGGATGTTGTTGTCGGCGCGGCAGGTAGAGATGTACACGTCGAAGTCGCCGTCGCCGTCGGTGTCGCCGATGGCCATGCCGTACGCCTTCACGCCGACGGGCTGCTGAAAGCCGGACACGTCGCCGACGGGCGTGAAGACCATCCCGGGCCCCTGAAGGTAGATCTCGTGCTCCTCCGTCGGCCCTTCCATCGCGAGAACAAGGTCGAGGTCGCCGTCGCTGTCCATGTCAGCCCAGGCCACGTTCTGGTGAAAACCGGGATCGTCGAGGTTCGTGGCGGCGCTGGCGTCGGTGAAGCCGAGGCCGCCGTCGTTGCGCAGGAAGTCGCCGACGTCAGGATGCGTGTTCGAGCTGCCGATGAACACGTCCACGTCACCATCGCCGTCGACATCGGCCCAACAGGCGCTCCAGGTGGGACCGTTCGTAGCGAACTGAAGCATCGAGGAGATGTCCGTGAACGTCGCGGCGCCCGTCCCGATGATGTTGTTGCGGAGGAGCTTTTTCGCGGCCGTGGCCCCCTGAATGAGCAGATCGACATCGCCGTCGTTGTCGATGTCGGCGAAGGAGCCGCTGCGGGCGTCGACCGAGAGGCCGCCCAGAACGGAGGCGCCGACGTCCGAAAACGTGGCTCCCGCCAGCGCCGGCGACACACCGAACAGACACAAAGCGACGCCGGCGGCGACCGCGAGCGCAGGTAGTACGTGGTGACGCATGAAACGGCTCCGGAAAACGGCTGTGCGATGCTGCCCGCCGTCCAGTATAACGAAACGGCCTCTCCGAGTCTGCCCGTCAGGATGGACCCGCGGACCCGGAATTCAGCGGCACGCACACGTCCGTCACGAGATCCTCCGGCCGCGTGTCCACCGGGTTGTTGCGATAAAACTCGATGCACGGGCCCGCGCCGGGTTCCCGGTGATTGGCGGGCATCCAGCGTCCCATGATGGCCCCGTAGGTCTCGCTGAGCTTCTCGTAGGGACCGCGGTGCGTCGCCACGGCATACTCGCCGCCAGGGGTCTCCTGCACACCGATGTCGCCGCTTGCCTGAAACTGCAGCGATATGGCCAGACACGCGTCGTAGCGCAGGCGTTCGGCCGGTATGACCTCCGGATCATCGTGGCAGAGCCCGAACATGTTCATCGTGGGGCCGAGCAGCCCTGCCGGGCCGGCGAACGCGAACAGCCGCTGCCAGGCCACGCCGCATTGTGTGTACGGGCCGGTATGACGAACGAAGGCGACGCGGGTCGAAGGCAACTTCTCGATTCGAACGTCCATGAATGCGTCTCCTGTTGAGGAAGCGGAACCCGCCACCGAGCACTCTCGCCGGGGTGAAGCCACGGGAGGCTGTCGCGACGACGGGCCGCGCAGAAGCGGTTCAGGCTCGTCACGGCTGCGTGCCGGAACCCACACGTCAGCTGCCGAAACGCATGACCTCACGCTCGAATGGCACGAACCGGACGCGCGGGCGCCCGGCCCGCCGGACGACTCAGGCCCGGGCCTTGTGGCGGGCGGCCGCCTTGCGGCGCAGCTCCGCCTCGATGAAGGCCTGAAGCTCCCCGTCAAGCACGCCCTGCGAATCGTGGCTGAGTTCGCCGGTGCGCGAGTCCTTGACCCGCTGCTCGGGGTACAGGAAGTAGCTGCGGATCGCGTTGCCCCAGCCGATGTTACCCTTGGCGTCGTAGATCTTGGCCAGCTCGCCATCGCGCTTCGCTTCCTCCATCAGGTGAAGCTTGGCCATGAGCATCTGTCGGGCGGCGGCGCGGTTCTTGTGCTGGGACCGCTCGTTCTGGCACTGCACCGCCACGCCGGAGGGCAGGTGCGTGAGCCGGATCGCTGACGACGTCTTGTTGACGTGCTGACCGCCTGCCCCGCTGGCGCGAAAGACGTCTTCGCGCACATCCTTGTCCCAGTCGATCTCGATCTCGATGTCGTCGACCTGCGGCTGCACGTCGACCGAGGCGAAGCTCGTCTCCCGCTTGCCTTGCGCGGAAAACGGCGAGATGCGCACCAGCCGGTGCACACCCGTCTCGCACGACAGGTAGCCGTAGGCATACGGCCCCTTCACGAGCAGACTGCACGATTGGATGCCTGCCTCCTCGCCCTGCCGCATGCCGAGTTCCTCCACCTCGTAGCCGCGCAGTTCGAAGTACCGCAGGTACATGCGCAGCAGCATGGAGGCCCAGTCGCACGCGTCGGCGCCGCCTGTGCCGGCTTGAATGTTGAAAAAGCAGTCGCGGCCGTCGTCGGGGCCGGAGAGGAGCGTAAGCAGCTCCACATCCGCCACGGCCTTCTCCAGGCCGGATAGGGCCTCGTCGAGCTCGGCCCGCGAGGCCTCGTCGCCCGCTTCCTCGGCGAGCTCAAGCAGCACGCCGGCATCCTCCGCCCGAGACTGGGCGAGCGCCAGCGGATCGAGCACGGCTTTGACGGCCTTCAGCTCCCCGATGACTGTGCGCGCGGCTTCCGGGTTCTCCCAGAAATCCGGAGCGGTCATGCGGTCTTCGAGTGTTCTTCGGTGGGCCTGTCGTCGAGGCAGGTCAAAGAGAGTCCCGGATCGCGATGATCCGGGCCGTGAGGTCGGTGAGGGTTGCGGACGGGTTTTCGTAGGCCATGATTGGTTTCCGCAGGGTACAGCGCCGGCTCCTTGCCGAACGTCGGGTGGCAGTATACCGCGGAAGGCCCAGCTTGTCGCGGGTAGCGACCAGCGGCCCGCTTGGTGATCGTATCGAGCCGGCCATAGAATCCCCTCGTGATGGCCGTCCGCACCCGATGATGAACTCGCTCCGGAGCCTTCGCATCATGCTCGACCACATGAAGAGAATCCTGGCGGGCCAGTTCGAAGCCGGCCTCTGCATGCTTGACGACTGCCTGCGGGCTTGCCCGGACGAGTACTGGGACGGCGTGATTGGCAAGTACCCGTTCTGGCACGTCGCCTATCACACGCTCTGCTTCGTCGACCTCTACCTCTCCCCCGGCGAAGCTGCGTATGCGTCTCGCGACGCGTTCCACCCCGCGGGCATGAAGGAATTCAGCGAGGAATACCCGAGCCGGCGCTTCTCGCGAGCTGAGCTTCTCGCCTACGCGGCGGTATGCCGTACGAAGATCGCCGAGGTCCTGGCGGCGGACACGGCGGCGTCGCTGTTGGCCGACTGCGGCTTCCACTGGCTCCCCATCTCGCGGGGCGAACTGCACCTGTACAACATCCGGCACCTGCAGCACCACACCGGTCAGCTCTCGGCCTTCCTCCGGCGGGCCAGCGTCGAGACGCGATGGGTTAAATCGGGCTGGCGGTCCGCCGCCGGACCTGCCACCTGACGGCTCATCGGCGGGTCATCGGCGCAACCTGATAGGCCGGAGTATACAGTAGCACTGCATCCATCGCAGAATCAAGAAATTAGGATTTTGTTTGGACGGTGCTTGCGGAGCCGGGCGGGCGTGGTTAGGATGTCCGCCCGCATGAAGCGCTGGATGAGTCTCGTCGTGGCGATTGTCGCGATTGCGGCCGTCTTGGTATGGCAGCGACGCGAGGCGGGCGCGCAGGTGCTAGCCACCGCGCTCCGCATTCCCGACGAAATCGACGAGATCTCCCAGATCACGCCGACCGATCGGGAGTACCTGCGCGACCTGATCCGTCGGGAGCATCCCGCCGCCTTCGAACGCTCGTACGACGCCAGCGAAACGCCGGGCCGGCGCTTCAGCCAGGTGCTCTACGAGGAGTTGCTCTGGAGCGGTGTGTTGCGGGCCCTCCGGGCACAGGGTCGCGAAGCGCTGGTCGAGATCGTCGAAACCGCGCGGCGCGAGTTCGTCTTCTTCGCCGACGAGGTGTGAGCCGTTTCGGCGATTCGGGCCGTTTGATCCACGTTGCTGTCGTATTCCCGCCGCCCGCGCGTTGGGCCGGGGGCGGTTCGTTTCAGCCGGTTATTCAGGAGAAGCACCCATGAAGAAGTTTGTGTTTGCTGCGGCGGTTGCTCTGGCGGTGGGCCTGTGGGGCATGTCGTCCCTCACCAACGCGCAGGAGGGCAAGAAGGATGGCGGTCATGCCGGTCATGACCACGCGGGTCATGGTCACGATGGCCATGCCCATGGCGACATGCCCGACATGGCGCCGATCACGCCGTCGGTCGAGCATCGCCGTCTCGACCAGTTCGTCGGCAACTGGAAGCACGAGTCGAAGTTCTGGATGCCGGGTTCGCCCGAGCCGATGATCGCCACCGGCACGAGCATCAACAAGGCCATCCTCGGCGGCCTCGCCGTCACCGATGAGTACACGTCCAAGAGCGAGATGGGCGATTTCGCCGGCTACGGCATCACCACCTGGAACATCGACAAGCAGAAGTACGAGAGCTACTGGTTTGACGTCATGAGCCGCTACGGCGCGACCCAGATGTGGGGCACGTACGACGAGAAGACCAACCAGTTCACCTTCAAGGGTGAGAGCATGTGCCACGACGGTACGATGCAGAAGATGCGCGCCGTCCACCGCTTTGAGGGCAAGGACAAGCACGTGTTCGAGATGTACATGACCGGGGCGGACGGCAAGGAAGCCAAGGGCATGGAAATCACGTACACCCGCGTGAAGTAGTCCTGATCCCGCCCGGAACCCTGCCCGGGACCTCCTTGGCGGGCATGAAAACCCCACGGAACCCCGGCACCGACGCGCCGGGGTTCCGTGCCACTTTATGGCATTCCAGTCGCCAAGTCCCTGATTCCGGTTGACGCCGCGCAGCCGCCTCGGTAGAGTGACTGCCGCTTCCAGGGCATGCCGCCTGGGGTGCGGAGCGCCGGCACGGCGGAGACTAAGGTCTCCGACCAACTCCGCCGATTCATGGAGGAAGCAGCCATGACCAGTCACGACATGCTGACACACGATTCTTCCGCTGTCGTATCGCTCCCAGGCTCGCAGCCGCGCTTGTCGCCGTCGCGCTTCGCCGCTGCCGCCCCTGCCTTGCCTTCAAAGCTCTGCGCGCGCATTGTCGGCCTGGATCGCTGCGAGGTGCTCCAGTGTGACGGCGCCGAGTTCGACGCCGAGGGCATCCGCTTCGACGCCCCCGAATCCTGCGGCCTCTCGGTGGGGCAGCGCTACGAGGTCGTGTTCGGTGGCAGCCCGGAGTCTGATCGTGTCGCGCGCGACTTGGGCGACTCGCACTACGCGACCATCCTTCGCACCGAGCGCAAGTCCACCACGGGCGATAAGCAGTTGGGCGTGCGCATGCAGTTCGACAATCCTCTGCTCGTCTGACGCCCCACCCAGCTGGTGAGCTTCCCGCACTCCGCTTCGCCTTCTGCTTGACCAGTCCGCCCGCTCGCCGCGATCATGCCGCCATGGCACAGCTCGATCGCGAACAAACCGTCCGGGACATTCTTCAGCGGCGTGTGAGCGCCATCATCCGCACCGGGGACCAAGGCGTCGCCCGCGCTGCGATGTCGGCTGCCGTTGCCGGCGGGATCCGGATGGCCGAATTCACCCTGACGACGCCCGGCGCGCTTGATTTGGTGGCGGAGTTCGCCGGTCAGCCGGATCTGCTCGTCGGGGCCGGCACCGTCCTCACCACGGAGCAGGCCCGACAGGCGGTGGCCGCGGGCGCTCGCTTCCTCGTTTCCCCTATCGGCGACCCGGCCGTCATCGCCGAGGCGCGCCGGCTCGGCGCGGCATCCATTCCGGGCACGCTCACGCCGACCGAGATGCAGGCGGCGCACGTCGCCGGCGCAGACTTCGTCAAGCTCTTCCCCGCCCCGCCGATGCCGGTAGCAGAATACGTCGCGGCCGTGCTGGGACCGCTGCCGCACCTGCGAATCTTTCCCACTGCGGGATTCACCGAGGACAACTTCACTTCGGTGCTCCGCGCGGGGGCTGTGGGCGTCGGCTTCGTCAAAGCGATCTTCGACCCCGGCGACCTCGCCGCCGGCCGATTCGACGCGATCGAAGCCCGCGCCCGACGGATCATGGAAAGACTGGCGGATCTGTAGGCGGGCGCCCGATGCGGGCGCACAGTCGGCTTGACTGCGCGCTCGAAGCTTTTTCCTTGCAGGGCACCGCCCTATCCGCTACCGTGCCGCTGCTTTTTTGTCGGGCAGAGTCACCTGGTCCACCCGGAGGAGTCATCCGTGGCCAAGGAGCAATGGGGCACTCGAGTCGGCGTGATCCTCGCCGTCGCGGGATCCGCCGTCGGTCTGGGCAACTTCCTCCGCTTCCCCGGCCAGGCGGCCGCGAACGGGGGCGGGGCATTCATGATCCCCTACTTCCTGTCGCTCATCTGCCTGGGCATTCCGATCTGCTGGGCCGAATGGACGATGGGCAAGTACGGCGGGCTGCACGGGTACAACTCGTGCCCGGCGATCTTCGGGCTCATCGGCCGCCGCAAGATCTGGCGATACCTCGGCGTCCTGGGGCTGCTCATCCCCGTCATCATCTACATGTACTACGTGCTCATCGAGTCGTGGTGTCTGGCCTACGCCTACAGCTTTCTGACGGGCACGATCGATCTGGGCACCGACAAGACGGCGTTCGCTGCGCGAAGCAAGGAATTTTTCGCGTCCGTCACCGGGTCGAACCAGAACGGCCTCATGCTCGACGGCAACATCCACATCAGCGTCATCGTCTGGATGCTGGTTTTCGCGCTGAACTTCACGCTGATCTACCGCGGGATCGCCAAGGGCATCGAACGGTTCTGCATCATCGCCATGCCCATCATGGCTCTCTGCGCCGTGGCGGTGCTGATCCGCGTGCTGACACTCGGGACGCCCGACGAAAGCCAGCCCGAGCTGAGCGTCATGAACGGCCTGGGCTTCATGTGGAACCCCAAGGGGGCTGACCCCGACCAGGCGTGGTACACCTCCCTGTTCGTGCCACAGACGTGGCTCGCCGCGGCTGGGCAGATCTTCTTCAGCCTGTCGGTCGGCTTCGGCGTGATCATCAACTACGCCAGCTACCTCAAGCGCAAGGACGACATCGTCCTGTCCGGCCTCACGGCCTCATCGACGAACGAATTCTTCGAGGTCTGCCTCGGCGGGTTGATCACGATTCCTGCAGCCTTCGTGTTCCTCGGGGCGACCGGCGCCCTGGCGGGCGGGTTCGGTCTGGGGTTCGAAACGCTGCCGGTCGTTTTCCAGTACATGCCCGCGGGGCGGTTCTTCGGGTTCCTTTGGTTCTTCATGCTGTTCCTGGCGGCGATCACCAGCTCGCTGTCGATGCTTCAGCCGGCCATCGCTTTCCTCGAAGAGGGTCTGGGCATCGGCCGCAAGGCGTCCGTCGCGATGCTCGGCCTCGTCACCGGCATGGGCTCGCTGTTCGTGATCTACTTCAGCCAGAACCGCGACGCGCTGAACACGATGGACGATTGGGTCGGCACGGTGGCGATCGTGCTGCTCGCCACGGTGCAGGTGCTGCTGTATGGCTGGGTATTCGGTGTGCGTCGCGGCTATGCGTTCGCCATGGAGGGCGCGGAGCTCAAGCTGCCGCGGGCATTCAACTTCATGATCAAGTTCGTCGCCCCGGCCTATCTGCTGGTCATGCTCGTCCTGTGGTGCTGGCAGGATCTGCCGAAGAAAATCGAAGCGCTACGCGGCGAAAACCAGGTGCCCTTCCTTACCATCTGCGTAATCGCCATGGTGACGGTATTCCTGCTCGTGCTGATTGCTATCGCCGGCCGCCGATGGCAGGTGGAATCGCGCGAGCACATCCAGATCGAGGAACACTAGGCCCTCAGCCTTGGAGGCGATGCCATGAACCTGGGCGGTTGGATCTTCATGCTGACATCGATCACGGCGGTGGTGAGCCTCATCACGTTCTGCTTCTACAAGGTGCTGACGAAGCCCTCGGCCGCCGACCACATGCACGCGCCGATCGAGATGGACACGCGGGACGCGGGGACGTGAAAGAAGGGCTGTCAGCTATAAGCTGTCGGCTGTCAGCCAGAAAGAAGGCTCAGCGCGCCCTCTGGCTGACAGCCGATAGCTGCTTGGCCTGCGACGGGTTAGCTTATGCCTGACTGGCCGATAGCTCCCTGGCTGATGGCTGCCCGGCTGACAGCTGATAGCCGACAGCTGATAGCTACACCCCCCGCACCACCATCATCCTGACTTCCGTCATGTCCTCCATGGCGAAGCGGACGCCTTCCCGGCCCAGGCCGCTATCCTTCACGCCCCCGTAGGGCATGTGGTCCGCCCGCCACGACGGCACGTCGTTGATGATGACGCCGCCGACTTCGAGACGCTTCCACGCCTTCATCGCCTTGAAAAGATCGCGCGTGAACACGCCCGCCTGCAGGCCGAACACGCTGTCGTTCACCTCGTCGAGCGCCTCATCGAAATCGCGGAAGGACGAAAGGACGGCAACCGGGCCGAAGGCCTCCTGCGCGCACAGATCGGTGTCGCGCGGCACGCCTTCGAGGAGCGTGGCCGCCAGCATGGCCCCTTTCCGCTCCCCGCCGCAGAGCACTTTCGCCCCGCGCGAAACGGCCGCATGGATCCACGACTCCAGGCGCGAGGCCTCTTTCTCCGAGATCATCGGGCCGATGAAAGTCCGCTCGTCGGACGGGTTGCCCGCGACCAGCGCCCGCGTCGCTTCAACGAGTCGCCGCCGCAGATCGTCGTAGATTCGCTCGTGCACAAGAATCCGCTGTACGCTGATGCAGCTCTGTCCCGACTGGTAAAACGCGCCGACAACCAACCGGCTCACCGCGTCGTCCAGGTCCGCGTCCGCGTCGACGATGCAGCCGGCGTTGCCGCCGAGTTCGAGCACGACCTTCTTCTTGCCCGCGCGGGCCTTGAGCGCCCAGCCGACCTCGGGCGAACCCGTGAACGACAGCAGCTTGAGCCGCTCATCCGTCGTGAAGAGGTCTGCACCGTCACGGCTGCAGGGCAGGATCGAGAACGCGCCCCTCGGCAGGTCCGTCTCGGCAAGCACTTCGCCGATGATGATCGCCCCGATGGGTGTCAGACTCGCGGGCTTCAGCACGAACGGGCAGCCGACCGCCAGCGCCGGCGCGATCTTGTGCGCGGCGAGGTTCAACGGAAAGTTGAACGGGGAGATGAACGAGCACGGCCCCACCGGCACGCGTCGCCACAGGCCGAGGTAGCCCTCGGCGCGGGGCGTGCGATCAAGCGGCATCACTTCGCCGGTCAGGCGTACGCATTCTTCCGCCGCAATGCGAAAGGTGTCGATCAGGCGGGCGACCTCGCCGCGGCTGTCGCGGATCGGCTTACCCGCCTCGATGCAAAGCGACCTGGCGAGTTCATCCTCGCGTTCAGCAAACCGGCGGACGCAGTGGGCCAGCACGGCCTGCCGCCGATGACCGAGCATCTCCGCCATCGGCCGCGCCGCTTCGCAGGCCAAGCCGATCGCGCGGTCGATCGCCGTGGGATCAGCCACGGCCACGCGGGTGGCGGGCCGGCCGCTGTATTTGTCGGTAACGATGAGGTCGGCGTTGGGCGAGACTGCCTCGTTGGCGAGGTAGTAGGGATACGAAGGCTTCAGCACGCAAGCTCCCTCGGGGCGGGCTAGCGGGCGACGGTGTCCGGGATCGTCCTGAGACCGTAATACCCGACGATTCCCTCGTCGAGGTCGGCGCTGAGGTCGCCGCCAACGGTCCAGACGCCGCCATCAGGATCGATCCAGACGCCATGCCACTCCCGCAGCGTATCGAACTCGACCGGCGTCGCGGTCCATCCCGCCGGATCCCGCAGCAGGAGCGTCCCTTCCCGACCGACCGCCGCGCCACTGCCGTCGGGCTCCATGTAGACGCCGCTCAGTTGCACCGCCCCGGCGGGGGTACGGTCACTGAAGCCGCCGTTGTTCTTCTCGACCACGACGCCGTCGCCAATGCCGCCGACCGCGCAGACCCGCGAACCGGCGCCGTGAATCGTCAGCAGCGTGCGCGACGTGCCCGCCGGAAGGCGCGACCACGACGATCCATCGTAGTGCAGCAGCGTGCCCGCCCTGCCCACGACATACACGTCGTCAGCACTGCGGCCCCATACCTTGTAGAGCAGCGGCAGACCAGCCGCGCCGAGCTCACCCGTATCCTCAAACGACCAGCTTTCACCGTCGTAGCGCCAGATGACGCCGCCGCCGTTGAGATTGCCGAGGTCTCCGCCGACAGCGAACGCCGTGGTGGCGTCGGCCGCCCACACGCCGAAGAGATTCTCATCGCCCGGCGTCTCGAACTGCTCGAAGCCTCCGGTCTCCGGATCGAACCGCGCGATCAGGCCCGGCGCACCCGCCACCAGAAAGCGCCCATCGACCGGATTGACGCTGATCCACCACAGGTCGCCCGCAGCGATGCCCGTCGGCATACGACGCCACCGCTCGCCGTCGAAGTGCAGCACGTTGGGGCCGTCGCCGGCACCCAGGTCCCCGCCAACGGCGTACACATCATCGGCCGAGGTGCCTGAGACAGACATCAGCGAGGTGCGGAGGTTCTGGAAGACGAGTTGCGCACTCGGCGTACCGGCCGGCGTGTTGTCGTTGTCGTTGCCGGGCGGCAACACGCAGCCCCCCAGCCACGCGCTCGCCAGAGCGATGTGCAACGAAAGCCGGGCAACGCGGCTTGATCGGCGCAAGGAACCTCTCCGGTGCGTTGGGTGTCCCGAACGCTCCTCCCGCCTCGGCGCCTTCATCGCAGTCGTCCTCCCCGATGATGCCGCGGACGGCGTGCCGACCGAACGCGGGCTGACATGGTGATCGGTTCGGAGCGTATTGTAGCGTCCCGGCCCGCCAATCGCACTGGTGTACTTCTCATTCGGCTGCCATCGTCCTATCATGCGGGCTCCGCGGCCCTCGCCGGCGATCCGCGGGCTGACGCTCATTCCAGGGGAGTAGTGCCATGCGCGTTCGACCGTCCTTTCGCACCCTGCACCGCTGGAGCGGGGCCGCCCTCTGCGGGGGCCTGCTGTGGACGAGCAGTTGCGGCATGGCCCTTCGCGACGCCGCGGTCGGCGGGTCGGCCGATTTCGTCCGGGCGCTGGCCTTTGCCCTCCTGAACGAAATATCCCCCATCGACGTCACGCCGATCGGCGGCGGCGGCGGCAGCGACGATCCCTTCGACAACCCGCCAATTCAGTCGTGATGCCCCGTCTAGCCGGACTGCGAATCTGTCGCCCAGGTTGGATCGCCGCCCTCGCAGCGGCAGCGATACCGTTGCTCTCCCTGTCGGCCGCCCGCGGGGCCGATCCAGCCGATCCGAAGCGGGAGGCGGCCGAGACCGAGCGCCGCCCGGGCGTGACACCTCTGTCCCTGAGCCTGCGGCATGGCTCCGCGACGTCCTGCGGGCGGTGCGCGGTCGACGCCTCGGACCACGACGGCGAGGCCCACTCGACGCGGTTCATGAACCTGCGATTCGACGAGGACTTCAGCTACCTCGAAGAGAACCCCAAACTACGTGACGACGAGCCCCGGCTGCGGCTGAAGAGCATCCGGCTCGCCGATCGCTGGCGGCTCGACGTGGGCGGCGAATTTCGCCTGCGGTGGGATAGCCGTTCGAACCAGCATCACGGCCGGGCCGGTGAGACGCAGCAGGCTCAGCAGAACTACCGCTGGCTGATTCATGCCAACATCCGCCACGAGGACAACTTCCGCCTCTTCTTCCAGGGCATCGCCGCTCACGTCGAAGACCAGGACGGCCCCTTCCAGCCGACGCAGGAGAACCACGGCGACGTCCAGCAGATCTTCGCGGATGTGCGTATCCCCGGCGGCGACGAGCGCTTCACCCTGCGCATCGGGCGGCAGGAGCTCGCCTACGGCGCCTACCGGCTCGTCGGCCCGCTCGACTGGGTCTCCACGCGCCGTCGCTTCGACGGCGTGAAGCTGATGTACCGCGATGATCTGTTCGACGTGGACGCCTTCTTTACGCGCCCGGTGATCGTACGGCGCGAGTCGATGGACGCGTGGAATGAGGATCGCGACTTCTACGGCGTCTACGCGACCTACAAGGGCATCCCCGATCACTGGATCGATGCGTACTTCCTCGGTCTGCAGCAACGCGACCAGACCGTGAACCCCAACGGCCGCGCCGGCGACCACTCAACCTACACCATCGGCGGCCGCTTCGGCGGACGCAGCGGCCGTTGGGACTACGACACCGAGCTGGCGGGGCAGTGGGGAAGCTGGGCCGGCGACCGGGTACACGCCTGGAGCGCGGCCATCGACGCCGGGTACACCATCGAACCGTGGCCGATGAAGCCCCGCCTCAGCGCCGGCTTCGACTATTCCTCGGGCGACGAAGACCCCTACGACGGCAAGGTCGGCACGTTCAACCAGCTCTACCCTTTCGACCACGTCTGCATCGGCATGCAGGACCTGGTCGGTCGGCAGAACCTGACGCGCTCCTACGTGGCGCTCGATTTCTGGCCGGTCGCCGACAAGCTCAAGGTTGCCATCGCCCACCACCACTACTGGCTCAGCCAGGAGAAGGACGCCGCCTACGATGCGGGCGGCATCGCCCGCTTACGCGACGGCTCCGGGCGCAGCGGGCTCGAATTCGGCAATGAATTGGACATCTGGGTAGACTGGTCTCCCAACGCCCACTCAAGCCTGTCGGTGGGCTACTGCTACTTCTTCAACGGGGCGTACGTGCACGACCGCGTGCGCGACGACGACAACCCAAGCCTCGTGATCGTGCAGTACCGCTACCGATTCTGATCGCGCGGGCTACTCCTCGACCATGCGGACGCGCGAGGCCGGCAGCACGTCGAGGCGGATATCGCCCGAAGACGTGTAGCGCCCGAAGCTCAGCACGCCAGTCGGACACGCCCCCACGCACGCGGAACAGCGTACGCACTGCGGGTCCTCCATCGGCAGTCCCTTATTGGCGAAGTTCATGACGTCGATGCCCTGGTGGCACACCGTGGTGCAGACGTTGCAGGAGATGCACTTCTTCTTGTCCGCAAAGATCCGAAATCGAGAGAAACGCGCGTAGATGTGCATCAGCGCCGCCAGCGGACACGCGAACCGGCACCAGACGCGCCCGCTGAGCCAGAAGTAGCAGCCCAGGCCGATCACCCCTGCCAGCATCACGTCGACCATCCAGCGGTAGTTGAGCACCGGCAGCCGCTCGAAGAGCCCCGCGAAGACGCTTCCGAACCAGGATGCGGGATACACCCAGCCGAGCACGCGCAACACGAACAGGATGAGGGCGATGGCGAGGATGACCTGCCCCACCATGTTGAGGCGGTTCCACCGTGGGCCGTGGGGCATTTTCTCGCGCTGGGTATCGCCCAGCGTTTCGGCCAGCGCACCGCAGGAGCAAATCCACCCGCAGTATCCCCCCTTGCCCGCATACCGAATCAGCAGGGGAATCAGCACGAACGTCTGTACGAAGCTGATGACCAGCCAGCCCCACAGCGGCTGATCGGTGAAGACGTTGTAGACGAACAGCGGCCACGCCAGGATCAGGCCGTAGGCGCGCCAGTACTCCCCCCGGGGAAAGAGTTGCTCGGCCAGCCAGCCGGGAAATCCGTCGTCGAAGACGCCGTTGCGCCCCATCCACGGCAGCAGAAGCTGCGGGAGTACGAAGAGCGGAAGGCACTGAACCGCCATGAGCACGAGCGTCTGTGCGGTGACGTAGGGAGTGCGCCTCCGCCGGATCCGGCGAAAGCCGAAAACAACCACGCACAACGAGTAGGCAAGCGTGTAATAGAAGCCCGGCTCGCCGATCGCCTCGCGCAGCGTGTACAGGAAACTCGTCTGCCGCTGGGCAGCCTCAGCGATGTTCGCTCCCGCGGCGTTCAGCCAGCCGCCCACGCCGTAGGGAAACCAGCCGCGCGCCGCGAACCACTGGCCCAGCGGCAACTCGCGCGGACTCGCCTTCCAGTGATAGAGCCCCACGCAGAACAGCAGGAACGCTGCGAAAGCAACCCACGTTCGCGCACGCCACTCGCCCCGGATGCGGATGCCGCTGCGCCGCAGGAAGTCCAGCGGAGGCTCGCGGCCGATCATCAGCATCACCGCGTCGTTGGGCACAATCGTCGAGTGTCCACCCGGTTCGCGCAGCTCGACTTCTGATTCAGTGATGCTCGCGACTTCGGAGGGCATGACGAGACGAACGCCCCCCGGAGTGCCTCTCTCATCAACGAGTGCTTCGAACTCCTCGAGCAATTCCGGCTTGGGCCGCGACAGCCGCTCGCCGCGGTAGCTGTGCGTCACGCGGGCCCCGGCCTTAGCCAGGGCGATCGATGTTTCGATCGCCGCATCGCCGCCCCCCACGACGAGCACTTCGCGGCCGGTGAGGTCCGCAGGATCGTGAAGGCGATTCGAGACCTTGTCGAGTTCCTCTCCCGGGACGTCGAGACGCCGGTGATTCCCGCTGCGACCAATGGCGACAATGACGCGTCGGGCCGACGTGGATCCGCCGTCGTGGTGAAGCAGAATCACGCCGCCCCGCCGTTCGAGATGGTCGATCCGGCGCGTGGTCGGCTCGATCCCTGCGGCGTCGCGCTGCGCCTCAAGTTCGTCCATGAGCCCTTCGCGGTCCTCGGCGCTGACGACCAAATCGCCGGCGGGCGTCATCTCTCGAGGATACGTGAAGATCGGCTTGCCGCGGGGGAAGTTGGCGATGGTGGAGAACGGCCGAGCGGCCTCAAAGATATCGAAACGCAGCCCCGCCTTCTTCGCCTCGATCGCCGCAGCGATGCCCGCGACGCCTCCGCCGACAATCGCGAGGTCGAGCGGCTCGCCTTCGGCCTCCCCCGGCGACGGGCGAAAGCCCGGTTCGGCCAGGATCGCGCGAACGGCGCGGGCGCCGGTGTCGACGGCGAACTTCAGCAACGGGACGCCCGTGAGATCGCCGACGATCCTCACGCCGGGGACGCTGGTGCGCCCGTCCTCGCCGACCACAGGCAGCGGCTCGACCGACCCCGCGGGCCAGCGCGTGTGAAGCCAGCGGGTGTATCGGGTAATGAGGTTCACAGATGCCCTCGCAAGGCGCGTCGGACCTCGCCAGCCGAATATCGCGCTGCGCGCCGACCTGCATTTCCGGAGCAGGCGGCTGGGACAAGAGCTTACAGGTCAGCCTGTTCGCCGCCAACGCGGCTGCGGGTAGGATGCCCGCGATGGAACCGGTACTACACATCACGGAGGCCGCCAAGCGATTTGGTGCGACGACGGCGCTGGCCGGCGCGACGCTGGCTGTTCGGCCCGGGGAGTGGGTCGGGCTGCTGGGCCCCAACGGCGCCGGCAAGACGACGCTGATCCGCGCGATCGCGGGGCGCGTACGGCTCGACGCCGGCGAAATCAGGCTGCTTGGCGAGCAGGTGGAGACGGATCGCAACGGTCGAGCTCAGGCGGCGCGCCACGCCCTCGGCCTCGTTCCACAGGAAATTGCCCTCTACACGACTTTGACGGCCCGGGAGAATCTCGATGCCTTCGGGCGCCTCCACGGCGTCACCGGCCGCGCGCTGCGCGAGCGCGTGGAGGAGCTCCTGGCGTGGACCGGACTGGCTGATCGCGCCGACGCGCGGGTGGACGGATTCTCCGGCGGGATGAAGCGAAGGCTCAACATCGCCTGCGGCGTCATCCACCGCCCAAAGATTGCCCTTTTGGACGAACCCACCGTCGGCGTCGATCCACAGAGCCGGGAGCGCATCTGGCAGATGCTCGCCGAATTGCGCCAGGCCGGCATGGCGCTGCTGCTCACCACGCACCAGCTCGACGAAGCCCAGCAGGTCTGCGAACGCATCGTCATCATCGATCACGGCCGGGTGATTGCCGCGGGCACCCTGACCGAGCTGATCGCCGCGACCGTCGGCCCGCGGCGGACTGTCGTGCTGACGCTGTCCAAGCCGCCTTCCACCGTCGCGGGCGGCTGGGTCTTCGATGCCGGGGCGTCGGCCCTGAGGTTGGCGGTGAACGACGTGGCCGCTGATCTGCCCCCGGCGCTAGAACGCCTGCGCGCGGATGGATGCCAGGTGCTCGATGTTCGTGTCGAGGCGCCGAACCTTCACATGGTCTTCCTGCACCTGACCGGGCGGGAGCTGCGCGAGTAGGAGACGCGACGTGATCCGGACGATTATCCGTATCGCCTGGCTTCAGCTGAAGCGCGACCGCGTTGCGCAGGGGCTGTCTTTCGTCCTCCCCATTGCCTTCTTCTCGATCTTCGCCGTCGTCTTCGGAGCGGCGGGTGGAGGTGGCACGGACGCAGTCAATGTTGCGGTGGTCGACGAGGACGGAAGCGAGGCGAGTCGCCGCCTGATCCAGGGACTCGTGGCTGAGCAGAGTCTGTTCGTACACCGGCAGGTCAGCCGGGACGATCCGACGCCCCTGAGCCGCGAAGCGGCGATTCAGCGTGTCCGCGATGGGCGCGTGCCCATTGCGGTGATCATCCGGAGAGGGTTCGGAGAGGAATTCGGGCTGTTCTTTGGAGAAAGAGACGCGGGAGTAGAACTGCACGCCGACCGATCGGACCCGATCGCCCCGCAGATCGTCGGCGGGCTGCTCCAGAAGGCCGCCATGATGAGCGCGCCCGACCTGATGCTTGACCGCGGCATGAAGATGCTCGAGCAGTTCGGCGGCCCGCTCACCGACGCGCAGCGCGGCGTGATGGACACGCTGATCCCGATGCTCCGCAATCTTTCGGGCCCTGAGGAGCCGAAGGAGGAATCGACTGCAAAGACGGAGGATGGAAACGCCGCGTTCAGCGGGCTGGTCACGGTGAAGACCTTCGACGTCCTGGGAGAGAAGAAGAACTCCGGCCTGATCGCGTTCTCCGCCGCGGGGACGGCTGTGCTCTTTCTCCTCTTCAGCATGGCGGGAGCCGGCGGCACGATCCTCGAAGAGGAAGAGCAGGGCGTGCTGGAACGCCTGCTCAGCTCGCACATCAGCATGACCCAGCTGCTCCTGGGCAAGTGGCTGTTCCTCGTGGGGATGGGATTCGTGCAGGTCTCGGTGATGTTCGTTTGGGGCTGGCTGGTCTTCGGGCTGGAGCTCTGGACGCCGCTGCACCTCGCCGGCTTCATCGTGATGACTCTCGTGACGGCGGCGTCTGCGGCCGCCTTCGGGCTCGTGCTTGCCACGGCGTGCCGGACGCGGGCGCAGCTCGGCGGGGCGTCGACCATCATTATCCTGATGATGTCCGCGCTCGGGGGCAGCATGTTCCCCCGGTTCCTGATGCCCCCCGTAATGAAGACGATCGGACTGGGGACCTTCAATGCCTGGGCCCTCGACGGCTATCAGAAGGTTTTCTGGTACGACAAGCCGGTGTGGGAACTGGGGCCGCAGGTTGGCGTCTTGGCCGGGCTGGCGCTGGTGTTCATGCTCGCGGCCCGGCGGCTGGCTCGCCGGTGGGAAGCGGCCTGAACGCGGCGGCGCGCTCGTCCCCCCGCACGATTTGACCTCGCCGGAGCGGTTCTGTACCTTCCTGATCCGCCGATGGGGCGGCCCGTGGAGGGTCGCCGACCCTCAGGGGTGCACACGAATCGGCCCGCGGCCGGCCTCCTGCCGGACCGCGTCACCACCCGGGAGTGTCCTGTGATGGCCGTTTGGTCTCGCCTGCTCGCTGTGGTCGGGCTCGCCGCGCTGGGGATGTGTGTAACGGCGTGCCGCGACGGCAGCGCCACTTCCGCTTCCTTCACCGAGGACCTGGGCACCGAGTCGCGTCCGCTTCCCCCGCCGCCTTCGCCGATCATGGTCGCGAAGATCCGCGAGGGCACGGCCGAGCTCCCCCCCCTTCGCGATCCGACCGCGACCAGCCCCGAGCCTGAGGATGGTGGCGGCGACGGCTCAGCCGGTACGGAGGAGGGCGCCGAGTTCGACGCCGCGGCGATTGAGCAGGAGATTCGCGCGATCGTCGAGGAACACAACGAGTTTGCCCGGAAGTTTGAATTCCAGGAGCTGACGAACTTCTTCGTCACCTCTCAGCAGGAGCAACTCGACCGGCTGAACACCGCATTGAAGAAGCACCACGACGCTCTCAACGCGCTTTGCGCTAAAATCGTGGAGGCCAATCCCGATTCCCAGGCTCGCGTCGATGCGCTGAAGTTGAAGATGTACAACCCTGACGACGCGATAATCGTCCTCACCTCGGTGGAGGTGGCCGGGCCGAAGACCGTCAACGTCGTTATGAAGACGCCGATCCCGACCCTGGCCAATGGCACGTTCCGGCTGCTGGGCACCGGCGAAGAAGCCAACTGGTACCTCGAAGTGCAGGGCCTGAATGAGACCCCACTGATCGAGACGATGATCCAGGGGCTGGAAGCCGACGTCACCATGAAGCCGATTCGCGAAGGGTTCGAGTCCGGCGCGATCCCCGCCGACATGGCCCTGACTCAGCTTGAAGCGATGGCGGAGATGGCTGAGTCCATGCGGAAGGTCCTCGAGCAGGCCGGCGCCGGGGCTGGCGGCTGATCGTCCGCCGCCTGTCGTGCCATGACCCGAGCTGATTCTCCCCTGTTCGCCCACAGCCTCGCCGAGGCGTACCTCTACCTCATGGCCACGCCCTGCGCCGCCTGCGCGCGCGGGCCGCTCAGCGGCACGGCGCCGCGCCCCGTTCATCGCGACGGCCGCCGGCTTCATCTGATGATGGCCGTCTCCTGCGGCGGCTGCGAAGCCCGCTCGGCGATCACCTTCGACCTGCCGGCTGACGCAGCGGAATCCACCGCCGGAGATGCGCCCCTGATCAACCCGACCAGCGAGCCATCACAGATCATAGACGTGGGCCAGTGGCTGACGCTCTTCCGATCGATCGCCGAGGCCGCAGGACGGACTCGCGACAAGAAAGAAGCCCGCCGCCTCGGGATTGAGGCCGCGGGCTGTCTGGAAGAAGCCCTGAAGTTCTACGACGACGACGAGAACGACCTCCCACCGCCCGGCGCCCTGTTCCACGCCACTTCAAAGGCGCGCTTCCGTGAGCACCCGGAACAGTTTTCCCGCCGGCGCATCATCCAGCTGCGATCAAAGCTCCCGACCATCGCCCGGATGCGTGAGCAATCCGACCGGCTCGACCGAACCAGCCGGCGTCGGTGGTGGAAATTCTGGTAGCCCGCGCTACGATCCGGTCTTCGCGCTGTGCAGGAAGGCGTGAACGTCCGCCGCGGCCAGCTCCATCGCCTTGCTCGGCCCATACACGCGCACGTAGTGCGGCCCGCGGCCGTGATCGACGATCGCCGCGATCATCCGGCCATCCGGGATCGCCTCGTCCGGCCCACCCATGGACGCCGTCACGGTGCCGGGCAGATCCACGACGGTGAACTTCACGTCGCCGACCTCCTTCGACTCGACCTTCGCCGCCTCGCGGGTGTAGGGACTGCCGTCAGGCTGGATGACCATCCCCAGCCAGCGGTTGATGTTCATGTCGTCCATGCCTTTCATGTTCTCGAAGTGAGTAATCCGCACCTCGCAGGCGCCGCCGTCGTTGTTGATCTTGAAGACCGCCACGGGGCCCATCGGGCTGGACTTGACCTCTTCGCGGTGCCAGCCGGCGGGCACGGTGAACGAGACGCCGACCAACTGGAGCGACGCCCCTCCCGGTTCGGCCGCGGGCTTCGCGGCGTCCGGCGCGGGCTTGGCCGCGTCGGTCGCTGGCGCAGCCGCGTGATCGTGACCGGCATGGTCGTGGCCATGATCATGGCCGTGATCGCCATGGTCCTGAGCCTTCTCGGCCGGCTTGGCGGCCTCAGGGTTTGCGGTTTCCGGCTTGGCCCCGGAGTCCGCAGGCGGGGTGTTCTGTTCGCAGGCGACCCACAGGGCGAGGCAGCACAGTGCCCCGGCCATCCTCCACGCTGAACGGTTAAGCATTAGTCAGTCTCCTGGTTGATGGGCGGTTGTCGCCCCGGCGGATCGGATTGTAGCCCTCAAGACGGGGGCCGCCAGCGAGCGAGACCACTGAGGGGGAACGGCGGCAGCGGCCGCGCGCGGACTATCGCCCTGTATCCGGCGCCGCTGTACACTCCCGCCCATGCTCGGCGTCGCGCTCGCGGCACTCGGAATCTCCTTCGCGCTGTCGCTCCTCGGCACGGCCGTGGTTCGCGCGGTGGCACGCCGCGCGGGCTACGTCGACCGCCCCGGAGGGCACAAGCAGCATGCGGCCCCGGTCGCGCTCGGCGGCGGCGTGGCGATCGTCGCGGCGATGATCCTGCCCGCACTGGCCGGCTGCCTGCTGGCTCGGGTGCTCGCCGCCAGCCCGCCTCCGGCGTGGCTTCCCGAACCGCTTCACCAACATCTGCCCGGCCTGGCAGACTCCGCCCCCCGCCTGATCGGCGTGCTGTCCGCGGCGTTCTTCCTGCACCTCGTCGGGCTCGTCGATGACCGTCGCCCGCTGGGGCCCTGGTTGAAGTTCGCCCTCCAGTTCGCCGCGGCGGGCGTGGTGGTCGTCGCCTTGAACGTGCGACTGCTGACGCTCCTGGGCGCACCGCTCT
The DNA here is from genome assembly GCA_964426945.1 of uncultured Phycisphaeraceae bacterium. Taxonomy (GTDB): domain Bacteria; phylum Planctomycetota; class Phycisphaerae; order UBA1845; family UBA1845; genus CAYRSS01. The sequence goes on from CAYRSS010000002.1 coordinate 82,186, forward strand.
CCATCGCGGTGACCATGCTCTGGATCGTGCTCATCACCAACGCGTTCAACTTCCTGGACAACATGGACGGCCTCAGCGCCGGCGTGGGTGGAATCTGTGCGCTGATCTTCGCGATGGCGGCCTTCTCCGCCGGGCAGGTCTTCGTCCCGATGCTGGCTCTGGCGGTAGCCGGGGCGCTCGGCGGCTACCTCGTGTTCAACTTCCACCCCGCCACCATTTTCATGGGCGACGCGGGCAGCCTGCCGACCGGGTTCATGCTGGGTGTTCTGACCGTGATGACCACGTTTCACGATCCCGGACAGGGATTGTCGCCGCTGGGCGTCCTCGTGCCGATCGTGGCGCTCGCCGTGCCGCTGTACGACGTGGCCAGCGTAGTGATTCACCGGCTCCGCCTCGGCGAGAACCCCCTCCGGGGAGACCGGCGACACTTCTCGCACCGGCTCGTGCGCCGCGGGATGAGCGTCCGCAAGGCCGTGTTGACGATTTACCTCGCGACGGCCGCCACGGGCCTGCCTGCGATCGTTCTGCCCCGCGTGGATTGGACGGGCGGCGTGCTGCTGCTGGCGCAGTGCCTCTGCGTGGTGCTCATCATCGCCATTCTCGAGCACACCGGGCCATCTACCGTCGACTGACGCCGCGCGGCAGCCGCCGGTCAGGTCGTCGAGGCGAGGCCGAGGATGGTCAGAATCACCTCGACAAGGATCGGGATCAGGGCGGACAAGAGGGCGTTGATCAGGTCGCCAAAAAACGAACTGGTCATCAGCAGGTCTCCATGGGGAGCAAGGGGCGGATTGTAGAGGCCTTGGCGCCGCGCGGTAAAGGGGCGCCGTGGCATCGCCGCAGGGGTAAAAAAAGAAATACCCGCCGAAGCGGGTATTAAAAAGTGCGGCGATAACCTACTCTCGCCATTCGACTACCATCGGCCGTGCGGGCTTAACTGCCGTGTTCGGAATGGGGACGGGTGTATCCCCGCACGTATGGTCACCGCGGAGCGGATCATATCGCCCCCCCGCGGCCCGTCAAGCACTTTCCTTAAAAAAATCGTGAACAGCCCACGGGCCCGCCCGGAAGGCCCGGCCAGGGCTACTGCTCGGCAACCAGTTTCAAGGCGACCGGCTCGGGCTCGCGGGCCAGCTCGACGCCCGGGGGTAGGTGAAACTCGGGCACGAACAGCCGCTGGACCCCGGCCCGGTCAAAGTCCTCGGCCCGGAGACGGATGATGCCCACCGGACGGTCCCCCGCCAGCAGGCGATCGACCGCTTCCACCGGGCCGGTGACCGTGATCGTGCGCGTCACCAGCGTCAGCGGGCCGCGGTCGTCCTCGACCCGGTAGCGCCGGCCAAAGTGGGCAAACCCGACGGCGAGTTGGATCGGACACGTGGCGATATCGGCGGTCTTGCGGTCGGCGGCGAGCGTGCCCGTCAGCCGGATCTCATTGGGCGAGAATCGAGCGTCAGGACCGAAGGTCTCGGCGTCGGGCGTGATGGGAACAGCCACGGTCAGCGACCGGCCTGCGGGCTGCGTGCGAAACGCTCGATCGGGATCGATCTCGATCTGGAGTTTCCGGCCGGCATCCCTAATGGGGGCATAGACGCTCTCGCGCATCTCGACGGTCACCTGCGTCCGGTCGGGCCGGGGCGGTTGTTCGAACTGGAGCCGCGGGGGCTTCAGGACGACCTGGACCTCGGCGCGGGTGCGGTGATCGACTCGAACCACCGCGGTCGGGGGCGTCACGCTGACGACGGAGAGCTTCGAATCCTCCCGCCACTGGTCGTCGAGCAATTGCTTGATGTTCACGGTCGACTCGCCGTTGGGCCGGTCGTTGATCTGGAGTTCGACCTTCTTGGTCCGGCTGACGCCGTCGATGCTGCGCCTCGGCCCGGAGATGGCGACCGTGAAGCTCGCCACGCGGTCCTGGGTGATCATCAGATCGGGCGCACCGGCGGCCGGAACGAATTCGCAGATGACCTGGATCTCGATCGTCTCGTTCACGAGCCGATCCGCCGTCGCCCACACCAGCACGGTGAGCACCGCCGTCATGCTGAGCAGCTTGACCTGTTCCACCATGGCGAGACCCTTCACACAGCCTCCACTTCAGCCTCGGCACGCTCGGCCGATCCGCGAAGCTCGCGCAGCAGCGTCTCGCGCAGCGAGTCCGGGGTCAGCGAGCGACGGAGGCGTCCATGCAGCGCGACGGAGATGGTGCCGGTCTCCTCGCTGACGACGATGACGATGGCGTCGACTTCCTGGCTGAGGCCGACTGCGGCGCGGTGGCGGCTGCCCAGCGCCCGGTCAATCTCGCCCGATTCGGCGAGGGGAAACTGGCAGCCGGCTGCGGTGATGCGCCCCTGACGGATGATGACGCCCATGTCGTGCAGCGCCGTTCCCGGCCAGAAGATCGTCTCCAGCAGCTCAGACGTGACCCTCGCGTCGACCGGCGTACCCGATTCGATGACGGCGCCCATCTGCGTCACCCGCTCGATGGCGATCAGGGCGCCGATCTTGTTCTTGGAGAGCCGCTCGATCGCCGCGACGACCGGGTCGACCACTTCGCTTGAAATGTCCTTCGACCAGCGAGACAGCCAACCCACCGCCCCGACGTGCAGGAGCATGCGGCGCAGGTCGGGCTGAAACGCAACCAGCCAGATCAGGAACACGCCGAGCACGAAGTACGGATAGAGCACCTTGACCCGCTCCAGGTCGTAGGTCTCGGCGATGAAGCGGACGATGGTAAAACCGACCCCGAGGATCATCACCACGGCCAGGACAATCCTCGCGCCGCGCGTGCCGCGCAGAAAGTTCAGGATCAAGTAGATGATCGTGCCGATCAGGAGCAGTTCGCTGAGGAGCGTCCAAGGCCGGTCCATCGCTCGTTCCACGAGCGAACTGAACGTCTGGCGGAAGTCGATCTGTCCGAGGATCAGAGGCATGAGCCGCCGCGCCGAGATGAACTCAGGGTCAACCATCGCGAGCGAACACGACGGGCGGAGTATAGGGTTGGCGTGGGGGAGTCGCAATCGCCCGCGCTCGCTCGCCGCAGGCGTAGGACGCACCGCGCGGACTGTCAGCCCCTCGGGGAATCAGGGCACGCGCACGAGCCGACCCGAGATCGACTGGTAGTAGACCCGCGTCGTGCCCTCGAAGCCGGAGTCGGTGCCCACAAGCAGCCAGAGTGAACCGTCTTCCGCAGCGGTCACCACCGTGTCGTGCGTGTGCTCGAAGCGAATTGAGACGAACGGGGCCTCTTCGAGATTGTCACAGCCGTCGGTGCGACCGTTCGCGAGGTTGCCGGCCACCGAAGCCGCAGGCCCCCCCTCCGCCTGATTGCCCTTGTCGACGCTGAGTCGGTAATCGAGCGTAGCCTCGTCGAGCAGGGTGCTTGGCTCCTCGGCGACCGCGCCCGCCTTGAGATAGACACTCTCACCGGGGGCCCCGCCGATGCCGCTGCAGCCGCTGGGCGCGTTCGACGCAACCACGACGTCGATTTCCACCCGATACGCCGCGCCGGGGACCACCCCGTCGGCGGCATCCAGCCGGCGCTTGACGTAGGTGAACAGATCGTCGGCGGTGTTGCGACTCTGAAGATAGAACCCGTTGCCCGACGCGCCCAGCTCGTCGGGCAGCGCGCGGAAGTCGGCGCGGAACTCCAGGTTCGGGCCGTCGATCTCGTTGTAATCGGAGAGTCCCGCCTGCCAGTCGTGGCGCCCCGCGCTGAAGTCGAATGAGAACTCGAGCGACTCGGGCGTCGGCTGCGCAGCGGGGCAACCCCCCGCGAGAATCAGCAAGGTCACGGCGAGCGATCGGCGAAGCATGGTGTACTCCTCGGCCAGCGCGGGGCGTCGCAGGCCCCTCGCCTGCCATCCGCTGCCCTGCGGCACGGCCTCATTCTCTTCGATGTCGCGCGAAGCCGCGAGTCGTGCGTCGGATTCAGCACCCCGGCCCGCGCGTCGCCGATTCTGGCGACGCCGACAGCCATCGTATTGCGTCGCCGACCAGCTTGCTCTTGAATGCCGCGATGGACCTCGTCCTGCTCGTGGCGATGGGCGCGCTCTCCGGGGCGCTCGGCGGCATGCTGGGCATCGGCGGCAGCGTGGTCCTCATCCCCCTGCTCACCGAGTTTTTCGGGCCTGACCAGCATCGCTACCAGGCGGCGGCGATGATCATGAACTTCTTCGTCGCCGCACCCGCGGTGTACCAGCATCGCCGCGCCGGCGCCATCGACCTGCCCGCTGTCCTGCGGTTCACCCCGCTCGCCATCGTGGCGGTGCTGATCGGTGTCGGGCTGAGCCAGGCACAGCTCTTCCATGGCGGAAACGAAGCCAACCTCCGCTTCCTGTTCGGCCTGTTTCTGCTCGCGGTCTGCGGCTACGAGCTGTATCGCCTGTGGCGCCGCGAGGTCGAGCCCGCCGCCCCGCCGCCGGGTCGAACCGCGGGGTGGGGATTCGCCGCGGCGGTGGCCCTCCCCACGGGGCTGATCGCGGGGCTGCTCGGCGTTGGGGGCGGCGTCGTGGCGGTGCCCCTGCAGCGGCGGCTGCTGAGTACCCCCACCCGGCAGGCCGTCGCCAACTCGGCCGCGATTATCATGGCCACGGCGCTGCTCGGCTCGGCCATGAAGAACTACGCCTACGGCGTAGAATCAGGCGGCTCGTGGACGGCCGTCCGCCTTGGCTTCCTGCTCGCGGTCCCTGCGGTCGCGGGCAGCCTCCTGGGCAGTTCACTGACCCACCGCCTGCCCATCCAAACCGTCAAAGGCGTGTTCCTCGTCGTGCTGGCGATTGCCGGCGTTCGCATCGTCCGCGAAGCAGCGGGCGCAGGGGCAATGGGGTTCTAGCTTCCCCGGTGCCACGCGCAGGCGCTGCGCCACCGAGGCTACCGGGCCGGCCCGCGCCCTCGGGCGCGGTTGATGCGGCTGTCGCGGCCACCGCGCGTCTGCCGATCACCCCTTCGGGCCGATGGATCCGGCCTGTCTCATGCATGGAGTGCTCACGATGATCGGCAAGACGAATGGCAAGACTAGGAATCGGGCGGCGGGGATGATTCTCGCGCTCACGGCGACCGGCCTGACCGGCTGCGTGTGGGATGGGCGGCAGTTCCGGGAGGCAGCCCTGCCCATGCTCCAGACGGGCGCTTCGGCGATCCTGAACGGTGTGCTCGATGGGGTGTTCGCGGCGATCGAGGTCGAGTCGCCGAACGAGTAGTCGGCCTTCCTGAGGCCTCGATATCTCACGGTTTGCAAATCGCGCAGAGATCGCGGGCACGGCGCAGTCGCTGCGCCTATTCGGAGTCCGCGGGGGCGAGCGAAGTCTCTCCGCGCGCCGGGGCGGCCAACCGAGACCACCGGGCGCGATCGATCTCGAAGCGGAGCAATTCGTGCCGCGGGCCCCGGCCGCCGAACCGGTGATGCTCGCGCGCCAGCTCAACCATTCCCGCCCTGCGGTAGCACGCGATCGCCGCGGCGTTATCTGGAAACACAACGAGTGATACCCGGACCGCGCCGAGCGATCGGAAGGCCCGTGCGATGACCGCCTTGACCAGCGTGAGCCCGATCCCCCGTCCGCGTTGGACGGGATCCACCACGATGTGCCCAAGCCAGAAGTGATCGCGGTCGCGGGAAAGCGGGTTAACCTCGGCGTAGCCGACCGGCAGTGACATCGGCGCGTAGAGCAGAACGAACGGCCGGCCGTCGGGCCGCTGCCATCGGATAATCTTTTCGGCCGTCAGCGGAGGGGGCGTGCTGGGCGCTACCCACAGGTGCTCGATACCGCAGCCCACCCAGGAGGCGATCCGACCGGCCATGGCCGGCTCGAAGGCATCGAGCCGAAGCAGGCCCCGCCGGGCGGCGGCGAGGGGCACCAGAGGCGGTGAGCTAAGCGTGGTCATCGGCGACGGGCCGAGGGGCCTGGGATCGGATGGCCCGCGACCGGGCCCTGGAGGATAGATCGGCTGGATCGGTCCGGCGCCAGCAGGAAGGCGCCTCCGACGCCCCTGGCCGGGGACGCCGGGCGCCCTTCCTGAGTCAAGTCGATGCCTCTACGCAGGGGGAACGAACTGCCCGAGAGTGGATTTGAACCACCACGAGGTTACCCTCACAAGCACCTCAAGCTTGCGCGTCTGCCAATTCCGCCACCCGGGCTGCTGGTGTCGGGGGGGTAGCATACGAGCGAAGGCGCGAGAGTCAAGACGCGGAGGAGGCAATCTCGGCGGACTCGCAGTTGGTGCGGGTGACTCCGCCGCGGCACGCGAGGCTCGACACCCCGCGCGGAGCGGCTGGCGACGGCGGGCTCGATGGCGGGCGCGCAGGCCCCTTTTTTTGCCCCCCCGGCAGTTGCCCCTTGAAACTCTCCGAAAGCTGCGATATACGGTTCCAACGTCCCCGGCGCCCCGCGCGAGTGCCGGCGCGACGGACGTCCCGGGACGATTGCGGTCACAGGGACTGCAACCCCCAACCCCCGTGCAGGCGTTGTGGAGCGGCCTGCCCGACAGACCGGAGCCGGCTGCCGAATTGCCGCCCTCTGAGCCCGCCGCCCGGAGTTCCCCGCCCGTACGAGGTAGACCGCGGCCCGATTTGGTGGTCGCGTGGGAAGGAGTAGCCTCTTGAGCACGCTGACGAAAGTGTTCATCGTCCTGCTGTCGGTCTTCGGGATTGCCTTCTCGATGATGACTATCTCCGTCGCCTCGCAGACGACCAACTGGCGCGAGGTTGCGCAGTCTAACGAGGCCAACGCCCGAATCGCCGAGACCAACCTCCGTAACGCCGTCGCCGCGGGCAACGCCGCCCTGGCCATGGCCGAGGACAAGGTCAACGAGCAGATCAAGCTCAGCGGTCAGCTCCAGGAGAAGCTGGAGGCTGTCCAGCGCGACGTGGCGTCCCTCCGGGCCGAGAAGTCTCAGGCCGACGCCGAGCGGGCCAACTCGGAGGCGATTAATCGCGGGCTGGTCGCCCAGCTTCAGATGGCCCAGGCGACGGGCGAGGAGATCCGCAAGCAGCGCGACGAGCTGGAAAGCCGGAACATCGAACTCGAACGCCGCAACATGGACCTTTCCGAGCGCGTCAACGAGCTGACCGCCCGGGTGGCCGTCCTCATCGAGCAGGGCCGCCAGAGTGAGCAGCAGATCAACATCCTCAAGAAGGAAAACCAGGCCCTTGCCTCCGCCACGGCACGCGGCGGGTCGGCCTCGTCGATGGAGTCGCCCGCGGGCAGCGCCCTGCCGGGCGTGACCGGCGAGTCGCCCGTGGCCCGGACATCGATCCGCGGGAAAGTGCTGGAAGTCGCAGGAAACCTCGTGACGCTCAGTGTCGGCTCGGCCGACGGCGTCGAGAAGGGGATGGTCTTCGTCGTGCACCGCGGCGGCACCTACGTCGGCGACGTCAAGGTCAGCATCGTCGACCCCAACCAGTCGGTCGGTCGGCTGATCGAGTCTTCGGTCACTCCGTCTCCGGAGGACGAGGTGACTGACGCCCTCTCGCTGACCGCGGCCCGAGGCTGATTCTCCGGCACGCGCAATCTTTTCGCACCTTTGTCTTTCGGGCCGGGCGGCTTTAGAATAGGCCCCTGAAACAGGCCCGCTGATGCGGGGGGAACGGTCATGAGTGAAGGTCCGGTATCAAGGCCCGACAGCGACGTGTACTCCGTCCTGCTGATCATCGCCACGCTGTTCGTCGCGGCGGCGACGATCTTTCTCTGCGTGCGCAGCAGCCAGTTGTTCGGCTCGGCGAATCCCTTCCAAGGGGCCTAGCGGCCTCGGACCGCATCCCTTTCCGTGCCCGGGCTTTGCGGGAGCCGGAAGGCGATCCGCCATGGTCCCCGGGCCGGTCTGATGCGTGGCGATCAGGCCTGCGACCGACCGGATCAGCCGGCCGGCGGTTCTTGATCGACCGGCGCTGACCAGTTCCCGTGACGGGCCGCCAGGCGCGTCTCCGTGCGGAAAGGAAAGAGCCTTGATCCTCAACGCGCTCCGCGGCTGGTTCGGCGCGGACATGGGCATCGATCTCGGCACGTGCAACACCCTCGTGGCCGTCAAGGGCGAGGGGATCGTGCTGAACGAACCGTCCGTGGTCGCCGTCAAGCGCGGCACCAACCGAGTCCTCAAGGACGGCAACGCAGTCGGTGTTGTCGCCAAGGAAATGCTGGGCAAGACGCCCGGCTCCATCACGGCCATCCGTCCGCTCAAGGACGGCGTCATCGCCGACTTCGACATCACCGAGGCGATGCTCGGCTACTTCATCCGGAAGGCCCTCGGCGGCCGCCGCCTGTTCAAGCCGCGAGTCGTCATTGCCATCCCCTCCGGCATCACCGCCGTCGAGAAGCGCGCCGTGTATAACTCCGCCGAACGCGCCGGCGCCAGCCGCGTATACCTCGTGGAAGAGCCCATGGCCGCGGGCATCGGCGCAGGGCTGCCCATCGGCGAGCCCACCGCGTCCATGATCGTCGACATCGGCGGCGGCACGACCGAAGTGGCCATCATGTCGCTGGCCGACATCGCGGTCTCGACGAGCCTGCGGGTCGCGGGCGACGATCTCGACGAGGCGATCATCGCCCACATGCGCCGCACCTATAACTTGATGATCGGCCAGCAGACGGCCGAGGCCATCAAGGTCGAAATCGGCTCCGCGTCGGACCTGGGCGAGGAGTTGAAGCGCGAAGTGCGCGGTCGCGACCTGATCGGCGGCCTTCCGCGCAAGTGCATAGTCTCGAGCGAGGAGATCCGCGAAGCGCTCTCCGAGCCGGTAGGTCAGATTGTGGAGGCCGTCACGCGGACGCTCGAAGCGGCCGAGCCGGAACTCTCCGCCGACCTCGTCGAGAACGGCATCCACCTCGCCGGGGGCGGGGCACTGCTCCGCGGCCTCGATCGCGTGCTGGCCAAGGCGACCGGCCTCGACGTCGGCGTCGTGGACGACCCGCTGACCTGCGTGGCCCGCGGCACCTGCATCTACCTCGAAAACATCGGGCTCTGGAAGGACACCATGGAGTCCGACGCCGACGCGTACTAGCTGCCGGCGCCGGGCATTCGCGGGGATCTTCAAGCGTGCGTCACCGTCGCCCCACTCCTCGAAAGACCAAGCTGCTGCTGGCGGGGCTGGTTGCCCTGTCGCTCGTCGGGCTGGCGGTGCGTGCGGGCATCTGGCGGTCGTTCGTCAGCCTCGTGCAGGTTCTCGTACCCTTTCAGGATGCCGCCGGCCGCGCGGCGGACGCGGTGACAGGCCTCCTGCCCGATGACGGCCCCGCCCTGTCCAGCGGCGAGGCGGAAGCACTCGTTCGCGAGCGCGAGGCGCTCCGGCATCAACTCGTGGCGATCAGCCACCGTGTGCGCGATCTTGAGCGCGAGAACGCCGTGCTGACCGCCATCCGTCTGCACCAGGTGGCAGGCCTGAGCATCGGCGCGCGGGGGCGGCTCATCCCCGCGCGCGTGATCGCTGGCGACATGCTGCCCTGGCCTTCGTCGCGCCTGGTCGATGCCGGCACCCTCCGCGGTGTGAAGGGCGGCGCGGCCGTGGCCTCACGGCATTTCTCCATTGAATTGGGTGAAGCCGAAGGCGTGGCCGAAGGCATGGCCATCCTGCTCGCTGAGGTGTTCGTGGGCGTGGTCGACAGCGCGGGCACGCACACGTCGCGCGTCCGACTGCTCTCCGATCCCGCCAGCCGGGTGAAAGTCCGCACCGGTCGCCTGCACGACAACAACTACCTGCCCGGCGAACTGAGCTTCTGGCTTGAGGGACGCGGCGAGGGCGTGATGGAAATCCGCGACATCGACCTGCGGGACGTCGAGCGCGGGGCCATCGCGGTCGGCGACGTCGTCCTGATCGAGCCCGACACGGGTCTGGTTCCCGCTGCGATGACCGTGGGGACGATCGAGCGCATCGAGACCGACGTCCGCAACCCGCTCCTGGGCATCGCCACGGTGAAGAGCTCGATCGACGAGTCCGCCCTCCGCCGCGTCTACGTGTTCGACCCGACCGAGCCCACGGCCGAATGACGCGCCGCTAGACCAGCGCCCCGCCACAGGACGACCCGGCCCCCGCCGTGCATCCGAAGCAATGCCCCCCGGTGGCGATCCGCCGACCGGCGAGCGCCTCCGGCGAAAAATCGCGAATGCGCCGCGGGTATGCCGGACCGGTCGGCAAGCCGAGGGCGTAGTTGAAGTCGCAATCGTGCAGCGTGCCGTCCCAGCTCACATGAACCTGGCTGCGGCACATCAGCCCGGCGAGCGTAGCCGGATTGAACGTCTCGCGCAGCTTCGCGTCATAGGCGCTCGCGCCGCCGCTGCGGGCGAGGTCATCGCGAAATCGCCCGATCGGCATGTTGGTGATCGTCAGCAGACGCGTGAAGCTGAGCCCGAACCGGGTGTGAAGCTCGCGGCGGTAGTCCGCCTCGAGCATCGCCTGCGGCGGCGGCAGCGACGGGCCGAGCGGGTTGTACACCAGGTCGAGTTCGAGTTCCGGACGGACGCCGAAGCCAACCTCATTAAGGCGCCGAATCGCGGCAATGCTGCCTTCGTAGACGTGGGCGCCGCGCTGCTGGTCGACGTTTTCCGCGAGGTAGCACGGCAGCGAGGCAATCAGCCGGACGCCCTGTTGCCGGAAGAACTCAGGCAGGTCCGTGTACCCGGCCTCGAGGAGAATCGTCAGGTTCGTGCGGACGAGCACGGTCAGCCCGCTCCGGCGCGCGGCTTGGACCAACTCACGGAAGTGCGGGTTCATCTCCGGCGCGCCGCCCGTGATGTCCAGCGTGGCGGCGCAGGCGCGCCGGGCCGCTGCGAGCACGAGTTGCATCGTGTCCCAGTCCATCTGCTCGGCGCGGGCGGGCGACGATTCGACGTGACAGTGTCGGCAGGCGAGGTTGCACGTCAGACCGATGTTGACCTGAATCGTGTCGATTCCCAACGCGCGCATCGGGCCGCCGAGGACTCTTTCGGCCCGGGGGGCGAAGTCGTCCGGATAGCTGACCTCCAGCGATACGGTCGGTGATCCGCTCATTCCTGCACTCAGCGGCCCCGCCTCCGCGCCGGCCGTCAGCCGTTCATTCCATAGTAGGCTTCAGCCTTCAGCCCCGCCTCCACCTCGACGCGCCTCGCGATCTCGTCCACCTCCGCATCCGCCAGCGAAGTGACCGCGCTGTCGGCGGGGCGGCGGGCGACGGTGTATACCTGCACGTACGAGATCTTACCGCCGGCGGCGACGATGCCTCGCAGCCGCGCGATGTACGCCGTGATTTCGTCCGCCGAAGGTCCGATGCCGGCGAGCCGGAGGAACATCGACTGGATGACCACTGGCCGGATTCGCGCCGTCAGGGTGATCCCCTCGATAACGTGGGTCAGTGGATAGTTCGGCTTGTTGATCGCGCGGTAGTACTCCTCGGTTCCCGCGTCGAGCTTGGCCCAGACCTCACCGCCGTTCTGGTCCATGATCGCGAGGCCGGCGAGCACCTTGGGGCGCGTCAGATAGCAGGCGTCGGTAATCAGGACGATGCGCGACTCGGTCAGCCCGTGTGCCTGGCGCACCTCCGCGGCGATCTGGACGGCCTCCGCGAAGACGGGGCAGGTCGTCGGCTCACCGTCGCCGGAGAACGCGATGTCGCGGATAACCCGGATTTCGGCCGGCACGCCGAGAAAGCCCGGCTCGTCGAACAGCCCGGCGCCGTCGCTGCGGCGGGCGTGTTCCACCATGTGGGTGAGTTCGCCGCGCAGGATGTCCAGGTCAACCTCGCGGACGCGCGGCGGGATCGTGCGATCGACCTGGCAGTAGATGCAGTCGAAGTTACACGCGGCGTCGGGGTTGAGGTTCACGCCGACGCTCAGGCCGCCGCTCCGTCGAGAAATCACAGGATAGACGTAGAGATTCTCCTGCCACCGGCGGGAGTGGTCGGCGTACTGAGGGAGGCGGACGGCGGTCATCGGGGCGGCGGTCTCCGGTCGTTCCCGCGGGAAGTCCGCGGCCACCTTGGTAGGATAGGCGCGCATCAGGCAGGCTGCGAGCGTTCCCAGAGGGCGTCGGGCATTTCACGCGGCTTGCCGTCGCGGCCGACGCAGACGAGCAGCGACTCGGCCGTCGTGGTCACCTCGCCGTTGCAGACGATTTCGTAGCCATGCTCGACACGCGTGCGCGTCACCTTCGTCACCCAGACATCGACGCGGATGAGGTCGTCGTAACGGATCGGGCGGATGTACTTGCACGCCGCCTTGTGGACAACGAAGAACACCCCCTGCGCTTCCAGGTCGCGATAGCGGAAGCCGCACTTGCGGAGCAGCTCTGTCCGCGCGACCTCGAAGTACTCCCAGTATCGGGCGTGGTGAAAGTACCCGAACCCGTCGCACTCCGCGTACCGCACGCGGAACTCGGTCGCACAGGCGTTGCCGCGGCCGTTGGCTTCCTGGATCACGATGGATTCCCCGCAGCCGCCCGCGAATGCTCTACCGTGCGCCCGCGAGCGTCACGCTCAGCGTCACGCGCTCGCCGCCGCGGAGCACGATCACCTCGACCACGTCGCCAGGCTTGTTGTTGCGCGTCGAGGCCATGTAGTCATACACGTTGTTGACCATCTTCCCGCCGATGCTGATGATCCGGTCGCCGGCCTGCATGCCGGCGAGTTGTGCCGGCCCCTCCGGGCTGACGCCGTCGACGCCCATGCCCGGCTGACTTGTGTCGGTGTAGTTGGGCGTGAGGCCCATCACCACGCGGAAGCCCGTTACGCCGCGCTCCTGCTCGCTGGTCTTGACCTCCACAAACTCGAGCCGCGCCTCGCGGTCGGCCAGTTCCCGCGCGACTCGGTAAACGAGCGTCGCCACTTCCGCCCCGCCGGCGAAGTTGACCAGCTCGGCGTCGTCCGTTGGACGATGGTAATCGGTGTGGCTCCCGGTGTAGACGTGGAGCGACGGCACCTTGCGAGCGACGAAAGCGGCGTGGTCGCTGCGCCCCCCCGGATCCGGAGTCGTTTCAAGCTCGAGGTTCAGCCCGGCCGAAGCCCAGCGCAGAATCTCGTCGAATCCCTCGCCGCATCCCACGCCGAAAACCGTCAGTGCACGAGTCGCGGGATCCAGGCGGCCGATCATGTCCATGTTCAGCATGCCGACGATGCGATCCACCGCGACGGGACACTTGTCGACGAAGAACTTGCTGCCGTGCAGGCCCGCCTCCTCGGCCGAAAAGGCGACGAACATGATGCTGCGACGCGGGCGCGGGCCCTGCTCAAACATCCGGGCGACCTCGATCAGCCCCGCGACGCCGGAGGCATTGTCGTCGGCGCCGTTGTGAATCTGAGGCGGCTCGTCGTGGGCGACCGCGCGGCCGGCCTTGAACTTGCGCCCCATCGGTCTTCGAACGCCCAAATGATCGTAGTGCGCTCCGATGACAACCCACTCGTCCGCCAGGGCGCCCTGCCCTTCGATCCACCCGCACACGTTCCAGGTCGGGCTCTCGCGACGGACGTAGCCGGCCTCTCCGGAAGCCGACACGCCGGCCAGCGCCTTCGACACCATTCGGCCGGCGTCGAGGTCCGCCTCGAGCGACCGCAGCGGTGCCGCCCCGCCGGCGGCCAGAACCCGCTCGGCCACAGCCCGCGTGATATGAAACGCAGGGAGTCCGTACTCGTCAGGCGACTCGCCCGAAAATGGCAGCAGTCGATCCTGCTCGCCGGCCGACTCCGGGTGAACAAAAAGGATCGCCACCGCACCGCGGTCTCTGGCGTTGTACACCTTGCTGTCGAACAGCGAGTGGCGGGTCGAGAAGCCGTCCTTGTCAGCCCAACTCGCTGGCTCGCCGGTCAGCACCAGCACGACCTTCCCAGTCACGTCGGCGTGCGCGTAGTCGTCCCACTTGGGCTCTGCAGACACAATGCCGTACCCGCCGAAGACCACATCACCCGTGAACGACTCGTTGGACGAGAACGAGAGCGGCGTGAAGTCCTGACCGAGGGTGAGGGATCCCGCAGCCTCACCAAGGCTGAGGCGGGCCTTGTCCGTCAGTTCGCGATTGAGGGTATGCGGGAAGGGCTGGAAGTAGGTGCCGTCGTCCCCACCCGGCACGAGGCCGGCCGCGCGAAACTCGCGCGCGATGTAGTTGGCCGACTGCTCCAGGCCGCGCGAGCCCACGCCGCGGCCTTCGCGGGCGTCGTCGGCGAGGTAGCGAACGTGCCGCTCGAAACGTCGCTCGACTTGCGGACCGCAGCCTGAACCCGCTACGAAGATCCCCGCCGCGAGCAGCGCGCGTATCGTCGGCCCAAGTGGGTGGACACGGGAAGCAAGTGTTTCGCGAATCTCTCTCATCGAGTACCCCCGCCCGCGGCCGGGCCGAACCTACCGCGCCTGCAGCGTCACCGACATGGTGACCTCGTCCTTGCCGCGCAGAACGACGACTTCAACAACCTCTCCGGCCTTCTTCTCGCGGATCGCCTCGCGGTAGTCGGCGAACCCGGTGACCTCCTTGCCATCCACGCGGATGATCCGGTCGCCCGCCAGCAACCCCGCGTGCGCCGCGGGCCCGCCCTCGGTGACCGCCGCCACACCCCAGCCGCGCTGGTCCGGCTCCGGAGACTCCTCCGGGCGGATACCGATGACCACGCGCGGCCCGCCGGACTGCTGCGCTTGCGTGCTGCCCGGACGGACCATGTTGGCCGGGCGGTCGACCTTCGTGAACAGCGGCGGCTCAGGCTCGGCCATGAGGTCGAGCGCAACCGCGGCGACCAGGGCCGTCACCTCGGCCCCGCCCTGGGCGTTGACCTTCTCGGTGTCGTCGCCCGGCGCGTGGTAGTCCGGATGCAGGCCCGTGTGGAAGAACAGCGCCGGCACGCCGGCGCGATAGAACGGAGCATGGTCGCTCGGCCCCAGGGCGCTGTCGTCGGGGATGAACTCGAAGTCGTACTCCGCCGCGCGGCGGTCGACGATGGCCCGGAGCGAGTCGCCCGTGCCGAGCCCCTGGATCTCCAGCATGTTGTCGATCGTGCCGCGATCGAGACGGCCGATCATGTCCATGTTCAGCATGGCGACGATCGCATCGAGCGGGATCGTCGGATTGTCCACGAAATGCTTGCTGCCGATCAGGCCGATTTCCTCGGCACTGAAAGTCATGAACAGGACACTCCGGTTGCGGTCGGGAATCGCGGCGAGGGTGTATGCGGCCTCGATCACACCCGCCGTGCCGGACGCGTTGTCGTCCGCGCCGTTGTGAATCTGCCCGCCGCGCTCGCCGAGGTGATCGTGATGCGCGCCGATGACCACGAACTCGTCTTTGTCGGGCCCCGAGCCAGGCAGGATTCCGAGGACGTTGCGAGTAATCAGTTCCGTGGTGACGATTTCCACGGCGCCTGAAGCGCTGACTCCGTTGAGGTCGAACGAAACGGGGCCGTGGCCGGCGTCGAGAAAGTCCTGAAGGTCATCTAGCGATGGCTCTCCGCCGACAGCGAGGACCTCGTCGATTACCGCACGGCTGACGTGCACCGCCGGGATCGATTCAGCCGAGCCGCCCCGGCGAAACGGCATCAGGTCGTCGCTGCCGTCGTCCGACGCCTGGTTGACCACCAGGACGGCTACGGCGCCACGCTCCGCAGCGAGCCGGATCTTTGTCGTGAACAGCGACGGATTGGGGTCGTTGGCTGCGCCGTCCCACGCCGCCGGCATCCGGCGAAACATCACGACCACCTTGCCGGTGACGTCGACCCCGTCGTAGTCGTCGTGAGCCGGCTCGTCGATCCTGGCCCCATACCCGACGATTGCGAGCCCCCCGGTGAACTCCCCCACCGCGGAGAAACCGAACGGGACGAAATCGTCGCGGACTTCGACGGGCACGTCGACCCCGCCGAAAGCCAGCCGGGTGCCGTCGCCGACGCGCCCGCCGCGGGTGACTTTGAACTCCTGGAAGTAGGTACCGTCCTCGCCGCCGGGCTGCAGCCCCGCCGCGGCGAACTGGCCGGCGATGTAGCCCACGGCGATCTCGTTGCCGGGGTCGCCCGTCCCGCGGCCCTTCAGGCTGTCGTGGCTGAGTGTGCTTACATGGGACAGGTACCGATCGACCGGCACCGTCAGGCGCGCCGCCGGGGCCTTGCGATCACCGCCGTTTGCGGTGAGGCCCAGCATCGCCTGGGCGCCATTCCTGGCGCAGCCGGCCTGGCCCAGCCCCGCGAAGAGAAGTGCGGTCAGGACAACGCGCGGACCGAGCTGCGGTTTGTGACTCACCGTCTGACTCCTTGAGGCCGGGAGGGGATCGAAAACGGGGATGATACGCCGCCACGGGCCCCTGACAACCGAACCCGCGCCCTGCACAGGGTCGGCGGGATCCGATAAGCGGGCCACGCAGGCAACCTGACGGCCGGAGGGCGCATCCACGGGCGGTAGATTGGCCAGTATTGAACCACTATGATTCGGCCGTCGTCGTCAGGACGGAAGATCAGGTGCGGCGGACTCGTGCCAGAGGCCCGGTTGAGCCCGGAGGTCGCCCCGCGCGGCTCCGGGCCTGCCGGCGCAGCAGGCCCGCCGGACCGGACCCGCAACAGTCATGCTGGAGTAATTGTTGATGACTTCTCCGCGATGCGTCCCCCTACCCATGCGGTTCTCGCTTGGTGCGGCCCTGATGCTGCTCGTCGGCATCGGCGGCTGCCCTCCCATGGTCACGCCGCCCCCGCCCCTGGAGTTGGACGGCATCGTCGGTCAGGGTGACGTCGCCATCGCGCTGAACTCCGCGGGAAACATCGCGACCCTCACGGCGACGGCTGACGAGGGTTGGCAGTTTGCGCGGTTTGAGACGCCGGACGGGGATGTCACCTTCAACCCCTACGCGACAAGCCGTAACAGCGTAAACGACATCATCGCCGTGTTCATCGAGCGCGCCCCCGACGAAGACGGCGACGGCGTGCCCGACGCGCAGGACAACTGCCCGGCGGAACCAAACCCTGACCAGGATGACGAAGATGAAGACGGCGTCGGCGATGCGTGCGACAACTGCCCGTCGGTGGCCAACCCGGACCAGGCTGACGCCGATGGTGACGCGGAAGGCGATGCCTGCGACGACGACGCGGATGACGACGGCCGCCTTAACGATGACGATAATTGTCCCACGGTCGTGAATGTCGATCAGGCGGACGCGGACGGGGACGGCCTCGGCGATGCCTGCGACAACTGCGTGAATCGTCCGAACCCCGGCCAGGCGGACAGCGACGGCGACGCCATCGGCGACGCGTGTGACGACAGCGACGGTGACGGCATCTTCGACGACGATGACAATTGCCGTACGACGCCCAACCCCAACCAGGCAGACGGCGATGGCGACGACACCGGCAACGCCTGCGACAACTGTCCGAACGAGTCCAACCCCAACCAGGCGGACAGCGATGGCGACGGCGTCGGCGACGCCTGCGACAACTGCCCGGCCACGGCCAATCCGGACCAGGCCGACTTCGATGCGAACGATGTCGGCGACGCGTGTGACCCCGACATCGACGGCGACAACGTGCCGAATGGGTCAGACAATTGCCCCTCCTTCCCCAATGAAGATCAGGCTGACACCGACGGCGACAACGAGGGCGACGCCTGCGACTGCGACGAGGAGGAGCGGTTCCCGACGGGGCTTGCGTTTTTCCTTGAGAAGGACATCGGCCGCCTCAATCGGATCAACCTGGACGGTGAGGACCGGCGGGTGCTGCTGGGCACGCAGGTGAACGACCCGTCGAACATGGCGTTCGACCCCGTGGCCCGGCAGGTCTACTGGACCGAGCGCGGGACGCAGGCCGGCGCCGGGCTCGTCGCGCGAATCTGCCCCAACGGCGGGCAGCTTTTCCCGCTGGTGCTTGGCCTTGCGTCGCCGCACAGCGTCGCCGTGGACCACGTCAACCGGTTCGCCTACTTCACCGATCGAGGCTCGGACTTCATTGCCCGCGTACCGATCGACAACGTGAACGTGTCCTTCGGCCCGCCGACGATCGAGATTGTCTTCGACAGCACGGAGGGGGGCGATCTGGAGGGAACCGCAGTCGATCCGATCGGTGTGGCCCTGGACCTGGATCCGGACGATCCCAAGGTCTACTGGACGGACGCGGCGCGCGACACGATCGAACGATCCAACATCGACGGCACGGGGCACGAGATCATCCGCGACCTCACCGGACCGGTGCGCATCCCCTGGGACATCGCGATCGACCCAGGCCGCAACCTGGGCGGCAACAACCGGACGCCGAGGCTCTTCTACATCGATCGCTGCACGATGGTGATCCAGAGCATGAACCTCGACGGCTCAAACGTCCGGACCATCTTCGAAGGTGAGCACGATGGCGCTTGCCGTGCGACGGGCGACTCGCTCCAGCCGGTGGCCCTCGCGCTCGACACCGTCAACCTGAAGGTCTATTTCAGCGACGAGCGCAGTGACACGATCTTCCGGATGAATTACGACGGCTCTGAGCCCGAGGTGGTCATCACGCAGGAGGATGCGGGGGACAATCCGTTCGACAACATCCGGTCGATGGTCATTCTGCCGCCGGAGTAATCGCCGCTTCGGGATAGGCCGCGGGCTCCCCGGTCGGGAGCAGATGCAGACGGGCGTGGCATACGCCGCGCAAGGCCTCGATGCGCCCGGCGAGTCGGCGGACGTCCGGCGCCGGGCCGTCGAGCAACACGGCGCAGACGTCCTGCTCGGCGTCGACGGGTCGCGACCATTGACCAGCCAGTAGCGGCCCGGCCGCGAGCAGGAGTTCGCGCAGTCGCTGGGCTACGTCCTCGCTCCGGCGGTCGAGCAGGAAGGCGACCACACCCACCAGCCGGCCGCTCTCCTTCGGGGCTGCCTCGGCCAGCAATCGATCCCGGATCAGATCTCGAACCGCCTCGGACCGGTTGGTGTAGCCGCGCTCTACCAGGTGATGATCGAAGGCCGCGAGCAGCTCGGCATCGAGGGACACGCTGAACCGTTCGAGGTACGACAAGTCCTGACTCCGCGGGCAGCGGCTCGCACCGTAGCTGCCCGTCGATCACCCCGGATTATCCGACCCGGCGGGCCGGGGCTCCCCCGCCGGCCGCGCCTTGACCGGACACCCGGCGTGGCGATACTACGGTCAGCAACCGAGGCAGCACCAAACCCTGCACGGCGCCAGGGGAGGATACCCGGACGCCGTACCTCCTGCCACGCACCAGAGGATTGAACCGTGACCAAGCCGAGTTCCTTGTCTAGCCGGTGGGCCGTGCGTTTCCTCCGCTGCGGGGCGGTATCCTCGCTCTGCGGGGCGGCGATACTGTGCCTGAACTGTACGGCGTTCAACCCTGCTTTCGTCGACGTCGTGGTCGGCAGCGGCGGTGCGGCCCTCGAGAACGCCCCGGGCCACGTGGTCGTGGCGTTCGTCAACAACGCGACCGTCAACGAGCGGGTCATCGCCTACCTCGAGAGCGAGGCGGGCGGCGGCCTGGAACTTACTCCCGCGCAGAAGCGCTCGCTTCGCCCGCTGATCCGACTGAGTTTGGGCGTGGCGTACACCGACGGCTCGCAGCAACGCCTTGACTTCATCCAGGGCAGCCGGGAACTCGTCAGCCCCTTGTTTGCGAACCAGGTTCAGTTCGACCTGGACGACCCCGATTCAACCAACAATGTATTGGTGTGCGACGTGGCCGTGGCGGATGTCCTGGAGCAGATCGGCATCGAGGTCTTCCTGCCCGTGCCGGTGGCCGAGTTCGAGTTCGTTGAGCCGACCGAAGCTCAGCCCGGGTTCTTCCGCCTGGCCGAGGTCCTGCCACCTAACTTCATCCAGCTTCAGCCGGACTTCCTCGACGGCAACGGCAACATCGTCCGGGCGAATTTCAGCATCGAGAATGGCCCGTCGCCCGTCGTGAACCCA
This sequence comes from uncultured Phycisphaeraceae bacterium, assembly GCA_964426945.1. Lineage (GTDB taxonomy): Bacteria > Planctomycetota > Phycisphaerae > UBA1845 > UBA1845 > CAYRSS01. Next base: position 101,985 of record CAYRSS010000002.1, read on the forward strand.
ATCTGCGGCTCGGTGATCACCATTACCGTCAACGGCGAGTTGAGCGTGCCGTTCTTCGACGCGGCCGTTGCAGGCGAGGTTCCCAGCTACGTGGATGACAACCTCAACGAAGCCGCCAGCGTGGGCGGGCGGTACTCGTTCTCGGTTTCCGTGCGGTAAAAACGCCCCCCGGCCTTTCGGCCGCGTGTGAAGGAGATACGCATGAGGCGCAGAGTCGCAGAGCTGAGTCTGGTCGCGATGACCGCTTCGGTGGCCTTTGCCGCCGCCTGCGGCTCCGCGAGCGGGCTTTTCAACCCGGCGTTTGTCAACACGGTGGACGGCGGCGTCTTTCCGCTGACGCCCGGGCCGAATTCGAGCTTCGTCCTGGTGCGCGGCCTGAACGAAACGGCCGCCGTGCTTGAGTTCTTCATCACGATCGAGCGGCGCAAGCTCGTTCTCGACGAGAACGGCGAGATCATTCGCGACGGCAACGGCAACGCCCTGACCGAGGACGTGCTCGAGAGCACGAAGGTCACGACGCTGCCCGGCGGCCGCTCCAATGACGTCGGCGTACTCTTCGAGTGCCGCGATTCAGCCATCCTGCGCGTCGGCCTGGGGCAGAACCTGCTCGCCAGCGACGCGGCGGTCTTTGTCTCCGACCCGGCGACCTTCAACTTCGACGATCCGCTGGGCAACGCCGGTGGCTTCGGCATCCTCGCGCAGGGCCTCACGCCGCTCCAGCTTTTCGACGGCGACTTCTTCTGCGGCGACACCGTCATCTTCCGTGCGTTCGCCAGCAGCGGCGTGCCCGGTGGTATCAGCCTTCAGTCGTTCGTGCTGGGCGGCTATCTGCAGCCCACCACCGTCAGCGGCCCCAACACCTTCGCAAACTACGAGGCCTTCCTCGAGTCGCAGGCCCGCGAGGACGAGTAACCACGCTCCGCCGCCCGATCCCGGGCGCGGCGCTTGACAGAATGCACCCGGCGGCGGACTCTGAAGGGGTCCGCCGCTTCTATTTCTGCGAAAGGGAGTTCCGCGCATGAAGACTCGCTTCCCCCGCCTCGGCCGACTGGTTGCCCTCGCCGCCCTGACCTGTGCAGGCACCATGCACCAGGCCTGCCTGACGCGCGTTCGCGACGACTTCATGCTCGGCCTGCGAACCTACTTCATTCAGGATTTCATCCCGTCGCTCGGTTGCTTCCTCGTCCCCGAGGGTTCCCTCGCCGGCTGCGAGCCGGCGACCACGGAGTAACGTCGGCCACCCGCCTGCGGGCAACCCCGCCGCATTTGAGACCGTCTCTCATTACGGGCGAGATTGTGCTTGGCTGCCGGGGATCCGCGATGTATAGTCTGGGTGGATGAGGCTGGAAGCCTGCTCAGGCCGGTCTGGCCAGCGGGTGTTTCCGCCGAGCCCACAAAATTGAGACTGGGTTTCACCTCCAGCGTCGCCCTGCCTCTGGCGGCGCGGGGCGCAGGATCGAGGCACCAGGCGAATGCGATGCGACTGAACACGCTTGCCCGGGGACAATCGGCGAAGATCGCGACGGTTCACGCGCACGAGGACAGCGCCAAGCGTCTGGCCGACATGGGGTTCATTCACGGCGCCAGCGTCCAGATGCTTCGTCCGGGGAATCCCTGCATCATCCGCATCGAGCGTTCTCGCATCGGCCTTGGCGCGGACCACCAGTCGACGATCGAGTTGATGGTCGCGGCGGTGGCGTCGCGTTGACCGCGGCCGACGAGGCCCCGCGACAGCCGCCTTCATGACACAAGCCCTTACGAGCCCGCCGCCTGTCGAGGCTGCCCGCGGTTATTCCGTTGCGATCCTCGGCAACCCCAATTCCGGCAAAACCACGCTGTTCAACGCCCTGACCGGCTATCACCAGCGGGTGGGCAACTACCCCGGCGTGACCGTGGAGCGCAAGAGCGGTCGCCTGCGCGGCGGCCACGACGAGACACGGATCGAGATCGTCGACCTTCCCGGGCTGTACAGCCTGTCGGCCAGTTCGCCCGACGAAGCCATCGCGCTCGATGTGCTGCTGGGCGACCAGCCGGGCCACGCGCGCCCCGACGCGGTCGTCTGCGTCGTCGATGCCACCAACCTGTCGAGACACCTCTTTCTGGTCAGCCAGGTGATGGAGCTCGGGCTGCCGGTCGTGGTCGCGCTCAACATGGTGGACCTTGCCCAGCGTGCGGGACTTCGTATCGATGCCCCGCTGCTCGCGCACCGACTCGGCGTGCGCGTTGTGCCACTGGTGGCCACGCGCGGGCGCGGGCTGGATGCGCTGCGAGGGGCGATTGCGGACGCGGTACGCGGGCCGCAACCAGCGGAAGCGCCGACGGTCCTGGGCGAAGCGGTGCGCGTCACGCTCGACGAGCTCGCCGAGCGCGTTGAAGCGGACGCCGCGCCCGCGGCCTCGGTGCGGGCCCGCCTGCTCCAGGCGTTGCTGCATCGCGGGGGCATCCACGAGATGCGCCTCGTTCGGCGAACGCCCGGGCTCGCGACGACGCTCTGCGACGCACGCCTCCGGCTGACGCCCGATGACGCCACGCTGGCGCAATACGAGGCCCGCTTCCGCTACGCATGGATCGAGCGCGTCCTCGACGGCGTGATCGACCGCACAGAGGGAGACTCGCGAAGTTCGCGAACCGACGCCCTCGATCGGCTGGTGACGCATCCCGTCGCCGGCAGCGCGCTGTTCCTGCTGATCATGGTGGTCGTGTTCCAGTCGATCTACACCTGGGCCGGGCCGCTCATGGACGCCATCAGCGACGGCTTCTCCGCCGTCGGGGCTGCCGTGGCGGCTGTCTTTCCCGAAGGCGCCCTGGCAAGCCTCGTGGTCGACGGCGTGGTCGCCGGGGTCGGCGGTGTGCTGGTCTTTCTTCCGCAGATCATGGTGCTCTTCCTGTTTCTCGCCCTGCTGGAGGACTGCGGATACATGGCCCGGGCGGCGATGCTCGCGCACCGTTTCATGAGCCCGCTCGGGCTGTCGGGCAAATCGTTCATTCCCTTGCTGTCCTCCTTCGCCTGCGCGATTCCCGGCATCATGGCGACGCGGACCATCGAACAGCCGCGGGATCGCCTTGTCACGATGCTCATCGCACCGCTGATGAGCTGCAGCGCCCGCCTGCCGGTCTATGTGCTCCTGATCGGCGCCTTCATCCCCGCCACGCCGCTGCTGGGCGGCGTGATGAACCTCCAGGCGCTGGTCCTGCTGTCGATGTACCTGATCGGCGTCGTGGTAGCCGTGATCGTGGCGGTGGTCATGCGGCGTGTGCTCGGCGGCGGGCCGACGGCCCCTCTGCTGATCGAGCTCCCGTCGTACAAGTGGCCCTCGGCGCGGACGGTGCTCTACCGGGTCTACGAGCAGGCCAAGGCGTTCGTGACGCAGGCCGGCACGATCATTCTGGCGGTCACGGTCATCATCTGGGCGCTGGGCTACTACCCGCGCCCCGAATCGATCGCCGAGGCCCACGAAGCACGCCGCGAAACGCTGAGGATCCAATCCCCCGCCGTGACTGCCCCCGCCGCGGACGGCGAAACGACCGAAGACCCGCTCGCCGAGGCCATCGCCGTGGTGGATCGCGAAGAGGCCGGGGCGTACCTGCGTCAGAGCTGGCTGGGCCGCATGGGCCACTGGATCGAGCCCGTGGTCCGGCCGCTCGGGTGGGACTGGCGGATCGGCACGGCGGTCATCGCCTCTTTCCCCGCTCGCGAGGTGGTCGTCGCGACGATGGGCACCATCTACAACCTCGGGGCGGAGCAGGACGAGGAATCCGCGGACCTCAAGTCCACGCTGCAGGCGGCGGAGTGGCCCGACGGCAGTAAGGTGTTCACGCTGCCGGTCGCGTTGTCGATCATGGTTTTCTTCGCCCTGTGCTGTCAGTGCGGAGCGACGCTCGCGGTGATGAAACGCGAGACCAACTCCTGGCGGTGGCCGGTGTTCACGTTCGTATATATGACCGGTCTGGCGTACACGGCCGCGTGGGCGACCTACGCGCTCGCCAGCGCGTGGAGCTGACGCGGCACAAGCCCGCCCCGGCTTGACCCTGATGCGGAGGGATGGTTGATGCAGGACCTGGCAGTCACTCTGGTCGTCGCGGTGGCGGCGGCGTATCTCGGTCGGCGGATCTATCGCCGGGCGTGGGGTCGCGGCCAGGCGGGGTGTGGATGCGGCGTACCCGGCGGCGGATGCGGATCGGGCAAAGCGGCCGTACAGATCACTAAGCCCCTTGGCAACGAACGATGAACTTGTGGGAGCAGTCTCCCGGCCCAGACGGTTTATGAGCCAAACGGGTGGCGCGACGCCGATGGATTCACTGTTGGATGGCCCTGCGCTGCGCGATCGTCAGGCTCGCACCGCATTCCGGACAGGCGCCTGACTCGTTCCCCGTGAGGTCATAGCCGCATTGGCATGCTGTGGGAGGCTTCCGGGCACGTCCTCTCACGATGGCGAACGGCAAGCCCACCATCATCGCGACCGGCAGCGAGGCGGCGAAGCCAATCGGGAATCCGATACAGATGAACTTGTCGACGTAGCCTTGCTGCACGCAACCGATCGCAAAGGGCGCCGATACAGCGCACATCGCAGCGAGGCAGCTCGCTATCACAAAGCGCGGGATGAGCCAGTGTGCCAAGCCGGCGAATCCGGCAGCGAGGGCGAGCAGCATGAGCATGCGCATAATGCTAGCGGCGTGAAGAGTTCGTGCAATCTGCCGCTGCTTCTCGTGGCATCGGGCTTCCGCCCGATGCTTGAGAGGCTTCGCCTGCTGATCAGGCAGACAGCCTGGCGGCACGCGCTGCGGCGGCTCTTTGCGGAACCGATCGCACTCGCCAATCAACACCGGCCAGAAGCCCGGTAGCGCGCGGTTACGGCCCGGCGGGGTCACTCATCTTGTGGGACCGTCCTCCCGACCGTTTCTATAGAGGCCCGGCCTCCAAGCTCTAACCCGGTACAATAAAAAAGCCGGCTGCTCGGTGCAGCCGGCCCTGTGGGTTGTCGGATTCGCGATCGCGGCTCGCGGCCGGCTTACGCCCGCGGGTGGGCGTCGTCGTAGGCCTGCTTCAGCCGCGGCGTCGTCAGGTGGGTGTACACCTGCGTCGTCGAGATCGACTGGTGGCCGAGCAGCTCCTGCACACTCCGCAGGTCCGCGCCGTTGTTGAGCATGTGCGTCGCGAAAGTGTGGCGGAGGGTGTGCGGGCTGATGTTCGGGTCTAGGCCGCACTGGATCAGGTACTTGTCGAGCTTGCGGCGGACGCTTCTCGTCGACAGCCGTTTGCCGTGCTTGTTGATGAACAGCGGGCCCGGCTCGAAGGTCGAGTTGCGGGCGTCGGCGCGGCGCATCTCGAGGAAGCGCTGCAGCGAGGCGATCGCCGTCGGACCGACCGGCGAGATGCGCTGCTTCTTGCCCTTGCCGCGGATGCGAAGGGTGCGGCCGACGAAATCCACGTCTTCCAGGTTCAGTGCGACCAGCTCGCTGACGCGAACGCCGGTCGAGTAGAGCACTTCAAGCATCGCCCGATCGCGAGCCCCGAGCAGCGAGCCGCCGTCCGGCGTGGACAGCAGCTTGTTGATCTGGTCGACGTCGAGGAAGCGCGGGAGCGACTTTTCCTGCTTGGGCGTGCGAATCGTGGCCAGCGGGTGCACGGAGACATAGCCACGGCGCAGACAGAACTTGTAGAAGCTCCGCAGCGTGGCCAGTTTCCGGGCGATGGTCGACTTCGAGTAGTTCTGGCCGCTCAGAAAGGCCAGGAACGACTTGATGTGCTCGGAGCCCACTTCGCGGAGCTTCTGCGACATGGCCGGGTCGATGTCGACCGCCACGCCGGAGCCATCCGCCCCGCCGGCAGGCATGCCGCCCGCCTGCGCGGAGGCCGACCCGCTCACCGAGAAGCTCTGCCCCGCCGCCGCGCGCTCCACGTGACCCGACAGGTACGCGCAGAACTGCGCGAGGTCGGCCGCGTAGCACTTCGCGGTGTGCGGCGAGAAGTGGCGCTCGAACCGCAGGTAGTTCAGGAACTCGTCAATCAAGGGGTATGGAGTCATCAGTGCTACTTAGTTCGGCGAATGCACTCACCTTGTCAGGGTCCTGGTCCTGGACCCCCGCAGCCACCGGGAACCTACGAGGTCCCGTGCTCAGCCGGCGATCTGATCGAGCTCCGTCTCCAACCGCCTACCCATCTGAAAACTCAGCACTGCCGCATCGAACCAGTCGAACGCGCGCTGCTCGTCCGCGGCAAGCTCGGCGAAGGCGTCAATGACCTCCGCCTCCTGACCCGGTTGATATCGGAAGACAAAGCGCTCGTCTCCCTTTACCAGACACAACTGCCTGATGACGTTCATGGCATCCCTACCCTTCAGACTGGCCGGCCGGGACCGCCGGAGGCGGCTCGGCCAGCATCGCCCGGATCGTCGCGTGACAGCAGTACCGGATAAAATGTTGCTGACTGACCACGTAAATCCGCCAACCGTAGGGGGACGAATCTCCTTCCCGGTTCGCGGCAAACGCGCGAACGTCGCTCACGACCTGGTCGTGGGCGGCGTCAAAGACTCGCTGGGTCTGCCGGAGGAGTCCGGCAGGCGTATTTTCTTCGGACGGCAGCGCACCGCCGGGCTGGCGATAGAGCGCGACCGGATCAACGCGCCGGCGGCGCGGGCCAGGTCGCTGCCCATACAGTTGGCCGGTGATGCCGATGCTCGGCGGCACGTGTGGATCATATTCCGTCACCGAGAAGACCAGGATCGCATCCACCCCGAGCAACCGCGTCAGCTCAAGGGCGTGTTCCGGTGATTCCACCGAATTCACACCCTGCGCGGACAGTGCTGCCAGGACGCGACTTACCGGAACCACGCGGACTCCTTCCGCATAGCTCAGCTCACTCGCCATGTGATCCGCAAACCGGTTCGGATCGAAGGCCACCGAGCCGCTCTGGTTGAGCGCCGGCGCCACGGCGATCGTCATCGGGCCGAGGTCGCGGTTGGGGATGACGACCGGCGTCACGACCTTCTGGCGCGTCTGACATCCTGCCGACGCGGCCACCAGGCACACCGCCGCCACACCCACCGTCGTACCCAACGCGCGCCGCCGGATGCTCCGCAGCGGCAGCGTGGCGATCACCCGCGTTGTCATCCTTGACTCCGGTTCGCACATCGGCCGGCCCTCCTGGCTCAGCCCTTCCGGCAGTCCGTCCCCGGCCTCGGGGAGCGGCCCGCAGACTCCACACCTGTATCGGAAATCGGCCAGCCTCTCTTTCCCTCAGTGCGGAAACAGGGCGCTGGTCATGGATTCCGCCCCGCAGGAGCGGTTTCCGGGATAATCGTTGTCGCCATCGAGCCCCGCTCGCCCTCGGCGCCGGTCATCATCGTGGCCTCGCCGCCGATGGCGGGCACGGCCGACCAGATGTTGTCCACGCCGGTCCGGTCGGTGGTGAAGAACACGCGACCGTCAGGGGCAAACGAGGGCGACGTGTTCGCGCCATAGCCGTCGGTCAGCCGCGTACGCGAGCGACCGTCGGCGCGCATCAGCCAGACGTCGGACGTGCTACCGGCCTCGAACGGATCCAGGCTGGTCGGCGCGACCGGCTCAACGGTGGTGAACGCGATCCACTGACCGTCCTGGCTCCAGCAGGGCAGGATCATCGCGAAGCTCGCGCTCGACGAGATTTCCACGGGGAAGCGCGGTTCGTCGTCGATCAGGCTGACGGTCCAGATGCTGAACCATCGCGAGCCGCGCTCGCGGGCCCGCTGGAAAAGGATCGTGTCGCCCGCGGGGTGCCATTCGGGAAACAGGCCGTAGCCGATGAACTTGCGCGATGCGCCGGCCTCGGCGTCAGAGATCCAGAGCTCCCACTGCCCTCCACCCGGCGCGAGGCTCGCGTACACCAGGCGACGGCCGTCGGGCGACCAGCTCGGGTGCAGTTCGTCGGCGGGGGTATTGGTGACCTGTACGGGCTGTCCGCCCTGCAGATCGAGAATCCAGATGTCCCACGTGCCGCCCCGATCGCTCGCGAAGGCGATTCGGCGACCATCGGGACTGAACACCGGCGACACGTCCGAGGACGGATCGCTCGTGAGCTGCGTGACGGCGACGCCGGTCACACTCTTGAGGTAGAGATTCGAGTTCTCGCTGTGCCGCGTCGAGGCGAAGACCAGTCGCTCGCCCTTACGGTCGAGAGCCGCGTCGAAGTCGCGCCCCTCCTCGGAGAAGGTGTGGCGCTGGAGCGGAATCGCTGAGCGCGACGAGTAGTACGACGGGCGCTCGCTGCCGGTCTCGCCGAACATGTTGATCCCGCCGGCCCGCGCCGCGGCGACGAGCGTGGTCGTGGCGGCGGGCCCGTAGGGCTCCGCGTTCGATTGGGCGGTCGAAATGGTCGGCGTATGAGCGGCCTGTTCGGTGCCCCAGAGGGTGCGCCAGGAAGCCGTCACGTTCGCACAGCCCATCGCGGCGACGACCGCGAACGAGGCCGCGAGCCAGGCTCCGCGCTTCCAGAATGGCATCGAAATGACGGGACGCGACTGCTGCATCGATTCGTTTCGCACGCGGAATGCTCGCTGGTCGGGGGCCCGGGCGACGGGCGGTCCGGCCGCGTCGCGAACAGGGCAGACCCCGCGTTACATCGGCCAGGAGCGATCCGCCCATCAGTTAGCAGCCCTTGCAGAACCCTATCGAACGGGCCTGCGAGCAGCGGCGGGCGGTGAAAACCCGTAGTCCGGCGGGCCGGCGTGCCCCTCCTCCTGACAACCGGCCGGCGGCGATTCGGCGGCATGTCCGATAACCAAGGAGGTATCGACGTTCCGAAATGGGGGGCTTCAGCCAATGGCGCGGGCGACTTTTGCGCCGCGACGCGCAGGGTCAGCGCAGCCGCCGCACCGCGGCCGAGAGAACGCCTGACGCTTGCGGCTCGCTGGAGGCGTCCGTAGCATGGCTGCCCCGCGTGCGATCGGCTGCCGGAGGGCGGTCGGCTGGAGAATCACCATGCGAATGCGTGCCGCCAAGCCGAGACGAGTCCTGTGGCCGCTCGGAGTCCTCGCCATCGCCGCCCTGCTGGGCTCCGCGCCTGCCGCGGCCAAGGAAGGCCACCTCGAGGACATGAAGCTGGCGCTGATCGAAACCCGCATCCGCTGCGCGACCTGTCACCCGGATGCCGAGGGGCGCGAGCTGACGGCGTATGGACGGGTGATCGCGGACCTGGGCAAGGCGACGTCGATCCCCGACCGCGTCCGTGAGCAGGAACGACGACCAACGGACGCGACATTGAAGCTCGACGCGGAGGGCGAGCGGCGCCGGACGGACGTCGACGGCGACGGTGTGCTCAACTGGGTCGAGATCCTCTCGGGTACCGATCCGTCCGATGCCGCCGATCCTGGAAATGGCGAAAAAAAGGCCGAAACGGCTACGATGCGTGCGCGGGTCGAGGCCGTGGTGAGCTGCGCCCTGTGCCACGTCGAGCCGGACGTGAAACCCGTTGGCGCGGACAAGGCACCGCACAATCCGCTCGGCGAGGCGCTTGCCGGGCTCACGAGTTCGCGGCCGGGCGGTCGCCCTGCCGACGCGGCCCCGCCGCCCATCATGACCCGGTTCAAGTCCGTCGAGAACCACGACACCGACAAGGACAAGGCGCGAAACTGGCTCGAAATCGCCACGTTCCACAGCCCCACGGACGCCGCGGATACGCCGTCCGACGAGGAGCTGAAGGCGATCCGTGAGCTGCTACGCGAGATCCTCAAGCCGCAGGGTGGCTTCGGCCGCGTCCACCGCCCGCCAAGCCGTTGAGAGGCAGCCCCTCCGGGCCCGAAAGCGGTTTCCCCGCCGAGAAAACTCACAGCCTGCGCGGCAGACCCGCCGCACCCTCGCCGGGCCGTGCAATAGGGAACTTCCCTCCCCGAACGAAGCGCCAACCTCGCCGGCGGACCGAACGGTCGAGCCGGGGTCTTGGTTATCCGGTCGAACTTCCTCTAAGCTAATGCGGAATAATAGTTTACAAAGATGATGCGCCGGGGTAGCCTTGGCGGTGCGGCAGGAATAGACTTAGTCGCGATGAGAGCGTGGCGCGAGGTTCCCGGAGGGGAGTCGAGCGCCGATCGGAGGGAGGAAAGAAGCACCCCCCATCTGTGAAGGCTCTCAAAGTCCGCATTTCCGAGACGTAGCCGTCGTCGCCTTCACCTGTCAGACCCGGGGCGATCGTCGGCGGGGGGCAGCGCATGACCAGAGGTGGGAAGCACTTCCTGCTGGAGTGTGTGGTCGTCGACCTCAACACGCAGCGGGATTTCCTCGAAGCAGATGGCGCCTATCCGGTGCTCAACCGGGAAGAACTCGTTCCGCTCCTGCGGCGAGTGATCGCCTGGACGAAACGGAACCACTGTCCGGTGGTTTCAGCCATCGACGCGCACCGCGCGTTGGAGCTGCGGACGGAAGCCGAGCCCGTGCACTGTCTCGACGGGACGCGCGGGCAGGCGAAGCTGCCGTTCACGCTCTTTCCGCTCCATGACCGGATCGAGTACGACAACACGCTGGCCGTTCCGCTCGACCTTTTCCATCACTTTCAGCAGATCATCTTTCGCAAGCGCCACCACGACTTGCTGAGCAACCCGAAGGCCGACCAATTCCTGACCGGCCTGGATGCAGGCGAATTCGTGCTGTTCGGCAGCGGGCTGGAGTCCTCGATCAAGATCCTGGCGCTCGGCCTGCTCGCCCGCAACCGCAAGGTGACAATCGTCACGGACGCCTGCGGCTACTGGGACCGGACGCGGGCCGATCTGGCCTGTCGCCAGCTGGAGGCCAAAGGGGCCCGGCTGCTGACCGTCGACGACCTGCTCCGCCTAAAACTCTCGCGGAAGCACCGCTATCCGCTGCACCCGATCGCCCCGATCTCCGGCCCGATCGACGGATTTCTGCACGTGTCGCGGGTCAACGGCCATGGCAACGGCGTCGCCCGAACCTCTGCCACCCGTCGCAACGGCCGCGCGTTGCCGCGCCTGAACGGGAAGGGTAAACTCCCCTCCGTGTTCAAGCCTTCCCACCGGAACGGGAAGGGCCGGCGCTAACGGACGGCGAGGCTGCGACGCGGACCATGGCCAAGAAGAAGAAGCTCCCCAAGCAACTGGCGATCCTCGACGAGGATATCTGCACCGGCTGCGACTCGTGCGTCGCCGTGTGCCCGGTCGACTGCATCGACAAGATCTCCGACCCCACCCACCCCGGCTACGCGATGGGCATCTGCACGATCGATCTGCAGGTGTGCATCGGATGCAAGCTCTGTGCGCAGGTCTGCCCCTGGAGCGTGATCACGATGGTCCCCACGGATCAGGTGCTCACCGAGCCGAAATACGCTCGCATTCTCGAAGCCGCGGACGCCTGACCAGGTCGCGCCAAGACAATCATCGATAAGGTTGAAGGCGCCGGCCGGCAGGAGCGCCGGCCGTCAGCGCTGCGCGCAAGCGAAGCCGGCCGCGCGACAATCGCCGCGCGGCCGGCCCGCGAACTCTTTCCCCCTCCGGAAAGCCTTGATGGGTGCACCGCGCCGATGCCCGGTCGGGCGGAATGGCCGCATTCCCCCCGGATCGCCATCCCGACCACGAGCAGACACGGTAGCGAACTGACCTGCCCGGCGACGCCGTTTTCCCCTACACGGTGGAAGCCGTCGCAGTGCCGACCCGCCGGTCAAGTCCCCCCCGCCGAACCCAATCCCCCGAACGGGCCGACGGGCGGGCCGGGCTGAGCCTCTCCACGAGGCTCCCCCCGACACCGTCACCGTACGATACGCCGCCGCGGGATGGCAAACCGCCCGGAGAATCCGCCGGCCCGAGGTCTCCGGTCCGCAAACAGAAGCGGCCGGCGCAACCCCCGATCCGGGGTCGCGCCGGCCACTTTTGAATCGATCCCGCCGGGGGCGGCCAAGCGCCCGGCCCGGCGAAAGGGCCTACTTGTTGGCCTCGAAGAACTCGAGATCACGCTTCAACTCGGCGTGGTCCGACTCGTTGGCGGCGGCAATCGCCTTTTGCTGAAGCTCAATGGCAGACTGGGCGTTGCCATTCAGGAAGCGCGCATAGGCCAAGGCCCGGAGGACCGTCCAGTCCTCCTTGTCCAGACCGAAAGCCTTCTCCGAGGCGCGAAGGGCCAGCGCGTCGTACTTGCCCTGGTAACCCTCCTGCTCGGTCATCATGCGCCAAGCCATCTCGGCGAGAGTGTGGGCGTTGTTGATCCGCTCGACGATCTCAGAGCCGCGCTCGGCCGCGGCGGAGCGGGTCTTGCGGTTCATCACGAGGCAGTGGAACCGGTCGGCCTCGTAAAGGTCCTTCTTGTCGGGATTCAACTGGATGAGCTCGTCGATGAGCTTCTGCGCGCCGCCGTAGTCCTTCAGCTCGTTGAGCAGGGCCTTGTAGCGAGCGACCTTCTTCATCTTGATGCGGCTGGCGACCGGGTCGTAGTCGCCCTTGGTCATCTCTTCCAGCAGGCTGTGCATGAACGGATCGCCGGGGTGGCCATGCCAGGCAAGCTTGCCCTCGCGGTCGATGACGAACGCGTGGGGAATGCCGTTGGCGCCGACGCCGCCCATGTACTTCTCGTAGGTTTCGCGGCCCTGGTCAAAGGCCACGGTGTAGCCCATCTTCGAGCCCTGGTCCTCGACGAACCGCTTCACGGTGTCGAGGGAGTTGTTGGGGTCTTCGGAGGTGAGCCCGATCACGCGCACGCCAGCGTCGCCCATCAATCCCTGGAGCGTAGTGAGGTGAGGGATCGAGGCGATGCAGGGCCCGCACCAGGTCGCCCAGAATTCGACGACGATGATCTTGCCCTTCTCCTTCTCGAGGTCGATCGCATCGCCCTTGACCCACTCCTTCACCTTGAGAGGCGGCGCGGTGTCGCCGATGCCCAGCGCCATCGCCCGCGGCGCCACGGTCAGAACCAGCGCGCTCACCACTGCCATCGAGATCGCTTTCCGCATGGTGCAGTACCTCCGATAGGGCTCGCAGGGACCGGCCCGGCCCTGCCATCGCTTTGAACTTTCGGACCGGCCCGTTTGTTCCCGGCCATCTCAAAGGTCGGCCGGAACGAGTTGAAGGTAAAGGGTATCCGTTTTATCCCGCCGTGTCACGCCCCAAGGCATGATACGAGGCCTCGAATCGCGCGCCGGGCCACCCGAGGGCTATCCCGTGTAACATGTCGTGTGGTCGACGAAGCATAGCGGATTCCCGAATGGATCGCGGACGTAGAACGAACGCTCGCCCCACGGGCGTCGGCAGATCCGCCCCGCCGGGTCGCCGTGAATCTCGCCTGGTTCGGGTGCCGCCCCGGCTGCGGCGCAGGCTTCGAAGGTGGCTTCGAGCGACTCGACCGCGAAGTAGACACAGTCGGGCAGCGGGACCGGGGCGTGGTCGTCGCCGTCGGCACGGGGGTCAACGCACGCGAGAATCGTCCCGCCGCAGGTGAAGTAGTGTCGGCCGGGCGAGACCCGCATGCCGGGTATTTCCAGCACCGCAGCGTAGAATCGAGTTGCCCGTTCGATGTCGGCTACGGGTACGACCAGACGGAAGAGCCTTGCGGGCATGACCATCTCCTGGTGCGACGGCCCGGTCGGCGAGTTCTACTGGCCCCGGGAGCCTCGGAGGCTACGCCCGCGCCAGCGGCTTGCAAAGGGTTCTTCGCCCTGTTCCCGCGCGATCCAGGGCTCCGACAGCGTCAGCGCGCTGACGGGAGGAGTGCGGCATGAGCAAACGATTCACGGGCGTGATCGTCAGCGATGACCATACGTCGGCCTGCGGGATCAAGCTTCCGTTTGATCCAAAGCCGATCTTCGGAAAGGTCCGCGCCCCCGTCCGGGTGACGATTCGGGGGCACACCTTCCGTACGACCATCGCCGCGATGGGCGGCGAGAACTGGATCGGCCTGAACCGCGCGAACCGCGAAGCGGCCGGGATCAAGGCCGGCGATCGCGTCGTGGTCACCGTCGAAGCTGATTTGGAACTACGTATCGTCGTCGCGCCGCCTGACCTCGAAGCCGCGCTCGCGGCCGACAAGACAGCCCGGCTCCGCTGGGAGAATCTCAGCTACACCCATCGGCGCGAGCACGTGGAGGCGATTCTGGAAGCCAAGAGGCCGGAAACCCGTCAGCGGCGGATCGCGAAGGCCATCGCCATGCTGCGCGGCAAATGAGCGGCTGCGCGGCTCTGTCGGTCAATACCCTGCGGGCATTCCCCCCTTGCGTGGATCTGAAGCGCCCCGCCAGCCCGTCGAGGTGGACTGAATCGCCGAGATGACTCCGCCCCCGCCGCCGACGCGAACCTCGTGCCCCAGTCGCCTCAGCCCCTCGGCGAGCACGCCGCCCGGCTCGCGATCGAAGCTCACGCGGTCCGGCATCCACTGGTGATGAGCCCGCGGTCGCCCGACCGCCTCCGCCAGGTCAACGCCCTCGTCGAGCACGGCGAGCATGACCTGCAGCACGGACGTAATGATCCTCGGCCCGCCGGACGCCCCCAGCGCCAGCACAACTTTGCCGTCTTTCACCACGATGGCCGGGGTCATGCTCGAGAGCGGCTTGCGACCCGGGCCCACGGCGCTGGCCTCGGACTGCACGAGTCCGAACGCGTTGGGCACGCCCGGCTCGGCGGCGAAGTCGTCCATCTCGTTGTTGAGGATCAGCCCCCACTCCGGGACGCAGGTCAGCGAACCGAAGCTGGTGTTGATCGTCTCCGTTACGGCTACGACCGTGCCCCAGCGATCGACTATGGTGAAGTGCGACGTGCCCGCGTCGTCCGGCAACTGGGCCATTCCGCATGAGTCGGCCGGGCCGGCGCGATCCATTCGGATTCGCCCGGCCAAGTCTGCCGCGTACCTAGGCGATACGAGCCGGTCGACCGGCACGAACGCGTGGTCGGCGTCGCCAAGCCAGCGAGCGCGGTCGGCGAACGCGTGCTTCATCGCTTCGATGCGCAAGTGTGTCGCGGTCAACGGGTCGCGCTTCGACAGTTCCTCAAGCGGGAACCGCTCCAGGATGTTGAGGCTCTGGATCAGGGCAACGCCCCCGGATGAGGGCGGCTGCATGGTGATGACTTCGTAGCCGCGATACGCGCCGCGCAGCGGTTCGCGGGCTTTGACCGCGTAACCTGCGAGATCTTCACGTGTGATGATCCCCCCACCGCGATGCACCGTCGAGACGATCGCGGCCGCCACCTCGCCCTCATAGAACACGCGCCAGCCGCGGGAGGCGATCGTCTCGAACAGGTTCGCCAGCTCCGGCTGAACCCATCGACCCGCCAGCGCATCGGGGCGCCCCGCGGCAAGGTAGCGCTCGTAGAGAAACGCGCACGACCGCTCCAGCGATGGATGCTCCTTGTAGTCTTTCAGGACCTCGCGGATGGCGCCCCGTGCATGGTCGTCGATGGGCACGCCCTCGCGGGCCAGCCGAATCGCCGGCCGGATGAGCTGATCGAGCGGACGCGAGCCGTACGCGGCAACGGCCTTCGCGTGTCCGGCCAGCGTACCGGGTACGCCGACGGCGAGCGCGCCGATGCGGCTCGGGGGCGGCGCTTCCGGGGCCGCTTTCCTCGCGGTTGTGAACATGTCGCGAGTCGAAGCGGCCGGCGCGGTCTCGCGATAATCGAGCGTGACCACCCGGCCGTCGCCGAAACGGATGATCATGAATCCGCCGCCGCCCAGTCCGGTGCTGTAGGGCCGCGTCACGCCGAGCGCGAAGGAAACCGCGGCCGCTGCATCGACCGCGTTGCCCCCGGCGCGGAGGACTTCGAGACCCACCTCTGACGCCTGGCGCGAGTCGGTCGACACCATGGCCGACGCCCCGTCCGCGATCCAAGGCGGCGAGGCGTGGACGCCAGCCGCCGAGAATCCGGGAAGCGTCGCAGCGCCGAGCAGCATCCGACCAGCGCCGCTTCGCAGGAGTGCGCGAGGCAGGAAACGCGGCGGCTTGAGCATGGCTTGTCCCCTGGCGTAGGCGGTCTGTCCGGCAGGCGGCTTCAGCCCCTGCTGGAGCCGGGCGACGGCCAGCATGAAGCATCCGGGAGGGCTGGGCAAGCCGAGCGGTTGGGGAAGAGTCGAATCAGAGGCCGGCGCCCGTCGCGCCCCACTCACTCGGATCAGCGGGGATCCGCAGGATGGCGCCCTCGGCGAGGCCATGCGATCGAGCCCAGGTGTCTTCGATCGTGACGGGCAGGGAATCGCCCGTTGAGCCGAGCTCGCGGTTGAGGGCCGAGACGAGAGCCTGCACGGCGAGCCATTGGGGCTGCGTCATCGGGCCGTTGCGATCCACACGGGAGACGCGGATGCGGACGGCGCCTGGAGCCTCCGCAGCAGCCGCTTGGGCGCGCCAGGGGCGGAGTCCCGCGATCCGACCGTGGTCGTCGATCACGAAATGCGAGCCGGTCGCGTCGGGGATCGCGCTGAGCCGCGCGGCGGTCAGCGAGGACGCCGGGCCGGGGATGATCTCGATGGTCTGCCAACGGCGGTGTTCGATGGCCGAAGGCTCGCGGACGACGGCGACGGACGCCTCGGCGAGTTCGCGTACCGAAGGCTGTGCGGCCGCGAGCGGGAGACCCGGTTCGAGCCACGAAAGCAGGAGCGAGGTAAGAAGCATCGCCGAAGCGAGGCTGCCGAGAACCTTCAACATCCGTGTCTGGTTCGTCATGTGATTCGCGTGGCGGGCAGGTCCGTCCGGTTCAGCCGGGGCCGTACGACGAGCACAGTGGCCCCGACGAATTGATCGGCGGAAAGTCCGAAAAACTTTTGAAAAATCACGTCAGGAGCGAGGATCGCTCAACGGCCCCGCTCTCACTTGCCGCAGTAGTCAATGATCCGCGCCAACTCGGTGCGCAGATTGGGCCGAGCCACGATGCGGTCCACGAAGCCGTGCTGGAGCATGAACTCCGCGGTCTGGAAGCCCGCCGGCAGCTCCGCATTGATCGTGTTCGCGATCACGCGGGGCCCCGCAAAGCCGATCATCGCGCCGGGCTCGGCGATGATCACATCCCCCAGGCTGGCGAAACTCGCAGCCACACCGGCAGTGGTCGGATCGGTCGCAACCACGACATACAGGCCGCCGGCATCGTCAAGCCGGGCCAGCGCCGCCGACGTCTTGGCCATTTGCACGAGGGAAATCATGCCCTCCTGCATCCGCGCCCCGCCGCTGGCGGTCACCACGATAAACGGCAGGTTCTCCTCGGCGGCGCGCTCTGCGGCTCGGGTGATCTTCTCGCCGACAACCGAACCCATCGAGGCCATGATGAAGTTCGGGTTCATCACGGCGAGAATCACCGGGCGGCCGCGGATGAACGCCTTGCCGACGATGACGGCTTCCTTCTCGCCGGTGCGCTTCTGCTCCTGCTCGATGCGTTCCTTGTAGGGCAGGCGATCCTTGAAATTCAGCGGGTCGGTGCTGCGCAGATCCTGCGCGAACTCCTCGAAGGAGTCGGGGTCTACCAGCTGCGCGATGCGCGCCCGGGCCTCTACACGCCGGTGGAAGCCGCACTCGGGGCAGAGGTAGAGGTTGTCGGCCACCTCTTTCTCATACACCATGTGTCCACAGCTTGTGCACCGTGTCCACAGGCCGGCCGGAACACCCTTCGGTCGCACCATGGGGCTGCCCTTCTCGTCGTGAAGCTCGTCCATCTTGATCAAATCGCGTTGGGCTGGTGCACCGGCTGATCCGCCGTCCACCCCGGCCCGTGCCCATGTTAACACGATCAGGGACCGCGTGAAGGGTTAACCGCCGGATGCGCGCCTCGTCAGGGCGGATGGCGGGCGGCGTCCGCGGGCCCGGCCGGGCGGGCAACCCGACGCATCCAGGCCGAGGCTTCGGCAGGTCGGAAGCAGACCAGGGCCCAGATCAGCACCGGGACGACAAACCCCGGCGTCGGCGCGACCGCCAGCACCTCGTAAGCCGCGGAGATCAGCCCTCCCGGGGCGCCTGTCGCCTCGTGGGCATAAACATACGCGACCAGCGCGGCGAGTCGCACGCCGATGAACGCCGAGACCGTCATCAGTCCTGCGGCGAGCGCGATCAGCCGCCGGGGCCAGGCAAGCGGTGTTGCCAGCACCAGCGCGATCAACTCCGCCGTTGGCAGATAGCCGGTCAGGCGGCTGTCGTGCGGCATGCTCAGCCGCTGGTTGGAGCCCTCCGCGGCACGGAGGCGGACCATCACGTCCTTGCCGTCCGCGGCGCCCGGGATGGGCTCGAAGCGGAGCCGGCCGTCGAGCATCGACCCAAGAACCAGGTCTGCGGCGGATCGATACATCGCGGCATAGCCCGGACGCACACCCGGCCACGGCGCCGCCAGGACCGCGTAGAGGATCACGAGGCGCAGCGCGAAGGCCACAATCGGCCTAGCCGTCGCCATGGCGCAACTCCGGCGACCTTCGCACCGCCCACATCGCCCAGGCCAGCCAGATGAGCACTGCGAGAAACACAAAGAGCGCCTGGCCGACGTCGAGGTGCAGGAACTGAAACGTGCGCGGGGCATGCACACCGGCGATGAACAGGCCGACAATGCGCGCGATGTTCGCGACGAAGAGCAGGCCCACGCCGGCCGCCGCGCCGATCAGCCGCAGCCGCCAGCGCACCGGCGCGGCGAAGACGCCGGCGACGAGCAAGGCCATCGGTTCCAGCGCGTCGCAGCCGGCGCGGATGTCGATGGCGAAGCGCGGAGACATGATCGCCGAGCCCGCCGCCGTAACATCGGGCTCCAGCGGCGGCAGCGCCGTCGCGCTGATCGACGCCAGCGTGCGGAGGTAGGCCGGAAACAGCTTCTCTCGAAAGGTCGGTACGAAAGTCAGCACATAGAACACAGCCACCATCGCGACGAACCGCAGCAGGAAGCCCAACGCCCCGGGGGGGCGCTGCGACGCGCGAGCGGACGGCTGCGCCGGCACGTCGGCGGTGCGCGGCGTGCGGCGGGATGGAGAGCGTCTGGCCATCGGAGGGGATTATGCGCGCCGATCGCGCGGGATGCACCGCGCGGCGCGCAGATTCGGGGGCATTCGCGGCGCGGGGCGGCGGTGCCGCGCGAAGGGAGGAGTCGATTCCCGCGCGGTGCGCCGGCTCGCGGCGACCCGCCCCGCAGGCCGGGCCGGGGCAAACACGGTGCGCGCCGCCGACTTCTGCCTCAAGGGCTTGGCGGGCCGGCGACAACCGGGTGTCACCCTGCCTCTCGGCCAGGTGCCACGGTCACTGGTCCGCAATGGCCGGCCGAAAGGAGGCATGTCAACGCGTGCTTTATGGGGCCTGAGTGCCGTGGGGTGCAGCTGCCCCGCCGCGTCGTTCACCCTGCCGCTGAGGCGACGGCCGCGAACATCGCCGCAGTTGGCGTTCGGTGTGGATTCCGCGTGAGAAGTCGCTGCTTTGGCGACTGTTCTTGACGACCGCAAAGTCGGCCGATAGAAGTTCGGGCTTCCGGCTCGGGGCGAGGTTCGATCCGACGCGGCGAGGGGCCCGGGAGGCTGCTCGCGGCGATTGCCTCGCCGCCGCTGTCGCAGAGGGTCCGGAAGCGCGATCCGTGGGACGACAGGATCAGGCCATATCCTCAACTCTCCGTCGCCATCAACGACCGTGACCGCTAGCTCACTATCTATGGCTGGACCGCGCGGCATGCCCGTGGGCGTCGAGCGTCATCGTGCCGCCGCAATCTGTTCTCGGCTTCGCAGGTTTTGACATGACAGACACACCCAACCACGTTCCGATGCCCCCCGGTCCCGGCGGCGAGCCCGCGCCTTCCCCGCGCCCGGCCCCGCCGCCCGCCGCCGTCCCGCCGTCGATGGCCGACATCGACAAGGAGGTGGCTGAGGCCATGTCCGGCATGGACGCCGCCGACCTCGCGGAGCTCCGCGGCGGGGCGCGTCCGGCCGCCACGGGAGGCGGTGCGACGCCGCGCGACGGCGCAGCGCCGGGCACGGAGCTGACCGGCACAGTGTGCGCTGTCACCGGCGACGACGTCTTCCTGGAGTTCGACGCCAAGAACCAGGGCATCCTGCCCCGCGCGCAGTTCGGCAAGAAGGAAGTCGTCGAGATCGGCCGCAAGGTCGACGTCGTGGTGGACCACTTCGACGCCTCCGCCGGGCTGCTCATGGTCAACCGCAAGGGCCAGGCCCAGCGCGCGACGTGGACGACGCTCAAGCCCGACATGATCGTCGAGGGCAAGGTCTCGGGCATGAACAAGGGCGGTCTGGAGGTCGAGGTCAACGGCCTTCGCGCCTTCATGCCGGCGTCGCAGGTGGACCTGGTGCCGCCGAAGGACATCTCGGTCCTGCTCAACCAGCACATCCGCGCGCTGGTGCTCGAAGTCGATCGCCGCGGGAAGAACATCCTCATCAGCCGCCGCAAGCTGATGGAAAAGGAGCGGGCTGAAAACCGCGACACGCTGCTCAATGAGCTGCAGGCCGGCCAGGTCCGCCGCGGCAAGGTCAGCAATATCACCGAATTCGGCGCCTTCGTTGACCTCGGCGGCGTCGACGGCCTCGTACACATCCGCGACATCACCTGGGGCAATGTGGATAAGGTGACCGACCACCTGACCATCGGCCAGGAGGTCGAGGTCAAGGTGCTCCGGATCAATAAAGAGCGGGACCGAATCTCGCTGGGCATGAAGCAGATCCTCCCTGACCCGTGGGTCGGGGCGGAAGACCGATACGCCGTCGGCTCGAGCGTGAAGGCGCGGGTCATGCGCCTGGCCGATTTCGGCGCGTTCGTCGAGGTCGAGTCCGGCGTCGAGGGGCTTATCCCGCTGAGCGAAATGAGCTGGTCGCGCGTCAAAGGGCCTGGCGAGGCGGTGTCCGTGGGCGACGTCATCGACGCCGTGATCATCCGCATCGAACCCGACAAGCAGCGCATGGCCCTGAGCCTCAAGCAGGCGTCCAGCGATCCGTGGGCCACGGTGCTCGACGGGTACGCCCCCGGCTCTCAGGTGAAGGGCACGGTCACGCGGCTGACAGACTTCGGCGCCTTTGTGGAACTGGTGCCCGGCGTCGAGGGGCTGATCCACATCTCCGAGATGTCCGACAAGCGCATCCGCACCTGCAGCGAAGTGGTGAGCGCCGGGCAGGAGGTCGAGGCCCGTGTGCTTGGCGTCGACCGTGAGAAACGCCGGATCTCGCTGTCGCTCAAGCCGGAATCGAGCGTCTCCGCGGCCGATATGGCCGCCGCCAACGCCCAGGCCGAAGCCGCCAAGCCGAAGAAGCGCAAGAAGGCCCTCCGCGGCGGCTTGTCCGGCGGCTGGGATTTCGCGGGCGACCTGAAGTTCGACATCGGCGGCGACGACTAAGCCGAGCCGCACCGGGCTGGCCAGAACAAGATCGGGGGCGCTGCCGACCGGGAGGTTCGCAGCGCCCCCGCCTTCGTTTCAGGTCCTGTCGCGATCGGCATTCGTCGGCCGGCGCGCGGCTGTCATGGCGGTGCAGGTTTCGCAGGGTGGGTCGTACACGACCCACCATCGCTGCCGCCCTCGTCGCACGGCCGGGTGGCCATCACTCGCTGTACACAGCGAGGGATGGGGGCGCGATGATCGACGCGGATCGCATGGGGCGCGGATGCGACCACGACCGCCCCCGATCTACTCGAAACCCGAGCCGCGGATCGCCCGCGCCCCTGCCATTCTACCCGCCGGGTTCTCCTGCGCCGCCTTCACGACTGCGCCCCTGACGACCGGACCCTGCGAGAGATCTCGAACCGTGCAGCCCGGCTGGCCCGAGTGGCAGACACTCATCGGCCTGGCAGACCATCATCGCGAGCCCACCCTCGCTGAATGCAATGAGAACGGGCCACCCGCCCGCGCACGGGACCGGAGAGTCGTGACATGCCGCCCGCACACGCCGATAGTGTCCGGCCGCTTATACCGCATTGCAATCCGTGGCCTCCGGCAGGTCGGATCACGGATGGGAGTGATCGGTCCGCGGCTGAAACCCGGGCGCGACGGCGCGGAGCACGGGCGGCAGTTCCGTCGTATCATCCAGCCGGCTCAGGACGCAATGGCAGGTCGTCGCGTCAGTAACGTGAACCAGCCGCCACTCGCCAACCTGAACCTGATGGCCGCGGTGCTCGCCGATGACGCACGGGTGGTCTCGATGGGTACCGTAGTCCTCGATGTGAATCGCACGATGAAAGACTGTACCGATGAACTCTGTTCCGCGCCGGTAGGTAGCAGCGGCGGCTGGGGCTTCGCCGATCTGCAGTGCGAAGGCTGTTTCCAGTACGAACCCGCCCGGCAACTCGCTCGGCATGCCGAAGTTGAGCTGCGACGCATGTCTCAGGGCCTGCCCGGCCGCGACCGGGCGTCCCCTGTGGAGGTTGACGAACTCTCGGAATGCGGCCTCCGGATCGACGGACAAGCCATCGAGCAGGACCGAAAAATCCACGGTTGCGGCCTCGACCCGGCTGCCGACTCCCTGCGTCAGCAACAGATAGCCGCTCCCGACGGCCAGCATCACGCACGCCGCCATGGCCAGAATCCGCCGCCCGCGCGCCACGCGCCCGGCGCGTTGCGGCTCGGGCCCCTCGAGCAACCGAGCCTCGATCCGCCCCCAGAGTGCCTGCGGCGGGCCACCTGGACCACCGGCCTTGATGCGCTCGCCCAAGTCCTGAAGCCGCTCTATCTCCCCGCGGCAGTGGTTACACTCGCAGACGTGAGCCGCGATCGCCGAACGAACCGCCGGCGACACCTCATCATCGACGTAAGGGCCGAGTTTGTCGCGGATCTCGCCGCAGCGCATGGTCACACGATTCCTCAGTCAGCAGGCCTCTGTACCGGCGGGCCGCCGCGCGACATCCTCTCCACTTCATGTCGTATTCGATGCGTGGCAAATCGGGCTTCTTCCCCGCGCGGCGCGAAAGCGCCAAGCAACTGCCTCAGCCGCTGCCGGGCCCGGTTCAGCCGCGACGCCACTGTCCCCATGGCCACATCGGCCGCCATCGCGATGGTGCGATAGTCGAGCCCCTCCTGGTAGCGCAGGAGCAGCATCGCGCGGTCGGGCGGGTCAAGCAGGGCCATCGCCGACTCGATGTCCATTCGGATCACCGCTTCGTGCCCGTGGTCCCGAGGATCAGGTCTGAGCGCGGCGACGTCCGCATCCAGGACAGGCAGGCGTTTGCGGCGTAGCCACTGCAGCGCCTCGTTGAGTGCGATTCGATACAGCCATGTCTGGATGGAGGAGCGCCCGTCGAAGGTTGCCAGCGCGGAGAAAGCCTTCAAGTAGGTGTCCTGGGCCAGATCCTCGGCCGTTTCGGGCGAGCCAGTCATTCGCGTCAGAAGCCTGAAGACACGCTCGCATGTCTGGTCGTAAAGAGCGCGCTGCGCCCCACGATCGCCGCGTTTGCAGCGGGCAACCAGACCGGATTCAATGGTCGTGGGCTCTGCGTTGCGGCAGTTCACGCCCTGAGTGTATCCGGCAGGGCCATGATGGCCAACCGCGCGGGAGGCGCCTTGGGGTGTCCGCGCGCGATTCCTGCTCGAAACCCCCGGCAGGGAAGAAATCGGTCGTTCGCTCCATCCAATTACGCGACCGCCATGCGATGTCGCATCCTGGTGGCAGCCGTCTGACGAGCCCTCCGGGTGGGAACCGCCACCGGGCCGCCTCAGGACCCTGTGAACGGCCTGGAGGGCAACCGAGCATGAGTTCCGGTCGGTGGAGCGACCCCAGCTGCGGTCGCCGCGGCGGCGAGTTGTCCTGTGAGGCAATTGCGCGGCTCCCCGCTCCGGTATCCCAGGGGTATAGTCCCGCTGCTGACCCGGCTTCGGGGCGCCGCTGCCTCGGTGATCGGCTCGCGGCTCGATCGGATGACCAGATGTCCCTGAATGCCCGCAAGACCTCCCTGCTCGCCTGTCCGAAGGGCATCGCCGCCTGCGGGCTCCTCGGCGCCCTCCTTCTGTCCGGATGCGCTGGCTCGGGCGAGTTTCGGGCCGCGTCTGCTGGCGAACTTGTCGCCCAACGCACAGGACAGCAGCCCACGTGGGACGAGGCGTGGGAGGTCCTGTCGAGCGGCTGGGAGGACGACGGGGTGCTGGGCGAGGAGGAGGCCGTCGCGCTGGCCCTGCGCAACAACCGGGCACTGCGGGCCGATCTGGCGCTGATCGGGCAGGCCGAGGCGGACCTGGTCCAGGCCGGGCTGCTGACCAACCCGATGTTCAGCTTCATGGCCATGCTGCCCAGCGGCGGCGGCCGGGCGATGCTCCGTGGCTCCTCACCCCTGCTCTCGCTGGAAGACCTGTGGCTGGTCCCCGAGCGGAAGAAAGTCGCGAGGGCGGCGCTGCAGGAAACCGTCCTGCGCGTGGCCGACCGCGCGATCGAGACGGCGCGCGAGGTGCACGTAACTTATGCGCGGCTTCGCTTCGCGCAGCGCGCCGTCGAACTTATGGAGGAGACCATCGCGCTCGCCCAGCGCATGACCCGGCTGATCGAGGCGCAGGCGTCGACGGCGCAGACTACGCAGGTCGAACTGAACCTGTCGCGCGTGCGCGAGATGCGCCTGCAATCCGAGTGGCAGACCATGCAGGCCGCCTATCGCGCCGAGCAGCGCGGTATGCTTCAGCTCATCGGGTTTCCCGCGGCCGGTGACGATTGGACGGTGACGCCGCTTCACGAGCTGAGCGAACCTCTGCCGCCGACGGCGGACGAGGCCGACCACGTCCGGCTTGGCGCGTCGCAGCGACTGGACCTGCTCGCCGCGGAGTGGAGCCTGCTCGCGGCGGCGCGTGACGTATCGCTGACTCGCCTCGAAGGCTGGCCCGAGGTGTCTGTCGGCATCGCCTTTGAGCGGGCCGGGGCGCCGCGCTCTTCCGACACGCCGAGCCCCGCAGCCCGCGCGGGCAACGCCGCTGCGCAGGCGGTCGTCGATCAGTACTATGGCACGACCCAAGCCGGAGGGCCGTCCGTGGCCCCCTTCGGACCCGCCGCTCGGGAGATGAAATGGCTGGTCGGGCCGATGTTCGACGTCGAAATCCCGCTCTTCGACCAGAACCAGGCGCAGGTCGCCCGCGCGGTTCATGAGTACAACCGCAGGCTGGCACTCTTCGAAGACCGCGCTCACGCGGTCATCCGCGGCGTGCGCGAGGCACATGTCCGGCAGGAACTCGCCCGATCGCAACTCGAACTGTATCGTTCGACCATCCTGCCGGAAGTGTCTCGGAACGTGGAGCTGTCACACCAGGTGCTGGTGGCGGGGCGTGCAGACCTCAACGTGCTGCTGCGCGCGGAGGAGGACCTGGTGATGATGCGCATGAAGGCGCTGGAGTTTCTGCGCGACTTTCTGGTAAGTCGCGCAGAGCTGCAACGCGAGTCCGGCGGCCGGTTGCCCGTCGCCGAGGCGTCCGACGAGGTGGACCATGACTGAGCGCGATTCGCGAGATGGTGCGTTCGAGTACCGGGGGTACAAGATGCGGCTCGTGCGCGTCGGGCTGGGCGTCGGCGTCGCCATCGTGGTGCTGGCGGTCGGCTACGGCGTGGGGCGGCTGACCGCACCGGCGGGCGACGGCTCCCCGACGGCGCCTTCCGCCGCGGCGGAGGCGGTGATCTGGACGTGCTCGATGCACCCCCAGATCCAGTTGCCGAAGTTCGGGCAGTGTCCGCTGTGCTTCATGGACCTCGTGCCGGTGAAGGCCGGCGCGGGGGCGGCTGGCGACGCGCAACTCCCCCTCTCTCCGCGGGCCCAGGCGCTGGCGCGGATCGAGACCTCGCCGGTGGCCTATCGCGACCTCGTCCACGAAATCCGGATGGTCGGTAAGATCGCCGCTGACGAAACGCGCATCACGCATGTGAGCAGCTACTTCCCCGGCCGACTCGACCGAGTTTTCGTCAACTACACCGGCATCCTGGTCAGCCAGGGGGATCACCTGGCCGAGGTGTACAGCCCCGATCTGCTCGTCGCCCAGCAGGAGTACCTGCTCGCCCTGGAGGCGCAGACCCAGGCGCAGTCGTCCTATCCCGCCGATCACCCCGCCCGCCGCAGCGCCGACGCGCTGGCTGAGTCGGCCGAGCGCAAGCTTGAGTTGTGGGGCATTCCCGAGGACGAGATCGCGCGGCTGCGGAAGGAACAGCGCGCTTCGGATCGAATGCGGATTGATGCCCCGGTGACCGGCTGGGTGCTGCAGCGCGAGGGATTCCCCGGCATGTATGTCGAGACGGGCACGCGGCTGTTTACGCTGACCGATCTGCGCGTGGTGTGGCTGATGCTCGACGCATACGAGATGGACCTCGGGATGCTGCGTTACGGTCAGCGCGTCGAGTTCGAGGCGGAGGCGTTTCCGGGCACGCAGTTTGAAGGCCGCATCGCCTACATCGATCCGACGCTGACGGAGAGCACGCGAACCGTGAAGGTGCGCGTCAACGTACCGAACGAAACGCTGCAACTGAGGCCGGGCATGTTTGTCCGCGCGAAGCTGCGCGTCCAACTTGGCGAGGGTGGCCAGGTGGTCGAGCCTTCGTTGGTCGGCAAGTGGATCAGCCCGATGCACCCGGAGATCGTGAAGGACGGACCCGGAACGTGTGATGTGTGCGGGATGGCGCTGGTGCCCAGCGAGTCGCTCGGATTTATTCCGCAGTCGGCGCCCGCAGCGAAGGTGCTCTCGATTCCCAGGACCGCGGCGCTGCGCACGGGCCGGCGCGACGTCGTGTACGTCGAGGTCTCGACGAATGACGAGGGTACGACCTACGAGGGCCGCGAAGTCGAGTTGGGGCCGCCGGCGGGTGACTACCAGGTGGTGATCGCCGGCCTGAGCGAGGGCGAACGCGTCGTCACCCGCGGAGCGCTGTACCTCGATTCGGCGATGCAGATTCAGGCGAAGCCGAGCATGATGCAGCCCGACGGGCTGGTCCGCCCCGCCCCACCGGAACCGGACGCTCCCGCCGCGGCGCCATCGCTGGCGGTCGCCGGCGCGGGATACCACCGGCTGATGCGGCCGGCGCTGGAGGCGGCGGTCGGCCTGACGGACCGGCTCGCCGAAGATGATGAGTCCGGGTCGGTGGCGCACGTCATCCGGCTGCGCGAGGCGCTCGCCGGGGCGAAGCCTGAGGGGCTCGATGGTGCCGCGGCGGAGACTTTCGCCGCCCAGGTTGAGGCGCTCCGCAAGGCGCTGCCTGAGGGAGAGAAACCATCGATGGCGCTGATGCGCGACAAGCTCGTGCCCATCACGGCGGCGGTCGAGACGTACCTGCGGACATTCGGCCACGACCGGGAGCGCCCACTGGTGCGCATGTACTGCCCCATGGCGTTCGACAACCGCGGCGCCGGCTGGCTGTCTTCCAACGACGAGATTCGCAACCCGTACTTCGGCGCCGAGATGTACCACTGCGGTGAACAGCGCGGCGTGATCACCGCGTCCGGCCGGGAGGAACGCTAGATGAGCGGCCTGACCCCGTCCGCGCCCCCCGCCGGCCTGCTCGACCGAGCCATGCGCTTCTGCCTCGAGAACAAGCTCGTGGTGGTGCTGCTGCTGGCTTTGGTGCTGGGGTGGGGCTACCGCGTGATGCCCTTCCGCACGTCGAGCGAATGGATCCCGCGCGACCCGATTCCGGTCGATGCGATTCCGGACATCGGCGAGAACCAGCAAGTCGTGTTTACCGACTGGCCCGGCCGCTCGCCGCAGGATGTCGAAGACCAGATCACCTACCCGCTGACGACGATCCTGCAGGGCACGCCCGGCTTCAAATCGATCCGGGCGTTCTCGATGTTCGGTTTCTCGATCATCTACGTCATCTTCGATGACGAGCACGACTTCTACTGGTGCCGATCGCGCCTGCTGGAGAAGCTCGACGTCGCGCAGCGGAACCTGCCGGAGGGGGTGACACCCTCGCTTGGTCCGGACGCCACGGCGCTTGGACAGGTGTTCTGGTACACGCTCGAGGGATCGCACGGCGGATTCTCGCTGGAAGAGCTGCGCAGCGTGCAGGACTGGTACGTCCGCTATGCGCTGCAGGGTATTCCCGGCGTGAGCGAAGTGGCGAGCGTCGGCGGGCATGTGCGCGAGTATCAGATCGACGTCGATCCGGACGCGATGCGCGCCCACGGCGTGCGGCTGCAGGACGTCTTCGAAGCGGTACGGCGGGCGAACATCGACGTTGGCGCCGAGACCACCGAGTGGAACGGCGTCGAATACCTGGTCCGCGGCCGGGGTTTCGTCCGGAGCGTCGCCGACCTCGAGAACATCGTCCTGCGGGCCGAGAACGGCGTGCCGATCTACGTCCGCAACGTAGCCAACGTGCACATCGGCCCGGCGCTCCGCCGCGGCATGCTGGACAAGGACGGCGCCGAGGCGGTCGGCGGCGTGGTGCTGGTCCGCTACGGGGCCAATCCGCTCGAGGTCATCGAGCGGGTCAAGCAGCGCATCGCCGAAATCTCGACCGGCCTGCCGCGCAAGACGTTGGACGACGGCACCGAGTCGCAAGTGCAAATCGTCCCCTTCTACGACCGCACGACGCTCATTCACGAAACACTCGACACGCTGAGTGACGCGCTGTTCGAACAGATCCTGATCACGACGTTTGTCGTGCTGATGTTTCTGTGGCACGTGCGGAGCTGCATGGTCATCAGCCTGACGATGCCGCTGGCGGTGGCGGTCTGTTTCATCTTCATGAAGGTGTTCGGCGTCGACTCGAACCTGATGAGCCTCGGCGGCATCGCCATCGCGATTGGCACGATGGTCGACATGGGCATCATCCTCACGGAGAACATTGTCCGCCACCTGGAGAAGGACGGCGACCGCAAGCCGTTGCTGGAGATCGTCTACGATGCCACGCGCGAGATCGGCTCGGCGGTGACCACGGCGATCCTCATGACTGTCATCGCGTTCCTGCCTGTGTTCGCCCTGGAAGGCGCCGAGGGCAAGCTGTTCCGCCCGCTCGCGTTCACGAAGACTTTCGCCCTGCTGGGCTCGCTTCTGGTGGCGATTTTCATTCTGCCCAGCGTGGCGCAGCTCGTGTTCACGCGGCTGCGCCGCGGTGGCGTGAAGCCATGGATCGGGCCGGCGCTGGCGATCGCGCTCGGCGGGGCGCTGGCCCTGTACGGCTGGGTCTGGGCCGGCATCGCGGCCGCGGCGTATGGCGCGTTCCTGGTCATCGAGTCGCGCCTGTCGCCGCGATGGCTGAAGTGGGGCAGCGTCGCGGCAAGCCTCGTCGTGATGGGCGCGGTCGTGCTGTTGCTGACGAGTCACTGGATGCCGCTCGGCGCCGGCAAGGGGCTGACGCGCAATCTCATCGTCGTGCTGGGTCTGAACCTCGCGTGGGCGAGCGTGCGCGTGGTGTTCATCGACTTCTATCCGTACCTGTTGCGGACGTTTCTGGACTACAAGCTCGCCTTCCTCTGTGCCCCCGCCGCCATCGTGCTGCTCGGGCTGGTGGTGTGGCAGGGGTTTGGCTGGACGTTTTCGTGGGCGGCGCCGCGCACGACCGAGGGCGGTGAGCCCACGGTGTACGCGCGGATCTTCTCGGCGGGCGTGCACAAGTTTCCAGGCCTCGGCCGGGAGTTCATGCCGCCGCTGGATGAAGGGTCGTTTCTGTTCATGCCCACCGTGATGCCCCACGCGGGCATCGGTGCGGCACTGGAGGTGCTGTCGCAACAGGACCGGGCGATCCGCGCGATTCCCGAAGTCGAGAGTGTCGTCGGCAAGATCGGCCGGGCCGAGACCGCGCTCGATCCGGCACCGGTCTCGATGGTCGAAACGGTGATTCTCTACAAGCCGGAGTATGAGCGCGACCCGATCACGGGCGAGATGGTCCTGGATGCGGAGGGCCGGCCGATTCGGCAGTGGCGCGACCACATCCGCTCACCCGCGGACATCTGGGACGAGATCCAGCAGGCGGCGGAGATGCCGGGGGCGACCGGCGCCCCGTTGCTTCAGCCCATCGCGGCGCGGCTGGTCATGCTGCAGTCGGGCATGCGTGCGCCGATGGGCGTGAAGGTTTACGGCCGGTCGCTGGAGGAAATCGAGCGCGTCGGCTACGACATCGCCGAAGTGCTGAAGACCGTGCCGGGCGTCGCCCCGGAGGCGGTGATTCCCGATCGGGTGGTGGGCAAGCCGTACCTGGAAATCGTCATCGACAGACAGCGGATCGCCCGTTACGGCCTGAGCATCCGTGACGTCCAGGACGTCATCGAGGTGGCGCTGGGCGGCATGCTGGCCACGACGACGGTCGAGGGGCGAGAGCGATACCCCATCCGCGTGCGCTACCCGCGCGAGCTTCGCGATCATGTCGAAGCGATGGAGCGCATCATCGTGCCGGGTTCCGGCAACGAGCAGATCCCCCTCGCTCAGCTGGCGACCATCGAATACGTCCGCGGCCCGCAGGAGATCAAGAGCGAGGACAACTTCCTCGTCTCCTACGTGCTGTTCGATAAGCAGCCGGGCTACGCGGAAGTGGACGTTGTCGAAGCGGCGTCGCGGCTGCTGGAGGCCCGGCTCGCCGAGGGCGCCCTCTCCGTGCCCGCGGGCGTTCACTACAAGTTCGCGGGCACCTACGAAAACCAGGTGCGCTTCGCCCAGCGGCTGCGGATCATCCTGCCGGTCAGCTTCCTCCTGCTGTTCCTGCTGCTCTACTTCGAGTTCCGGTCCGTGCCGGTGTCGCTGATTGTGTTCAGCGCGATCCCAGTTGCGTGGGCCGGCGGCTTCATCGGGCTCTGGCTCATTTCGCTGCCGTGGTTCTGCAATTTCGAGGTGTTCGGCGAGAACGTGCGCGTGCTGCTGCACTTCGACGTGTACAACCTGTCCGCGGCGGTGTGGGTCGGTTTCATCGCCCTCTTCAGCGTGACCACCGACGACGGCGTGGTGCTCGCGACCTACCTCCGGCAGGAGTTCGACGAGCGTCCGATCCGAGACCGGGCCGACATCCGAGACCGGATCGTCGCGGCCGGAGCGCGCCGCGTACGGCCGTGCCTGATGACCTCGGCCACCACGGTGCTCTCGCTGATGCCCGTGCTGACCAGTGACGGGCGCGGCGCGGACGTGATGATCCCCATCGCCCTGCCGGCCATCGGCGGGCTTTCCATTGAGTTACTCTCCCTCTTCGTGCTGCCCGTGGCGTACGGTGCCTATCGGGAGTGGCTGTGGCGCTCTGCGAAGCCTGCGGCCCCCCCTGCTCCTTCTGGTGGGGCCTCGGCTTAAGCTGGTACTGAACGTCCTCGGATTTGGCTTCCGCCTCGCGCGCCGGCCCACTATACTGGGCGCGTTTCTGAAGCTCGCCGGTATGGCGACCTCCGTCCTGCCGATCCGGGCCCCTGTCTGACGAGACGCTCCGAGCGGAGCGTACGCTACGGTAGTACCCAATCTGGAGAGGAAGCAATGTCCACCCCTCAATTCCGCGCAGCGGCGCTGGCGGCGATCGCGCTGTCCGTGACCGCGGGCCAGCTTCAGGCGCAGGTCGCGTCGGCGCTGCTCCGCGAGGGTCAGCCGCTCGGCGGGCCCGGCTACACGATCTTCTCGCTCAACAATCCGCAGACGAACAACGTCGGCGGGTACTCCGTGCAGGTCAACACCCGCGACACGGGCGGCGGCGGCGGGCCGGATCTGAGCAACATCTGGGGAAACGCCTCCGGCGGGCCGGGCTCGATCCTGCTCACCGAATCGTCGTACCCGTTCGGCGAGTTCACGCTCGTCCAGACGGCGTTCGAATCCTTCAGCGGCTTCAGCAACGCGGGCCAGTCGGCGATCAGTGCGACGGGCACCGGCGGACCGGTTGACGGCTTCGACTCGGTGTGGCTCGATGCGATTCCGATCGCGGTCGAGGGAGCCCAGCTTCCCCCACCGCTCGACACCAAGTTCTGGTCGTTTGCCAGCCGCCCGACCGTGACCGGCAACGGCACGGTGTACTTTGCCGGCGGCACGCGCGACACCCAGAACGGCGGCACGACCGCCCGCGGCCTGTTCGACGGGAACGGGCAGGCGATCGCCTACTCGGGCGACCTGCTGCCCAACCTGCCGGCCATCCTTGACTTCGGCGGCAGCGCCATCGCGTTCGGGTTCCGGTTCTCGGGCAACGGTACGAACTGGATCGCCGAGGCCCTGATGGAAACCACTGGCACCGGCCTGGCGACATCCAACGATGAGGCCGTCGTGATCAACGGCGTCGGGCTGATGCTCGACGGCGTGCTGCTCCGAGAAGACAACCCCGTTCCTGCCAGCATTGGCGGCCTGCCGGGCGAGACCTGGTCGTCGGTCGATCAGACCGTGATCAACGAAGCGGGCGAGTACCTGATTACGGGTAACACCGCCGACGGGGGAACGACCACCGATGAGTTCGTCATTCTCACCGGCCAGATCGTCCTGCGCGAGGGCGACTTCATCGGCCCCGACCAGATCGCCGGCGCGATCGAAGCGGGCGATCTGAATGAGAACGGCGACTGGGCCGTCGTGTGGGACCTCGAGGCCGGCACGGCCGATCCCGAGGCCCTCATCGTCAACGGCATCGTCGTGCTCCGCGAGGGTGACATCGTCGATCTGGACGGCGACGGCATCGCCGAGCCGAATTCACACCTCGTCGATTTCACCGGCATCGACTCGCTCGCCATGTCCGATCGCGATGCCTCCGGCGTGGTCCGCGTGTACTTCAATGCGGACATCGACATCAACGGCACCTCGTCCTCGACGGACGACATCGAGGCGCTGATGGTGTTCGCCGTGCAGGTCGGGCCGCCGAACCCGATCGGCGCCTGCTGCCGCGGCGAGGGCGCGTGCACGATGGGCACGGCCAGCGAATGCCTCCAGTATGTCTGCGACGTCACCGCATTGAGCGGTGCCACCTGCTTCGGCGACGCGGACGGCAACGGCGTGGTCAATTCGGCCGATCGCGGATTCGTGTCGGCCAACATCGGCCGTACCGAGTTCGACCTGATCTGCCAGTTCGACCTCGACGGCAACGGTACGATCAACTCGGCTGATCGCGGGTTCATCTCCGCGAACATCGGGCTCTGCAGCGATCTGCCCGACTACCAGAACGGCAGCGGCCTGAAGGACGGGCTGCCCGATTCGCGGTTCCCCTCTTCCGGCGTGTTCCTCGGCGCAGGCACGGAGTGCTCGACGGCAGTCTGCCCGGAGTATGACCGGCTGGCTTCGTCCGCGGTGCTGCTCGTGTCGATCCCGCCGGGTGCTCCGCCGATGCCGATCACGCTCGACTCGAACTCCGCCGGAGACACGGTGGTCTCGCGTCGCGACATGCCCTACACCACCGGCCAGAACATCCCGACGGAAATGGTGCAGCTCGACTTGCGGGCCGCGGTTTCGCCGGTTGGTCCGGTGATGCTCTTCGAGGATCCCCAGCTTCGATCGCCCGGCGCGGTCACGAGCGTACAGGCCGACCAGTTCGGTCGCTTCCTCAGCGGCAACAGCTCGTTCGACATCTTCGTGAGGGCATACCTGCCGCAACTGGGCCTCACCGTCGACACGGGCGGTATTCCGATCCGCATGGAGTCGCAGGGCATCAACGCCCTGCCGCCGCTCGGAGCCGTATTCTCCACGCCGCCGACGGTCACCTACGGGCTGTTCGCCGACGGCGTGCTTGTGGGCACCCTGCTGAGCGTAACTCACGAGTTGAGGAACTGCGACTGTCCGGATGATGGCGACTTTGGCCGCTGGAACGATGACGCCGGCAATCGCAAGAACAACAACTGCTACAACTACGCCACGAACCAGCGGACCAACACCTTCGCCCAGCCCGGCCGCGAAAACGGCGCGCAGGCCGCGGAGATGTCCTGCGCCGCGGTGCAGGCGGCGGCCATCGCGGACGGCGCCATGGCCATCGCCGGGCCAGGGCCGTGCCCGGCGGACAAGTGCCTCGTCGCCCTGGTGGTCGCACCGGGCGAGGACTATCACTGGTACCGCTACAACGACGACGGCACCTGGACGCACAAGCCGGGTGAGACCGAGGCCACGAGCGAGGACTCCAGCGGCGCCGCGATCGCGGACCCGCGGACTGCCGACCGCCGGTTCAAGAACGACGACGGCACGTTCGATCCGGGTTACACCGACTTCTGCTCGTTCATGTGCGTGGCGTGGGACATCGCCGTGTCGCGCTCCGAGGACGACCTCCGCGGTTCGTCGTTGGCGCGAGTGTCGATTCTCAACAGTGCGGGTCTCGAGAACCCCGGCTGGGCGATCACGACCGAACTCGACCTCCTCGAGATCGAGTCTCGCCTGGCGGGGCTGGTGCCCACGGCTGATCCGGGCTGGACGTCGACGCTGGGCTTCAGCGGCATAGCGGTCTATCGCGAGACCGATCCCGACTTCCCGCAGGCCGTGCGTGTGTGGGACGGCGTGATCGAGATCGGCGAGGGCACGTCGCGCAGCTACTACCTCGACTCGAACGGCCTGGATACGTACCTGCGCAGCCAGGCGGTCGCGATGGGGCTTGGCGACGAGCTGTGATCCGGGTTGAGAGCCGCGTGATCCCCTCACGCGGCGTCTGAGTCGTCCACTCCGGGGCGGCGGGGCCCACCAGGCTTCGCCGCCCCTTTTCTTTCGCGCGGCCGGTCACCCCCGGGGCGCTGGCCGACCCGCGCGCCGGGCTCTATAGTGCCCCGCACCGGCGGCCTTGCCCCGGGCCCAGGAGATTCGCGTGAACAAGCTCTTCATCCGGTCGACATCGGTTTTCGCCGCGCTTGTCCTTGCTGCGCTGCTGCTCCACGGTTGCGCAGTCAACCCGGACGGCAATTTCGGCAGCGGCGACACGGAGCCGGACGAGCTTGACCCGGCCGTCACGCAGGCGGTCGAGTCGGTGAGCGATCAGTTCGAATCGGCGTTCGCCGCGCTGACCACCGGCGTCACGGTGGAGCCCGACATCATCCTCAACCCGCCGGCCTCCGGGTGCCCCGCGGTAGAGACGGAAATCGTCGGCACCAGCGGCGTACTGACGTTCGACTATGGCGACGGCTGCGCGAGCGACCTTTTCCAGGGAGCCGTGGTTGCGGGCGCGATCCGCATCGCCATCGACATCGTGTCGCAGGAGATCAGCCTCGATTACTTCGACTTCATGCTGGACACGCGAACCATCGACGGCCGGGTGGTCGTCGCCCTGGCGGGCATCAACCCCCAGAACCGGACGATCGACGCTACGCTCGACGTCACGACGGCCGGAGTGGGCTCGATTGACGGCATGATGACGGTGACCTCCTCCGAAGCCGCCGAAGGGATGGAGATCGTCATTACAACCGGGACCTTCCGCGTCTCCGACGTAGAGGCCGGCCGGTTTTACGATGTGACCGCTACCGACGTAATTTCCAATCGCGGCAAGAACGGGACTGCCGCCCCCGAGGCCGGCACGGCCAGCTTCGAGATCGCCGGCGCCGGTCCCGGCGGCGCGGCCCTGCTGGTCGTGGTCACCTTCACCGAGGATACGCCCCTCACGGGGGTGGTGCTGGTCCAGGTCGGTTCGCTGGCTCCCGTCGAGTACCAGCTGCTCGGGCTCTAACCCCCCCGGCCGCGTCCCCGGCCTCACCTGCTCGGATTAGCGGACGGGCGACCCCTCCGCCGCCCCACTGGGGGCGGTAAGTCTCGCAGACTCCGAAGTATGCCGATGGATGAGCAAGCTCTGGGGACTATCCCCAAAGCAGGACTTTTCCTGCGCGGTAGCGGTCGTGCCGACCAGCCTGCTGCGCCTGGCTCGATGCGGCTGCATGACGGAACAGGCTCACATCGGATCGGTGTTGCTGGTCGACGATGACGCGAAGCTCCGCTTCGTCCTGTCCGCGTACCTGCGCAACGCCGGCTTCGAAGTCTTCGAGGCCGAAAACGGTCACGAAGCCATCGACCTCGCCCGCCAGGCGAAGCCCGACGTCATCATCATGGACGTAGCGATGCCGACGATGGACGGCATCGAGGCGACCCGGCAGATCAAGGCTACGCCCGACCTGGGCGCGATTCCCATCATCATCCTGACCGCCAGCGCGAAGACGGCCGACCTGCTCGTCGCCTTCGAGGCCGGCGCACAGGAGTACGTCCGCAAGCCGTTCGAGCTGACGGAGATGCTCGCGCGACTCCGCACGGTGCACCGCCTGGTGCTGGCGCGTCGCGAGCTGGACACGCTCAACCGCCGGCTGGAGTATGAGGTTCAGGTCAAGTCGCGGCGTCTCCAGGTGTTGTACGACTATATGCGCGACCTGAATCGCGCCGACAGCCAGGACCAGATCCTCGACCTTGTCGTCCGCGCGGTGGGCGATGTCTGCGGCGCGCGGCGTATCTCGATCATGCTGATGGACGGCAAGGGAGAGCACCTGGTGTGCCGCCGGGCCGTCGGCATCGACCCGTCCGTCGCGTCAGCCATTCGCATCGCTCCGAACGAGGGGATCAGTGGCCAGGTGTTCCGAACCGGCCGGACGCTGGCTGCCAGCACCGTAGGCCCCGGCACGTCGGATCGTGGCTATGACGCCGAAGCGTTCGTCAGCACGCCGCTGGAGACCCCTGCGGGCGTGCTCGGCGTGGTCAACGCCACCGACAAGCCCGATGGCGAGGCGCTGCTTCGCGAGGAGGTCGAGTGCATCCGTTCGATCGCGGATGCGGCGGCGATCGCCCTCGACAACGTTCGGCGCCGGGATCAGCTCTCACAGTCGGTGCGGGTGCTGCTCAAGACAGTCGGCCACCTGGCGGAGTACCGCGACGAGGAGACGACGCTGCACCTGGAGCGCGTCGCGCGCATGACCGGGATCCTGGCGCGGCAGCTCGCCCGTAGCGGCCCCTATGTGAAAGAGATCCACGAAGAAGCGATCTCGATGCTTGTGCAGGCCGCGCCGCTGCACGACATCGGAAAGGTCGGCATCCCCGACGAGATCCTCACCAAGCCCGGTCGCCTCACGGATGAGGAGTTCCGGATCATGAAGTCGCACACGGACATCGGCCGCCGCGTGCTCTCGATGCCGCTGGACGAAGCGCACCCGGTGCCGCTGCTGAAGATGTGCATCGACATCGCCTACTGTCACCACGAACGCTACGATGGCCGCGGCTACCCGCGACGCATCGTCGGCGAAGCGATCCCGCTGTCGGCGCGCATCGTCGCGCTGGTTGACGCGTATGACGCCATCACCAGCCGCCGCCGGTACAAGGCTGAGCGATCTCACGAGGAGGCCGTCGAGATCATCCGCGCGGAGCGCGGGGCGCACTTCGACCCGCACATCGTGGACGCATTTCTCGTGTGTCACGCCGAGTTCGACGGGGTGCGGGCGCGCTACGCCGACGCCGTCGAACTCGCCGGCTCCCCCGCCTGACCGCTTTCTTGCTAGTATGTGAAATGCCGGATCGGCTCGCCGTGCTCCCCGATATGGGTCATGGCTTCGATGCCGATCTGAAGGTGGGTGTCTGACCAGTCCTTGGTCACCCTCGCGTCGCTCTCCTCGGTCTTGATCCCGTCCGGTGTGATCGGCACGTCCGAAACCAGCAGCAGCGCGCCGCGCGATATCTCGTTGCGGTGGCCCACGATGAAGATCGTGGCGGTTTCCATGTCGATCGCAATTGCCGTCATCGCGATGAGGCGCTCGCGGAAGGCGTCGTCGTGCTCCCACACGCGGCGGTTCGTGGTGTAGACCACGCCCGTGCGATAGTCGAGTCCGCGGGCGACGATCTTGTCCGAGACAAATTTGTGGAGCTTGAACGATGGCAGCGCCGGCACTTCGGGTGGGAAGTAGTCCGTGGAGGTTCCTTCGCCGCGGATGGCAGCGATGGGCAGGATGAAGTGGCCGATTTCGGTGGTCTGTTTGAGGCCGCCGCACTTGCCGAGGAACAGCACGCCCTTGGGCTGCCGGGCGGTGAGCAGGTCCATGATGATCGCCGCGTTGGGCGAGCCGATGCCGAAGTTAACCATGCTGAGTCCGGCATGGTTCGTGGCGGCCTGCATCGGGCGGCCCACCCCCATCAGGTCGCACCGGAACTGCTCCGCGAAGCGCGTGATGTACCCGGAGAAGTTCGTGAGCAGGACGTAATCGCCGAAGCCGTCGATGGGCATGCCGGTGTAACGCGGCAGCCAGCCTCGGGCGATGTCGAGCTTGCTGGTCATGGCTGATCCCCCTGCCGGCCTGCACGAGGGCCGACCGACCGCCCCCGCCCCGGGACGCTCCTCGGGCCGACGGCTCGCCGCAGTGTACCGCAAGTGGCCGCCGCGAGCCCACCGCGGTTGGCAAGCGGGCCGGGATCCTGTATCGTCGCGCCGTCCCGCGGCGGACGGCGAGGCCACATGAAGTTCACCCTGATCGACAGGATCGTGGAGCTCCGGCCCAGGGAGCGGATTGTCGCGGTCAAGGCGGTCAGCCTGGCCGAGGAATACCTGGCGGATCATTTTCCCACGTTCCCGGTACTGCCCGGCGTGCTGATGCTTGAGGCGATGGCCGAGGCCGGCGCCTGGCTGGTACGGGAGGCGCTGGCGTTTGAACCCAGCGCCGTCTTGCTCAAGTCCGCTCGGAACGTAACATACAAGAGCTTTGTGAAACCGGGTCGAGTTCTGCGGGTCGAGGTGGATTGCCGACGGCTCGACGACGCGGAGAGCGAGTTTTCGGGTACCGGCTTCTGCGACGACCAGGAGATGGTCCGGGGCCGGTTTTCGCTTACCCACTTCCGCCTGGCGGACCGCGATCCGCTGCTGGCGGAGGTCGACGCGGTGGCCCGTCGGGCGGCCCGCGCACAGTATGAGCAGATCCGGGCGTGATGCGTGGCACGGCCCCCCACCGGGGCGCCGCGCGGGGTCCGGTCTGCATGGTCCCTTAGTTTCGGAGATGGCTGAGCCATGGCGATGAGCCAGACTGACGTATTCGAGAAGGTACGCAAGGTGCTCGTGGATTCGCTGGGCGTCGACGAGGACGAAGTCACCATGGCGGCGACGCTTCAGGGCGACCTCGGCGCCGAGAGCATTGACATCCTCGACATCTCTTTTGCGCTGCAGAAGGCGTTCAACATCAAGATTCCGCAGGGCGAGCTCGCCCCGCCGGAGGAGGTGTTCACCAACCCTGAGTACGTCAGCAACGGCGTGCTGACGCCCGCGGGCGTCGGGCGGCTCAAGAAGGCCATGCCCCACGTGAACTTCGCCGGCTTCGAGAGCAACCCGGCGGTGACGCGGATCGCCGACCTCTTTACCGTCGAGGCGATCGTGAAGTACGTCGAAGGCAAGCTCGCGGCGGCGCCGGCGGCTTCCTGAGTGCGGCGGCCACGCTGTCACCATCATGAGCGGGATGTCGCGCGATGCGCTGGATGTGGATTGACAGGTTCGTCGAGTTTGTCTCCGGCCGCAGCGCCTGCGCCATCAAGAATGTGACGCGCGCCGAGGATCACGTTCACGACAAGATCGCGGGTTTTGCCGTTCTGCCGCCATCCCTGATGGTGGAGGGCATGGCCCAGACGGCCGGTGTCCTGGTGGGCGAGGCCAGGGGCTTCGCCGAGAGCGTCGTTCTTGCCAAGATCCGCGTCGCGGAATTCGAGGACTACGCCTACCCCGGCGACCAGCTGCGCTACGAGGCCACCATCGAGTCGATCGATGACCAGGCCGCGGTGACCGCGGGGGTGGTGCTTAAGAACGGCCGTCCGATCGGGCGCGTCGACCTGATCTTCGCCCACGTGAATCAGTCGGCCCGTGCGGCCGGGCTTCCGGAACATAATTTCGTGTTCACCGAATCGTTCAGCCAGATGATCACGACCGCTCGCCAGGCAGCGGCCACGGGAGGAGCCAGCTCATGAGCGCCGGCCGGCGACGCGTCGTGGTGACCGGACTCGGTTTGGCCACCCCCATCGGGATGGGCGCCGATGCGTACTGGGAAGCGCTGCTGGATCGGCGCTGCGGGCTGCGGCGGATCGCCTCGTTCGACCCCGGCGGCATGCCTTCTCCGTATGGCGGCGAGCTTCCCGAGTTCACTTTCAGCGACTGCTTTCCCAAGGCCTACCGCAAGAGCGTCAAGGTCATGGCCCGCGACATCGTCATCGCGGTAGCGGCCGCCTACCAGGCCGTGAAGGACGCGGGTTTGGTGACACGGTGCATCGTCGACCGCGGCGAGTCGCCCGGCCCCGTCAACGTCGACAGCACGCGATTCGGGGCGAACATCGGGGCGGGCCTGATTTGCGCCGACCTTCCCGAACTCGCTGCGGCCATGAGCAGCGCCGTGGACGAACGCGGGGCGTTCTCGCTCACGAAGTGGGGCGCCGAGGGCATGGAGAATCTCACGCCGCTGTGGCTGCTGAAGTTCCTGCCCAACATGCTCGCCTGCCACGTGACAATTGTGCACGACGCGCAGGCCCCCTCGAATACAATTACCTGCGGCGACGCGTCGAGCCACCTGGCCATCGGCGAGGCTTTCCGGACGATCTCCCGCGGCGACGCCGACGTATGCATCTGCGGCGGAGCCGAGTCTAAGATCAACCCGATGTCGATCGCTCGGGCGGCGCTCATGGGCCGCAGCCGCCCGGGACAGGATGATGACGGCGATCAGGCCTCGCGACCCTTCGCGGCTGATCGCGCCGGCGGCGTGCCGGCTGAGGGCGGAGGACTGGTCATCCTCGAGTCGCTGGATCATGCCCGGGCCCGTGGAGCGCGCATCTACGCCGAGGTGCGCGGTTTCGGCTCAACGTGTGATACCACGGACTGGGCTCAGCCGGATCCGAGCGGCGCGGCGCTGGCCTACGCCATCGGCCGCAGCCTGGCCGATGCCGGCGCGAAGCCGGCGGATGTCGGGTTCGTCATGGCCTGCGGCTCGGGCACGAAGGACTTCGACCTGGCCGAGATGAACGCCTGGCGCGCCGCGCTCGGATCAAGGCTCGACACGATTCCGGCGGCCACGAATCGCGGGGCGGTCGGGCTCAGCGGCGCGGGCATGGGCGCGATCGACTTTGCGAGCATGGTGCTCGCGATGCACCACGGCACCGTGCCCCCGTCGATCAACACGACGCCCCAGGACCCGGCCTGTCCGCTGCGATTCGAGACGGCCGGCCCGCGCGACGCGCGAATCGACTGGGCCGTGTCGGCTGGGTATTCCATGTCAGGCGGCCAGCGGGCTGCGCTGGTGGTCAGCCGGTTTCAGGAGTAGGCGTTGAATCGCAAGGT
The DNA here is from genome assembly GCA_964426945.1 of uncultured Phycisphaeraceae bacterium. Taxonomy (GTDB): domain Bacteria; phylum Planctomycetota; class Phycisphaerae; order UBA1845; family UBA1845; genus CAYRSS01. The sequence continues at coordinate 142,941 of CAYRSS010000002.1, forward strand.
GGTCATCACGGGGATGGGGTGGGTCACGCCGCTGGGCCACGACATCGACGCGGTGTGGCGTCGGCTGCTGGCGGGTGAGAGCGGCGTTTCAGAAAACCCGCTTTTCGACGCCACAACGTACCCCACCCGCTTTTGCGCCGCCATCCGCGAGTTCGACCTGGGACGGTTTCTCGGCGCTTCCACAGCTCGCCACGCGGCGTGCAGCCGCAACACCGGCTTCGCCCTCGCCGCTGCGCAGCAGGCGTGGGAGGCGTCGGGGCTTGCAGCCGCCCCGCCGTCGGACAAGTACCGCGTCGGAGTGTACCTGGGCGGAGGCGAGGGGCCGATCAACTTTGAGCCGTTCGCGGCGGCTGCGGTCGGAGCCTATTCGCGGGACAGCGGCGCGCTCGACATGACCCGCTGGGCCGAGCTGGCGATGCGCGGCCTCGACGCCCGGCACGAGCTTGAGCAGGATCCTAACCTCGCCGCCGGTCACATCGCCGCCCAGTTCGGCGCGGGCGGGCCCAACTTCAACACGTTGACCGCGTGTGCCGCCAGCACGCAGGCCATCGGCGAAGCTTCGAACATCATCCGCTACGGCGACGCCGATGTGATGATCTCCGGCGGCGCTCACAGCATGATTCACCCCCTCGGGGTCACCGGCTTCAACCGCCTGACGGCCCTTTCGACGCGGAACGACTCGCCGCAGACCGCCTCACGCCCCTTCGACCAGACGCGCGACGGCTTCGTCATTGGCGAGGGCGCCGGCATGCTCATTCTGGAAGAAATGGAACACGCGCGGCGACGCGGCGCGCCGATCCTGGCGGAGGTCTGCGGGTTCGGGTCGACCGCGGATGCCTTCCGCATCACCGACATTCACGAAGAAGGTCGCGGCGCCATCGCGGCGATGCGCTGTGCGATGGAGAAGGCGGGCGTCGCTCCGCAGGACGTGCACTACATCTCCGCCCACGGGACCGGCACACAGGAAAACGACAAGATCGAGACGCTGGCGATTCGGTCCGTCTTCGGTTCCCACGCGAAGCAGGTGCCCGTGTCGAGCGTGAAGAGCATGATCGGTCACCTCATCGCCGCGGCGGGCGCGGTCGAGCTCATCACCTGCGTGCTGGCCATCCGCGACGGCATGCTGCCGCCGACGATCAACTACGCGCATCCGGACGTGAACTGCGACCTCGACTACGTGCCCAACAAGGCCCGCCCGGCGAAGGTCCGCACGGCCCTGTCCAACAGCTTCGGCTTCGGCGGCCAGAACGACACGCTCGTGATCCGCGCTTTCGAGGGCTGACACCAGTCATCACCTCACTCGCGTCCCCCCTGCTCCGCCTCATCCGCGAAACGATCGATCTGCTGCGCCAGCCCGATGAGGATCTGCGCCTCCTGACGGTTCAGTCGGGCGCGACCGGTCATCACGCGCAGAGCCCGGAGAAGCTTGTCGGGCTTCTGCGGGTCGAGGTAGCCGATGCGGGCCAGCGGGCGGCGGAATCTCTCGATCATCTCGGCCAGCAGCACCCCGTCGGCCGGCTCGCTGCGGCCGGGACGCGAGGGCGGGCCCGCCGCGGGCGCACGTCCGGCCTCGGTAAGCTCATACGCCACGATCGCCACGCTCTGCGCCAGGTTCAGGCTCGGGTACGTCGAGGAGGTAGCGATGCTGAGCGTGGCGTCGCAGCGAAGCAGATCGTCGTTCGTCAGCCCCTGATCTTCGGGTCCGAAGAGAATCGCCGCGGGCCCCGGGGCTTCGCGGACGCGTGCGGAAAGCTCGCGGGGCGGGATCGGCTGCAAGGAGCGGAACGCGCCCGTCCGGCACGTCGTGGCGACGGTCAGGGCAACGCCGGCGAGGGCGTCTTCAAGCCTGTCCACGACGCGTGCCCGGAGGAGGAGATGATCCGCGCGAGCGCTCATCCGGCGGGCGTCGGGGCCGAACGGATCTGTCTGCGGGGCAACCAGCACCAGCCGGTGCAGCCCCAGATTGGCCATAACGCGCGCGGCGGAGCCGATGTTGCCCTGCCGTTGCGGTCGGACGAGCACGATACGCGTATCGGCGAAGGGCGAGGCGGCTTGGCCGGTCGGCCCCGTGGGATGGGTCATCGCCGGAACCGCAGCATGTAGTTGTCTGTGAGAAAGTCCACCGCGGCGCCGTCGTCGACTAGATCGAACCCGGCCTCCTCGATTTCGTGGATGAAGGTCTCCTTGCCCGCGCGGCAGTGATTGATGACCCACGCCGGGCTGACGCCGGGGATGCGAATAAAGTCGATAACCACCATCTCGCCGCCGGGCTTCAGCGCTCTGCGGATACTGGCCAGGGTGTCGCGCGGGTATTCGAAGTGGTGGTACGTGTCGCAAATGAAGACGAAGTCGACGGAGCCGCGCGGCAGCTCGACCGACCGATCGGCGCAGAGGACGGGTGTGGTGTTGCGCAGACCCAGCGCCTCGGCGCGCTCTTCGATGTGCGTGACGAAGTTGGGGACAATGTCGACGGCGTACACGCGCCCTTCCGGCCCGACTGCGCGCGCAAAGGGCTCCACAAACAGCCCTGTTCCCGCGCCGACATCCGCGACGCGCATGCCCGGCTTCAGACCGAGTTCGGCTACGATCCGGTCGCGCTCGCGAAAGATCTCGCGGCTTTCGACCTCAAAGCGCGCGGTCCAGTCTTCGACCTTGGCGTCCTTGTAATTCGCGTTGATGCCGGGGTTGACGCTCTGATGTCGCGGAGCGCACGCCACGGCAGCCACGAGGCCGAGCCACAGGGCTGTCGAGGTCCAAAGGCTGCGGGTGATTCGTCTTGCGATAACCTCCGGGATTCCAACCATCGCACTCCCCTACTTCACGAAATCGGCCGACGCAGCCGCGTCATCCGCATCTACACGCGCTCGCTTGAACGTGATGACCAGCCCCACCGTCCAGCACACCACGGCCACGATCTGCATCCACCGCGTGGGATCCTGGTCGTCGCTGCTGCCGTGCCGAAGCAGGAATAGTCCAGCCACGATCAGCCCGCCGGAAATCGCCCACGCAACCCGGCTCCGCCCCGGCCGCCAGAGCAGCAGCCAGGCCGCCGCCCCGATGATGAGCTCCCGCACGAGCGGAAAGACCGCTACGCCATACGCCGACGCCTTGATCAGTGCGGCCAGCGCGGACTTCTGAATCTCGGGCCCCGTGGGCGTCGCGACCACGGCTTTCACCGGCCGGGGACCCATCGTTTCCCCGCGGTCGGTCTTGACCCAGACGTGTGCAAAGTCTGTGACCAGTTCGGCCTTGTACCCCAGCGCGCGCAGCACCGACGCGGCGACTACGGCGCGGCCGTCGCAGTCTTCGCGCCCGCTGGCGAGGGCTTCCTCCACGGTGGGAATGTAGTCGGCCATGCCCCAGGTATCCCAGTCCCAGGCATAAGGCAGCCTTGCCAGCACCCGGGCTTCGACCTTCTTCAGCGCGGCCGGCGGTGACAGCCCCGCGTCCAGCGCGGGCCGCAACTCGTCCGCGAGCGCGCGGATCTCCGGCGCGTCGGGCTGAATGAGTACGTTGGGATCCCGCCAGCGATCAATGTGCCGTGCCAACCGAACCGGGTGTGGAAAAAGCACGACCACCACCGTCAGCGCAAACAGCAGCAGCTTGGCCGGAACGCGCGCAACGGCGTGCCACGAGTTGAGGCGCATCAGCCTGCGTTGGGGCACGTCGGCCTCCTTCCCACTTGCCGAAAGGGCAACATTCCGCCCTGATCGACTGGACCCGACCCTTGCGCGGCTACAATTATAGGGCGAGGCCTCCCCGCGGGGTACCCGCCAGCCTCGCGGGCGGGGCGTCGATAACTACTGTCGTACAGGCATCGTGGAGGACTACCCCTTGGCTCGAAGACGCGTGGCAATCGATCGGCAGTATGGCGGCACGCTGTTCGTCACCGAACTGGTGCACATTCTGGGGCTCGTGGCGGTCGCGGGCACGCCGGTGGGCGTGGCCAGCGTGCTGGCGTATGCGCTCAACCGCGGCGAGACCGTATCGGCCTCCTTCCTGGCGCTGCTGGCGGCTGGACTGATCGGCGGGTGGTCGCTGGCGGGGATCCTGATGGGGATTTCGGCCTTGCTGCGGTATCACCACGCGGCCGTGCGGTCTCAGCAGCACGCCTCGCCCATCTGGGGCGGGTCGGGAGTCTCCGGCGAGCCGGTTTCCGGCGGCCCGGGCGGCAGCGGCCGGTCGATGGACGACGCGGCCTCGATCGCCCATCCGCAGGAGGTCGTCTCGCGCGAGGTGATCGCGATGCTGCGCGAGATGCGCGACCTGAACGTCCTGCCCGAGGCGGAGCGAGCCGTGGTCGCGGAGCGGCTGCGAGCGAACCAGAAACGCCGCGCGGCGGAGGCCGTGGTCAGCGCCATCAACCTGCGCCAGATTTCCCGCGCCCGCGAACTGCTGCACGACGCCGAGGTGGTTTACGGCTCAACGCCGACCTTCGACAAGCTGCAGGACAAGATCGCGGAGGCGGACGCCCGCAACGAACCGCTCGACTATCAGCGGGCCCGGCGCCTGGTCGAGGAATCTATCGGCGAGGGTAGCTGGTCCCGTGCGGAGCAGTACGCCCACGCCGCTTACAGCGAGCACCCGGAAAGCACGAGATGCCGCAAACTATGGGAGGAAACCCGCCGGGCGAGACTTCACACGCACGTCCAGGATCGCGCCGCCGCGTCGAACTGGCAGGAAGCACTGGCCGCTGCGGAGGAGTTCATCGAGCGCTTCCCGGACAGCAACGAGGCCGATGCCCTGCGTGCCCAGCTCCCCACGCTGCGGGCCAACGTCGAAATCAGCACGCGCAAGCACTACGAGAACCGGTTCAAGGAACTGGTCTCGGGGCGGCAGTATCCCGAGGCGCTGCGGATAGCTCGGCACGTGATCGAGCACTTCCCCGGTTCGCCGCAGGCGGCCGCACTCCAGCAGCAGATCCCGGCGCTGGAGCGGCGGGTAACAGGGTAAGGCCGTACCGCGACGGCACCGGGCGCCCGATCACGACGCCGCAGGCAGCCCGAGCCACCCCGGCACCCAGCGGATACCGATTTGCATGATCGCCAGCGTGTAGAGCCCCGCCACAACGTCGTCGCCGACCACCCCGAGCCCCCCCGCCACGCGATTCTCGATCGTCCGGGCGGGCGGAACCTTCAGAATGTCGAGCGCCCGCTCGAGCAGGAAACTCGCGGCGGCGATCTGCCAGGTGAACGGCAGGAAAAGCGTCGCGACGAAGTAGCCCGCCAACTCATCCCACACGAGCAGCCCGCTGTCCTCGGTGCCCAGGATGCGATCTCCCGCGTCGTGGACGAAGATCGACGCGACGGTCCACACCACGGCCACGACGACGCCGACCCACGCGGGCGCCTGCGACAGCAGCCAGAACGCGGGAATCCCTGCCACCGCCACCGACACGGTGCCCGAAGCGGGGGCGTGCCCCAGCGGTCCAAGCGAACCGATGAGGATCAGCACGCGATGGGCGAGCGGCCTAGTGGCGGTGTCGGTCACGGGCGTAGTGTGTCACGGCAGCACCCGGGCCGCAACGGGCGGCGCGGGCGGCGGTATTCGCGCCCGGGTCGCGCTGGTATAGTCCTCGTATGACCGCCGCCGATCCGACGACCCGGCCCGACGCCGCCTTCTCGGCGGACGAGGGCTGCGCGCTGCGGCTGGATCGCGAAGACCCGCTGGCCCCCTGTCGTGATCGATTTCTCATTCCCGCCGGCCCGGATGGACAGCCGGTCGTCTACCTCTGCGGCAACTCCCTCGGCCTCCAGCCCCGAACTACGCGGACGCTGATCGACGAGGAGCTTGACGACTGGGCACGCCACGGGGTCGAGGGGCACTTCGAGGGGCGCCGACCGTGGTACTCCTACCACGAGATCTTTCGCGAGGCGGGCGCACGGCTGGTCGGGGCGGTTCCCGGCGAGGTCGTGATGATGAACAGCCTCACGGTCAACCTGCACCTGATGATGGTGTCTTTCTATCGCCCCGACGCGCACCGGCGGAAGATCGTCATCGACACCCCGACGTTTCCTTCCGACACGTACGCGGTCAAGAGCCAACTACGCTACCACGGGATCGATCCGGCAGACGGGTTGATCGAGCTTCGCCCTCGCGAGGGAGAGCTGACGCTGCGCACGTCGGACATCGAAGCGCTGCTGGAGGAGCGCGGTGACGAGGTGGCCCTCCTGTTGCTGGCGGGTGTGAACTTCTTCACCGGACAGGCCTACGACATCCGACGGATCGCGTCCGTCGCCCGACGTAACGGTGTCATCGTCGGCCTGGACCTGGCCCACGCCGCGGGCAACGTCGAGCTATCGCTGCACGACTGGAACATCGACTTCGCCGCCTGGTGTTCTTACAAGTACCTCAACAGCGGCCCCGGCGCGGTGGCGGGCTGTTTCGTGCACGAACGGCACGCCCGGCGGGCCGATCTGCCGCGCTTTGCCGGCTGGTGGGGCAACGACCCGGCAAGGCGGTTCCTGATGCACCTGCTGCCGGAGTTCGAGCCGCGTGAGGGCGCCGACGGCTGGCAGCTGAGCAACCCCCCTATCCTCGCGCTCGCCCCGGTGAAGGCGTCGCTCGACATCTTCGACGAAGTGGGCATGGCCGCGCTGAGGGCGAAGTCGATTCGCCTGACCGGCTTCCTGCACTACCTGTTGGACCAGCAGCCCGCCGCGTGGTTCGAGGTGATCACGCCGCGAGCACCATCGGATCGTGGCTGCCAGCTATCGATTGTCGTGCACGACCGCCCGAAGGAGCGCTTCGCCGCGCTGCAACGCGCGGGCGTGGTCTGTGACTTCCGCGAGCCCAACGTCATCCGCGTCGCCCCGACGCCGCTGTACAACAGCTTCGGTGACGTCTGGCGGTTCGCGGTAGCACTGGGGGCAGTGGGCCGGGGTGACGGGTCGGAGCAGGCATGAGCACGACGCGGACGTTCGTGGTCGTCGGGGGCGGGCTGGCCGGGGCGCTGATCGCCGCGCGACTGGGGCAGGCAGGCCATCGGGTCGAAGTCTACGAGCGTCGCCCGGACCTTCGACGGACGAACATCTCTGCCGGCAAGTCGATCAACCTCGCGATCTCGGCCCGAGGGCTCGACGCGGTCAGCCGCATCGGCATTGCCGAACAGGTGCTCGCGCAGGCGGTGCCCATGCGCGGGCGGATGATGCATGACCCGAGCGGCAATCTGAGCTTCCAGCCCTACGGCCTCACCGATCGCGACGTGATCAACTCGGTCTCGCGGGGCGGGCTGAATGCCATGCTGCTGGACGCCGCCGAGCGCTCCGCCAACGTCACGATGCACTTCGACTGCAAGTGTGTCGGGGTGGACCTGGAAACGGGCGAAGCGCACTTCGTACAGGGATCGGCGGGGACGCCCCGGAGCGCCAAGGGCATCATCATCGGCAGCGACGGCGCCTTCTCGGCCGTACGCGGCCAGATGCAGCGTCTCGACCGGTTCGATTTCAGCCAGAGCTACCTCGCGCACGGCTACAAGGAGCTGCACATCCCGCCCGCGGCCGACGGCTCGCACCGTATGGAGCGGAATGCCCTGCACATCTGGCCACGGCGGGCGTACATGATGATCGCCCTGCCCAACATCGACGGCTCTTACACCGTCACCTGCTTCTGGCCGTTCGACGGACCGAACGGTTTCACCAGCCTGCGCACGGATGAGGAGATCGTCCGCTACTTCAAGGAGCACTTCCCCGATGCCGTGCCGCTGATGCCGACACTCGCAGAAGATTACCGCACGAACCCGGCCAGTTCGCTCGTCACCATGCGCTGCGGGCCGTGGTATGTGGCCGACCGCGTCGTGCTGCTGGGCGATGCGGCTCACGCGGTGGTTCCCTTCTACGGCCAGGGAATGAACGCGGCGTTCGAGGATTGCTCGGTACTGAGCGACTGCCTCACCCGTCACGGCGACGATTTGCACACGGCGTTTCGAGAGTATGACGGGCTGCGCAAGCCCAACGCCGACGCGCTTGCCGACCTGGCCATCGAGAATTTCGTCGAGATGCGCGACAAGGTCGGCTCGCGGGCGTTCCTGCGCAAGAAAGCGTGGGAGAAGCGGCTGGCGCGGCTGTTGCCGGGCTGGTACCGGCCGCTGTATTCGATGGTTTCGTTCTCGCTCATCCCCTATGCCGAGGCGGTGGAAAGGGCGCGGTACCAGGACCGCGTGCTCGCGCGGGTCGCGCTCGCGCTGTACATCCTCGCCGCGATTGCCGGGTTGCTCGGGATCGGAGCGTGGCTCGGCGGCTGAGCCGGGCCCGGGAGGGACGCAGATGCCGCTGACCTACGCCTCTTACCTGCAACTCGAGGAGCTGCTTCAGCTCCAGGTGCCCGCGTCGAAGCCGCCCGAGCACGACGAGATGCTCTTCATCATCATTCACCAGACCTACGAGCTGTGGTTCAAGCAGATTCTCCACGAGTTCGAGAAGATCAAGGCAGACCTGTCGGGCAACCGCCTGTACAACGCGATCCACAGCTTCAAGCGCTGCCGCACGATCATGAAGACGCTCGTCGGCCAGATGGACATCCTCGAGACGATGACGCCGATGTCGTTCACAAGCTTTCGCGACCGGCTGGACACCGCCTCGGGGTTCCAGTCCTACCAGTACCGCGAGTTCGAGTTTGTGCTCGGCTACAAGCGGGCGGACCTGATCCGCTACCACGTTGAGGGCTCGACGGCACATCGCATCCTCAGCCGTCGCCTGGCCGAGCGCACGCTGATCGATCACTTCTACGACTTTCTGTCGGCCAACGGCGCGGCCATTCCCGACGAGGTGCTGCGCCGCAATCTCGCAGAGCCGAACCGCCCCGATCCGCAGGTTCAACGCGAACTGCTGCGGATTTACAAGAGCGATCCGCGCCTCTCGATTCTCTTCGAGCTGATGACCGACTTCGACGAGGGGCTGCAGGAGTGGCGCTACCGGCACGTCAAGCTCGTCGAGCGCACGATCGGCAGCAAACGGGGAACCGGCGGCTCGCTCGGGGTGGACTTCCTCAAGCAGTCGCTGTTCATCCCCTGCTTCCCGGATCTCTGGGCGATCCGGCACGAGCTGTAGCACAGCCCCCCGCCAGTCCTTCGTGAGACGCCGCACCATGATCTACGACATCACGCCGCCGATCCGGCCCGACCTGGCCGTGTGGCCGGGCGATACGCCGCCCTCGCGGGAAGTGCTTCTCGACATGCACAAGGGGCACAACATTACGCTATCGACGCTGCGGGCGACGGTGCACCTCGGCGCGCACGCCGACGCCCCGAGCCACTACGGCGCCGATGCGCCATCCATCGAAAGTCGATCGCTGGACTACTACCTCGGTCCGTGCCAGGTCATGCGGCTCGACGTGGTCCACGGCACGCGCGTCGCGATCGCCGACCTGAATAAGCCGATCCTCGCACCGCGGCTGCTGCTTTGCACAGCCACATACGCGAACCCGCACGCGTGGCGCGAGGACTTCGCCGGGCTCGAGCCAGCGCTGGTCGACCACCTCCATCGCCACGGCGTAAAGCTAGTCGGCGTCGACACGCCGAGCGTGGATCTGTTCACGTCGAAAAACTTGCCCGCGCACGCGCGGTTCCTTGCCAACGACATGGCGATTCTGGAGGGGCTTGTGCTGCGTGATGTGCCGGCCGGGGTGTACGAACTGGTCGCATTGCCGCTGCCGCTCGTCGGATTCGACGCGAGCCCGGTGCGAGCCATACTCCGGACGCGAGAGTCCTGAACGGCTCGGCTCGACACCGCGCCCCCCCGCCGGATCAGCCGCCCGCCGCTTTGGCCGGATAGCCCATCGCGCGGAGCAACTCCACCAGTTTGTCGCGGTGGTCGCCCTGCACTTCGACGCCGTCGGCGTGCACGGCCCCGCCCGCCGCCACGGCCGCCTTGAACTGCTTCAGCAGGCCCGGCAGGTCGGTCGCTTTCGGATCGAGCCCGCTCACGATGGTCACGATTTTCCCCCCGCCGCGGCGCTCCCGTCGGACGCGGGCCTGCTGCTGCGAAGGCGGCAGCACTTGTCCGCAGGCGTCGCGCGGGCAGCGGCAGTCGGCCATGGTCTCATGGCATCGCGCACAGGTGACCGGCCGCTCCAGCGGGGTTCCGTCGAATAGACCGAGCATGACCCCGAATTCTAACCGCCGGGGCCAGCGCCGGAAGCTGACGGACGCAATACCCGCCAAGCCACTCAAGGATGGCGGCTTCCTGCGGCTTGCCCGTCCGGACTCCGGTTCCGGTGCTGGATCTTTGGGCGTTGCCGCCGGGGAGCATCGTGCGATACATGGGGCAGACTCGGAGCGGGACCGAGATACTGGTAGCTTGGCAGGTCGAGTTTAGCGCCACCGCGTGCGGCGGCACTTCGAAGCGGCGGCCGGCGCGAGCAACAGAATCGCCGAAGAAATGGCGTCGCACGCGACGCCGTCAAACCTGAACCGGACGCCTGTGGCCAGTGCCGACTGGCCGGGCTAGCCTTGCCACGAAGCGGACCGCCGCCTCCGATGCGGTCTGCGGGAGGTTGCTGATGGACAATCCGGACCTCACTCGCCTGTTTCGGCTTTCGCACGTGGTGATTGCACTGCTCGGCCTCGTCGTGTTCTGGGTGCCGCTCCTCGCAGTGAAGGGTAGTCCCTTGCATGTGCGCGCAGGTCGGCTCTTCACCTGGTGCGCGTACTACGCCGGGGGCACAGGGCTCGTGCTGTCGTGCTGGGCGCTCGTGGATCTGCCGAGCTTCTTCGGCGACGTGCGGATGTCGATGGTGAGGCCTGAAGATCTGCAGCGCGTAATGGATGACGGACGCTTCCTGTACGCAATCACCGGCTTCCTGGCGGTCAGCATTCTGACCGGCACGCTGTTCGGCGTGCGCGTGGCCCGCGCAGGCAGCGAACACGCCCGCCTCCGCAGCCCGATGCTGGTCGGCGCGCTCGGCGCGACGGGCCTGTGGAGTTTCGGGCTGATCGGCCTGGCGGCGTGGCGCGCCTTCGGCAGCTCTGCCGTAGCCGCGACGGAACCGCGGGGGCTCGGCGGAGATGGGGTGCTGATCGCGCTCGGGCTCGTCGGCCTGGGCGGGGTCTGGGGTGACCTGAAGTACATCTCCCGTCCCCCAGCCACCGCGCTGGCCTGGCGGTATCGCCACATGGAGTCCATGCTCGGGGCCGGGGTCGGATTCCATGCGGCGGCGTGCTTCTTCATCGCGAAGGAATTCCTGGATATCCGGTTGCCCGGCGCGTGGCAGCTCGCGCCGATGCTGCTGCCCGTGGCAATCGGTATCCCCGGGATCTGGATCTGGATCGCACGCGAAGAGCGGCGCCTGGAACCGCCGTCCCCTGCTCAGCCGGACGGAGGCGGGCCGGCCGGATAAGCCTCGGGAGCCTCCTCCCCACGTCAATTGGGTGTGGATAAACCCCTACTCGAACGCTAGAATGGGGCGAGCCCGGGGGGGCGGAGCGGGTCCGGTAACCACGTTCAGTTCGCGGGTTTCGCCTCGCTCCGGGACGGGTGGTCCTCACGCCACGAAGGGGAGTCTTTCGCGATGCTCCAGGGAAGAAGCAGCACTGCGGCTGCGCTCGCAGCGGCCTGGTTGGCGGCGGCCGCCGGAAGCGCGGCGGCCCAGCAGGTGATCGTCGATAACGTCGACGCCTCGTGGTCAGTCCTCTCGGGGTCGTGGAGCACCGGCTCCTTCCCGACGCCCTGGGGGGCCGATTACCGGTTCGCGTTCAGCACCGGCGGCGCGGCCACGGCCCAGTGTGAGTGGCGGCCCAACCTGCCCGTCGCCGGTAACTACCTCGTCGAGATCTGGTACGTCCAGGGCGCCAACCGCGCGACCAACGCGCCGTTCACGGTCGACCATAGCGGTGGGTCCACGCCCTTCGCCGTCAATCAGCAGGTCAGTGGAAGCCAGTGGAACACGCTGGGCACGTTCAGCTTCGCCGCGGGAGCTGGCGGGCGCGTGACGCTGACCAACGCGGCCAACGGCAGCGTCGTGATGGCCGATGCGGTACGCTTCACTTTTCAGGAACCGGTCGGTACGCCGCCGGAGTTCCGCGGCATGTGGGTCTCGCGGTTCGAATGGCCGAACACCAGCCGCACCACCGTCGAGAACAACATCACCGCCATCATGAACAACCTGCAGGCGAACGGCTTCAATGCGGTGATGTTCCAGGTCCGCGGACAGTGCGACACGCTCTACCCCTCGCCCGAGGAGCCGTGGTCGCCGCTGGTGTCGAGCAACGGGCTCACCCCGGCGGGCTGGGGGTCGTTCGACCCGCTGCAGTTCGCCATCGACCAGGCACACGCCCGCGGGATCGAGTTCCACGCTTACATCAATACGCACACGGCGTGGCAGAGCGGCATGAACAACCCGCCGACCTATAACGCCAACCACGTCTACTGGGACCACCTCGACCAGACCAACCCCAACGCCCGCGACTGGCTCGTGCACAATGAATCCGGCACGCCGGTGGGCTTCGAGGAATCGGGGTACGTCTGGATCGCGCCGGGCGTCCCCGACGCCCAGGCGTACGTCCGGCGGCAGGTGATGTACGTTGTCGAGAACTACGACATCGACGGCGTGCATTTCGACCGCATCCGCACGCCCGGCCCCGAGTATTCGTACGACCCGATTTCTCAGGCCCGGCGCCTGGGTAGCGCCAATCCTGCGGGCCTCGGCTTCGCCGACTGGACCCGTGACCAGATCACGCGAATGCTCCGCGACGTGTACGCGCAGATCAACGAAGTCAAACCGTGGGTGAAGATCAGCTCGTCGCCGCTGGGCCTCTACACGGGCTCGCGCTACCCCGGCTACCCGACCTCGGCGTGTGGTTACCTGTACGGCTACTCGTGCGTGTACCAGGACGCGCAGGCGTGGCTGGCCGCGGGAGCGCACGACTTCATCGTGCCCCAGATCTACTGGGCGGATGGCGGAGGCAATCCGGACTTCAGCGAGGTACTGCCTGACTGGATCGCCAATGATGCCGGCCGCCACGTCTACGCCGGCCAGACCACGGCCAACGGCGTAGCGGCGCTGCTCAGCCAGATCGGCGTGACGCGGTCGCAGGGCGCACAGGGCAACGTGGTTTTCAGCTACGGCAGCTTCAATAACAACGCGTACTGGGATGACTACGCGGACGGATCCGGCCCCTACATCGAGCCGGCAGAGCTCCCCGAGATGCCTTGGAAGGATGATCCACAGCACGGCATCATCATCGGCAACGTGGTGTCAAACGACGGCGGCGACCCGCTGGTGGACGTCCGTGTCACGCGCAACGGCTCCAGCTACGTGGCCCTGACATCGGCGGACGGGCTCTACTCTCACCTGCTCGTTCCGCCCGGGACCTATACGCTCACCTTCCAGCAGACCGGCCTTTGCACGCGGACCATCCCGAACGTCGAAGTGGTCGCCGGCCAGGTGACCCGCATCGACACGTCGCTGGGCGCGCCGCTGGCCGTTGGCGATTTCACCGGAGACTGCGACATCACGCTGGCGGACTGGCCGCAGATGAACTTCTGCTTCGCCGGCCCTGGGACGTCCTACTCGGTCGGGCACTTCTGCCTGAAGGGCGACTACACGGGCGACCTGCGCGTTGACCTGCGGGACGTCGCCGCGTTCCAGTCGGCAGTCGGCGACTGACGAGGACGATTTCGACAATTGCTTTATTTTTAGTCTGGATGGGGCAACTGATTCGTTGCATAACCTTAGCAGATCGTTGAATCCGGGTAGGTAGTTGTGCTACCCTGAAGGCATTAATCCGGGCTTGCCATTGTTGCGGCAGGCACGGAGGTCGGCGCCAAAGGCGCTCGGCTCGCAGCGGTCGCCCTCGACGGGCGTCCTCCTGCGGGTGCAGCGGCCGCTGGCCGACCCTGTAGTTCTCAAGGCATAAGGCGTCCGCTCGCATGCGGTCGCCTCGGTATCCGGGATAGGAAAGGAGTTGGGAGGATGAAGAGGGCATTGGCACTTGCTCTGTGCGGGCTGGTGAGCTCGAACGCGATGGGCGCGATCGTGCTGAGCGAGTCGTTCGATTACGCGAACCACGCCGCGTTCCTCGGAACGTGGAACGCGAGCGCGAACGACAACGACTTCTATCTGATCGACACAGGCGTCGGTAACCCCGCGGGCAGCTACGCGCTGAACGCCCCGACGGCGAACTTCACGGGTCGCGCCGCCATCAACCTGGGCGGCACGTACAACGGCACGAACGCGCAGCCGCTCGAATTCTCGGTGGACATGCTGCTCGAGGACACCGAGGCCAACGTCACGGCCTCGTGGGGCGGCGCTCGCCACTACATCGAGATGCGCGGCTACACCGGCGGCTCCTACCTGTCCGGTTCGCTCGCCAATCTCGTGGCCATCGGCGTGAACAACGTGTCGGACGACGGCTCGTTCAGCACGCTGAAGTATCAGGGTCGCGCGATCGGCACCCCTGACACCGGCGGCGCCGACTGGCAGACGCTGACGGGTGCGGCCAACCGTTCGACGGGCTGGCACACGCTGAAGCTCGTCATCGACTCTGACTCGTACGACTTCTACCTGGATGGCGTCCTCGGCAAGAGCGTGACCCGCACCGACACCATCGGGTTCGACAGCATCGCCCTCGGTTCGGACCTGACGGCCAACGGTCGCAAGGCCTGGATCGACAACATCAAGGTCGAGATCACGCCCGAGCCGGCTACGCTCGCGCTGCTCGGCCTCGGCGGCCTGGCGCTGGCGCGTCGTCGCCGCTGACACCACGCTCCTCGCCCCGCGGCCTGCGCCTTGCGCGATGCTCCGGGGGGAGGCCGGGCGTCCCCGCCGGGCCGGATTGGCCCGGCGGGGACAGCCCGCATTCGGTTTCGATGGGGAACTCATCCCATTCTGTCTTGAGGCCTACGGCGGGTTCCCGTCAGCGGGCCTCTTTTTTCACCCACCGCCGGAGTTGTCGCGCGGTTCGCGCCTGATCGGCGTGGAACGACGGGTATCCCCGGCTATCGGCGGGCGATGGCGGCCAGATCCGGCGCCGATCGCCCGGAGTTGCATCTTCCCTTCACGGACGCTGCGGCGGCCGTTGCACGCAACAGGAGCGGAGTCCTATCCATGGTACGAAAGCGTTTCATCCTGGCTCTCGTGGCCACGGCGGCGATGACGCCGGCGTTGGCCTTCGGTTGGGGGACCTTCCCCTCCGATCTCGTCAGCTTCGAGATCGAGCCCTCCGATCCGGTCGACTGCACCGGCGTGGCGACCTGTTGCGTGGATGCCACGATCTGCAAGGAGATATTCCGATCTCCGCAGACCTCCGGCTCGACGCAGGGCATCGTGCTCAACGTCTCGGGCGAAGATAACAACACCGCGTTCCGCACCGCCTCGCCGCTCGTCGGCGCCTCGGACGGCAGCATCGCCTACCAGGTCAACTGGGCGTGGGTGAACTCGGCTGATCCCGACGCCTGGGTGCGTCTGACCACGACCCAGACCGCCGAGCGGCCCAATCCGTCGCTCGATATGCGCGGCAAGGTCCGCTTCAAGATCGCCAACATCGGCGACGTGCAGGCCTTCGGCACCGGCGCTATCGGCGTGGTGATCGGTATCCGCGAGACGGACGTCGAAGTGCCGCAGCTCGCCAACGGCGGCGGCTTGGGCACGATTGAGTGGGTGGGCGTGGATCCGACGATCAACGCCATCGTCGAGGCAGAGGAAGGCGGCGACGGCCTCGCCAACACGACCGCCGCGGGTGATGACGTGCAGGTCATCGCAGTCGGCCAGCCTGCCCTGCCCGGTGAGACCATCATTGGCCCCGGCGGCAACGGCATGATCGACACGGCCCCCGCCGGCGACGATTTCGCTCGCTATGGCTACTTCCGCGCGGCCAACGGCACGAAGGTGCCGATTCCGGTCGTCACGCTCGCCCCGTCACCGATCTACTACGCGATCGAGATCGATCTCGCGACCGGCGACATCACCGTGGACGGCGGCACGCCGGTTGACGGCGCAATCGCCGGCTTCACCGGTGACGGCACGCTCAGCTCGCCGACCTTCCGCGGCGTGCTCGAGCACGTCGGCTTCACCAACGTGACGACCGACACGGGCATCAACATCCTGACCTACATCGACGAGGTCCAGTTCGAAGCGACCGAGCCCGACCCGGTCGTTGCGCCGACGGTGGTCTTCCCGATCGTCAACGGCGACGTGTCGGTCACGGTGACCGGCATCATCGACGACGCGGATGTGGTCACGCTGCTGCGTGATGGCGCGTTCGATCGCGACTGCACGATCGGCGTCGACTGCACGCTGAACGGCGACGATGTCGTATTCGACATCAGCGATGATCCCGCCGCGACCGGCGAGGAGTTTTCGGCGAAGCAGCGCAACGGCATCTCCCTCGTGGAGAGCCCGGAGTCGGCTGCCGTCACCGTGCTCGCCCAGCTCCCGCCGTACACTTTCTCCCTCATCGTGGATGAGAGCGGCTCGGGCAGTTGCAGCACGGCGGCCCCCTCGTGGGAGTGGGTCGGCGTGACTTCGGTTATTCCCGGCTCGGTCGGCGGTTCCTTCTCGCCGCAGGGCCAGACGATGATCAGCGACGACGCCGTTTGGCAGACGGTCGATATCCGCCTCGACGACGATGAACTCGTCCTGCCCACCACCGGCATCGCCGGCGGCAACGGCGGGCTGGCCGATTCGCCGACCGGCTTCTACACGCTCGACAGCCTGTGGTTCAGCGCTGCGGGGGGCTCGACGCCGACGGGTCCGTGGGAAGTCCTGATCGACGGCATTACGTACCTCGATGCGACGGAGACCGAGGCACCTGCGCTGCTTACGATGGAGGATGGCGCCAGCCAGTTCTCCGGCACGCGCGGGCAGTCGCCGACGCTGCTTACGAGCAACGCGATCACAACGCTCGGCTCCTACGACGGCATCCGCAGCCAGCGGATGGTGTGGTCGTACAGCGATCCGGTGGACAACGCCGACTCGATCGGCATTCTCCAGCGCTCCGGCTCCGGCGGATGCAACTCGAGCATTTTCGTTCCCGATGATGCCGTAGCCATCCGTTTCCACATGCTGCTCCGCGGCCAGCCGACGGCACCGGGCGTCCCGCTGCCCTCGATCACCGGTCCGATCATCGCCGGCACGCAGGATACGGTCCGCGTCGGCGTCGATGCGACGGCAACGGAAGTGCAGCTCTACGTCAACGGCCTGGCCTCCGGCGCTCCTGTGGCGCTGAGCAACCAGACCGTGGTCGACATCGGCGGCCTTGCGCTCAATCCGGGCGACTCGGTTTCGGCGAAGCAGACGCTTCCGCCGCTTCGCGGGGTCGAGCCGCAGATCAGTGACTTCGCCTATCCGCGGGCCGTGGCGGCGCAGCCGCTGCCGCCGACGGTTTCGTCGCCGATCCTGCCGGGCGCGACGAGTGTGACGGTCACCAACGTGCTCGCGGCTCCCTTCGCCACGGCCTCGGTCGTGACGGTCTCGGTGAACGGCGTTCCGGGCACCCCGGTAGCCACCGGCGGCCAGACTTCGGTGGTCGTGACGATCCCTGCGGCCCAGCCGCTGCAGCAGATCACCGCGACACAGACGGTCAACGGCGAGGAGAGCGCTGACTCTGCCGCCGTCACCGTGTCGGTGCCGGCGCCTGTGATCTACTACGCCCCGGCCGACGGCGATACGTCGGTCCGCGTGACGGGCGTCTCCGATGTGGCGACGGTCGTGACGGTCGAGAATACGACGACCGCGGCCGTTCACACGCTCAATCTGACCCCTGGTCCGCAGAACGAGACGGTCGACGTAACGGTGGCTGAACTGAACGCGGGCGAAGTGCTCGTCGCACGGCAGACCGCGGGCGGCACCGACAGCGCCAACTCCGCGACCGAGACGGTCACGGTCAGCGCGGTTTCGAACACCATCTGGTGCGACAGCTTCGAGTATGCCGACCAGGCAGCATTCAACGCTCTCTGGACGCCCGTGGCTCCGAATACTCAGCTTCAGCTTTCGACGCTGCGTAACGCGACGGTGGGCGGAGCGAAGTCGATGCTCTCGCCGGCCACCCCGCCGAACTACCGCAGTTCGCGCGGTGCGCAGACGGCGTACACTCCGACAGATCTGGAGCCGATCGTCTGGAACGTGACCATCTACGATCCAGGCGTGACCGGCATCAACCAGTACGCGGATCTGAACACCAACGCGGGCGCTGCGCAGCTTTGCGAGATCGGCATGACCACGTTCGGGCCGGGCGCCACGCAGACGCACTACCAGGCTCGTATCATCGGCAACGGCGGTCCGAACTGGGTGCACCTTGACCAGTTCGACGGCCCGACCCGCACGCCGGGCTGGCACGTCTTCACGATGGTCTTCAAGGGTCCGGCGGACGGCCAGACCGTAGGCCACGAGATCGACGTCTACGTCGACGGCCTGCTGGCGCGCAAGGGCCTGCGGACGACTACGGGCACCTTCCAGCCGAGGGAGCCGCGCATCGGCGCCGGCCAGCCTTCCGCAGCCGGTGCGGGCTCCTACGACGACTACTGTGCTGAGGTCGGCCCGGTCCGGTTCAGCGAAATCACCGAGCAGCCGCCCCTCCCGCCCACGCTGGGCACCGGCGTGGAGGTGGAGAGCACTTCGATCACGGTCACGGGCGTTGTCCCGACGGCCACGCTGGTCGAGGTGTTCGCCAACGGCGGCGGCAGCCCGATCGGGTCGATTGATCCGGAAGGCGCGGCCTTCGTGGCTGTGCCCATCACGGGTCACGCCCAGTTCGACTCGCTGACCGCCACGCAGACCAGCCCGGGCGGCACCAGCGCGGCCTCGAACGCCATCGAGGTCGGCGACGGCAACGGCGACATCTTCGTGTCGCTCGGCGTTCGCGAGACCGGCGACGCCGGCCCGCTTGGTTCGCCGGGCAGCGGCACGGGCGCCATCGAGTGGATCGGCGCCTCCTCGACGGTCAGCGGCGCGCCGCAGGGTGTCGCCCTCAGCGTGTCGCCCAACTGGGTGACGGTCACTTTTGATCCGGTGGCCGGCCCGGTCCTGAGCGCGATCGGCGGTAACGGCACGATCGACGGTACCCGCGGCACGCTGGAGCACCTGGCGGTTGCGGTGAACTCCGCGTCAGGCGGCCGTAGCTCGGGTATCTACTCGATCTACATCGACAACGTGGTCAACGTCGGCGCCGGACCCGGTGATACGGACGTGGTCATCAGCGACTTCGAGGGCTACGCCGAGAACGACGAGGTACTCTTCCAGGAGCCCACGTTCTCGGGCAGCACGGCGGGCAACCTGACCCCGCTGCCGAGCGCCAGCGAAAACCGCTTCGAGACGGACAACGGCGGCGCCGCTTCGCAACGCGTCACGCTGTTCTTCCGCGACACGACGGCGGCCCGCTGGGCGCGCGTCACGACGAGTGGCACGGCCAACGTGCCCTCGCCGATCATCGACCTGACCAAGCCGATCAGGATGGACATCCTCCTGGCCGAGGAGATCGTGGTCGAACAGACCGGCGCCTGCTGCCGCAACGACGGCACGTGTGCGGAGACCCTTGAGGGCGACTGCGGACCGTACGTCTGCAATGTGACCACCCTCGCGGGTATCACGTGCCTCGGCGATACGGACGGCAACGGCGTGGTGAACGCCGCTGACCGCGGGCAGATTTCGGCGAACATCGGGCAGACCGGCAACGACCAGCTCTGCCAGTTTGACCTGGACGGCAACGGCGCGATCAACGCGGCGGACCGCGGCCAGGTCTCGGCGAATATCGGCCTGTGCACGGCGCTTCCGGTTTACATGAACGGCACCGGCCCCGACCCGCGCTTCACGGCGACGTGGCAGGGCGCCGGCACCACGTGCCCGGACGACTGCAACTAGCTCCTCGGCGGGCTGACGGCCCGCTGGGCGAGAGTCCCTGAAAACCAGCCGGCCCCGTCGCGGATTCCCCGCGGCGGGGCCGGTTTCATTCTTGGGTCGTGGGTCCGCGCGCAGAGCAGATCCCGCCGGAGGGTCGGCCGTCGATGAGCTACCGGTTCGTGACGTGCAGCGGAACGGTGCCCTGCGGCACCTCAGCCCGCACAGCAACCACAATCGACTTGAACGCCGGCGTGCGTGACTCGGGATCGGCGGTCCGGGGGACCAGAAGGTTTGCCTCGGGGTAGTACATGGCGGCGTTGCCGGCTCTGATGTCGACGACGCGCACGATGATGCCGCGCATCTCGCCGACGGCGCTGGTAACGGTCACGCGCTGATCGGGTCGCAACCCGAGCCGCTCTACATCGTCGAGGCTCATCAGGATGACGTCGCGCCGTGTCTGACCGCGGTAGATGTCTTCTTCCTCGTACACGACGGTGTTGAACTGTCCCTCGCTGCGGATGGTCATCAGGCGGAGTTCGCCCCCGGCGAGCGGCGCCGGATCGGGCAGCGGGGTCACGTGAAATCGCGCGCGGCCCGTCGACGTGGGGAAGCGCGGCTCGTGGAAAGTCCGTCCGGCGATCTGGAACTCCTGCCGCGTATCGTCGATCGTCTCGATCGCCTCGTAACCGGGTACGACCGCCGCAATTGCGTGACGGATGGTGCGGTGGGTGCGCATGGACTGCCAGTCGACCGGGCCGGGATCGAGGGCGCCCAAGGCCCAGTTGGCGATGATTTCGATTTCGCTGCGCGGCCCCTCAAGCCGGCGCGGACCCCCCTCGCTGTAGCGGACGTAGCTGAACATCGATTCCTGCGTAGTGGGCTCCGGCTCCTCGTCCCGCGCGAGGGCGGGCAGGATGAGCGTCTCTCGCGCGCGGCCCCACGCGTGCCCGGTGTTCATCGTCGTGCTGACGTAGGCCACCCAGTCGAGCTTGCCGAAGGCAGCGCTCGCCCAGCGGGCGTCGGGGTTGGCGCCGAAGAGGTTGCCGCCGATGCACCAGGCGGCGGAGAGGTTGCCCGCGTCGATAGCCTCCATGCACGCGAGCGTGTCGAGCCCACTCGACGTCGGCAGGCGCATGCCGAAATGACTCTCCAGCCTCTCGAAAAACGCGTCTTTCAGGGCCGGGGCGACGCCGACGGAGCCCACCCCCTGCACGTTGCTATGGCCGCGGATGGGCAGCAGCCCCGCGCCCTGGCGCCCGACCATGCCGCGCATCAGCGCCAGATTCGCAATCGCCCGGACGTTGTCGACGCCGTGTACATGGTGCGTGATGCCCATCGTCCACGCGAACACGGTGCGCTGAGAAGCCGCGTACATCGCGGCGGCGCGGTCGATCGCGCCGCGATCCACGCCGCATCGCTGCGTGAGGTCGTCCCACGAGAGCCCGCGCAGCTGGGCGAGGAACTTCGCCGAGTCCTCGGTAGCGCCGTCGAGGAAGCCTTGATCGATCGCGCCGAGTTCGTCGATCCGCCGAGCGAGCGCCAGAAGCAGCGCCAGGTCGCCGCCGATGTGCGGCTGAAGGTACACACTCGCGATGTCAGAGCCGAACAGGAGGCTGCGCACATCGGACGGTACGGCAAACCGCACCAACCCCGCCTCCCGGAGTGGATTGACGATGACCACCTTCCCGCCCCGCCGGCGGAGCTTCATCAACGTCCGCATCAAACGCGGATGGTTGGAGGCCGGGTTGCCACCGATGACGAACACCAGGTCGCATTCGTCCAGATCCTCAAGCCGAATGGTGGCGGTGCCGGTGCCCAGCGCCGACGCAAGCCCCACGCCGCTCGCCTGGTGGCAGTAGTAGCTGCAGTTGTTGACGTTGTTCGTGCCGAGCTGGCGGGCGAAGAGTTGGAGCAGAAAAGCAGCCTCGTTGGACGAGCGGCCACTACTGTAGAAGAACTGCCGGTCCGGCGTCGTGGCACGGAGCCGCTCCACGCAGCGGCGGTTCGCCTCGTCCCAGCTGATCGGCCGCAGGTGCGTGTCAGTCGGCCCGGCGTAGAGCGGCGAGGCGATGCGCCCCAGTGACTCGAGTTCGCGGGGAGAGAGCGTCCGCAGTTCGGCGATGCTGTGGCGGGCGAAGAAATCGTCGGCGATGCGGCCCTGCATGTCCGCCGCCATCGCCTGGATCGACTTCTTGCAGACCTCGGGGAAGTGGCCTCCCTCGTCGACCATGCCGCCTCGCTGGCCGCCCATGCCGAGGGCACAGGTCTTGCAGGCGTTGGGCCTGCGAAGGGCCCGGTAGAGGCGCAGCCACCCCCCCGCCTGTCGCGCCTTGCGGAGCGTGTACCAGATCGCCTTGAAGCCGCCGCCGACGGGCGCTCGCCCCATGATCGTGCTCCAGTCCGAGGCTCCATCTTAACAGCCCCGCCCGGGCATCGATACCAAGACGGGAATCAGCGACGCACGGGGGCGAGGTCGCGTAGTGCAATGGCAGCCCAGACGCACTGCATCGCGAAGGGCGGCCACGCTGCGGTGGCATAGCATGAGACGCCCAGCAGTGCGGCGCCGCCGAGATTGGTGAGGGCATAGCGGCGGCGCGAGAGCCGCTGTCGCCGGGCGTAGGCGACAATCAGCAGGACCATCCCGGCCCAGCCCAGAGCCTGTGTCAACCAAAGGGGCATGGCGCGTCGCCTGGCGAAGTGTCGGCCCGGCGCGGAGGCGGGCCGTCAGCCGAACATGGCCTTGACCCGCGCGTCGGAGACGGGGGCGTAGTGTGACGGGGTCATCGCGAACGTGGCGCGGCCCTGCGACAGGCTGCGCAGTTTCGTGGCGTAGCCGAACATCTCGGCCAGCGGAGCGTCCGCCTTCAGCACGCGCTCCTGGCCGCGCATCTCGGTATCGCGCACCGACGCGCCGCGGGCGTTGAGGTCGCCGACGATCGATCCGAAGTAGTCGTCGGGCGTGACCACCTCGACATCCATGATCGGCTGAAGCAGCAGTGGGCCGCCCGCCTTCATGGCCTCCTCAAAGGCGAACCGCGCGGCTGACTCAAAGGCGAGTTCGGAGCTGTCGGTCTCGTGCTGTGATGCCCCCACGATCACCACGCGGCAGTTGATCACGGGATAGCCACCGATGACGCCGGTCGTGGCGGCGTCGCGGATGCCCGTTTCGATGCAGGGAATGAACCGCCTCTCGATGGTATCCGCGGGAAGACGGTTCACAATCTCGACGGAGCCCGGACCGCTGGTGCTGCCGGTGGGCTCGATGCGCAGGCGGACGACCGCGTAGTGCGCCTTTTCGCCCAGGCGACGATCGAAGCGGTGCTCCGCCTCGCCGACGCTGCGGAGTGACTCACGATACGAGACGCGCGGCGTGCCGACGCGGACCTCCACATTGTGGTCGGTCTTGATGCGATGGCACTGGATCTCCAGGTGCAGTTCGCCCATGCCCGAGATGAGCGTCTGGCCCGTCTCCGCATCCGTCCGCACGGCAACCGTGGGATCCTGGCGCTGGAGGGCGTCGAGCGCCTCGACGAGCTTGTCACGATCGCGCGAGGACTTGGGCTCGATCGACACGCTGATAACCGTCTCGGGGAACTTGATCCGCTCGAGGACAAACTGCGTACCGTGCGAGTCGCACAGCGTGTCGCCCGTGCGCACGCCCTTGGGGCCGACGAGGGCGACGATGTCCCCTGCGACCGCGTGATCGATCGTCTCGCGGCGCTTGGCAAACATGCGGTAGAGCTTGCTGATGTTCTCCTTCTCGCCGCGATTGGTATTGACCAGCCGCGAGTTGGCCTTCAGCGTGCCCGAGTAGACGCGAACAAAGTACAGATCGAGCGGCTTGTCGGCGACGACCTTGAAGGCATACGCCGCAAGCGGCCCCTTCGAGTCGCATTTCAGAGAGTGCTCGAGTGATTCCTTCCGGGCGTCGCGAGCTTTGATCGGCGGCACGTCGAGCGGGCTGGGCAGCAGATCGCACACGCCGTCCAGCAGCGGCTGCACGCCGACGTATTTGAGCGAGCTGCCGCAGAACACCGGATGCACCTTACCGGCCAGCGTCAGCTTGCGCAGGGCCGCGACGATCTCTGCGCGGGTGACCGTGCCGTCCTCAAGCACCTTGGTCATCAGCTCGTCCGAACCCTCGCACGCGGCCTCGATCAGCGCCTCGCGGGCCGCGGCGGCGCGGGCGGCGTGGGCCTCGGGGATCGGACCGGTGCGGACCTGGGCGCCCTTCGACTCGGAGTCGAAGTACATGGCCTTCTGGTCGAGCAGGTCGATGATACCCTCGAACGTATCCGACTCGCCGATTGGCAGCTGCAGCGGCACAGGATGAGCCCCGTGCAGCCGCGAACGGATCGCCGCGACCACGCGGTCGAAATCCGCACCGACGCGGTCAAGCTTGTTGATGAAACAGATGCGCGGCACGCCGTACTTGGTGGCCTGGCGCCAGACGGTTTCCGACTGGGCCTCAACGCCCTCGCGCGCACTGAACACGGCGATCATGCCGTCCAGCACGCGCAGGGATCGCTCCACCTCGGCGGTGAAGTCGACATGGCCCGGCGTGTCGATCAGGTTGATCGTGTGATCCTTCCACGGGCAGCTGACCGCCGCGGAGTAGATCGTGATGCCGCGCTTCTGCTCTTCTTCGTCGAAGTCGGTGGTGGTCGTGCCGTCGTCCACATCGCCCATGCGATGCGTTCGGCCGCTGTAAAAGAGGATGCGCTCGGTGGTGGTGGTCTTGCCCGCGTCGATGTGGGCGGCGATCCCGATGTTGCGCAGCCTGGTCAGGTCGACGCTCATGGGAGTGACCCGGTCCGGGCGGATGGTGACAGACCGACACAGGCACAGCGGCGCGTCGCCCCGCCGGCCGTCACCGGACACTCCGCTGTACTATGGTCGTCGTCCATTCCCCGGCTCGCCGAGAAGTAACCAGGCGTACATGACACAAGCCCCCCGCGTGGCGGAAGGGCTTGTCAGGGTCATGTCGCAGTGATGTTTAGAACCGCGCAAAGTGGGCGAAAGCCTTGTTCGCCTCAGCCATGCGGTGCGTGTTTTCGCGGGTGGTCACGGCCTCGCCCTCGTTACGGAAGGCGTCCATCAGCTCCTTGGCGAGCACCTCCGACGTCGGCTTGCCCTTGCGGTTCTTACGGGCCGCATCGCGAATCCACCGGAACGCGAGCGACTGCTGGCGCTTGCGATTGACGGTGATGGGCACCTGGTAGTTCGAGCCGCCGACGCGCTTCGAGCGGACCTCGACGTTCGGCTTGACGTTGTTGATCGCCACCTCGAACACCTCGATCGCGGGGCGATCCTTGATGCGCTTGGTGATCAGTTCGAGTGCGTCATAGACCATGGCCGTGGCGGCGTTCTTCTTGCCGTCCCACATCATGGTGTTGATGAACTTCGCCAGCAGAAGGCTGTTGTAGCGCACGTCCGGGGCGAGCTGCTCTGCAGACTTCGTAAACTGCTTGTAGGCCATCGAAACTGTCTTCCTCGCGAAACCTGTCGAACCTCAGACCACGAAGGCCCCCGCCGACCGACGGCCGGGAGCGCTCACCACAAATCAGCGATCAGGCAGCCCCGCCGCCACGACGACCACGAAGGCCGCGAATGCCACAAACGAGCGCCACCGCGCCGGCGATCTGGACAGCATCCTTCACCGCGAACGGGAGGAAACCGCGCTGCACCGCCAGGGCGATGTTGCCCCCGAGCCAGATCGACTGCCAGACGACGCCGATCGCGAACAGGGCCGCGCTACCCGCGACGCAGGCGAGGACCATCCGACGGGGCGAAGACGCTTCGCCGCGGCCCCGAAGGACGGCCACGAGCCACCCACACACCACGAAACCCACCAGGTAGCCGCCCGTGTAGCCAAGCAAGCCGGACGAACCGGCCGCGAAACAGGGCCCATACACCGATCCGCAGGCCAGGTAGGCCAAAACGGCCACCACAGCCCGACGCGGCGCAAGCCAAAGGCCACACAGCAGCACGGCCAGCGACTGCAGCGTCATCGGCACTGGCGTACCGGGCACGGGCAGCGCAATCTGCGCCGAGAGCGCCAGCAACACCACAGCCGCAGGCACCTCAAGGAGAGCGCCAACCGCGGCCAGACCGCGTCGACCGGCGACGGCCGCAGGGGCCGTCATGGCAACGTGCGTTTCGGCAGGGACACTCATGAGCCGCTCACCTCGAACCGGCCGGGCCGGCGCGACGACTTACTTCTTCCGCTTCACGCCGTACTTGCTGCGGCTGCGATTACGCGGACGGCCGTCCTTGTCGCCTTCCACGCCGGCGCAGTCGAGCGCACCACGGACGATGTGATACCGCACACCGGGCAGATCGCGGACCCTGCCTCCGCGGACGAGCACGATGGAGTGCTCCTGGAGGTTGTGATCCACGCCGGGGATGTACGCCGTCACTTCCTTGCCGTTGGTCAGGCGAACGCGCGTGACCTTGCGAAGCGCCGAGTTCGGCTTCTTCGGTGTCTGCGTCTTGACCGTCAGACACACCGCCCGGCGCTGCGGGCACTGGTCAAGGTCGCGGACCTTGGACTTCTTGACCACGGCGGACCGACCCTTGCGGATCAATTGGTTGATCGTCGGCATCGAGTATCCCTGCTTGCACACACCCCGCCGGAACAGCCGGCCGGGGAAAAAGACTATTCAACTGGTAGCGCCCGACGCGGGCCCCTACTCCTTGTACTGGGCCTCGTCGATCGGCCGGCGCGGTGGCAGCGGCAGCCGCTGCAGCGGGTCGAGCGTCATGACATCCGCCGACTTCGGCAGCCCGCCAAAACCGGTGGGCATCGCCGACGGCGCGGACGGCTCGGTCGAGAACCGGCCCAGACTCTCGTGGGGCTCCGGGGCCTCCAGCGGCTCCGGCTCCGCCAGCCGACGGACCCGCATCTCCTGATACCGCCGGAACCCGGATCCGGCCGGAATCAGGCGGCCAAGTATGACATTTTCCTTCAGACCCCGCAAGTGATCCACCGCCCCGCCGATGGCCGCCTCGGTGAGAACCTTGGTCGTCTCCTGGAAGGAGGCCGAGGAGATGAAGGACTCGCTGGACAGGCTGGCCTTGGTGATGCCCAGAAGCAGGGTCGTGGCGGCGGCGGGCTTGGGCCGCTTGCCCTTGGCGGGCTCCCCGCCCTCGGCCTCGACGCCGGCGTTGATCTCGGCCAGCTCGGTCTTCCGCACGATCTGGCCGATGGTCAGCTCGCTGTCGCCGGGGTTGGTGATCGCCACGCTGGTGGCGAGGCGCTCGTTCTCCTGGCGGAAGCGGAACTTGTCCACGGTCTCGCCGGGGAGGAACCGGGAGTCGCCCGGCTCCTCGATCTTCACCTTCCGGAGCATCTGGCTGAGGATGACCTCGAGGTGCTTGTCGTTGATGCCCACGTTCTGGCTGCGGTAGACCGCCTGAACCTCCGTGAGCAGATAGTGCTGCAGCGCCTCTTCGCCCTTGATGGCGAGGATCTCGTGCGGCACGAGCGGTCCCTCGATGAGCGGGTCTCCGGCCTCGACCGGATCGCCCGCGTGGACGAGCAGGTGCTTGTCCTGGGGCACATGGTGCTCGCGTTCCATGCCGCCCTCGCTGCGGACGACGATGGCCATCTTGCCGCGGCGCTTCTCGGCGCGGATCTCGACCGTGCCCGATATCTCGGCCATGACGGCCGGCTCCTTCGGGCGGCGGGCTTCGAAGATTTCGGTGACGCGGGGCAGACCGCCGGTGATGTCCTGCGTACCGCCCATGCCTCGCGGCTGACGGGCGAGCACCATACCGGGCAGGATCTCGTCGCCCTCCTCGACCTCGATACGCGCCTTGGCGGGCAGGTAGTGATAGTCGAGCACGTTGTCGTCCTTGTCCTTGATGACGACCTGCGGGTGCTTCTCACCCTTGTGCTCGATGACGACGTACTTGGAACTGCCGCCCTCCTGCTCGAGCCGGACGGTCTCGCCCTCGGCCACGTCCTGGAACCGGACGGTACCGGAGACCTCGGCGAGGATCGGCGTCATGTGCGGATCCCACTCGCAGAGCACGTCGCGCTTGGAGACCTTCTGGCCGTCCTCGACGTGGAGCAGGGCACCGTAGGGCACCTTGTCGCGCGAGAGCTCGCGGCCCTTGTCGTCGACGATCAGGATTTCGCCGTTTCGCTTCAGGACGACGGTGCGGAACTTGCCATCCTCGCCAGGAACGCGGGCCGCGTTCAGGTCGTTGTAGCGGACGGTGCCCTTGTAGCCGGCCTTGAGGACGTTCTCCATCGCGGCCTTCTGCGCGACGCCGCCGGTGTGGAACGTACGCATCGTGAGCTGCGTGCCCGGCTCGCCGATCGACTGGGCGGCGATGATGCCGACGGCGAGACCCTCCTCGACCTGTCGGCCGGTGGACATGTCGGTGCCGTAGCATGTCGCACAGACGCCGCGGGCGGCCTCACAGGTCAGCGGGCTGCGCACGCGAATCTTGTCGAGACCCAGCTCCTCGATCTGAAGGGCGATTTCCTTCGTGATGATCTGGTTTTCCGCGACGATCGTCTTGTCCGTCAGCGGGTTCTTGATGTTGTCGCGGGCGGTACGGCCGACAATGCTCTCACGCAGCGGGATGGTGACCTCTTCACCCTTGTACACCGCTGACTTGGTGATGCCATTGATCGTGCCGCAGTCGTGCATGACCACGATGACGTTCTGCGCGACGTCGGCGAGCTTGCGCGTCAGGTAGCCCGAGTCGGCGGTCTTCAGCGCCGTGTCGGCCAGACCCTTGCGGGCGCCGTGCGTCGAGCTGAAGTACTCGAGCACGCTGAGACCCTCGCGGAAGTTCGACTTGATCGGGGTTTCGATGATCTCGCCTGACGGCTTGGCCATGAGGCCGCGCATGCCGGCGAGCTGACGGATCTGGTCGACGCTTCCACGAGCGCCGGACTCGGTCATCAGGAAGATCGGGTTGAGGTAGGGCTTGGCCCCCTTGTCGCCCGAGGCGCGATAGGCGTTCTGCTGGTCACGATAGTCCTCGCGGATCTCCGTCATCAGCGCTTCGGTCACCTGGTTGCGGGCGCCGATCCACACGTCGATGATCTGGTTGTACCGCTCCAGTCGGGTCAGCGCGCCCTCCTCGAAGGCCGAGTTGATCTCGTCAACCTTCTTCTGGGCGACGTCGATGATCCGCTGCTTGTCCTTCGGGATGCGCATATCCGTCACGCCGAACGACAGCCCCGCGAGCGTCGAGTGGCGGAAGCCCGCCTCCTTGATGTCGTCGAGCAGATCGAGCGTGGCCCCGAGGCCGAGCGTCGCGTGGCAGTCGCCGATGACGCGCACCGACCCCTTCGCCGCCAGCGAGCAGTTGTAGTACGGCATGCCCTTGGGCAGGTAGTCATTGAACATCAGCCGGCCGACCGTCGTCTTCACGCGGCCGCTGGCCGGCGCGGGCTCGGCCGGACTCTTGGGGGCCGATACCACCTGGCTGTGCGGGATGCGGACCATGATCCAGTCGTGGATGCCGATCTTCTTCTCGCTGTAGGCCAGGAACGCCTCAAACGCCGACGCGAAGCGCATCAGCGAGCGCTCCTCGACGTCCTTCGGGCTGACGTGATCGGTCGTCAGGTAGAAGATGCCGAGGACGATGTCCTGCGTGGGCGACATGATCGGGCTGCCGTCCTGCGGGCTGAACACGTTGTTCGTGGACAGCATCAGCACGTGGGCCTCGACCTGCGCCTCGACCGAGAGCGGCAGGTGAACGGCCATCTGGTCGCCGTCGAAGTCGGCGTTGAAGCCGCGGCAGACCAGCGGGTGAATCTTGATCGCGTTACCCTCGACCAGCACCGGCTCAAACGCCTGGATACCCATGCGGTGCAGCGTCGGTGCGCGGTTGAGCAGGACCGGGTGCTGGTAGATGACTTCCTCAAGGATGTCCCAGATTTCCTGGTCGCGGCGCTCCAGCATCTTCTTGGCCGACTTGATCGTGTCAGCCAGGCCACGGTCC
>CAYRSS010000003.1:0-162711 GCA_964426945.1 uncultured Phycisphaeraceae bacterium
TGGCCCGCGACATGCTCATCCCCCTCGCGCATCAGTGCACGGATGGCGGTGGGCGCGGTGTAGAACTGCGTGACCTTGTACTTGTCCACCACGTCCCAGAAACGGCCGGGCGTCGGGTGAACCGGGATGCCCTCGAACATGATCGTGGTGGCGCCGTTGCAGAGCGGGCCGTAGACGATGTACGAGTGACCCGTTACCCAGCCGATGTCGGCCGTGCACCAGACGATGTCCCCGTCGTGGTAGTCGAACACGTACTTGAATGTCGTGGCGGCGTAGACCATGTAGCCGCCGGTGGTGTGGAGCACGCCCTTGGGCTTGCCGGTCGATCCGGAGGTGTACAGGATGAACAGCGGGTCTTCCGCGTCCATCCACTCCGGCTCGCTCTGGGGCGAGGCGGCCTTCATCTGCTCATGCCAGCAGATGTCGCGGCCGGACTTCATGGTGATCTTCATGCGGCTGCCGCCAAGCCGCTGGTGCACGAGACACGCGCGGATCGCCACGCCCTTGCGGGCGGCGATGTCCATCGCGTCGTCCGCGTTCTTCTTGAGGTCGATCGCCTTGGCCCCGCGCATGACGCCGTCGGTGGTGATGAGTACTTCGCACTTCGAGTCGACGATGCGATCGGCCAGCGATTCGGGGGAGAAGCCGCCGAAGACGATCGAGTGCACGGCGCCGATCCGCGCGCAGGCGAGCATCGCCACGGCGAGCTCGGGCACCATGGGCATGTAAATCGAGACACGGTCGCCCTTCTTCAACCCCAGGCCGCGCAGGACGTTGGCACAGCGGCACACCTGCGCATGAAGCTGGCGGTAGGTCAGGCGTGAGTCTTCGCCGAGGTCGTTGCCCTCCCAGATGATGGCGGTCTGGTCGCCACGCTGGGCGAGGTGGCGGTCGATGGCGTTGTAGCAGATGTTGGTCCGGCCGCCGATGAACCACTTGATCGAAATGTCGCCCGTGAAATCGTAGTCGCGAACACGGGTCCACTTCTGCTGCCAGTGGAAGCCCTCGGCTATCCCGCCCCAGAAGCCCTCGGGATCGTCGATGGATTGCTTGTACATCCGCCTGTATTCGTCGAGCGACTTGACGTACGCCTTGGACGCGAGTTCAGCGGGCGGGTTGAAGATCTGGTTGCCCGATTGACCCTGGCTGGCGGTCGGTGTGGCGGTCTGCTGGCTGGCCATGTGATCGAATCCTCCTCGAATGCGGCGGACGTGACGCGGAGGGCGCCGCCCGGCCGACGTGTACAAACAGTGTATCGCGATCCACGCAGGGCCGGAAACCCGGCGGACTAGCTCCCGCGCGGGGAAGAACCCATCAGGTCCACCAGCCGATCGAGCGTGCGCTGCGTCGCACCCTGGTGGGCGAGGACCACCTCGCGAGCCCCGGCGCCGAGGGCGGTCGCCTGCGCGGCGTCCGCCACCAGCGCCCCGACGCAGTCGGCGAGCGCCGCAGCGTCGCCGCACGAGCGGAGGACGCCCGCCGCCCCCAGCGCGTGGGCGGCGAGGGCAAAGTTCTCCAAGTGGGGTCCGGCCACGATCGGCCTGCCGAGGGCCGCGACCTCCATCGGGTCCGAGCCGCCCATCGGCACGAGCGACCGTCCGACAAACACCACCCGGGCGAGGGCGTAGAACTTGCGAAGCTCGCCCATCGTGTCGCCGAGGATAACCGTTCGCGGCGACGCGGAATCCCCCGGCGGGCTGCCGTCGGGATGCAGGCTCCGTCGTATGCAGCGGAACCCTGCCTGCTCGATCAACCGGGCGACCTCGTCAAACCGTTCGGGTTTTCGAGGCACCAGAACCAGCAGCGGCGCGGACCCCGTCAAGCCCGCTTGCACGACGCGTGCCTCGTGATCCGCGAGGATCCGTGCATAGGCCTCGAGCAGGATCTCCTCCTCGCCGGGGCCGGTGCTGCCGCAGACCCAGAGCGGCCGCGCAGGCGGGATCGACAGCGCCGCCGCGAGTTCTTCCATGCCCGGCACGCGATCGGCCACGAGCGCCGTATCCCACTTGAGTGAGGAGGTGATCGTCACCCGGTCGGCGGGTGTACCGAGGGCCCGGAAGCGCGCGGCAATCTCCTCATCCTGTGCGCCAACCCACGCAAGGTTGGCAAACATGGGGCGGGCGAGCGGCCCCACGCGGGCGAGTCGCCGCGCGCTGCGGGCCGTGAGGCGGCCGTTGACCACGACCACCGGCACGCCGCGGTGCGTGGCCATGCGAACAAGGTTGTACCAGACTTCCAGTTCCACCAGCACGATGCACGCCGGCCGGATGCGCCGCAGAACGCGGGCGATGACGAGGCTGAAGTCGAGCGGGAAGCGGAACACGCGCTCCGCCCCATAGAGTTGGGTGGCCCGGGCGATGCCCGTGTCGGTCGTGGAGGAGAACACGATCTCGGCGTTTGGGATTCGCTCCTGAAGCCCGCGGACCAGTGCCGGGGTGGCGTTGGTTTCACCCAGGGAGACCGCGTGGATCCAGATGCGCGGGCGCCCCGCCGGCGTGAAGGGCACGCCGCCGAACCGCTGCCCCCACCCGCTGCGGTTTTTGCCAACCACGAGCGCCTGGAACACCGCCACCGGAAGGTAGAGGAGCCCGACAACCAGGTAGACGAGGTCTGCCAGCCACCGCATACGACGCGATCGTAGCCCGGGCGATGGCGGGCAGCAACGAACCCCGAGGCGCGGGTGCCGCGTTCGCCGAACGAGGCGAGCCGGGCTACAATAGACCCATGAGTTCCTCAGCCGCCACGCCCGCCGCCGCGCGACAACTTCCCTACCTGACCGGCGACCTGCCGGGCATCGGCGGCGAGATCAAGCGATACAACGAGGACTTCGTGGTGGAGGAGATCCCCCGCTACCCCGCGAGCGGCGACGGGACACACACCTACTTCGTGATCGAGAAGAGCGGCACGACGACGCTGGCGGCGATCCAGCTCATCGCCCGGGGGCTGGGCCGGGCTCCGCACGAGATCGGCTACGCCGGTATGAAGGACGCGCACGGCGTGACAAGGCAGACGCTGAGCCTTGAGCACATCCCGCCGGAGCGCGTCTCGGCGCTGGAACTGCGAAACATCCGCGTGCTGTCGGTCACACGGCACACCAACAAGATCAAGCTGGGTCACCTCGCGGGCAACCGCTTCGAAATCCGCGTGCGCGGCGCGCGGGACGGCGCCGAGGCAGACGCCCGGGCGATCCTCGATCGGCTGACAACGCGCGGCGCTCCGAACTACTTCGGCCCGCAGCGCTTCGGCGCGCGGGGCGACAACGCCCTCGTCGGCCGAGCCGTGCTGCGCGAGGACTACGCCGAGGCGGTCGCCGTCATCCTCGGCCGGCCGATGGCCCACGAACGCAACGACATCCGCGAGGCGAGGCGGCTGTTCGACGAAGGCCGGTACCGCGAAGCGGCCGAGGCCTGGCCGCGAGCGATTCCCGATCAGGCGAAGCTCGCACGGGTCTACGCCGGCTGCGGCGGCGACGCGCGCAAATCGTGGCGGGCGGTCAGCCACACGCTGCGCAAGCTGTATCTCTCCGCCCTTCAGAGCGACCTGTTCAACCAGGTGCTGGCCAGGCGGATCGAATCGCTCGACGTCGTGGAACTGGGCGACTTCGCCTACAAGCATGACAACGGAGCGTGCTTCCGCGTCACCGATCCGGAAGCCGAGTTGCCTCGTTGCGCACGGATCGAGATTTCGCCGACGGGGCCGATCTTCGGCCGGCGGATGAGCCGGGCGGAGGGCCGACCCGGCGAGATCGAAGCCGAAGTGCTGCGCGAGAGCGGCCTGCCCGAGGACTGCTTCGAGTCGCGCGAGGCGGGTAAGCTGGACGGCGGGCGCCGGCCGCTCCGCGTGCCGCTCGGCGAGCCCTCACTGTCCACCGGCGAGGACGAGCACGGTGCTTACCTGCTGCTGCGGTTCGCCCTGCCCTCCGGCGCGTACGCGACGAGCGTGATGCGCGAGCTCTGCCGGGATCATTGATCGACCGTCCTCCCCGCGGCGCCACGAAACGCCTAGCCCTTGATCACGCCGATGGGCCGCAGCCGCGCGACCCGGCGGCTGATCCCTGCCTCATGCAGCACACTGACTACCTGCGTCACCTCCTTGTACGCGTCGGGTTGCTCCTCCTCGAGCCCGGTCCTCCCGCGGCTGCGGGCGAAGACGCCGCGGTTGAGAAGTTCAGTGCGGATCGATCGACCCTTGCTGGCGCGGATCGCCGCCGAACGCGACATGCACCGCCCCGCCCCGTGGCAGCAGCTTCCGAAGGTCTCGGTCATCGAACCGGGCAGACCCACAAGAACGTAGCTGGCGCGGCCCATGTCACCCGGCACGAGCACCGGCTGGCCGATGGACTGGTATCGCGCGGGCAGCTCGGCGTGACCGGGGGGGAAGGCCCTCGTCGCGCCCTTGCGGTGCACGCAGAGCGGCACGGTACGCCCCTCAACCTCGTAGGGCTCCATTTTCGCGATGTTGTGGGCCACGTCGTAGACCAGGTGCATCCCCAGCCGCTCTGGGGCGGATTCGAACACGGCGGCGAACGCCCGTCGGGTCAGGTCGGTCATGACCTGACGATTGCACCAGGCGAAGTTCGCCGCGGCGCGCATGGCGCCGAGATAGTGCTCACCCTCGGGCGAGCGGATCGGGGCGCAGGCGAGTTGGCGATCGGGCAGTTCGATCCCGTACTTGCGGGGCACGTCGCGCAGGGCCATGAGCGTGTCCTCGCACACCTGGTAGCCCAGCCCGCGTGAGCCCGAGTGGATCATGACGGTCACGCACCCGAGCTCCAGCCCGAGGACTTTGGCGGCCTGCGCATCGTCGACGTGATCCACAACCTGCACCTCAAGGAAGTGGTTGCCGCTGCCGAGCGTGCCGCACTGGTTGGCACCGCGCTCGAGGGCCGTGTCAGATACGAAGTCGGGACGGGCATCGGCAAGCCGTCCCCCGGCTTCGGTGTTCTCCACGTCGCTGCTCCAGCCCAGCCCGCGATCGACCGCATACGCGCTGCCGCGGGTCATCAGCTCTATCAAGTCACGTTTCGACAGCCGCAGCGAGCCCCCCTGCCCCACGCCGCAGGGTACCGTGCGAAAGAGCGTGTCCACAAGCCGCTCGATCCGCGGGGACACGTCGGCGTAGGTGAGATTGGAGCGGATAAGCCGCACGCCGCAGTTGATGTCGTAGCCCACGCCGCCTGGGCTGATCACACCGCCCTGCTCCGGGTCGGTCGCGGCCACGCCGCCGATGCAGAACCCGTAGCCCCAGTGGATGTCGGGCATCGCCAGCGAGTAACGCACGATGCCCGGCAGGCAGGCGACGTTGGCCACCTGCTCGGGCGCCTGGTCCTCGCGGATGGCGTTCATGAGCACGTTGTCGGCGAAAATCAGGCCGTCGACGCGCATGTCGGGGCGGTAGCTGCGCGGAATGCGCCAGCGGCAATCGTCGATTCGCTGGAGAGGCCCCGTGTATCCCTTGCCCATGGCTCAGATATCCACAATGAACTCGGCCTCGAAGCCGCCGCTCACCGGCCGCAGGAGGAGGCCGTGATACGTAACCGCCTTCACCTCGCGCAGCAGCGCGCTGGCGGCCCCATCAACCGGCACCGCCCGGCCGGTAACGCTCAGGCGATGCTCGTCGAACGCCTCAACCACCAGCTCCCGGACCATGGCCTGCCGGCTCTCGAAGAGCACGATCAGCGACTGGAGCAGATCGCGCACCGCCAGCGAGGGCTCGACCGCGCGGCGCTCGAACGCCCAAGCCTCACCCGCTGCGCCGCCGGTCGGGCGCAGTTCGCCGATCGCGGCGTAGAGGCCGTCGACCGCCGCCGGCACAAGATCGGCCGGCGTCGGCGCCGTGACGCGGATGCCCAGATCGGCGGTGTGATCAAACAGCTCGAAGTGCGATGCCCGCGCCATGGCAGGTCCCCGCGTCGGCCGCGTGGCTGCGGAAGAGCCGCTCCGCGCCGCATGCACTATACGTACGCGGTCTCAGCGCCGCAACGCGGCGGGCGGCAGACGCAGGCGGCGCTCGCCGGGCC
This sequence comes from uncultured Phycisphaeraceae bacterium, assembly GCA_964426945.1. GTDB lineage: Bacteria > Planctomycetota > Phycisphaerae > UBA1845 > UBA1845 > CAYRSS01. The sequence continues at coordinate 6,020 of CAYRSS010000003.1, forward strand.
GCCTCAAGCCGATGGGAGGTTGGGACAGCGGCGGAGGGCGGTACGAACCATCATGGCGAGCCGCTCGCAGAGGAAGTCGCGGAAACCGTCAGCGGTCAGCGTGCGGAGCCGGATGGACGGCCCGCTGCGGATCTGGCCGGTGACGTCCGCCTCGTAGTGCACTTCCTGAAAGGCGATGAACTCCGGCGTGACGGTACCGATCAGCTCCTGCCGCGCCTCGCCGAAGACCAGGTCGATCCGCAACTCGCGCTGACCGGCGAGGAAGTCCATGGCGTCGAGCTTCATCGAGAAGCCGGCCGGGGCGTACTTGACTGCGACGGCGTTGAAGGTGGGGATCAGTTCCGCCATCATCTGGGTGCGGAGCTTCTCGATCGGATCGGGTTTGGGATCCGGATCGCGTGCGGCACGGGCGCGGCGTTCCTGGTAGATGGCGATGAGCGTGTCGAGATCAGCCGCCTGCGGCCGCCCCTTGGGCAACTCGAGTGGCGCGCTGGCGCCGCGCGGCCGAGTGGAATGCGGAGCGTCCTGGATGTTCACCGGCGTGTCCCTGCCCTGTTCGCGTTCCATGCCATCCTCGATCACGAACGGCGGAGGCAGCTCCGACCATCCCTAACGTGCGATACGCGGCCGCGAAGTCAAACGGACTGCGGCATTCTTACACACTCTCATCGGGAAACGGCGATGCCTGTCCGATGTGATGGTCCGAGAAACGCCCCAAGGTCCCAGTACAGGGGCGACCGCGCGGCTTGGCGGCCGCCCCTCCGGTCGGCGAGCGGCGGGTGGCGCAGCGATTGCGCGAGCGGACGGCCGCGTTGACATCCGGAGGGCGGGTTTCTACCATAGAGCGGCAAGCCGGACAGGTCCGGAAAGCGCTGCCGCGCGACGTTCCCAGAAGGCCCAAGGCATCTCCCCCTCGGCGCGCGGCCCAGTTGACTCGGCAAGGGAATTCGAGTGCCTACGCTGCACGTGCTGCAGGGTCCGGACAAGGGCCGCACCTATCAGACGGGTGACGAACCCGCGCTGATCGGGCGCTGGTCTGACCAGATTCAGCTTACCGACAACAGCGCCTCCCGCCGCCACGCGGAGATCCGCCCCGTCGGCGGTTCCTGGGTGCTTGTCGACCTTGGCAGCTCCAACGCCACCTATCTCAACGGCCAGCGCGTCGTCTCCGCCGTCAAACTCAAGGACGGCGATCAGATCAAGGTCGGCAGCAGCCTTCTCGTGTTCAGCGCCAACGAGCGGATCGGCAGCCTGACGGGCCAGGCCCTCGTGGCGGACCTTGTCGATCTGGCCGGGGCCGGCAGCGGCGAGTCGTCGATACTCTCCTCGATCTCCGCTTCCGAGGACAGCGTCATCCTCCAGCCGCCGGAAACGGCCGACGCGGTCGCCGCGTGGAACGCCGTCTACAAGATTGCCGAGATGATCGGCACCATCGACTCAGTAGGTGCGTTTCTCGGCCGGATGTCGGACATTGTTTTTGAGCACCTCATCGTCGATCGCCTGGTCATCATGACCTACCCCGACGAGGGTCAGGAGCTGGTGCCCCAGGTCGTGCGATTCCGCTATGAACAGCGCGACCGCAAGCCCAAGATCGTCACTTCGCGCAAGATCGTCGCCCACGTCGTGGAGACCAGGAGCGGGCTGCTCTGCGCCAACGCGATGACCGACGATCGCTTCACGGGGGAGAGCAGCCAGGACAGCATCCACCGCCTGGGGCTGCGGAGCGTGATCTGCGTGCCCATCATCGCGCACGAGACCGTGCAGGGGGTCATCCACCTCGACTGCTCGATGTCGCACCACACGTACACGCACGAGCAGCTCCGGCTGGCCATTGCCATCGGCCGGCTGGCGGGCATGGCCATCGAGAACGCCCGCCTGATCGAGCAGCGCATGCGGACCGAGCGCCTCGCGGCCGCGGGCGAGACCGTCGCGTACCTCTCACATCACATCCGCAACCTGGTGCAGGGGCTGCACGGGGCGGCCTCGACGATGGAGACCGGCATCGCCCGCCGAAGCGTCGATACGATCGCTTCCGGCTGGAGCATGATGAAGCGCAACCTCGAGCGCACCGGCAACCTCGTCATGAACATGCTGACCTTCAGCAAGGACCGCAAGCCCAGCATGCAGCCCGGCAGCATCGCCCGGACCATCGAGGACGTGCTGGCCCTGGCCCAGCCGCTGGCCGACGAGCGGGGCATCATGCTGCTGCCCGATGTCGAGGAGACTCCGGTGTTCGCCTTCGACCCCGACGGCATCCACCAGGTGCTTCATAACATCGTCCTCAACGCCATCCAGGCGGTCGAACCCGACTCGGGCCGGATCAACATCATCGCCGCCCCGGACCCCGCGGGCGGCTTCGTGACCGTCGCCGTAAGCGACAATGGGCCGGGAATGCCCTCAGAGACCGCCGCCAAGGTATTTGACGCGTTCTACTCCTCCAAAGGCCACGCCGGCACGGGCCTGGGACTGGCGGCCTCCAAGAAGATCGTGCTCGAGCACGGCGGGCAGATCACGGTAGAGAGCACACCTGGCGCGGGCACGACGTTCCGCATTCGCCTCCCGTTGCAGTCCGCCCCCGCGGAGAGCCCCGACCGGACTCAGCTCATCACCGATTCACGTCCCCGCCGCCCCGGCCGGTCCTGATCGCGGCTGTCACCTACGTTGGCCGAATGCTGCACCGCCCGGCGCAAGCGCACGCTCGCCCTGCGACTGCAGACGCGCATGAAAAAAGCCCGCCCGCGACAGTTGTCGCGGGCGGGCGGTGTGGGTGAAGAAAGTCGGCGCTCGGCCGGCTCGGTCGGTTAGTCGCAGCTCACCTGGCCGCAGCTCATGCCGCTGTTGAACTCCGGCGTACCGAAGCGATCGTCGGGCACGCCGTGGTTCATGCCGCTGCCGTTCTGCCAATCCGGCAGCGGATCGCACCGGCCGATGCTCGCGGCGGCGAAGCCGCGGTCACCGGCGTTGATGAATCCGTTGCCGTCCATGTCATACTGGCACATGAACGCGTCGGCGCTGAGACCGATGCTGGCCGCGATGAAGCCGCGATCCGCGGCCGTCACGAAGCCGTCACCGTTCACGTCGCCGTAGCAGGTCGTGCCGCAGACACCGCCGCAGTCCGGCGTGCTGTTTGTCGTCACGTTGCAGATGAACCGCTGCGCGTCGCAGGCCGCGGCCGAGGCCACGTCGGTGCAGGCGCCGTCGTAGCAGCAGGCGCCGCCCATCGTCGTATCGGCGATACCCCAGATCTCGAGGTCGTCGATGTTCCAGCCGAAGAGCTGGACGGTCTCGTCCGTCGGGCCCATGACGAAGCGGATGTAGACATTCTCCTGGTGATCGGCCAGGGCGGAAATGTCAAACTCGTGGTGCGTCCAGGCGGTGTCCACGATGGTGGCCGCCGGGTTGGACCAGATGACGGTGTAGTTCGTGCCGTCATTGGACACCTCAATGGCCGCGCGGTCGAACGACGAGCTCTCCACGCCCAACCAGCGCCAGAACCGCAGCGAAACGGTGTGCAGGTTGGAGCAGTCAATACCCACGAAGCCGCCCGAGCCGTCCGGGTAGCGCGTCACCATGTTGCGACGCGGCGTATCGGCGAAGTAGTTACCCGCCAGGTTGTAACCCACGACGTTGCTGCCCGTGCGACCGCTGGTCGGGTCAGTACCCGGCAGAGCGATCGTCCCCGAGCCCATGCCCTGCGGCACACCGTACGCCCAGCCGATGCCGTAGCTCCAGCCGGGGTTGGTGTCCATGTTGAAGATGTGCTGCGGAACCGGTCCGCCAACCACGACTTCGACGTCGCGGGAGGTCGTCCCGCCACCCGTCGTGAGGTCGGTGAAGGACACCGTACCCTCGTAGGTGCCGTCGATGAACGCATTGGCCACGTTGTTCACGGCGATCGTCACCTGGAACTCATCGCCGAGGTTGTTCAGCGTGAAGTTCACCGGGCCGGCGCCGCCGTTGAGGGAGATCCACGGCTCATCGCGCGTGATGCTGATCATCACGGGCTCAGCACGCTCGTTGCGGATGGTGTACACCGTGTCGCCGAAGAACGGACCGCCGACCGGGCCAACCGCCGACATATCCTCCACCGGCGTCACGCTGACGAGCGTGGAGCCGACGTTGAGGTCGACAAAGGCGACGTTCGACTGAACGCTGTTCTCGGTGACCAGGAACTCGAAGCTGTCCGGCCCGCGGTAGCCCGGATCGCCCTGGTACTCGACCATCGACCCGCCGCCCATCAGCACGTAGCCGGGGGTGGTGATCTGCCCGCCGTTGGGATCGAACAGGTCGCCGTTGTCCGGCAGCGAGACGATCTCGTACGCGAGGGCGCCACCGGAATTGGCCTGGGCCTGCAGCGGAATCTCCGTCAGCACGCCCATCGACACGATGTGCGAGCCGTTGAACGCATCGGGACCGCACGCACCGACCGCCGAGAAGTCGGACTCGACGAAGTCGGGCGGCACCGCGGGCACGCCGCGAGACAGACCCACGATCGAGTCGATCGACGCGACGGCCAGGTAGCTGATCGTCACGGTCTCGTCGTTGTGGATCTCGATCTGGAACGTGTTGCTGTTGGTCGTGCTGAACTCCGGCACGTTCTGCCAGGTCACAGCGACGCGGTCGGGCAGCTGGCGCCAGCTGACCGTGCCACCCGTGCCCGGGTTCAGGTCGTCGTACAGCGCACTGATGTGCGGGTTGGGGCCGAAGTGCTCCGCGAGGGTCTCGCTGAAGTCACCACTGCCCGCGTTGAACGTGATGTAGCCGTTCGACCCGACGAAGAACTGGTTGTAGGACTGGCCGAAGAACACCCGCGGTACAGCCACCGCGGCCGAAGAGTCGTCGGTCAGCGTCAGTGGCGTTCCGCCCGTGGGATCGGTCGGCAGCTGCGTGATCGGCTCGATGCACGAGTCGTAGTAGTCCAGCGAGAAGTCGGGCCGGAACGTGATCTTCATGTTCTGAAGATCGAAGTTGTCGCCGGCACCGAGGAACTGCTGGGTCAGGTAATCGGGCTGGCCGACCTGGATCGACGCGACAGCCACGTTCGAGGGATTCCCGCTGGCGTCGACAGCGCGCCACTGGAACGACGCGTCGCCCTGGATAGCCGGAGCGTTGAACCGCACCGTGTCGCCGTTCATGAACAGCGTGTAGGGCAGCATGCCCGCGGTAATGTCGACGTTGTTGCCCGGATCGCGAAGCGTGCCTTCGGCCGGCAGGCTCATGATCTGGTACGACAGCAGCTCCATGTTCGGGTCGGTCGCCGTGAGCTGGATCAGGATCGACTCGCCCTCATCGGCTTCGACGGCCACATTCGTCGCGATCGGCGCCAGGACGCTGACCAGGATGGTCTTAGTCGCCAGGTTCGAGTCGCCACCGTCCGGGGCCACACCGCCGTCATTGAGGCGGAACTGGAACGAGTCGTTGCCTAGCGCGTTCGGCAGGTAGTTCACCACGTTGCCGTTGTTGAGCAGCGTGTAGGGGAGCATGCCGGCCGTAATGAGCTGGTTGTTCGCCGGATCCCGGATCGGGTGGGTCGGCAGCGTGACGATCTTGTACTCCAGCGTGCCGTTGGGCAGACCGTCGTCCGTCCCCGTCAGCATGATGCCGGTCGTCGCATTGACGAGCACTTCGACCGACGAATTGCTGGCGACGGGCGGACGCGGGCCGCAGTCACCTGCGCCAGACAAGTCCTCAGGAATAAACTCGTCCGTAAGCCCGGTCCCCGGCGAAAGACCGACGATCTTCTCGGAGGTCAGCTGGATCTCCAGCCAGCTCATCGCGATGTCGCCGTTGAAGAACAGTTCGTACTGAAGACTGTTGCTGTTCGTCGTCCCGAACTGCGGCACGTTCTGGTAGGTCACGACCATGCGGTCGCCGAGCTGCGCAAAGGTCTCGACGCTGCCGGCGAGGTTCGGGCTCAGGTCGCTATACAGTGCGGCAATACGCGGCAGCGAGAGGTGCTCCGCCAGGGTCGGCGTGAAGTCGCCAGAGCCGGCGTTGAAGCTGATGCTGCCGTTGCTGTTCACGAAGAACGACGTGTACTGCTGGCCGTACAGGTGAACGCTCTGGCCGCCGGTGATATTGATGGCGGTGAAGTTGTCGTCACCCAGCGCCGGCGTGATCGGCGCGTGGCCGGTCGGGTCGGTGTTGAACGCCGTGATCGGTTCGATGCAGGCGTCGTAGAAGTCGAGGCCGCCGACGACGGTGAACAGCATGCGCGAGTTCGCCAGGTCGAAGGTGTTGCCGCCGGTGAACTCCTCTGTGAAGGAATCGGGCAGCGGCGCCGTGGTGACTTCGTAGCACAGACCGCCGTTGTCATCGATCGGCGAGAGGTTACCCGCCGCATCCTCGATGTCGAAGATGGCGACGAAGTAGGTCGTCTCGTCGTCGAGGCCGGTAATGGTCAGCGAATGCTGGGTCCCGAAGCGGACGCCGTACTCGACGAAGTCGGGCGAACCGCAGAACGGCCCGGCGAACACCGAGGCGCGGGCGATCTCGTCGGTGTCAAAGTTGATCGTGAAGCGATCCGCCAGCACCTCCGAGAACTGCACGTTGGAGATAACCGGGGGCTCGCAGTCGACTTCGCCGGTCGAGGTCGCCACGCCGGGCGCGCCGCCGCCGGTGTCGGCGTCGTTGTAGGTGACCGTGACGATGTCGCCCGGCTCGAAATAGATCCGGTTCGTGCTGGTCGGCTGATTGGTAAAGAAGATCGTGCCGCGGAAGTCGGCCGTGTCCGGACCGGTCTCGGTGAGTTCCACAACCTGCTGGGCCGCGGGGAATGCACCCAGATCGTGCGGCGTCGAAATCGTCGCCATCGTGATCTCGGCGACGCCCGGATTGACGTTGACGTCGCAATCGACGACGCGGACTTCGATCGGCGTGAAGCCGCCGCAGTCATAGAAGAACTGGTTGAGGCCGACGACGCCCTGCGAAGAGCAGTTGGTCACGTTGGGCTGCACGACGGCATGGAACGACTGCGAGCCGAGCGGCACGTTGTGGCCGCGCACCTCGATGACCCAGGTACCGGCCATCGGGTTTTCGACCGTCACCTGCTCCACGTTATTCACGCGGTCGCCGCCCGTCCGGGTGGCCGCCGCCGAGGGATTCATCGGATCGAGCACCCAGGAGAGATGCTCCGAGGCGTCCGGCGCGATCGCCCGGACGTCGAGGTCGTTGACGATCGTGCCGGCCGCGTTGGGAGAGCCGGGGGCGTCATCCCACACCACGGTCACCTTCAGCATCGTGTCGCTCGGGGCGATGTTCACCTCGAAGAGGTAGACACCGTCCTGAATCACCGAGGCCTGCAGGTACTGGCCCGAGCGCATCAGGTCGATCGCGGGCACCGCGCGGACCGAACCCCACCCGCTCTTGAAGTCGGGGCCGGGCTGGTCGATGTCGACCGCCGTGTGGATCAGGCAGGCCTTCATCAGGGCCGGGGGCGGGTTCTCGCCCGGATGCGTGTCGCGGTAGTCCTTGGTGATCAGCGAGAGCACGCCGCTGACCGTGGCCGTGGCCATCGAAGAGCCGGTCATGACCACGTAGCCGTTCGGATTGGTGCTCGACAGCGAGGTGATACCGCCGTCGCCGCCGACCTGGCCGCCGGGAGCAACCACGTCGGGCTTGATCCGGCCGTCGTCCATCGGGCCGAAGCCCGTGCCGGCCGTGAGCGAGCCGTCATTCGTATTGACCGCACCGACGGTGATGACGTTCTTCGCGCCGGCTGGCGGCGGGATGGTCCCGAAGGACGTGCCGCACGCGCCGTTGCCACGTTCGTTACCAGCCGACCAGACGATGGCCATCGCCTCGCCGAGGGGGTGGAGACGGCCGAGCTGGATGTCGTCAATGAATGCAGCCACCGCGCTGTAGTCGCCTTCCCACGCACAGGGGAAGCCGTTGGCGGCGAGGTCGGTCGTGATCGAGTTGTTGGCGATGTTCGCGAGGAACAACTGGATCGCCTCGATGTAGTCGTTCTCCATGTCGCCCGGATCGAGGTAGAGGGCGCCCTGGATGAAGCCGGATTCGAAGGAGGCCTTGTAGGAGCCGACGAGGGTGTCGGGGGCGATGCCCTTGAACTGGCCGGCGCTCGACGCGCCGTTACCGTTGATGAGACCGGCCACATGGGTGGCGTGCGCACCATACGGCGGCGGCGGGATCTCACCGAGGCCGATACCGGTCAAACCGGCGAAGTCGGTGTGCTGGTCGAAGGCGAGGCCCGTGTCCCACACCATCACCGATACGCCGGAGCCCGTCAGGTTATAGGGCGCGCCCTGGGCGATGTCGGCGCCGATCAGTGCGCGAGCGCCGTCGGCCGTCTCGACGAGCGCCGGCAGCGCCGGCTCGACATACTGCACGGCGTCTTCTGCGGCAAGCTTGAGCACGCGACCGTAGTCGACCACGACGACGTGCAGGTTCGCATGGCGGGCGGTCGAGACGATCCGCGCGCCGTGGCGCGCGACAACCGAGCGGGCCGACGACTGGATGTTCACGTCCGGATGGAACACCACGTAGGCGACGACCTGGTCTTCGTCGTGGTTATCCACGGAGCGACCGGCAGGAATCGCACCGGTGTCCTTGCCGGGCAGCGTCGCCCAGGCCGGCGGCGTCGGCTCGAGCAGCGACGGGTGGATCTTCCACGTCGGGTTGATCATCTGCGCGTCGCGCAGCGGGCCGACGAGCGAGAGCTTGTCGAGATCGACGCCCTCGGGGCCGACCGTCGCGAAGAACGCGTTGTCGGTGATGTAATTCTGGAGGAAGAGGCGCGCGTCGGCGAGGAGTTCGTGCTCAGCCGGCGTCAGGCCGCGGCTGAACTGCACCACGATGTGGCGCGAACCACCCGGCGCCGCGAGGTCCGCGATCGCCTGGGCGGTCTGGGCAGGTGACATGCTCCGCCCGTCGCTCGTGCCCGACTTCCAGCGGATCTGCGCTGAAGCGGACCCGGTAAGCAGCATGAGCGCCGCTACGGCGATCACACCCCGGCGATAGACTGGACTCCTCATACCTCGGCTCCTGTTTCGCATGCTGTTCATCCCTCGGCGCCTCCCAATGAGCCTTCCGGAACGGACCGACAGAGCGCAGGTCGCGAGCCTGGCTGCTCTGCTCGGAAGCTGTGTTGCGGGCGATAGCGGAACGTCGCGAAGACGACGAACCGAGATACCGCCTGAGATCAACCTGGACGGGGCGACGACCTGCCGCCCGACGCGCCGAAAGCCACCCGCGGCTGAGGCCGCGAGGCGAATCCGGCGTAGACTGTGCAGGGTATGCGAAGCGAGGAAGTATCAGAGGATCAAACGCTCCGGCACCACTCGGCCTGCTACCCCTCCCCGGACCAACGCGCGCGGTCGAGCGTACACTGGTTCCTCATCCGCCCACCGCGAACCACGCTTCGCCTCGCGGCGCAAGTGCACCGCGTGCGTGGGTCGAAACCTGATGGCTTTGTCAGAGATGCTGAACCGTCACCCCCACGCCGGACTTGCTTCACGCTGGCGAGCAGCGGTTCGGCGCGTTGCTACTCTCAACGCCGGATTCTATCACACCCCCGGCGCTTCCCCAAGAGCGCACCTGAAACAATTTCCCCGACTACCTAAACCCACACTTCAGCCTTCGATCCGACCGTCCGCGTAACCGCTGCGACCGGCGCAGGCCGAACCCGCCCGCCAGTCCGATCAGCCGGAACCAGTGATTTCGATGATGCGAACGCTGCGACCGCTACGGACGGAGTGCTCCGCCCAAATTCACAGGGGTTCGCGGCCAGGAGGCCGTGCGCGGAAGCGCGAGTGGGTGGCTGACTCGGGGGCCCGAGGCGTCAGGCCGCGCGCTCGCCGCCGAGGCCGAAGGCCTCATGAACCACGCGAAGGGCGCGGGGACCGTCCTCGCTGCGGACGATACAGCTGATGACGATCTCGCTCGTCGAGATGTTTTCGATGTTGATCTGGGCGCGGGAGAGAGCCTCGAACATCGCGGCGGCGACGCCGGTGTGAGTGCGCATGCCCACCCCGACGACACTGACCTTGGCGACGTCCTTGTCGACCTCGTACTCCTTGAAGCCGATTTCGCCCTTGAGCCGGTCGCAGAGGAGTTGGGTCTCCTTCAGATCGCTGCCGCTGACGGAGAAACCGATGTTGGCGATCGAGCCGTTGTCGTAGATGTTCTGCACGATGTCGTGCACGGGGATGTTGTTGCGGGCGAGCTCCGCGAAGATCCGCGCGGCGACGCCGCTCGTGTTGGGCACGGCGGTCAGCTCGACCATGGCCAGGTCATCCTTGATCGTCACACCCCGTACCGCGATTCCCTCCAGGCCGCCGGCTTCCGCCATGATCATGGTCCCCGTGTTATCGGTCAGCGAGCTGCGCACATGGATGGGCACGCTGAACTTCTTGCCGAATTCGATCGCCCGCGAGTGCATCACGCCCGCTCCTGCGGCCGCCATCTCAAGCATCTCGTCGTAACTGATGCGGTCAATCTTGCGCGCCGTGGGCACGATCCGCGGGTCAGTCGTGTAAATGCCGTCAACGTCCGTGTAGATCTCGCACACCTCAGCCCCGAGCACCGCGGCCAGCGCCGCCGCCGTGGTGTCGGACGCCCCGCGACCGAGGGTTGTGATCTCGCCGCGCGTGTCAATGCCCTGGAAACCGGCCACGATCACCACCCGGCCGGCGGAGAGCTCGGTTTCCAGCCTGTCGCGGCTGATCGCCTGGATGCGGGCCTTGGTATGCGCGCTGTCGCTGAGAAGCCCGAGTTGCGAAGCGGTGAGGCTGATGGCCTCGTGACCCGCGGCGTGGATAGCCATCGCCATCAGCGCGATCGATATCTGCTCACCGGTGGTAAGCAGCATGTCCAGCTCGCGCTTCGGCGGGTTGGCGCTGACCTGCGCGGCGAGGGCGAGCAGCTCATCGGTCGTGTGCCCCATGGCTGACACGACGAGCACGACGCGGTACCCATCGAGCTTCGCGCGCACGGCGCGCCGCGCTGCGCGGTGAATCTTCTCCGCCGTGGCGACGCTGGTTCCGCCGAACTTCTGGACGATCAGTCGCATGCGGACATGCTACGAAACGCGGCGCCTGACCGGAAGGGCGTAGGCGCGGCGCGTCGCCCGTCCGAGAAAACAGGTCATCGCGACCGGGCGGACGGGGTAAGGAGTCGCACGAGGATCGGCAGCGTCGCGCCGCCGCGCTGCTGGATCGAGCGGATCAGACCAAAGAGCCGGTCGATGCCCCAGTTGGCGCCGTGCCCGGGGTCGTCGCGGTCGGGCCGCGGCGCGTCGACCACGCGCAGCTCGTGGTACGGACTGTGAGCGGCGGCTTCGACGGCCTTCTCGTCGGTGAAGTCTTCGAGGTACGCCTCACCGACCAGACGCCAGCGCGGGGCGATGCGGCGCAGCATCTCGAACTCGTGGAGCGTCACAGGGTTCAGGAGGGCGTCCGGCGAGGGGAGCAGCCTGACCGTCACCGGCTGCTCACCCCACGCCTGAACCGCGAGCACCAGCCACTCATCGCAGAGCCAGTCAGCAGGCTGCCCTCCCGGGCCGGTGGCCTCCAGCACAAGCTCGTCGATCTCCGGCGCCGCCGACCGGCCTAGCGCGCCGTGGCTGCCGTGGGGCACCAGGACGCTCACCGCCCGACGAGGGCCGACCCGCCTCGATTCGGTGAGGTGACGATCAGCGTGAACTTCGGCCAACTTGGTGGATTTTGCGGTCGCCTTGGCATCCATGCTCGTTCGACGCTCCCGGAAAGCCCGCCCGACCCTTCGCCTTCTCCCCGGCCGGGTAGGCGGACAGACTCACTGATTATCGGAACTTGACGGCTTGGCGCTGCAGCGTCCGGGTCGGCGCGGGTGACGGCCAGCGGGACGGTGCCGCACGGCCGTCCTGTGGTAACCTTATTGAAATTAATAGTTTATGACATGTTCATCCGATTCCGGCCCCCAGCATGCTCGCGCAGCGACTCTGGATTCTCTGCCCGTGCTGGAGGCCGGCTGTGCTAGGATCGGGCTTCCTCCCGCCGGCAAGCTGTTGCGTGGACACTCGATTCGCGCGACACCGGGCGGGACAGGCAGAGACGGACGCCATGGAGCAACCACGGGCTTTGATACCCCTCCGCCGATCGCCTGAACGGCAGCGATGCCGCTGCGCGCGGCCCCTCCGAACGTGGTGGCTGCTGGCTTTTCTCGCCCTGATGCCGGGAGGATGCGCCCTCCGGCCGACGACCCCTGACGGGCCCGTGGCCGACGCCGGCCGGACACCGAGCACGGTGGACGCGGGGAGCTCCGGCTCCGCCCTCGTCGCGCTGGACGCCACCGCCTCTCGCCCTGCCGCGGGGCAGATCGTGACCTACCAGTGGGTGCAGGCCGACACACTTGTCGCCGAGGGCGAGAAGGCCGTCATCAACCTGGCGCCCGGCGCTCACGACCTCACGCTTGTGGTTACCGATGACGCGGGACGCGTATCGCGCGACACACTGCGGATCACCGTGACCGGCCCACCGCGGACCGAGTTCTTCCTGACCATCGACGTTTCCGGGCGCGGCACTGTGGAGCCATCGCTTGGGACCACCTCGTGGCCGAGCAACCAATTCGTCGAACTTCGCGCGGTTCCCCTGCCGGGGGCCCAGTTTGTGCGCTGGAGTGGCGACGTGACGAGCGAGGTATCGTCGACGACGATTCTGCTCGACAAGGACATGTGGGTGACGGCGGAATTCGAGGCCGTGCTGCCGGGCGAGGGCCGGCTGCCTCGCTTCTTTCTGCCGCTGCCCGCCGGGCAAAGCCGCCTGGTCAGCCAGGGCAACAACGGCACGCTGAGTCACCCGGGCCGCTTCGCTTGGGACTTCCCGATGCCCATCGGCACACCGGTGATCGCCAGCGGCGCGGGGCGCGTGGTGTTCGTGCGCGAAGACAGCCCGCGGAACGATCCCGATTCGAGCATCCGCGCCAACCCGGCCAACGTCGTCCGTGTCGATCACGGCGGCGGGCTGCTGAGCCAATACGCGCACCTCGACTTCGGCGGCATCATCGTCCAAGAGGGGCAGTACGTCGTTCGCGGCCAGGTTCTGGGGTACAGCTGCGACACCGGCCAGTCGACCGGGCCGCACCTGCACTACGAAGTCGTGGACCCGGTGGGCAACAGCGTGGCCTCGGGCTTCTGGGAGGACGGCGACCCGGGAGAGGTACCGACGGACGGCGACACGGTCACCTCACGCAACGAACTGAGCATCGAATCCCGCTTCGGCTACACGCCCTCGACGATGCCGAAGGGCGCCTTCGCGGTCAATCGGATTGAACTGCTCGGCCCGACGCCCCCCGCTCATTTCCTGTGGACCGATTCGGAGTACCTCATCACCGGCCGCGTGCTCGACGACGCGGACTACGTCTGCGCGGCGCTGGTTGATCCGATAACATTCGCCACCGAGTACTGTGAGCTGACCGAGGTCAACGCCGACGGCACCTTTGTCGTCACGCTGAAGCTCACCGCAGACCTGCTGGGTCGCAAGTACTTCGGCGTCATCAGCGGCAAGAACGGCGCCGAAGGCGTCGCCCCGCTCTCACTGATCGTGGAGACGCCGCCCACGGCGCGGGCCGCGCCCGTGGCGCTCGTGGATCAGCCGGAAGACCAGGCGATCGACTTCCTCGGCGAGGCCGCCCTCAGCGGTCGCGTCAACGAGGCTGCCGCGGATCGGCCCGTGTCCTACCAGTGGGTGCAGGTCTCCGGGCCGCCCGCGACGATCTACGAACCGACGTCGCCTGAGACCCTCTTCAAGCTTGAATACGGCGACGGCATCAGCCGCGTCGCCTTCCAGTTGACCGTCTTCGACGGCGAGAAGCACAGCATGCCCGCCCAGGTCGAGTTCGCGATGACCGACGTCTTCAGCGTGAAGGGGATCGGCGTGACCGACTTCGTCTGCGACAGCGCGGCGCTGTGCCCCGTCGAGGCGGAGTCGGTGGTCTCGCTCGGCACGGAGGTGCTCAGCGGCTGGGTAGAACTCGTCAACGCCCGCGAGGGGGACGTGCTCACGTTCACGATTGTCGATCCGCACGCCCAAGTGGTCCTCACGGCCGATGTGACCGTGCAGGAGGATCCGGGGATTATCAGCTTCTGGCGCTTCGCATGGGCCACGGCGAGCCTGCAGCGCGTATCGGGCACGTGGGCGGGCCACCTCTATCGAAACGGCGTGTACGAAAGCAGCACCGCGTTCCGCCTTGAGGATCTGAAGCGGTGAGGATGAGTCGCGCGGGCCGCGGTCAGGCGGGACTCTTCACGCTCTTGCGCAGCAGCGCGCTGTAAGTCCGGCTGAGCTTCGCGAGCCGGGCGGCGAGCAGTTCGTCGCGGCCGGTGTACGGCGTGTTCGAGCGGGCGAGCGCGACAAACCAGGTCACCACCTGACCGAAGTCCCTGAGGTCGATATACTCCGGCGCCAGCTTCCGGCGTTTCGCGTCGACGTTGTGATAGTTGCCCAGCGCGAGGCACAGGCCGGTCGCCTCGTAGCCGAGGGTACAGAACGCGGACGACTCGCACGTGCCCCCGTCCATCAGCTTGCGCTGATAGGTGAACAGGTTGTCCTTCTCGGCAAGCTCCCGGGCGACGCCGTCGCACCATGCGGTGAGTTCGGGTGTGAAAATGCTGCTCTTGTCGCCGACGCGGAGAATCGGCCCGTCGCCGATCTTCGCGTTGATTCGCTCGGAACTGGTCTCCATACACACGAGGCGGCATGACCGGGGAATCGTTCGCGCCTTGGCGGCCTCGATTGCCCCGACAAACCCCACCTCCTCGGCGCGGGTGAAGAGGAAGTACGCGTCCACGGGCTGGCGGCCGCGGTCGAGCTCGTGCACGGCACAGAGCAGCGCAGCCACACCGGCCACGTCATCGCAGCCGCGTGCGAAGATGCGTGTCCCGCGGATCTGCGGATCGGGGAAGTCCCACATACCCACCGAGCCGGCCGGCACGTCGGAGGGAACATCGACGTGCACGGTATCGACCCGCAGACGGTCAATGTCGTGGATGGTGGTCAGCGACCGCACCACACCCTTCACCCACGCGCCGCCGATCGCGAAGCGGACTTTCGCGCCCTGGAAGTACTCAGCCGGTACGCCGCCGCGCCACTGCGCTTTGAGCCGTCCGGGGCGAAGCATCTCCATGGCTACGAAACCGGGGTGGTCGGTGTGAGCGGTGAAGCAGACGTGGCGCGCGACCCGACGTCCGCCCTTGCGGACGCGCACAACGAGATTGCCGAACCGATCCGCCGTGAGCGCAGCGGACGGGCGCTTGGAACAGAACAGCCGGATGTACGACAGGACCGCGTGCTCCGCAAACGGCGCGGTGGGCAGCGTGAGCAGTTCGGTCAGAATGGTCTGGTGAGAAACCTTGAGCACGATGCGCCCTCCGGCAGGGGAAAGTCGGCCGGCGGGTACACGCACGACTCGCTACGCACGCGCCCGCGGCGGAGGCGAAGTCACGACCCGGCCACGGCCTGGAGGCGCAACATCCAGAATGCGATCAGCAGCACGATGTTAAGCGTCAGCGTCATGCCGCCCACGTAGAAGCCCAGCCACGAGCGGCCGGACTTCTCGTTGCGCCGCTGGCCGGCGCTGTTCCAACCCAGAATGAACCCGGTCGCCGCAATCAGCGCGGAGAGCGCAACGCAGCCCAGGAACCCCATGAGGAACTTGCTGTTGCCACTGTAAACGATCGCGCCGAGGTCGGACTTGTAGCGTGCCGCCGTCGCCACAACCGCCGCCACGAAGGGCGCGATGGACGCCAGCGAGAGGAAAAGCGAGTAGGTTGCCTGAACGTCGTACCTGCGAAGGCTTGCCATGGCCACGAATTCGTCTCCTGCTGCCGCAACCTGCCCGCCGGCACGACCTGCGGGAAGTGACCGGAGATGGTAACGCGCCACGACGCCTCCGGCCAGCGCGCAGCGCGGTCCTGCCGCTACTCACGGGGGACCGGCTGGCTGAGCACCGCCTGCATCCACCGCCGGGCGAACTCGGCGTCAGGGCGGCCGAAGTGAGCCTCGAACAGGGCCCTCTCATCCTGTGGGTCGCCGCCCGGGCGGCGCTGCGACGTGGCCTTCACATAGGCGGCGAAACGGGCCTCGTCCTCTCGGAGGAGGAAAAACACCAATGACCACGCCTGTGCATATCGGAAGCCGGCCTCAGTGTGGCCGTCGGCGATCGGTCGGCCGGAACAGAGCAGATCCAGCGGCATGAACCGGCCGGCCCCGAGGGCTGTGGCCAGCGCCGCCTCCGCGACTTCGGGCTGGACGGGCTTTCCGCCCCGATCCGCGGTTGCCCCGCAGGCCTGTCGGAAGTCCGCCAGGCGCATGGGGTTCACCGCGGGCTTGCCGCGGCCGGATGCAAGCTGGCTCGACTCAAAGTTGCAGGCGAGCCCCTCGACCAGCCAGTCGGGCAGTTCCACGCCGCGCGGATGAACGCCGAGATTGTGAAGAAGCTGGTGTGCCGCTTCGTGCTGGATGATCAGGCGATTGAAGCGCTCGACCGCGGCATCACGCTGGTGGCGCAGGGAATTCGATTCGCGCAGGAGCCTGGCAAGTTCGGGCGAGGAGCGGCCGGCAGCCCGAACGGCCTCGATCTGCTGCTGAATCTCCGCCAGTCGCGCGTTGACGGCTTCGAAGGTCGGCGCCGCGGCGGCGTCGAGGAAGAACGAGAGGTTGGTCTTGTGACTGTAAAACCCGCCCACGGACGCGGAACTGATCCCCACGCGGCGGCAGGCGGCATCGAAGCCCTCCGGCTTCGCGAACAGCACGACCCCCATCGGCTGCGTCAGCGGCGCGGTGACCAGTTCCAGCCGATGCGACCAGCGGTAGACAGCCCCGAAGGTGCCCTCCAGTCGGCCCTGTAGCAACTGGACCGTTTCGAATGGCGTGTCGTAGGCGATGGCGAAGTGGGCGGTGCGGTGGATGCGGAATCCCTCGCCGGCAACCTCGAGCAACTGCTGCTCAAGCTCGGCGCTGGGCGCGACTTCCGGCAGCGAGGCCGGCGCGGCGCGCAGCGCCGCAGCCGTCAATGCGATGACCAGCCAGCAGCCCGAGAGTGCCTTGAGCGACACGCGATAACCCTCATCCGACATGCCCCGTCCACCCGCGTGGCCGGTGCGGATGGATTCTACTCCTGCCGGGCGGCGATGGCCGCAACGAGACCCATCGGAGCCCCGATGTCCGCGACCTCGACGCGGCCGAGCAGCCCCCTGTCGGCAGCGGCCGCGAAGCCGACCTTGGGGGCGACGAACGTGACGGTGAGGTCGGCCCGGATCGCCGGATCCCCCGCGCCCGTGTCCGCGTCGACCCCCGAGGGGATATCCACCGCGACGACCGCCCGACGCGGGGCGGCGTTGATCGCGGGGATCAGGCGATCCAGCGGGGCCCGCACCGCACCGGAAAACCCCGTACCAAGCAGGGCATCCACGAACACCGTGTCTGCGTCCGCCGCGGCGGCCGCCGCGGCCAGCTGAGCCCCGTCGGCAGAGACCATCGTGACGAGGCCCATCGCCTCGGCGATGCGGAAGTTCGTGCGCATGTCGTCCGACATGCGGTCCCGATCGCCCGCGACAACCACGCGGACGAGCCAGCCGCGATTGTGCAGGTGGCGGGCGATGACGCAGCCGTCGCCGCCGTTGTTACCCCCGCCGCAGAACACCAGCAGGTTCGCCGGCGGCCCGTACAGGTCGTGAATCAGTTCCGCTGCGCGGCGTCCGGCGTTTTCCATCAGCACGATACCCGGGACGTGGTACTGCTGCATGGCCCGCTCATCGACCGCGCGGACCTGCGCGCGGGTGAGTGGTTGCGGCCGACCGGGCTGGCGGGAAGCGGCGGGCATGGGCAAGTATGGCGGCGCGCAGCGGTTCAGCGAGCGGCCGCGACGATCGGCGCGGGCGACTGCGGGAGCACGTTGCGTGAGCGGGCAGTAAGCCCGCCCGGCCACGCGAACAGCACCAGCATCGCCGCCGCACAGACGCCGAGCGCCCAGCGCATCGGCGCGCCGCCCACCGGCGAAGGCGCCTCGCGCGGCTCGGTCATGTAGGCCGCCTGGACGATGCGCAGGTAATACGCCGCCCCGATGGCCGAATTCAGCACGCCGATGACGGCGAGGACGATCAGCGGAGTGCGGAATGCGTGCCCGGAACCGAGCGAGAACGCGCCGCTGAAGATGTAGAGCTTGCCGAGGAACCCCGCCGTGGGCGGCAGGCCCATCAGGCTGAACACACAAACGGCCAAAGCCAGCGCGGCCAGCGGGGCTCGCGCCGCGAGACCAGCGAGGTCGGAGAGGGTCTCCATCGGGCGACCGCCAACTTCAAACGCGGCGAGCAGGGCAAAAGCGCCCAGGTTCATCATGCCGTAGACGGTGATGTAGAACATCAGCGCCGACACGCCGTCCTTCAGCGGCCCCTCCCCCGCCACGGGCCCGACCAGCACGGCGACGAGCATGTAGCCCGTGTGGGCGATACTGGAGTAGGCGAGCATGCGCTTGGCGCTGGTCTGAAGCAGCGCGAGCACGTTTCCGGCGGTCATCGTGGCCGCGGCGACGATCCACATCAGCCAGTTGAGCTCGACGGGGAGCTGCCACTGGAGGGCGTCAAGAACCTTCACGAGGGCGACGAAGCCCGCCAGCTTGGGCACGAAGCCCAGCAGCGCGGTGACCGGGGAGGCAGCGCCCTCGTACACATCCGGGGCGTAGGCATGGAACGGAACGGCGGCCACTTTGAAGGAGAGACCCGCGAACAGAAACAGCAGCCCGACGGTCGCGTAGAACCCGAGCGGCGCACCGGCCAGCGCGGTATCGAGCCCCGTATCGGCGATAGCGCGGATCGTCGTCGTACCGGCGGCGCCGTAGAGGAAGCTCATGCCATAGGCAAGGACGGCGCTGGCCAATGCGCCCAGGAAGAAGTACTTCACGGCCGCCTCGGGCGCGCGGCTGTCGGCGCGGCTGAGCCCGACCAGCACATAGGTCGGCACGCTGACCAGCTCGATCGCAAAGAAGAGCACGAGCAGGTCGTTGGCGGCCGCCGTCAGCAGCACGCCCAGCAGGGCGAAGAGCACCATCGCCATGTACTCGCCGCGTTCCTGGGCGGCGGGTTGGTGCCAGTTCACGAGCAGGATCAGCCCACCGACGGCCAGCGCAGCGATGCGGACGAAGAAGACCAGCGGAGTGATGGCCAGGCCGGGCGGACAGGGACCGGTAACGTCGTGCTGCACCAGCGCGGCGGCGATCGCCGCGAGAATGACCACCAGGCTGATGGCGCTCGGGACCGAGGAAGGCCGGCTGGAACGCGATCCGCCGGACATCAGGGCGATGCAGCCCCCTACCAGCAGGATGAACTCCGGCGCCAATGTGCTGATGTAGCCACCAAGGCTCATCGGTTACCCCCCGCTTCCCCGGTACCGTGAACCATTGCCAGTTCGGCCTCCGGGATGTCGAGCGTGGCGAGCTTCGCGCCATCCGCCGAGACATGCAGGATGTTGCCGGCGATAGCCGGCTCCAGCGTGGCGAGCATCGGCTTGGGGTATACGCCGAGCCAGACACACGCGACCGCGATGGGGACCAGGATGGCGACTTCACGTCGTGACAGGTCGATCGGCAGGCCGCGCGACTGGTCGGGCGTGTGAGCTGGCTCCTTCAGCGGACCGAACAGCACGCGCTGACACATCCACAGCATGTACACCGCGCCCAGGATGATGCCGATCGCCGCGGGCACCGCGTAGGCAAAGCCAAGTGGGCCGGCCCCGTCGAGCGGGCTGTCGGTCGCGGATGTCGCCGTGCCGAGGAGGACGAGGAACTCGCCGATGAAGCCGTTGAGCCCCGGCAGGCCGATGCTGCTGAGCGTGAAAAAGACGAGGAAGAAGGCCATCACCGGCATCCGCCGGGCGAGGCCGCCTATCGCGTGGATGTCGCGGGTGTGATAGCGCTCGTAGATGCAGCCGATCACGAGAAACAGCGCGCCGGTCGAAAGGCCATGGTTGATCATGTACATCACGGCGCCTGTCACCCCCGCCATCTTGAGCGAGAAGAGCCCGAGCATGCAGAAGCCGAGGTGCGAGACGGAAGAGTAGGCGACAAGTTTCTTGACGTCGTCCTGTACCCACGCGGCTAATGCGGCGTAGATGATCCCGATGATCGAAAGCACGGCGACGACGGGGGCCAGTTCGAACGAGGCCGCGGGCAGCATCGGCAGCGAAATGCGTGTGAATCCGTACGTGCCCAGCTTCAGCAGCACGCCCGCGAGAATCACGCTGCCCGCGGTCGGCGCCTCGGTGTGCGCGAGCGGCAGCCACGTGTGAACCGGGAACAGCGGTACCTTGATGGCGAACCCGGCGGCAAAGGCGGCAAAGAGCCACCACTGCACCTCGCGCGGGAGCAGGCCCTGCTGGCCGATCTGCGTGAGGGTCGCCAGGTTCATCGTGAAGACGCCCACGCCCGGAGCGCGATAGGCGTAGTAGCCCAGGTAGAGCACGCCCGCCAGCAGCAGGACGGACCCCGATAGCGTGTAGATGAAGAACTTGTTCGCCGCGCGGCGGCGGTCAGGGCCGCCCCAGATGCCGATGAGGAAGAACAACGGGATCAGCGTGAACTCGAAGAACACGTAGAAGAGCAGCAGGTCGCGGGCGCAGAATACGCCCAGCATCCCCACCTCGAGCAGCAGCAGCAGGGCGTAGTACTCGCGGACGCGCTCGGTGATGGCGGTGAAACTGGACCAGACCGCCAGCACGGTAAGGAAGCCGGTCAGCACCACCATCCAGATGCTGATCGCGTCGACACCCACGCGATAGCCGATGTCGATCCCCGAACCCACGCCGCCGAGCCAGGGGAGGTTTTGCATGAGGGCGAACCCCGCCCCCGCGGGCGCCGCGCCGAGAAAGGCGACCAGCGCCGCCCCGCATAGGCAGGCCGTCAGCAACGAACCGGCCAGCGCGATGCGACGCAAGTAGGCGTCGCCGCCGCGCGGCGGCATCATCAGCAGCGCTAGGCCGACCAGCGGCGAGAAGATCACGAGTGTCAGCAGCCACGAACTCAAAGGAAACTCCACGTCTGCCCCGCAGCCGGGTCGGACGCCAGGTTCAACCCACCAGCCAGACAATCACCGCCAGCGCCAGAACCATCGCCAAGGCATACCCCTGCATGGCGCCCTGTTGCAACGTCCGCAGCGCCATCGCGACGCCCCGCGGGATCGCGGTGATGACCCAGAGCAGGCCGTCGATCAGGTAGTCGTCAATGCCCACCGCCACACGGCCTGTCGCCCGGACCGGCCGGACGACGGCGGCGTCGTAGGCTTCGTCCACGAAATACTTGTTACGCAGCAGGACGTAGAGCCCCCCCGCCGCGTCGCGAATGGCGCCCGGTACCCAGGGCATCCGCACATAGAACAGATACGCGAGCAGAATCGCCCCCAACGCGATCGCGCCGGATATGACCATCAACCCGTACTGCGCCCAGAAGCCGGCCGCGTGGGCGGCATCCGCAGCGTGGGCGGGGCCGCCGTGGGTCGCCGCGGTGATCACCGGAGCGAGGAACGAATGGAACTGGTGGCCCGGCCAGCCGAAGTAACCCGCGCCGACCGCGCCGATGCTGAGCAGCCCCAGCGGCAGCAGCATCCACGGGCCGGACTCGTGCGGGTGGACTCCTTCGGGAAACCGCTCGTCGCCCGCGAAGGCAAGGAACACCATGCGGAAGGTGTAGAACGCCGTCAGCGCCGCCGTTACCAGCCCGATCACGCCGAGCACCGGATGGTGGGTGAACGCGTGATGAATGATTTCGTCCTTGCTGAAGAAGCCGGAGAAGAAGGGAACACCGGCCAGCGCCAGTGACCCGACCAGAAACGTCCGGTAGGTCCACGGCAGGACGCGGCGAAGGCCGCTGAACCGGCGCACGTCGATCACCCCGCCCATGGCGTGCATCACGCTGCCCGCGCCGAGGAAGAGCAGCGCCTTGAAGAAGGCATGGGTGAACAGATGAAAGACGGCAGAGTCGGCCGCGTACACGCCGAGGCCGAGGAACATGTAGCCCAGCTGGCTGATCGTGGAGTACGCCAGGATCCGCTTCATGTCGGTCTGCGTCAGCGCGATGGTCGCGGCAAACAGCGCGGTGGTTGCGCCGATGATTGCCACGACCGCCATAGCCGTGGCGGAGCTGGTGAACACCGCCCAGCAGCGGACAACCATATAGATGCCCGCGGTCACCATCGTCGCCGCGTGGATCAGGGCGGAGACCGGCGACGGGCCCTCCATCGCATCGGGCAGCCAGACATGCAGGGGGAGCTGCGCGCTCTTGCCGCAGGCTCCGCAGAGCAGCAGCAGCGCGATGGTGGTGATGGTGCCGGGCGCGACAGCCTCGCCGCCGGCGGTGACCCCGCGCTGCACCATGTCGAAGACCGTCGCGTACTCGACCGAGCCGAAGGTCAGGTAGATCAGCAGGATGCCCAGGCCGAAGCCGAAGTCGCCCACGCGGTTGACCAGAAACGCCTTCTTGGCGGCCGCCGCGGCGGCGGGCTTGTCGTAGTAGAAACCGATCAGCAGGTAGCTGCACAGGCCGACCGCTTCCCACCCCAGGTAGAGCAGAAGGAAGTTGCCGCCGAGCACCAGCGCGCACATCGAGAACACAAACAGCCCCAGGTACGCGAAGAACCGCTCGTAGCCCCGCTCAGGGTGGTCGTGGTGCCGCATGTAGTCGCGCGAGTAGATGACCACGAGCAGGGCGATACCCGTCACGGTGACCAGCATGATCGCGGTCAGCGGGTCGACCAGGAACTGCACGCCAAACCAGGTGCCGGCACCTGTGGTAAACCACTCGTAGACGTTCATCAGCGCCCGGGACCCGCCGGTCGCTGCCCGGACCTCGTTGAAGAGCATCAGGGCGCAGGCCACCGCCCCGCCCACACCCAGAATCACCGGCCAGTGGGTCCGGCCGCGCAGAACGCGGGCGCCGAATGCACCGGCGACAACCGCGCCCGCCAGCGGCAGGAGCAGGATCGCCAGGCCGAGATTTCGAAGCAGCTCAACGTTCATGGGGTTCGAATGGCCGGTTCACGATTCCCAATGGCCGATGGGGACACCGTCGCAATCACCCTCTCATGGCCGCCCACGCTTCGGCGTCCAGCGTACCGCGAACGCGATAGAGCAGCACGACCAGCCCGAGCCCGAGGCCCGCCTCCACGGCGGCGATGACCAGCAGGAACAGGCCGAACGACTCGCCCATCAGGTTCCCGTGCATCTTCCCGAACGCCACGACGTTCACGAGAACGCCCTGGAACATGATCTCCGTGGACAGGAACATCACGATCAGGTTCCGCCGGGAGAGGAACCCGACGACCCCGAGGGCGAACAGGATGGCGCCGACGATGATGTAGGCCTGCATGTCAGAATCCCGAGGCGGCCACAAGCCGCAACGCATAACCACCGATCGATGCCGCGGTCGCCCGCGCGGCTAGTACGGCTTCACCTGCCGCCCGACTTCGCCCAGGGCCGGTTGCGGCTCGGGCTGTACTTCCGAAGGCACGCGCTTACGCGACAGGGCAATCGCGCCAACCATCGCGATCAGCAGCAGCACGCCCGCCATTTCCAGCACGACGACAAAACGCGTCATCACCTCGCGGCCGACGCGGAGCGTATTGCCGGGGATGAGCACCGAAGTCCGGGTCGGTGCAGAGCCGGCCGGCGCTGCCTCGACGGCGGCGCCCGCGGGCTCTCCCGCCGGGGAGAGGTTCTCCAGCCCCGACGGAGGTCCGGGCACGATCGCACCGCCGATGAGCTTCTTACTGTCCAGGGGACGCAGGTCCGCCCCGCCTATCGCGGGATTGCCCCCGGGCGGGGCAACGATCGGCGGCTCTTCCAGCGACTGGCCTGCCGCGGTCAGCACGGCCCGGGCCGGCGAATTGGCCGCGAGACGATCGACGTTGCCGGCGATGCCGGCTGTCAGCGCAAACCCCGCGACGACCGCCAGGAACGGCTCGCGCGACCGCTGGTCATAGAGAGGCTGGCCGCTCTGCTGGGCGAGCATGATCACGAAGAGATAGGTAATCAGGATCGCCCCGGCGTACACGATGATCAGGGCCACCGCCAGGAACTCGGCTTCGAGCAGGACCAGCATCGGCGCGACCGCGAGCACCACGAGCACGAAGTAGAGCGCGCTGTAGACGGGCCGGCTGTGGGTGATGACCTTGACCGCGCCCAGGATCGCGATGATCGCGAAGAGGCAGAAGTAAGCCGTCTTCCCGCCGCCCAGGGGGACGCGGGCGGCAAAGAGAATCAGCAGGCCGATGATCGCGGCCGCCCCGATCGAGCCGCCGATGAACGCCGGCGGCCGGTCCTTGCGCGGCATCAGGCAGTACAGCGCGACGGCGCCGAGCGCGAACAGGATGTACAGCGCATAGGCCGTCACGCGTGGGGATCCTCCGCGCCATACTTGGGCGGACCGCCGCGGTTGCCCGTGCCCGGATAGCCGGTGATGCGCGGGTTCTTGCGCGGCTTGACCTCGGCCGTCTTGTCGAAGACCGCGAGCAACTCTTCCTTGTCGAGGATCATTTCCTCGCGCGAGCGGCCGACGAGGTCGTAGTCGGGAGTGAGCTCGATCGCGTCGACCGGGCAGGCCTCTTCGCACATGCCACAGTAGATGCAGCGGAGCTCGTCGATGTCGAATTTGACCGGGTACTTCTCCCGGTCGGGCCAGGGCGACTCGCCGGCGTCGATGTGGATGCAGTGCGCCGGACAGGCCGTCTGGCACATGAAGCACGCCACGCACGCCACGCGGCCGTCCTCGTCACGGTTCAGCCGGTGCACGCCGCGGTAGTTTTCGACGCGGTGAGGGCCGACTTCCTCGGGGTACTGAATCGTCACCGGGCGAGCAAGACCGCCGACCATGTGGCGCAGCGTGACACCCATACCCGCGAGCACCTGCGGGATGTAGAGCTTGTCCAGCGCCGTGAGCTGCGGCTCGCGGATTTCGATGATGTCCTTGTCGTCGATCACGCGGCGCCCTCCGTCGCCAGCCGACCGGCGATGGCGCCGGGCGGCGGCGAAACCGGCGGCATGTTCCGCTGGCGACCCGTGATGGCGATCTTCGCGGTCGACATGTAGAGCACCGCGCCCGCGACGACCAGCGCATCGGCGGCCGTGGCCCACCACGTGCGGTGCAGCCCGAACCACAGCAGGACGATCGTCAGCACGAACATCGCCAGCGTCATGGGGATGAGCCCCTTCCACGCCAGGCGCATGAGCTGGTCAAACCGGAAGCGCGGCAGCGTCCAGCGGATCCACATCATCACGAAGAGAAACGCCGCGATCTTCGCGCTCAGCACGCCGACCTTCGCGAGAACACCCACCCACGACACGTCCGAAGCCTGCGTCCAGGGCAGCCAGGGCAGATGCCAGCCGCCGAGGAAAAGCACGGCCATCAGCGCGCTGGCCGTGATCATGTGGGCATACTCAGCCAGGAAGAACAGGCCGAACTTGAGGGCGCTGTATTCGGTGTGGTAGCCGCCGACGAGTTCCTGCTCGCATTCGGCCAGGTCGAACGGTGTCCGGTTCGACTCGGCCAGCGCGGTAATGAACAGAATCACGAACGCGAGCGGATGAAGGAAAACGTTCCACTTCGGCAGGAAGCCGAGCCAGTAGCCGTCGACCTGCTGGGAGGTGATCTCCTCAAGCCGCAGCGTACCCATCGTGGCGACGACCACGAGGATGCACAACCCCAGCGGTATCTCGTAGGAGATCATCTGCGCAGTAGCACGCATCGCGCCGTAGAAGGAGTACTTGTTGTTGCTGGCCCAGCCGCCGAGCACCACACCGTACACCCCCATCGACGCGACGCCGAGGATGTAGAGCAGGCCGATGTCGGGCGCGGCAACCTGAATGTCGACGAGTCGGCCGTTGAGCGAAAGCTGGCCGCCCCAGGGAATGGCCGCGAAGCCGATCCCCGCCACGACGAACATCAGCGCCGGAGCGAGGACGAAGAGCGCCCGGTCGACGTGACCGGGGATGACGTCCTCCTTCATGAGGAACTTCACGCCGTCGGCGATCGGTTGCAGCAGGCCCAGCGGGCCGACGCGGTTGGGACCGATGCGATCCTGCGTCCACGCGGCGATCTTGCGCTCGAAATAGATGCAGTACGCCACGGCGCCCTGGATCGCGCCGTACACGACGACGGCCAGGATGATGCTGACGCCGAGCTGACTGGTCAGGAATTCGTACATGGCTTACGCGAGCCGCCGTCGGAGTAAGCCGTCACGGAGCAGCAGCCGTCGTGACGGTTCGCCGTGACCGCTCACTCACCCTCGTCCTTCAATGCGCGTGCGCCGGCTTGTCCGGCGCCTCGTATACGTCGGCCAGTTCCGGCATGGTCGCGGCCATCAGCTCGCGGACCCTGGCGGAGCGGTACATCCCTCCGAAGCCGGCCGTCTCATACAGCCACTGGCCGTCGCGTCGGGCGCCGTCGGGCGGGTCGATCGCCCTGGCGAACGGCTGGATCAGCCCCATGTGGTTCATGAAGCTCCCCTCGCGCTCGGCCCACGAACAAGCGGGCAGCACGATCGACGCCGGTTCAGTCAGTTCACTCGGGAACAGGTCGTGCAGCACGGTGAACTTGGCCTTGCCGAAGGCCTCGGCGAGCTTCTTGTCCACCCATGCCTTCGGATACCCGCCCGACACCCACATCGCCGTGAACGAACCGCTCGCGGCCTTGGCGAGGAACTCTTCCCACGACAGCGTCGTCCCCCCGGCGTAGCGGAGCACCAGTTCGACGCCGCGCCGGTTCGGGGCCTTTTCCTTGAGGATCGTGAACCGCACCGCGTCGCCGCCGGCGCCGACGGGGAAGTGCTGATCCTCGCCCTCCATGGGCACGGGGCCCATCGCCAGCGCCGCGTCGGGCGCGTACTCGCGGATGAAGCGGGCGATCAGCCACGCCTCTTCGCAAGCGAGGAAGGGCGAAAGCATCGCCGCCACGCCGGCGCTACCGTGTCGCTCAACGTGTTCCTTCAGCCGGAAGCGGAGAACCTCCGGGATGTCTTCCCAGGCGGGTTCGCTCGCGCCGAGACCGCGGCGCACCTGCGGCGCGGCGATGCGCCGGCCGTCGTGGATGTACTTGAATCCGAAGCGCCCCTCGTCACACATCCAGTAGTCGTTGACCTTCGGGTTGTGCCGCGGCTTGAGGCGGTGCACGACGCCTTCGTTATGGTCGACGGTGATGGCGCAGCCGCGCGCGCAGCCGGGACAGATCGAGTCGGCGCTGCCCAGGAACCAGACGCGCTGCTTGAACAGGAAGTCCTTGTCGAGCAGGCAGCCGACGGGGCAGATGTCCACCACGTTGCCCTGCAGCGGGTTGTCCAGCGGAAGGCCGGGGAAGACGTCGATCTCGGCGCGCGAGCCGCGGTTGACCACGCAGAGCTCGCCCGAGCCCGCGATCTCCTGCGTAAAGCGAACGCAGCGCGTGCACATCACGCAGCGATCCTGGTACAGCAGCGTCCGCGGTCCGATGTCCTTCTTGGGGTTGACGAGCTTCTGATCAACCATTCGGGAAGTCGGATGGCCGAACTTGAAGCTGTAGTCCTGCAGATAGCACTCCCCCGCCTGGTCGCACACCGGACAGTCGAGGGGGTGGTTGAGCAGGAAGAACTCCATGCAGTCGGCCTGGTTGTTGCGCACCGCGTCGGAGTCGAACCGGCAGACGAGCCCGTCCTTGACCGGCGTCTGACACGAGGGCACCAGCTTGGGCGACCAGGCCATCTCGCGCGTCTTCGGGTCGGGCATCTGCATCTCCATGAGGCAGAGCCGGCACGAAGCGACGACCTTGAGGCTGGGGTGATAGCAGTAATGCGGGACGTCCCACCCGGCTTCGAGCGCAGCCTGAAGCACCGGGATACCCGGGCGGCTTTCGATCTCCTTGCCGTCGATGGTGATCTTGATCATGGAACCTGCATCATCGCGAGAGCGATCGCCTGTCGCTCGTCGCCACCCCGTGGGGGAGGCGCGATACACCGGGCCGCATCGCGGCAACCGACGCCGCCGCGCACCGCGCCATCAGTTCAGCACCCGGAGCACCGCCTCGGCGCGACCCTTCTCCTGCGCCCGGATCGCGGCTTCGAACTCGGGGCGGAATTTCTTCACCACCGTCTCGATGGCGAAGGTCGCACCGTCGGCCAAGCCGCAGATGCTGAGTCCGGGCATCATGCCCATATTCCGCGCCGTTTCAAGTAGCAGATCGACATCCGCCGGGCGTCCCGCGCCGAGCGCCATGCGTGTGGCGATCTTGTTCATCCAGCTCGTGCCCTCGCGGCACTGAGTACACTGCCCGCACGACTCGCTGGCGTAGAACCGCGCGATGTTACGCAGCACGACGCGGATGTCCGTGCCCTGGTCCACCACGACCGCCGCCGCCGTTCCGAGGCCGAGCAGCCCGAACCGGCGCGGGTCGTTGAAATCCATCTTCATGTCCAGTTCGTCCGCGGTGAGGGCCCCCATCGAAAGCCCGCCCGGCAGGACGCACTTGACCTTTCGGCCCGGCAGCATGCCGCCGCCCATGTCGGGCCGCTCGAGCAGGTCGCGCATGGTGATGTCCATCGCGGCCTCGTAGCAGCCCGGCCGCTTCACCGGCCCGCTGATGCAGAACAGCTTCGGGCCGCAGCTGTGGTCCGGACCGATCGACTTGAACCAGGTCGCGCCGCGTTCGATGATGTGCGGGACGTTGCACAGCGTCTCGACGTTGTTGACCACCGTCGGGAGGCGAAACAGCCCCTCGATCGCGGGGAACGGCGGTTTGATCCGCGGCCAGCCGCGCTTGCCCTCGAGCGACTCGATGAGCCCCGTCTCCTCGCCGCAGACATACGCGCCGGCGCCGCGGTGCACGTACACGTCCAGGTTGTAACCACTGCCGAGGATGTCGCGACCGAGGTAGCCCGCCGCGTACGCCTCGTCCACCGCCTTCTGCACGATGTGGAACTGCTCGTGGAATTCCACCCGCATGTAGATGTAGGCGACCTGCGCCTGCGTCGCGAAGGCGGCCATGATCGTGCCCTCGATGAGCTGGTGCGGATCGTGCTCCATCAGCACGCGGTTTGAAAATGTCGGCGGCTCAGACTCGTCGGCATTGACGCAAAGCAGCGTCCGCTTGCGATCCTTGGGGAGAAACGACCACTTCATCCCTGCGG
Organism: uncultured Phycisphaeraceae bacterium; assembly: GCA_964426945.1. GTDB lineage: Bacteria > Planctomycetota > Phycisphaerae > UBA1845 > UBA1845 > CAYRSS01. The sequence goes on from CAYRSS010000003.1 coordinate 35,148, forward strand.
GGAAACCCGCGCCGCCCCGACCGCGGAGGTTGGCGTTTTTCACCTCTTCCACGACAGCGTCGGGCGTCATGGCCAGCGCCTTGCGCAGGGCCTTGTAGCCGCCGCGGGATTCGTACACCGCGCGGGTACGTGAGCCCTCGACGCCGACGTTGCGGAGCAGAACCGGTTCGTAGGCAGCCATCAGTTACACCCGATCCGAGACAGCGCTCGTTCGCGACCGCCCGCTTGCGCGGCGGCCGCGTCTATCGTCAATTGTTTCGAACCGCCGGCCTGGCGTCAGATCAGCCAGCGGAAGTACACCACGCTCCACAACAGCGCCGCAGCCAGCCACCACCGGGCCCGCCCCTCGCGCGCCGCCGGCAGGGCCAGAACGAACAGCGCCGGGACATAGTCGAGCGAAAAGCGGTTGAACCCGCGCTGCTCCCATCCCGTGTTGTGAAACAGCATCAGCACCGCGAACACACACGCCGCAGCCGCGAGCAGTGCCCGGTCGTCGATGCTGCGCCAGATCGCCCGCGCTCGAATCCACACGCCCACCAGCAGCGGCGACGTCCACCAGATGCCGGTGCCGAACAGGTTCGGCCGCACATGCCACTCGCGCCGGCCGGCCACCTCGATCGCCGTCACCCGCGGCGGGCCGATGTTCGCGTAGTACAGGTTTCTCGGCACGAAGTGCACCGAGAAGACGCCGTGCTCCGCCGCGTCATGCGCGACCTGGTCGGTTCGCCCCGCGTAGATACGGGCGTAACCCGAATCGAGCGGGTCGCCGAACTTCAGCGCATTCAGCACCGCTCCGCCCGCCAGGACGACCAGCAGAGCGCCCGCCGCCACGCCCAGTCGCGCCTTGCGGCGCGGCGCGGGTTCCGCGGGGCGCGGGTGCCACGCCATCCATGCCAGCGGCAACGCGTAGGCGATCGTAAGCTGTCGCGACCACGCCGCAAGCACGAATCCCAGCGCCGCGGGCCACATCCGCCGGCGGCCGCAGTACTCCGCCAGCAACACGAGCAGGCCGAGCAGCGCCAGCGCGTGATTCACGTAGTACGGTGACGCCCCGGCCACCGCACGCTGGAGCACCGGCCAGGCCGAGGTTCCGACGACGAGCCCCAGCGCGAGAGCCACCGACCACGCCGGCGAACCCGTCCGCTGCCACATCAGCCAGTAGGCCGCTGCCGACACGCCGAGCAACAGCGCCGGCATCACCCCTTCCGGCACGCCGCCGAACAGGGGCACGAACGCCGCCGCGATGAGCGTCATCCCCGGCGGAAAGTGGCTGTAGACGCGGCCGTCGACCTCGGCGGTGTCATGCTGCCGTTCGGGCAGGTCGAGCCGACCCTGCCACCACGCCCGGGCCTCGGCGACCTGAACATTGTCGATCTGGCCGCTTCGCAGCAGCCGCACCTCCGCGAACGCCGCGGTAATCGCGAGCGTCGCGAGCAGGCCGACAACCCCGGGGCTTCTGGGTCGCCATCGCATCCCGTCATCCCCCATCGCCGGTGGATCGGGGATGAACCTTGAACACCAGGTTGTGCCGCATCCGGCGAACCAGTTCGAGCCGGTCGGGCGACCACTGCCCGCGTCTGAGCAACTGGTCGCGGATCGGCGGCGGGCTCGACACGATGTAGTCGAGCCTCAAGTCATCGACGAGCTGGTCCATCGTCCCCGAAGCCATCGCCCGCTGCGCGGCCGGGTTGGTCTTCCCATCCAGATTGAACACCAGCGCATCGGGATCGAGGAAGTAATCGAGGGTGCCGCTCTCGAAGCTCCCGATCCGGACTCCCGGCCTGCCGAGCTCGCGCAGGTCGACCGCGTCGTGGTAGATCCGGTAGGCGATCCCCTTCTCGACCGGCCCGAAGAACTTCGCTTGGCCATACACGGCCGCCGGCAGAAACAGCGCCGGCATCGCGACAACAGCGGCCGTCTCCGCCGAAGGGCTCCACCGACGGGCGGCGGACCACAGCCGCTCGACACACACGGCCGAAGGGATGATCAGCGCGATGACCACCGGCGAGAGGTAGCGCCAGAAGTGCCACTGGGCGAAGAAGTAGAAGCAATACGCGGCGACAAGAATCGGCAGGAACGCCCAGAGAAACCACGCCCGGCGGATCATTTCGATGAAGGACGATCGCGGCGCTCCCTCGGCCGCGGAATCCCGGCGTCCGCACCACACCGCAGCCAGCGCGCAGGCGGCCAGCCAAGCCGCCGCGCCGAGAGTCGACCGACCCAGGAGCGACGCCGGAAGGGCGAGCGGGCTATCGACAAGGATCGTCGCGCCGGCGGCCTTGAGGTTGTCGGCGTAAAACGACCAGGGCGGATGGCCGAGTTCGAAGTAGGTCGGCTCCGGCAGCGGGCCGGCCGCGTGGCCGAACAGCTGCGAGACGGTCCGCTGCCCCGCGCCGCTGACCGGGGTGAATCGCCCGAATACTGCGTAGCTCCACGCGAACCAGGGAGCGACCAATGCCCCGCCGACCAGCGTACTCGCGATGAGCGACTTCCACTCGCTGCGGCGAATGCGTATCCGCGCCTGATCGGCGGCGATCAGCACACCCAGGATCCCCAGGTCGAGTCGCGCCAGCACGGCCAGCCCCGCGATCAGTCCGAAGGCCGCCCCGCGGCCCGCGCCCGAGGCCGAGCCCGGCTCGATGCTGCGCAGATGCACGTGGATCAGCCCGAGCATCAGCAGATTAGCCAGCGCCGTCTCCATGCCATTGAGCGCGACGCGGACGAGGTATTCGCTGGCCGTCCAGAGCGCGAGGGCGACCAGCGCCGTACGCGTATCGGCGAGCCGCCGCACCATGGCGAACAGCACGAGCGCGCCGCCCATGCTGAACAGGGTGCTGACCAGGGCCGAAGCAACCGTGGCGTTGTGGATGTCAAAGAGCCAGGCTATCGGGACCAGCACGGCGACGAACAGCGGCTGAAACCCGTTCGTCGGCATGCCGGCCTGGGTAATGCCCCGTCCGCGGACGATCTCCCGGGCGAGCTCGTGATAGATGAACGAGTCGTCACCGAAGAGATTCTGGTCGGTCATCGGCCCCGCGTGGACGACGACGGCCACCCGCGAGGCCAGCCCGACGGCCAGCAGAGCGAAGAGCGCGAGGCGTTCGCTCCGCGTCATGGTCGTATCCCGCCCCCGGCAGCCCTCGCACGCCGGCCTCCGTGTCCGCACGGCCGGCGCGTCGACCGCCGCTATTTCTTCTTCTTCATCTCCGCCACATCGGACGTATCCCCGATGAGGTCGGTATCGTCCGCCGGCGATGATGCGGCCGGCGCATCGAACAACTCGCTGCGCGGCGGTTCGATCTTCGCGTTGTCGGCATCAGCCAGAATGCGACCGACATCTTCCGGCTTCACGCACTTGTGCAGCTTCTCATTGATGAGCAGGCAGGGCGCATGATCGCAGCCGGCCAGACACTCCTCGGTCACGAGGCTGTACTTTCCATCGGGGGTGGTCTGGTGCTCGCCAATGCCGAGAGTCCGCTTCAGCTCCTCGAGCACGGCCGCGCCGCCCATAAGTTCGCAGCTGATGCTCCGGCACGCGGTGATGACCTTCTCACCCTTCGCGTGGGTCCAGAAGTGCGTGTAGAACGAGATGGTGTCGAGCACCTCACCCGGCCGGATCTCCAGCAGGTCGGCGATTTCCTTCATGGCCTGGTACGGGATGTGCCCCAGCGCATCCTGCACGACGTGCAGCGCGGGCAGCAGCACCGCGCGCTTCGTCTCATAGCGCGGGAAGAAAGCCCGGATTTTGTCACGCACCGCCTCGGACAGGACGGGCGGCGCTGCGGGATCGACAACCGGCTTCTTTCGATCGACAGTAACCCAGGCCATCTGGTCTATCCACAGGGGGCGACGGGATGATTCGCGTCGCCGGGTGTTTGCAAATCCTCGCTTACCTGTCCAGCTCCGCCGCGATGATGTTCAGCGAGCCCAGAATCGCGACGACGTCGCTCGTCTGGTGACCAACCACCAGCTGCGGGAAGCAGGAGTAGTTGATGAAACTCGGCGGACGGCAGCGGGCGCGGTACGGAAACCGGCCGCCATCGCTGGCGAGGTAGAAGCCGAGCTCGCCATTCGCCGTCTCGTTGGCCCCGTACGCCTCGCCCACGGGAGGCGTGTGGCCGCGATTGGTCATCACCTGTTCGAAATGGTGAATGAGCCCCTCGATGCTGAAGTACACCTCCGACTTGTCCGGTAGCGTCGTCTTATTGTCTGGCAGGACGTTTACCGGCCCGGAGGGGATGTTGTCGATCAGCTGCTGGATGATGCTGATCGACTGCTTGATTTCTTCCAGGCGCACCAGGTAACGGGCGAGCACGTCGCCGCCGGTGGCCAGGGGGACCTTGAACTGCACCGCGCTGGAGCCCTTGCCGTCCCAGTTGTCGGCGTAGCAGAGATAAGGCTCGTCCTTCCGCAGGTCGCGGCGCACGCCGCTCGCCCGGGCGACGGGGCCGGTGACGCTCCAGTTGATCGCGTCTTCGCGGCTGATGTAGCCCACGCCCTTGGTTCGCTCGATGAAGATGCGGTTGCGGTTGAGGAGCTTCTCCAGGTCGCCCACCGCGCGCGGCAGGCGCTCCAGAAACGCCTTGACGCGCCCGGGCCAGAAATCGGGCATGTCCTGCATGACGCCGCCGACCCGCGTGTAGCTGGTGGTGAAGCGCGCGCCGCAGATGTTCTCGAACAGGTCGTAGATCATCTCGCGCTCGTAGAACCCGTAGAGAAACGCGGTGAACGCGCCGAGGTCGAGCGCGGCGGTGCCCACGCACAGCAGGTGATCCTGGATGCGTGCGAGTTCGGCGATGATCGTGCGGAGCACCTTGCACCGCGGCGTCAGCTCGATGCCGAAGAGCACCTCGCAGGCATGGTGCCAGGCGATGTTGTTCGCCATCGGCGAGATGTAGTTCATCCGGTCGGTCACGACGACGTACTGGTTGTAGTCGAGGTGCTCGCCGAGTTTTTCGAAGCCGCTGTGCAAATAACCGATGTGCGGCACGCAGGAGACGACACGCTCGCCCTCCAACTCAAGGACAAGGCGCAGCGTGGTATGCGTCGCGGGATGCTGGGGACCGAAATTGAGAACCCAGCGATCGCCGCCGGGCTCCTCGGGCTCAAACGTCGCCGGCTCGAAGTAGGGTTGCTTGGTGTTCAGCGCCGTCATGCTGCGTCCGCTCCGCCGGCTCAGGCCGAATCCCGCTCGATGACCGGATACTGCTCACGTTCGCCCCGACCCCGCAGCGGATAGTCCTTCCGCAGCGGGTGCGCCGGGAAGCCCTCCCACGTCAGGATGCGCCGCAGGTCGGGGTGCCCCGTGAAGGTGATCCCGAACATGTCGTAGACCTCGCGCTCCATCCACTCGGCGCCCTTCCAGATCGACGTCACCGAAGCGACCGACGGGCTGGGATCGTTGAGAAAGCACTTGATCCAAAGCCGGTGGTTGTGGGTCAGGGAGAGCAAGCTGTACGTGACGCCGTAGCGGTCCTCAGCGTCGGGGAAGTTGAGGCAGTCGACACAGGTCAGGTCGCAGAGCTGTTCGAAGCGGCAGGCTTCATCCGCGTACAGAAAGCGCATCACCTCGACCAGCCGATCCGCCGGAACGCGGATGCACCACTGCGCCACGGCCCGACCCGGCCGCGCGACAAGGGGCGCGGGCGCAAACGCGATCTGCGGAAACTGCTTCTGCACCGCAATGATCGCCGGATGGTCCAAACCGCGCCTCGTCTCTGAGTGGCCTTGCTGATCCGCCGGGGTCCGCCCCGCCTACGTCGGCCCGCCCACGGACACCTGCACCGGCGGCTGAACGCGCAGTCCCATGCCGCGGCCGCGATCGCGACTGGACTTCACGCCGTCCTTCTCGACCAGGCGCTGGATCGCCATGATCCCCTCGATGAGCGTCTCGGGACGCGGCGGACAGCCGGGCACGTAGACATCCACCGGGAGAAACTGGTCGACGCCCTGCACCACCGCGTAGGTGTCAAACACGCCGCCGGTGCTGGCACAGGCGCCCATGCTGATGACCCACTTCGGCTCGGCCATCTGCATGTAGATGCGGTGCAGGACGGGCATCATCTTGATGGCCACGCGGCCCGCACAGATCATCAGGTCGCACTGGCGCGGGCTGAAGCGCATCACCTCCGCCCCGAACCGGGCGAGGTCATACCGGCTGGCCCCCGTCGCCATCAGTTCGATGCCGCAGCACGCGGTCGCGAAGGGCATGGGCCAGAGAGAGTTCTTCCGCGCCCAGTTGATGCCCTTCTCGCGGAGCAGGTCCACGAGATAGTCCAGGCGCGTCGAGAGGAACTCCTCCTTCGTGCCGGCCATCGGCACGGATCCCGGATGTGCGGCGGTCAATCCCATTCGAAGGCCCCCCGCTTCCACTCGTACACCAGCCCGAACACCAGCAGCACGAAGAACATGCCCATCCCGGCGAGCAGGAAGCCCGCCCCGGCCAGGCTGCCATCCTCCAGGGCGACGACCTCGCCATGCACCGCGGCGCGGTAAAACGCCGTGATCCAGGGCCAGAGGAAGACCACCTCCACGTCGAAGAGGAGGAAGAGCATGGCGACGATGTAAAACCGGATATTGAAGCGTCGGTGCGTGTCGCCGATGACCGGCATGCCCGACTCGTAGGGGCTGTCTTTGACCGGACCGCGGCGCTTGGGGCCGATCGTGTGGGCAAGCACCAGCGCCCCCACGGCCGCGATCACCACCATGATGATCACCGCGCCAATCGCCACGTAGGGATCGAGCGAGGCCAGCAGCATTCCTGGTTCCCGAACGAGGATCCTCGGGGCCGACACCGGGCGCGGCACACGCCCCCGCGCATCCGCCCGCACGGCCGGTTTGGCATCGTACCGACCCGCTGCAGGAGTGTATAGAATCGCCCCGCGAAAATCGAGAAATAATTCACAAAGTGTGCATAAAGCATTGCCATGAATTAGGTTGCACGCATTTCAGTGCCGAGCGGACCGCAACAACGTCGGTGGAAGCCACCGGGGACTGCCCGGCTAAATCGTCACTGCAATTGCACACCGGCCGGCGCGCCGCGCGATCTCCCATGGGGAGGCGGGCGCGACGCACGGCGTCGGCTGCTCGTGCAGGGTTGCAAGGGCGCGGGCCGCGGCGTACGTTAGCCCATTCGGCGTGCCGGCCCGGTGAGCGGCACAAGCGGGAGGCGTTCCGTGAGCGTTCAGCATCGCGTTGGGATAGGCTACGACATCCATCGCCTCGTCGAGGGGCGTCGGCTCATCCTCGGCGGGGTGCCGATCGAGCACGAGAAGGGCCTCTTGGGCCACAGCGACGCCGACGTGATCCTCCACGCCGTTATCGACGCCCTGCTCGGGGCCGCGGGCCTGCCTGACATCGGCGACCTGTTTCCGGACACGGATCCCGCCCACAAGGACGCGGACAGCGCCCGGCTGCTGGATGACGTCATGCAGCGGGTGACCGGGCTCGGCTGGCATGTGGGAAACATCGACACCATCGTGCACGCCGAAGCGCCGCGACTGACGCCCTACAAGCGGCGGATCGCCGACTCGGTGGCCTCGCTCGTCGGGGTGCCTGCGGACACGGTCAACGTCAAGGCCAAGACCAACGAGGGGATGGGCCCGCTCGGATTCGCGGACGCCATCGCGTGTACCGCCACCGTGCTCCTCGTCCGCGCGGCCTAGAGAGCCTCGCGAGGGGCACGTCCTCCCCGTGTTTGCGAGCCTGACACACCGTTGCTGTTTCGCCTGCTTTATCTATGCCAATCACGATCTACAACACGCTGACCCATCAGAAAGAACCCCTGAACACCGTGACTCCGGGACGGGTGGGCATGTACTTGTGCGGCCCGACCGTCTACAAGCCCAGCCACCTCGGTCACGCGGTGGGTCCGGTGATCTTTGACGCTGTGAAGCGGCATCTCACGCACCGTGGCTACCAGGTTACCTGGGTCGTCAACATCACCGATGTCGACGACAAGCTCATCATCGAGGCCGCCAATCAGAAGACTTCAACCGTCGAGCTGGCCGAGCGGATCACGAAGGACTACCTGAACGCGATGAAGCTCCTGCACGTGGACGGCATCGACCTGATGCCGAAGGCCTCGGAGCACATCGGCGACATCGTCGCGATCATCTCGACGCTGATCGACAAGGGCTGCGCGTACGTCTCGGGCGGCGATGTGTACTTCGACGTTTCGAGCGACGAGGACTATGGCCGGCTCAGCGGCCGGGCCACGGCGGACCAGGAGGGCCAGAGGGCGCTCAAGAGCGCGGAGAAGCGCAACCCCGGCGATTTCGCGCTCTGGAAGGCGGCCAAACCTGAGGAACCGGCGGAGGTGCGCTACCCATCGCCGTGGGGTGAAGGCCGCCCCGGCTGGCACATCGAGTGCTCGGCGATGGCGTCGCGGTACCTGGGGGAGACGTTTGACATCCACGGCGGCGGGATGGACCTGATCTTCCCGCACCACGAAAACGAAATCGCCCAGTCGGAAAGCGCCAGCGGCAGGCCCTTCGCCCGCTGCTGGATGCACCACGGGCTCACGCGGTCAAACACAAAGAAGATATCCAAGTCGGACAGTTCGCCGGAGATGCAGGCGGCGCTCGCGAAGATCACGCTGAATAACCTGCTCCGCGAACAGCCCGGCGAGCTGATCCGGTTCCTGATTCTCTCCAGTCACTACCGAAGCCCGATCGAGTACTCGGAGGCCGAACTGGAAAGCCGCCGCAAGGGGCTGCAGACGTTCCATCGGCTCTTCGAGCGGGTCGAGCGGGCGACACGCCGCTCGCCGTTCGAGGGGGCTGCTCTGGATGCGCCGGTCGGCTCCACCGCGCTGGCGACCACGTGCACCGAGCAGCTCGTCCGCTTCGAGCAGGCCATGGACGACGACTTCAACACGGCCGGCGCCATCGCGGCGTTGTTCGAACTGGCGACGACGCTCAACCGGTTCATCGATGAGCACAAGGTCGAATCGGGCGGGACGGATGCGGCCCGAGCGGACGCGCTGGCCGGGTGCGGCCGCCTCATCGCTACGGGACGACTGATTGGGTTGTTCATCGAAGCCCCTGCGGCGCGGGGCGGCGCGGACGGCGTCGCCGACCGGGCGATGGAGGTACTCATCCATATTCGCCAGCACCTGCGTAAGAAGAAAGACTTCGAATCCGCAGACCTGATCCGCAACCTGCTGACCGAGCGGAAGATCACGCTCGAAGATCGTCCTGAAGGCACGGTCTGGCGCAGCGAATAGACCCCGGGAACGTGTCCATGCTCGCGGACGGTCACCATCGGTGCCTGATTGTCGCCGCCGCGGGGTGGGCCGCATTCGCGTCCGCAGCGCTCCCCCCGGCCGCCGCCGCGGCTCCGACGACCACCATCAGCGTGGAACTTGAGCTTCGATCGGGCGGCCGCCTGACCGGCGGGGTCGTCGCACACGACGAGGAAGCCATCGTGATCGTCGCCGAAAGGCGGCCCTTCGCTTTCGCCTGGAGCGAAATCCGCCCGCAGTCGGCGTTTCTGGCGCGCCGGGCACTGCTGACCCACGTTCGTGGATCACTCGACGCAGTCACGGCCGAGGATCGGTTTTCCCTGGGCGTCTTCGCGCTGGAAAACAATCTGGGCCCGGCGGCCAGGCTCGAGTTTGCCGCGGCCGAACGGTTGAACCCCGGCATCGCCGAGCGCGTCCGCAGCGCCTATGCCGCGCAGCGGATGCGGGCGGAGCAGGAGAAGCTGCTGTGCGGCGGCCTGTCGGACTCCCGGCCGGTCTCCGACGACGATTCGGTCGCGGCGGCGAACAGCGAGTTGCCCCTGGACACGCTGGTCGACCGGGATGTCGGTGAATCTGACCCGATAGCCACCTCACCTGAGGTCCGCCGCCAGGTTCGCGAAATCTACGACCGATTCGGTGCAACCGTGATCGAGCAGATGGGTGCGGGTACCACGCTGCACGAAACGGAGCACTTCCTGATTTTCGGCGATCTGCCTGGCCCGATGAGGCAGCGCGTCGCTGAGCAGGCCGAGTCGATGTATCGCGCGTTGCAGCGGGAGTTCGCCTTTGAACCGGACCACGAGGTCTTCCTGGCGAAGTGCCCCCTGTTCTGCTGGCGGTCGCGCGCACGATTCCAGCGGTTTGCCCGGACCTTCGACGGGCAGGACGGGCGAAACTCGGCGGGCTACACGCGTTCGATCGAGCGCAACGGCCACGTGCACATCGTGGTCTACCTGGGCGGCTATTCGGAAGCGGACTTCGACGCGTTCGTCGCCACGCTCGTGCATGAAGGCACGCATGCCTTCGTTCACCGCCTCCATTCATCGCGGCTCATTCCGCACTGGGTTAACGAGGGGCTGGCGGAGTGGACGGCGGAGCAGGTGCTTGGCCAGCGCTGCCCGGCGAGGGAGAAAGCCGATCTTCTTGCCGCACAGTACGTTCGATACGACTGGCCCATCGGCCACTTTCTCGCCGACGTCGGCCCGATCGAGGTCCACGACTATCCACTGGCGATGTCCGTGGTCTCGCACCTGATCGAACTCGACCGGTCGAAGTGGCGACGGTTCATGATGCTGCTCAAGGAAGGCCGAACACTGCGCGAAGCGCTCGGGGCTGCCTACGACGGCATGGATCTGGCCGCGCTCGAGGATAGCTGGCGCGCTGCCGTCGCGGCCCGGCGGGTGGAGGCGGACCCGATCTCGTTCAACGGTCAATAGTCCGGGGGGATGGCCCGGTCCTGGCAAGCCGCCAGGTCTTCGAGAGTGCTCCTGAAGATGAAGGCGCGAATCAAGAAGTGGGTCTGGGGAATCGTTCGGTTCGGCGTCTGTGCCGGCGCGCTGTGGTACGTCCTCAGCGGCGTGACGATCAACGACACGCTGTTCCTCGCAGACGGCACGAGCGTGAAGGGCGAGGTCGTGATCGACGGTCAGGAGGCTCGGGTACTGCTCAACGACGAGGTGGGCTGGCGGTTTGCTCTCGACCAGGTGGCCCGCGACGACGACGGTCATCTGCGGATCGAGTACGGCCTGCGTCACGCGTGGCGCGAGGGCCGGAAGGGCTACTTCTTCCTCGCCCTGCTCGTGTTCCTACCGGCGCCCACGCTGCAGGGGGTCCGGTTCTGGTGGCTGCTTCGCGCGCAGCAGATCCAGCTGAGCCCTTGGGAGGCGATCAAGATCACTTTCGCCGGCAACTTTCTGAACTTCGCCGCCCCGATAGGCGCCACGGCCGGCGACGTGTTCAAGGCGTACTACGCTTCGCTGCACACGGAGCGCAAGACCGAGGCGGTCACGACGGTGTTTCTTGATCGCGCGGTCGGGCTGGCCGGCCTCGTGACGACGGTGGCGATCATCTCGAATCTCGCCCCGGCGGGAAGCCGGTTGGCGCCCTTCGCGCATTACACGCTTGCGATGCTCGCCGCGCTCGTGGTGGGAAGTCTCGCGTATCTCTCGCCCGCCGTGCGGCGCGTTGTGCCGGTCAGAGCGCTTCTGGCGAAGCTGCCCGCCTCAGGGCACCTGCTGCGCATCGATGACGCCGCGCTCTCGCTTGGCAGGCGGAAGGGGATTGTCCTTGGCGGGCTCGTGCTGACCATGGTGCTGCAGGCCATCGCCGCTGTCGCGCTCTTCACGCTCGGCATCGGGTTGGGCATGCGCGCGGAGCCGTCTTTGCTGCACGAGTACTACGCGTACTTCTGCACCGGCTCGGTGGTTCAGGCGCTGCCCGGCCCGCCCCAGGGACTGGGTACCGTGGAGCTGTGCTACAGCTTCTTCTTCGCCGACTACGGAAGCCCCGCGCAGATCGTCTGCCTGGCACTGGGGATCCGCGTGGTCGCGCTGACGGCGTCACTCCCGGGGCTGTTCGCCGTGCTGACCGGCGCATACAAGCCGAAAGAGTTGGCCCGGTTCCGCGAAGCGGCCGAGGCCGAAGGCGCCCCAGTCGAGTAGCGCGCTGCGGCGTGAGCCAAGTCCATCCCGCACCTCGACCTCCGAGCCGTGGGCGTTACGATCGGGCGATCCTTCTACCCGCCGGAGGCCTGCACCATGACCCGAGCCCCGCGAATCCTGACGGTCCTTGCCGCCGCCTGCCTGGTTCTCGCAGGCTGCACCCCCTCCATGACGCCGCCGCAGGACGACGAACCTGTACTGCTCACGACGGTCCTGGTCGCCGAAGGATTCGCACGCCCCGTGGATGCAGTCGCGCCGCCGGGCGATCGGGAGCGGCTCTTTGTCGTAGAGCAACACACCGGGCTGATCCGCATTGTCCGGATCGCCGACGGCTCGGTCGATGCGACACCGTTTCTCGACCTCGGCGCGCTGGTGTCGCCGTCGGGTAATGAGCGCGGGCTGCTTGGTCTCGCGTTTCATCCGGAGTACGAAACCAACGGACTTTTCGTCGTGAACTACACGGATGTTGAGCGCAACACGGTCCTTGCCCTGTATCAGACTTCTGATGATCCCGACCGCGCGGATCCAGAAAGCGCGATTGTCCTGAAGCATGTCACCCAGCCGGAGGGCAACCACAACGGCGGCTGCGTGCGCTTTGGCCCGGACGGCATGCTCTACGTGGGCATGGGCGACGGGGGCGGCGCGTTCGACCAGCACGGCGAGATCGGCAACGCCCAGGATCCGCAGACGCTGCTCGGCAAGCTCCTGCGGCTCGACGTGGACGCACCCGCGCCGCACGTGCCGCCGGACAACCCGTTTGTCGGCGTGGAGGGGGTGGCGCCCGAAATCTGGGCGACGGGGCTTCGCAACCCGTGGCGATTCAGCTTTGACCGCCAGACGGGCGACCTGTACATCGCCGACGTCGGCCAGAGCGAACGCGAAGAAGTCAACTTCACCGCGGCCGGTGGCGCCGGCGGCGAAAACTACGGCTGGCGATGCCTCGAAGGCACTAGTTGTACGGAACTTTCGGGGTGCGATTGTGACGACCCGGCGCTCCAGGCGCCCGTCTTCGAATACGACCATGAGACCGGGTGCTCGATCACCGGCGGGTTCGTTTACCGCGGCGAAGCCATTCCATCGCTGCACGGGTGGTACTTCGTCGCGGACTTCTGCAGCGCGATGATCTGGTCGTTGCGCGTCGAGGGGGGTGTCGCGGTGGAGATGATCGACCGCACGACCGAGCTGGCGCCGGGCCTCGGGCTCGACATCGGGGCAGTGTCAGCGTTCGGACAGGATGATGCGGGCGAGCTTTACATCATCGATCACGAAGACGGCGAGCTCTTCCGCATCGTCGAGCGAACCGGGCACGTCGGCCACTAGGGAGCGCCGAGCTCCGGCGGCCACTGCACCGGCCGGGACGGGCCGGAGGGGATCCAGCCGGCGGGCACATCAATGCGCTCCGGCTTGTCGGCAAGCACCAACTCGCGGACGCAGCGGAAACACTGTTCGACGAACTTCTCGCGGACCAGGGCACGCGAATCGTGCTTCCACGGATCCGCCGCATCACGCTCGTCCGGGCTTTCGGGCAGCGTTGAGACGGCGTGCGCGGCGATCAGCGCCAGCGGTGTCATGGTGTCGGAGTCGTAGAGTACGCCGATCATCTCCGTCTCGTGCTCGCTGAGCGAGTTCATCGCATAGATCAGGCCGAGTTCGGCGTGCAGCGCGCGGAAAGCCGCGACGATGTGCTGCGGTTCGGCCTCCGCGCCGCCGAGGTCGCGCTGCGCGACCGGAAAGACGCTGCTCACGGCCATCAACTCGTCAAACGCGCGGTTCCATGTCAGGAACTCGTTCTTGGGCTTGCCCGGCAGCACGGGGGTGCGCCGGCTGTCGCGCTCCTCGATGGCGAGGCGCGTCACGCCGATTGAGGCGGGGAACCGCCCGACCGAGCCGGTCTTGGCAACCAGCGCGTAGCCGTCATGCACAGGCGTTACGGGCGCGCTGGTGAGATCCGACCACCCGACGCGCGGTGACGGCGTCCACGCTGTATCGCGACTCCGAGACGCGCAACCCGCCGCCAACAGAACGGCCGGCGCAGCGATCGCCAACAGGAACCTGGTCATTCGCGGTTTCATGGGCCTTCCGGACAAACGGGCTGTTATCACCGCTCGGCGCGCCTGCGGCTGGGCGGCGGCCGACCGAGGGCGGCACGCTCAGGAGCGATATCGGGTCGTTGCAGGCGCTACTGGTCCAAAAACAACGGCCTTGGCGCGCGGCGGAGGGTTATCGGCCGTTGGGCCGATTCGGCGCGGGCGGGTGGGCGAAGCCCGCTAACTTCCGGCAAGGCTGCGGAATTCCGATGAAAACGGGGGTTATCGGGTGGATCGACGGACCGCTTCCCGCCGGGGCATGCGTCTCCAGCCCGGTCCGTCACGGAGTCGCCGATGCGTCTGCCTTTCACGGGAGGAACCACGGCCGGTTCGATCGGCGTCATGCGCGCCGACGCGACGGCCGCCGGCGCCTGGGCGACGCCCCATGTGCGCGGAGGCAACCGGGCGGTGAGGCTGCTGAGCCGGGCCCTGGTGGGGCTGCCTCCCTCCACGTGGCTGCTGCTCGACGCCCTGCTCATGACCGGCTTCATCGTCGCCGGATTTGAGCTGTTCCCGCCGTTCGTGAGCGAGGCCACCCCGCACATCGCGCTGTGGCAGGCGTGCGCGGTGCTCTCTTTCGCCGTGATGGTGTCGAGCCTCATCTTCGGGCTCTACGAGCGCGAGACGCTGCTGTCGCAGTCCCGGCTTCTGACGCGGATGGGGCTGTCGATCGGGGCCACCTGCCTGATCGCGTACGGCATCATCTACATCATCATGTATTCAACCATCAGCCGCCGGCTCGCGGGCGTCAGCCTGGCCGCGTTCCTGGTCGCGAGCGTCGGGCTGCGGCTGCTGGCCTACCGCGAGATCAACAAGGTTCACCGAGGGCTGCTGGTGGTCGGCTCGCGCGGGCTGTTCGAGTCCTTCCGCACGGCTCGTCGACAGGGATTCCTGTCCGAGTACCGGCTTCCCGGCTACGTCACGACGGGCGCGACGGACGAGGCAGCGCGGGGCGACACGAACTGCCTCGGCACGATCCATGATGTCGTCGGGCGGCTGGGCGAGTGGTGCGTCACGGATGTGGTCGTCGGGGCGGAGGCCGCCAACGATCCGGACGTGATGAAGTGGATCGTTCCCTGCTTCCAGCAGGGCTGCCGCGTCACCAACGAGGCGATCTTCTACGAGAAGGCGACCGGCCAGATTCTTGTCGACGAGATCACCCCCTACTGGTTCCTGTTCGCCGACCTCAAGGTGCACTGCGACGAGCACGCCACGATCAAGCGGATGATCGACCTTGTGGTATCGCTGTCGGGGCTTTGCCTCTCGGCGCCGCTGTGGCCGATCATCGCCCTGCTCGTCCGCTTCGGCGATGGCGGGCCGGCGTTCTACTCGCAGGATCGCGTAGGTCAGAACGGGCGGATCTTCCGCCTCTACAAGTTCCGCACGATGAAGGTGAACGCCGAGAACGGGCAGAGCGTGTGGGCGTCGCCCGACGACCCGCGGGTGACGCGGATCGGCCGGATCCTGCGGCGGTCGCGGCTGGACGAGCTGCCGCAGCTCTACAACATCCTGATGGGCGACATGTCGGTGGTCGGCCCGCGGCCGGAGCGGCCGGACATCGTGGTGGACCTGTGCCGCCGGCTGCCCTACTACGCGGAGCGTCACCTCGTGAAGCCCGGGCTGACGGGCTGGGCGCAGATCAGCTTCCGCTACGGCTCGTCGATCGAGGACTCGAAGCGCAAGCTTCAGTTCGATCTGTACTACCTCAAGCACATGTCGTTCGAACTCGACGCGATGATCATCCTGCGGACGATCGGAACGTTTCTGAAGGGCGCCTGCTGAGGCGGACTGGTCAGGCGTCGTCGAAGGGTTCGTCGCCGAGGTGGAAGTGCTCCGGCGCGAGCCAGTCGCTGCCCGGGCGCATGACCCAGCGGATCGTCGCGAGCATTCCACCGTACTGACAGGCCAGAGCCTGAAGCGTTTGGGGCGTGGCGTTCGCCGCCAGTGGCGGAATCGAGGCGGCCCACTCATCACGTCGCGACCGCCCGGGGTCCGCGGCGTACCCCTGATCAAGCCGCACGCGCTCGTCGTGACGGTAGCGCCAGAGCATGGCGTGAAGCTCCGCCTCCTTGACGCGCAGCTCGGTTTCGCAGCGCATCTCCAAATCCTCTGTCAGCAGGGCGAGGTTTGTCTCACCTGCAAGGGTCGACTCGTGGAACACCCACCGCATCAGGCAGTAGCGCCCCCACTGCTCATGCAGGACAGCGGCCAGCACACCGGCCTCCATCGCCTGGAGCGCCCCACGATCAAAGAGCGTCTCGCGAAACCGTCGAACGGCCCCCGGCGGAGGCACGTTGAGCTCGGCCGGTTCTGCCAGCACGCCGCCGGCGCGCATCGCGGCGGTGCGAAGCTGTACCAGGTTGGCCTGGACGGCGATGGCCATGGCGCGGACCTCGGCCGCGCTGCGCACGCGATCGGCCGAGGGCTGGTGGACGGGAAGTTCCATCGAGGCGGTCAGTCTCGCAGGGGGCGGCCGTCGACGTCGCGCATGTGGCCGGTCAGGCAGAGGATGCCCTCGACCAGCCCCCAGACCGAGCCGACGCCGTACGTGCAGAGGGTGACGAGGATCTGGAGAATCCCGATCCCGATATAGCCCATGTAGAAGCGATGAACGCCAAGCCCGCCGAGCAGAATCCCCAGCACCCCGGCCACGACCTTGCTGCGCGACGAGTAGCCCTCGAACTCCCAGGGTGAGCCGGGCTGCACCGGATGGCCAGCGGCCGCGGCCGGTGCAGGCTGGGCCGCCCGCCAAGCCTCGACGTGGTGCCCGCAGTGGGGGCAACCCACCACGAGATTCATATGGTCGGGGGCCACCGACATCGCCTGGCCGCAGCGCGGGCAGTAGATCGTGACGGGGTTGGCAGCGTGCAAGGCTTCGCCTCCTGGGCCGGATTCTAGCCGCGAAGGGCGACCGATCCAACGAGGTGGGTATTCGGCTTGCGTACCGGATTATTCGCCGCCGGGGGTGAGGTGGGTGGGAGGCCCTGGAGCCCCTCGCCAATCGCCCCCCGGCCGCGTTGGCGGGGGACGGACCGGCTGGCTAAGCTCCTTCCCCGGGCGGCGCTGCGCCGCCTGTCGCGTAGGAGGGCCTGATGCCGCGGTACGATCAGCACCTGCACTCGCGCCATTCCATGGATTCGAAGACCGAGCCGGCGGAGAACGTCCGGCGGGCCATCGAGGTCGGGCTGGCGGGGCTTACCTTCACCGAGCACTTCGACACCGACCCGCGCGACTGGCCCGACTGTGTGTACGACGAGGGGGCCTACGACGCGACGATCAGAACGCTGCGCCGTGAATTTGGCGCTGACATCGCTATCGGCAAGGGCATCGAAATCTGCTACCAGCCACAGAACCTCGACTGGATCGCCGAGGTGGTCAAGCGCGGCCGCTTCGACATGGTGCTGCTGAGCGTGCACTACTACCCGACCGGTGCCCTGCACCTGCGGAGCAGCTACGAGCCGCGGACGCTGGAGACGGCCACGCGCGACTATCTCGACTATGTCGCAGGGGCTGTCGAGTGGGTCGCGCGGCTCCAACGCCGCCGCGGGCAGAAGCTCTTCCACGTGCTGGGGCATCTCGACCTGGTGAAGCGCTACACCCAGCGGATGTTTCAGGCGTACGATGTATCGCCCTGCACGGCGCAGATCGATCGGATCCTCACCGCCTGTCTTGAGGCGGGGCTGATTCCTGAGATCAACACTTCTTCGCTGCGCCAGGGGCTTTCGGAATGCATGCCCGGTCCGGCGACGGTTCGCCGCTATGCCGAACTGGGCGGGACCGCCATGTCGCTGGGTTCAGATTCGCACAAGGCCGAGGACATCGGCGCGGGGTTCGACACGGCGACCGCGATGTTGCGCGAGGCGGGCATACGGCATATCGCCGTCTTCGAGCAGCGCGAAATGCGAACGGTCGAGTACGACGCGCCGATCTAGCCTTGCGCTGAAAGAGCGGTTCGGCGGGCTCACTCGTTCGTGGGCGACGCGCCTGGCCGCGGGGCCTTTTCGATCTCGGTGATCATGCTGCCGCGACGCCAGACGCGCACGGTACCGGTGGATTCGGAGAGTGACACCGCGACGCTCTGGGTACAGGCTGTGATCGCAGCAGCGGCTGCGTGGCGAGCACCCAGCCCGGGCAGGCTCATCTCCGCGGGGAGCGTAGCGTGCAGGGTCGTGCCGGCGCTGATGATCACGCCGTTGCCCTTGAGTACGAACGCCCCGTCCAGCTTGGCCAGTTCCTTCACCGTGTCGCGCATCGAGTCGTCGAGGATGTTGCGCTGCTTTTCGGTGTAGCCGCGGAAGGGATTGATCCGCCCGATCTGGCAATGCCGGTCGACGTTGGCGTGGTCGCCGATGACGAAAAGCGCGCCCACCGGCTTGCCCTCGCGACCTTCGTGGCCGAGTTCCAGGCAGAGGGTGAGCACGCGCTCGAAAACCGGGCGGCGGATGTGCTCGGTCAGCTTAGGCTGGCCGACCGACTGAAACAGCTCGAACTCGTCGCCGACGCGCATGACGACCATCGTGTCCACGCCGCGCCCGGTCACGCCGACGAGGAACACGAACACGTCGCCGCCCTTGAGCAGCCCCTGTGAAAACGCCAGGAGCGTGGCCATCTTGATCTGGTCCATCCGCGTCAACTCGAACGCGGGGACCGTGACGATCTTCGGCGACACCTCCGAAGCGGCGGCCGCTTCGTCAGCGCTGCGGCAGATGAAGATCACCTCGATATCGCCGGGAACCGCGTTCCGCAGGGCCGCCGGGTCGGCCACCGCGTCGAAGTAGGCCAGGACCGCGCGCGCCGACACCGAGCCGGCGACACCGGCCGCCGCCGTGATGATCGACGAGGAGATTCCGCCGGGGTTCATGGACATGCACGGATTCCGTCGACGGATCGCCGGATTCGGCCGGACGCGCGACCGGCACAATTGAGCGTCGTGCGGCAGCGAACTATACTGATCGCCATGAGGCACTACAAGCTTGCGGTGTCCTGCGCAGCGACGCTGCTGATCCTCGGCGCGTCGCCCCTCTCCGCGTGGCAACAGCCCGCGAACGCCCAGCAGGCGGTCCTGCCCGAGCTATCTCCGGAGCACAAGGCGTTTCTCTCCACCGTCGCCCGGCGAACGGTCCGAGACGCCATGCTCGGTCGCCCGGCGTACGAGCCCTCCTACGTCCCGGCGGAGCTTCAGGCCGTCAGCGCGCAGATTGTCGTCCGCCTCCGCCAGCGGGGTTACCTGCACGACGCCGGGGCCTCCGGCGTGTCGCCGATCGCCCTGGCCGCTCGCGATGCGGCGGTGGCCGCCGTGGCCCGCCTCGCGGCGGAGCGCAAGGGCGATGTTGACCTGGCCAACGAATTGCTCATCGAAATCGAGGTGGTCGGTCCGCCCGAGCCGATCGACGCCAAAGTCGATTGGACGGAGCCACGCGCGGTGGACCCCTATATCGAGCCGGGCGTGCACGGCTTCCTCGTCGCCGCCCCGGAGGCGAGCTTTCGCTTCTGCCCCACCGAGATCTACATGACCGATCGGATAGTTGCCGACGCGCTGGACGAGATGGCTCGGCAGGTGGCGGGGTCGCGTGCGAAGGTCTCCGAGGTGAAGCTGTTCCGCTTTCGCACGCTTCACTGGTACGAGACACACAACCGCGGCGAGGTCGTCTCGCTGCACCGCGGCCTGACCGTGTTGCCCCAGGCCGAGGTCCGGGCGGACCGGGTCCGCGAGTGCATCGACCGACTGGCGGAGTATGTCGCCTATCGCCAACTCGACAGCGGGCTGTTCAGCTACCAGTACGAGTGCGGAGCGGATCGATATTCGGCCGACGACAACGCCGTGCGTCAGGCGGGCACGGTCAGCGCGATGGCCTGGCATGCCGCCTACTCGAAGCGCAGCGCCTCGCGGGCCGCGGCAGACCTGGGGCTGCGGCGGCTGCTGACGTGGAAGGTCGACGTACCCGAGCCCGCGGGCGTCTCGTTCCTGGCCACGCCGGACGGGCTCAACAAGCTCGGCGTCACCGCCCTGACGGCCATCGCCATGGCCAAGCATCCTGAGCCCGCCGTCTATGCCGACGTCCGCAAGCGGCTGATCACCGGCATGCTCAGCCTTCAGCGCCCTTCCGGAATGTTTGCAACCGCGTTCCCCCCCGCCCAGGAGTTCGGTGCGCAGGACTTCTTCCCCGGCGAGGCCCTGCTGGCGATGGCGTTGCACTACGAACTTGAGCCGGACGCACGCGTGCTGGAGGCCTTCGACCGCGCAATCGGGTTCTACCGTGAGCGATTCCGCGAGAGCCCCACGCCGGCCTTCGTCCCCTGGCAGGTCCAGGCCTACACGGTCATCGCGCGGCACTCGCGCCGGGACGACTACACCAGCTATGTCTTCGAGATGACGGACTGGCTCGCCGCGATGCAGCTCACCCCGGACAACTGCGAGTGGCCGGAACTGTGGGGCGGCATCGCCTCGTATCAGCCCGGGCGCGTGGGTGTCTCGACGGCCGCGTATCTCGAAGGGTTCACCGATGCCCTCGCCCTCGCCCGGCTCGTTGGCGACGAGGAGCGCGCGCGCCGCTATGAACAGGTCGTGCGGCTGGCCACGCGATTTGTCATGCAGTTGCAGGTTCGCCCGGAGGAGGCGTTCTTCATCCGCAGCCCGCGTGACGCCATCGGCGGCATCCGCACGACGCCCACGCTGAACCTGCTGCGCATCGATCACAGTCAGCACGCCCTCATCGCGCTCATCAAGGCGCATGAGGCGCTCTTCCCCCGGTAGGGTGCCTGTTGACTACGCCGGATGCCCTCTCGCCGCGATCACCCCGGCACCGCGCCGCCTTGACGGCCGCGGCGTGCGTCGCGCTCGCTCTGGTGGGCGTCGCGGCGGTCTCGCCCTATGCGCTATTCACCGTACTCATCGAGCTCATCCGCGCGGGCGTGGTCCTTGCGCCGCCGGCGCTGGCCGGGCTGTGGCTCGTGCCGCTGCTGCGTCTTGGACGACTCCCGCTTCGCTGGCACCTGCTGCTGGGCGCGGCGCTCGGGCTGGGCGGCGTGGCGCTGCTGGTCCTGGGGCTGGGCCTCGCCGGACTCTTGCAGCGCGGTCTGTGGATCGGGCTGCTGCTGACCATGGCGGCGGCGGGGGCGGTGCGGCTGGCGGCCATACTCCGTGAGTCAGGCGCTCAGCCCGCGGCGTCAACGGCGTTCACCTGGCTGCCGCTGCTGATCGCGCCGTTCCTGGCGATGGGGCTCCTCGCCGCGGCGACCTCACCGGGGCAGATCTGGTCGGAGGAGGGCTTCGGCTACGACGTGCTGGAGTACCACCTGGCACTGCCGAAGGCCTATCACGAGGCCGGACGGATCACCTACGTCGCTGAAAACGTCTACGCCAACTTCCCGGCCAATGTCGAAATGCTCTACCTGCTCGCCATGGTCGTTCACGGCGATCCGGTGGAGGCGGGCACGACGGCGAACATGATCCACCTGCTGCTGGGCGTGCTGGCCGTTGCCGCCGCGTGGGCGACGGCTCGCGAGTGGTCCCCCGCCGCCGGCGTGGTGGCGCTCGTGGCGCTTGGCTCGGTCGGCTGGATGCCCTACCTCGCGGGGCTGGCGTATGTCGAGCACGGCATGCTGTTGTTCGGGCTGGTGGGGCTGGGCACGCTGGCGCACCGACTGTCGCGGAAGGCGGACTCGCCCACCGACGACACGAGCCACCTCGGTTGGATTGTGGCCGCGGGGCTCGCCGCGGGGTTGGCGTGCGGATGCAAGTACACCGCGGTGCCCATGATCACCCTGCCGCTGGCGATCGTCGCAGCGCTGGTTCCACGACGGTCCCCGCGGGCTGTCGCGTTCGGCCTGCTTGTGTTTGTCGCTGCGGCGACGGCGGCGTTTGCTCCCTGGCTGGCCAAGAATCGGGCGATGACCGGCAGCCCGGTCTTTCCACAGGCGGCGTCGGTGTTTCCTGCGTCGCCGGCGGGTTGGGGGGAGGCGGAGGCCGATCGCTGGGCTCGCGGCCACGCCCCCCGCCCGGAGGAGGCGCCGCTATCGGCACGGCTGGGGCTGCTCTGGCATCACGTCGCCGGTGATCCGATCCAGCGGTTCGGGCCGCTCATCCTGCTCGCCGGATTCGCGGGGCTGATCCGGCGGCGGCTCTGCGCTGTGGACCTGGCGCTGCTGATCGTGCTGGCGGTGCAACTCGTGATCTGGCTGGGGGCGACGCACCTGTATGGGCGGTTTGCCGCGGTGATGTTGATGCCGCTGACGCTGCTCGCCGCCCGCGGCGTCGGGGAGGGGGCTCGGGCGGCTCGCGTGTGGCGGGTGGTGCTCGCCGCGGGGTGCGCGT
The DNA here is from genome assembly GCA_964426945.1 of uncultured Phycisphaeraceae bacterium. Taxonomy (GTDB): domain Bacteria; phylum Planctomycetota; class Phycisphaerae; order UBA1845; family UBA1845; genus CAYRSS01. The sequence goes on from CAYRSS010000003.1 coordinate 57,453, forward strand.
GGAACGCGGCATTCGCCGCCGCCCTTCTGTCCCGCGAGCCGGTCCAGCCGCTTCCGGCGTCCGCGTTCTATGAGGGCCAGATCCCCGGGCTGGAGCACCTCGCCCTCGTGAACGACGAGCTGCCCGCCGACGCCAAGGTGCTCCTTGTCGGTGAAGCGCGGGTGTTCTACTACCAGCGGCCGATCGGCTACGCCGTCGTGTTTAACCGCCACCCGCTGAGCGAGGCGCTCGACCGGGCAACATCGGACCACGATCTCCTCGATCGACTCCGCGAGGCGGGGTATTCGCACATGCTGGTCAACTGGCCGGAGGTCGCACGCTTGGCGGGAACCTACGGGCTGGACAGCCGATTCGAGCCCGCGCTCTTCGGGCGGCTCGAGGCCGCCGGGTTGCGCCTCCGCGAGCGGTTTGCCCACCCGGTGCCCGAGCGTGCCGCGCGCGGGGCACCCTACGTGGATGTGTACGAGTTGCCCGCGCGGGCTTCGAACTCCACACGATGAGCGTCAACTCTGGCCGAGGCTGATCCACTTCTCGACATCGGGCGCGGCGAACCCGCGAAGCCGCGGAAGGATGCGATCCACGGCGGCTTCGACCAGCACCATCTCGCGGTGGGCGGGTTTGATGAGGGCCTGTTCAACGCAGTGGTCAAGGAAGGCAATCATCCGGTCGTAGTAGCCGCGGACATTCAGCAACAGGCAGGGATTCGGGTGGATGCCCAGCTGGGCCCAGGTCACCACCTCGAAGAACTCCTCCAGCGTTCCCAGCCCCCCCGGCAGCGCGACAAACGCATCGGCCAGACGGGCCATCATCGCCTTGCGGTCGTGCATGCTGTCGACGACATGGAGCTCGGTGAGTCCGCGATGGGCCACTTCCTTGCGGGCCAGGCCATGCGGGATGATCCCGATGACCCGTCCCCCACCGGCGAGCGCCGCGTCGGCCAGTTCCCCCATCAGGCCGACGTTGCCGCCGCCGTATACGAGGGCAACGCCCTCGCGGGCCAGCGCCGCCCCAAACGCCCGCGCGGCGGCGGCGAAGGCGGGGTCGGCCCCCGGCGAGGAGCCGCAGAAAACACACACCGTGGCGACGTGGTGAGCCATGTCGTTGATTTCAGGGCGACGCCGGCGTCAGTGGACGCCCTGGTCCGCCAGCCAGCGCTCGGCGTCGATCGCCGCCTTACAGCCCATGCCCGCGGCGGTAATCGCCTGGCGGTAGACGCTGTCGACGCAATCGCCCGCGGCAAACACCCCCTCCACGCTCGTGGTCGAGCGGGCGGGGTCGGCCAGCTTGATGTACTTCTTGCCGTCGAGCTCGAGCTGGCCCTTCAGGAACGCCGTGGCCGGAGTGTGTCCGATCGCCACGAAGAGGCCGCCGACGGGCACCTCGCTCCGCTGACCGGAGACCGTGTCCTCGAGTTGGATCCCCGAGATCATCTTGTCGCCCAGGACGTCGACGACCACCTTGTTCCAGAGAAACTCGATCTTGGGATTGTCCTTCGCGCGCTGGGCCATGATCTTGCTGGCGCGAAGTTCGTCCCGGCGGTGGACCATGTACACCTTGGAGGCGAACTTGGTGAGGTAGCTCGCCTCTTCGACCGCCGAATCGCCGCCGCCGACCACGGCGACTTCCTTGTTGCGAAATACGGGGAGCGCACCATCGCAAACGGCACAGGCGCTGACGCCCCCGCCGTTGCGCGCGAGACGCTGCTCAGCGTCGAGGCCGAGCCAGTTGGCCGTCGCCCCCGTGGCAATGATCACCGAATGCGCGCGGTACTCGGTGTCGTCCTCGCCGACAACCAGAAACGGCCGGCTGGACAGATCGACCCGGGCGCAGTCGTGGTACGCGTAGCTGTGACCGTCGTCCGGGTTGGACACGTCGGGGTTCAGGCCGTTGTCGGTGACGATGCGCGTGCCGAAGCGGACCGCCTGCTGCTCGAAGTGGGCCATGAGTTCCGGACCCGTCACGCCGCCGGGGAATCCGGGGTAGTTCTCCACCTCGGTCGTGAGCATGAGCTGCCCACCGGGGAGGATCGTCGTCGGGACCGTCTTGGGGCGACCGGCGAAGACCAGCGGATCGAGGTTGGCCCGCGCGGCGTAAATCGCCGCCGTCCAGCCGGCGGGGCCGGATCCGATGATGATCACCTTTTCGACGTTGCTGTTGCCTGCCGACGCCATGACGTCCCTCGCTGGTCCGACCCGAGGCGGCCAAGACACGCACGGTTTGCCCGGGTTTCGCGGGGATTGTAGCCGAAGGCGGAACGATCGCCACCGTCGTTCGGGTTTGACCCCCGGCAGGCGACGGCCTATCTTCCGACCGATGCCGGGCATGAACTTCGGGACCGGAAATCAGTCATCGCGGCTTCGCCCCGCGGCTGCGCGTCCTTTGATCGCGCTCGCGGCGATGGGTGTCGCCCTGGGCTGCGGATGCGGGGGCGGTCGCACCGCCGCCGGCCCGCGCGTCGAGGTGAATCGACAGGACGCCAGCATCGACGGCCTGGCTGCGCGGAAGTTCACCACCGAGCACTTCACCATCTACAGCACCGTCGCGGACACCGGCCTGGAGGAGATCCTGCCGGTCTTCCTGGAGTCCGCCTTCCGCCGGTACGAGTCGTCCTTCGCCAGCCCTCCGGCAGAGCCGGTTCACCTGACGACCTACGTCTTCGGCACCCGGCCAGAGTGGCTGCGCTACGTCGGCAGACACCACGCGGCGCGGTACGACGTATACAGCCGCATCCGCGCCGGCGGGTTCACCGAGGGCACGACGGCCTACCTCTTCTACAGCCAGAGGTCCGAAACACTGGCGACGCTGGCCCACGAGGGGTGGCACCAGTATCTCGGCGCCCGGGTGCGGCGCGGCGCGCCGGCGTGGCTCAACGAGGGGCTGGCCTGCTACCACGAGGCGTTCCACTACGGCGCCCGCGGCCCGGAGTTCACCCCTGAGCACAATACTTTTCGCATCGAGGGGCTCCGCAAAGCCCTTCAGGTGGGCGAGTTGCTTCCGCTGCCGCAGATTGTCGCCACGGACGCCGGCGAGGTGATCAGCCGCAACCACAGCGTGGTTACGCAGGTCTACTATGCGCAGGCTTGGGCGCTGGTCACCTTCCTGCGCCACGGCGACGGCGGGCGACATCGGCGGGCGTTCGACCGGCTGATGAGCGACCTGGCTGATGGGTCCTTTGCGGCCAAGGCCTCGGCGGCGCGGCTGACCGCCGGCGGCGCGGGGCGCAGCTATGGCGCCGCGATCTTTGAGTTTTACTTCGGCTCGCCGCCCGAGGCGCTCGCGGACCGCTACTATGACCACGTGGTCAAAGTGTCGGGGTTCTGATGCCCCCGGCAGACCGCGCCGCCCCGCCCGTTCGCGGCGCGGCGGTTGATTCTACGAGGGAGTCTAATAACGCCATGACGCACCTTCGCACGCTGCGTACCGCAGCCGCCGTTTCTCCGCACCGCGTACGGCGCAGCGCGATGCTGCTGTGGTGCCTCGCCGCCGCAACGCTCGGTTGCGTGCACACCCGGGAGACCGCGGCGGACGACGCCCAGGCTCCGGCGGTCGCCGACGCGGCCCCGCCGAACACCGGCCGGAGCGAGGGCAACGTCAATCTGCCCCGGTTCCCCTCGATCAGCCCCGACGGGAAGCAGGTCGCATTCTCCTGGCGGGGCGATCTGTGGCGGGTCAGCACCGCCGGCGGCAGCGCCGTACGCCTGACGCGTCACGGCGGCGACGACCTGCGCTCGGCGTGGAGTCCTGACGGCACACGCATCGCCTTCGACTCTGACCGCAACGGCTTCCTCAACCTCTACACGATGAACGCCGACGGCACGGATGTACGCCAGGTCACCGATGTCGACCGGGGCTGCACGCTGACCGGCTACGCCACGGGGTCCGATGGCCGCGGGGTGCTTACGTTTCACGCTTCGCTTGAGGGCGATGTGTACCGCTCCGCGCGGCCTTACGCCGTTCCCGCAGAGGGGGGCGACATCCGTCGCGTCTGCGGCGCCTTCGCGACCGAGCCGGTCGCCGCGGAGGGCGGCGAGATGTACCTGCTGACGCGCGGCGGCTCATCCTGGCAGCGCCGCCACTACCGCGGGCCGGACAATCGCGAGGTCTGGACCTACCGCCCCGCCGCCGACGCCTTCGAGCGCCTGACCGACTTCGAAGGCAATGACGGCATGGCGCGTTTCGACCGTGCCGGTCGGGTGTATTTCGCCTCGGATCGCGAGCTGCAGACGGTCAACCTGTATCGGCTGGATTCCGCCCGCCCCGGTCGGCCGACGCGGCTGACCGGATTCTCCGGCGAGGACATCCAGGCGTTCGACGTGTCGCTCGACGGGCGCATGGCGGTCGTCTGCGTGTGGGACAAGCTCTATACCCTGGACCTCACGGATTCGAACGCAGCGCCCGCCGCGCTGACCATCACCGCCAACGAGGACTACGAGGATAACTACGAAATCAAGGCGATCGACCGCGAGGTTACCGAGGCGGCGCTGAGCCCCGACGGCCAGGTCATGGCGCTCGTCGCGTATGGCGAGGTACTCGTCCGCAATATCGACGACAAAAGCCCCACGATCCGGGTCACCAACTCCCACGCCCGCGAGAAGCAGATCGCGTGGTCGCCCGACGGCCTGCGGCTCTATTTCGTCAGCGACAGCGACGGCAACGACTCGATCTACGCCGCGGCCGTGGGGCTGACACGCGGCGACGTCCAGAAGGAGTTCCGCAAGGCGGTAGACCCCGAGGAGAAGCCCGCGGAGGAGCCGAAGGAGAAGGCTGAAGTGACGGCCGATGAGAAGGCTGAAGAGACGGCGAATGAAGCGGCCGCCGATGAACCCAAGTCCGCCGAGGGCGACCAGCCCAAGGAGGACAAGCCCGCGAAGAAGAAGTCAGAGGAGTTGCCGCCTGAGTTGGACCCGAAGCGCTGGCACGACGCGATCCGCTTCACCATTACGCCGGTGGTGCAGACGGAGCACGAGGATCGCAGCCCCAGTCCCTCGCCGGACGGCAAGCACCTCGCCTTCCGTCGCGGCCTGGGCAACATGATGATCCTGGATCTGGCGGGCGGCGAAACACGTGAACTGGTCGCCGGATGGGACAGCTCGCTCGATTGGCGCTGGAGCCCGGACAGCCGCTTCATCGCCTACGAGCAGAACGACCTGAACTTCAACAGCGACATCTACATGGTGCGTGCGGATGGCTCCGCGCCCGCGGTGAATATCTCGCGTCACCCGAACAACGACGGTCAGGCGCGGTTCTCGGCCGACGGAAAAATCCTGGCGTTCCTCTCCAACCGCGTGGCCGACGAGTTTGACGTCTGGGCGGTGTATCTCGACACCGACCTCGAGTCCTACACGCCGCGGGAACTGGAGAAGTACTACGACGACGCCGGCAAGGCCGCCAAGAAGCGCAAGCCGCTGCCCACGAAGAAGCCCGGCGAGACCAAGTCCAAAGGCGATGAAGTGGCGGACAAGGACTCGAAAGCCGCCGATGCGGACGCCGATGACACGAAGGAGGAGGGCGACGCAAAGACCGACGAGAGGCCCGACGGCGACGCGAAGAAGTCGGACAAGGTGTGGGAGCCCGATCTCGACGACGCATGGCTGCGGCTGCGCCGCGTGACGAGCCTCTCCGGCGACGAGGGCGGCCTCGAACTGACCCCCGGCGGCGACCGCTTCATCTTCACCGCGACCATCGGCGATCGCGCCCTGTACTCAGTCAAATGGGATGGCGAGGATCGCAAGCGCATCGCCGACGCCGTAAGCGTGCAGCACATGAGCCTCACCGGCGACAAGCTCGTCATCGTGGGCAGCCGTCGCGGCGGTACGATCAAGCTCGCCGACTCGAAGGTGGAATACATCGATATCTCTGAGAAGATCCGCATCGACCTCATGGAGCAGTCGAGCCAGAAGTTCCTCGAAGCCGCACGCATCCTGGGGGAGGTTTTCTACCACCCCACCATGAAGGATCTCGACTGGCCGGCCCTGTCGCGCAAGTACCACGAGCTGGCCCGTGGCGCGCGGCGTCCGGACGAATTCAACGAAGTGGCCAACCGCTTCCTCGGCGAACTGAACGCCTCGCACCTGCGCATCTCGGCCCGGGACGACTCCAACCCCAACGCCCTCGCACAGGGCCGCCTGGGCACAACCCACCGCCGGGTCGACGGCGGCTTCGAGGTGGTGCGCGTCCTGCCTAACGGGCCGGCGGCGAGGGGCCCGATGGCCCTGCAGCCGGGCGACGTCGTGACGGCCATCGAACTCGCCCCGCTTCAACCCGGCGAATCGATCGAGTCGCGCCTGGCGGGCCGCAGCGGCCGCGAGACGATCGTGACCATCCGCCGCTCCGTCGCGGGCGAAACCAAGGACCTCAACGTGCTGCTGACGCCGATTTCGGCGGGCGAAGAGATCGGCCTGCGCTACGATGACTGGCGGCTGGAAAATGCCCGACTGGTGAGCGAGTGGTCCGGGGGCCGGCTCGGCTACATTCACATCCGCGGCATGGACCAGGGCTCGCTGGACGTCTTCGAGCGCGACCTCTTCGCCGCCGCCGACGGGCGCGAGGGGCTGCTCATCGACGTGCGCAACAATGGCGGCGGATGGACGGCCGATCGCCTTCTGTCGTCGATCATGGTGCAGAAGCACGCCTACACCATCCCGCGCGGAGGCGATCGCACGCGCACCGACGGCTATCCGCAGGATCGCCTCTTCATCCAGCGCTACACGCTGCCGATCAACATGCTCTGCAACGAGAAGAGCTTCTCCAACGCCGAGATCACCTCGCACGCGTTCAAGACGCTCAAGCGGGGGACGCTGGTCGGCCAGCAGACCTACGGCGGCGTCATCAGCACGGGGGGAACGAGCCTGATCGACGGCACGACCGTGCGGCTGCCCTTCCGCGGGTGGTACCTGCCCGACGGCACCGACATGGAGAACAATGGCGCCATCCCGGACATCATCGTCCCGCAGACGCCGGAGGCAGAATCGCGGAATGATGACGAACAGCTTCGCGCCGCCGTCGAGGATCTGCTCAAGCGGGTGTCACGCTGACGGTCAGAGCGGTCGGGTACATCTCGGGCATCGCGCCGCCCGGTTCGGGCGGCGCGATGGCGGGCGAAGCTACGACTCCTCGATCTCCTTGGTCTTCGTCTTGACGACCTCGTCAATCTCGGCCTCGTGCTTGTTGGTGAGCTTCTGCACCGCGTCCTTGGAGGACTTGGCCTGATCCTCGGTGCAGGTCTTGGCCTTCTCCTCGGCGTCGATCAGCTTGTTGGCGTCGCGTCGGGCGTTGCGGACGGAGATCTTCTGGGCCTCCGCCATTTTCTTGACCTGGTTAATCAGCTCTGTGCGGCGCTCGCCCGACAGCGGCGGGATCGGCAGCCGCAGCGATTTCCCGTCGCTCACCGGCGTAATCCCAATGCCCGACGACTGCAGGCCACGGTCGATGTCCTTGAGCGTGCCCGGGTCGAACGGCTTGACCAGCAGCGTGCTGGGCTCGGGCACCGAAATCGTCGCGACCTCACGAAGCTCCATCGTGCTGCCGTAGGACGATATCTCGACGCGGATGTGCTCGACCAGGCCGGGGTGAGCGCGGCCGGTGCGTACGCCGCGGACCTCCTTGCGCAGGAATTCGACAGCCTTCACCATGGACGCGGCGGCGTCCTTCTCGATCTGGGGAAGCGATGGCATGGCGGAGCATCTCCCGTTGGACTCAGGCATCCATAGACGGCAGGAATTGTAACGAATCGGCTCGCGGGCACAAATCCGGGACGGCGCCGGGCTACCCGGCATCGACCAGCCGACGAATCTCCCGCAGGGCGCCCCGCGTGCGAAGCCGGTACTCGCGCTCAAACTCGGGAAACGAGTAGCGCCCGTCGCGCGTCTCTCGCGCGAGCGACGAGAGCACCCGCGCGAACTCACGCAGGGCTTCGGGCAGCCCGGCGATCGGCGCATCCGTCCGCAGCCGCCATTCGCCCTCTTCGCGGATCACCTCGACATAGTCGAGCGGAAGACGATCGACCACCTGAACAGCCACGCGAGCGCGCCCGTCGGCGACCGACTCGCTGACCACCTCCGCGTCACGGGAGAACACGCCGATGATGTTTGCGAGGTTGGGCCGGTGAAAGGTCAGGGCGATCGGCGAGCCGTAAGCTTCGGCCAGCGCCTGCGCGAGCGCCTCGTCGGCAGAGACCAGCTCGTCGACAGCCGCCACCAGCGCGACCACCGCGACACGCTGATCGGCCGAGACCAGTTCTCCCATCGCTGTCAGCCGCCCGGCGAGCCGGTGGTCGCGAGCGAGGCGTACGGTTTCCAGCGGAGTGTCTGGGGCGACGGGGCTGGATCCGCCCTGCGCGACGGGGGGCGGGGCGATCGAACTCCCCGGCTCGCAGCCGGACAGACCGGCCAGCGCGGCGGCCGCCAGCATGCCCACGGCGGCAGCGGCCCCGCGGAAATGGGCCCGGGAACCCAGCGTGCCGACCACGTGCCTACGACGTGAACTTGGGGACGCGCAGCCGCTTGGTCTCCGCCCGAGCGGTGTTGCCATAGTCGTCCTGGAAGGTCGTGACAATCTCAATCTCGTGACCGGGCGTATCCTTGGGGCCCCAGTTGAGCTGAATCAGGTAGCCGGGCCCGAGCAGCCCGCCGTCGATCCGGGAGAACATCGTCGAAGGATACCTGTAGTCGCCGATCAGAGTGCGCTCCAGCTTACCGTCGACGGTGGGCGTGTAGCGGTAAATGTCGATCTGGAACATGCCCTCACGAACGACGCTCCGACCCTGACCCGCCTTCAGGTAGGCCCGAAATCGGACCCCCTCGGGGTCGCGATCGCCACGCGAGTCATTGTTGACCCAGGGCTTCTGGTCGTAGAGACAGAGCACACGCTGGACCACCTCGTCGGGCCGCAACTCCGACCGGCGCTGGGCCGACTGGCAGCCCGTACAGGCGACGGCGGCGGCGACGAGGGTAAGCAGACCAAAGTTTCTATGTACCGCGATCATCATACACCCCTCTGGGCAGTCGCCTGCCACCGATCGTGTCAGGGCACGTCAGTCGGAACGACCGAGACCGCTTCTGTCGGCGGCTCGCTCACTTTCACAACCCGCGGGCCGAAGGTCGGCGCCGCGGCGGCCGAAGCCGTCGTCGAGGTCGGCGTGCCGATCGTCGGACCGTAGATCCGCGGCTTGGGGCCGAACTGGCGATTGCGGTCGTCAGGCGGCACGGCGGCCGGGCCGGGCGACATCGACGGCTCACCATCCTCCCGCGGGCCCATCGGCGTCTCGCCGGGGCGAATCCTCAGGCCTTCCATCAGCGGGCTCTGCCGCACGCTGTCGGGCAGCACGAACTTGTCACGCTGCTCGATCGACATGTTGCGAATGTCCTCATCCGAGGTCAGCACGTCGACGGTAAGGACGACCAGCAGTTCGGTCTTCTGCTGCGACCGCGAGGTCGTGCGGAAGAACGGCCCCAGGTAGGGCAGGTCGCCCAGGAGCGGCACCTTGGACGTGCCGTCCGAGTCGCGCGAGGTGATCAGCCCGCCGATGACCACCGTCTCGCCGTCCCGGACGGTGACGTTGGTCTCGACCTCGCGGGTCGAGATGATCGGCGACGTGACGCCCTCGGAAATCTGCAGGTTCTCGCCGCTGAAATTCGACACCTCCTGGAGGAGGGCAATCGTCACGTAGCCGTCCGGGCTGATCTGGGGGGTGGCGGTCAGGATGATGCCGACGTCCTCCCGCTGGATCGTAACGTTGGTCGAACCCGACTCGGTGATCTGCGACGTACCCGCGAAGGGGATATTGTCGGAGATCGAGATACGGCCTTCCTCGCCATTGCGGACGGTCAGCAGCGGGCGGGAGAGAATCTCCGTCCGGCTGTCCTGCTGCAGGGCGTGGATCAGGAACCCGAAGTCCTCACCCGTTACGGTGAAGTTGAAGCCCTGACCGCTGCCGACGGCGCCGATGCTCGTGCCGCCGACCACGTCGAAGCCCGGTCCCTGGATGATCCCATTGGGGCCGAGGACCGCCTGCTCCGAGAAGCGAAGCTGCTGGCCGGCCAGTTCGACGCCGAGCTCGATATCGTTGGTCAGCGTCACCTCGGCGATGAGCACCGATATCGATACCTGCGGCTCCGGACGATCGAGCTGCGAGATCAGCTCCATCGTGCTGGCGTACTTCTGCCGCGACGAACCGACGAGCAGCAGGCCGCTCTTGCCCTCTTCGCCGAGGCTCTCCACCGAGATCTGGCGCTGTGCCCGGCGCATCTGCGAAGTCGCGTCGTCGAGCTCGCCGTAGATGCTCTGCTCGCTCTCGATGAAGCTGCGGACCGCGGTGGCGATCTGCTGGGCGTCGTTGTACTTGGCACGCACGACGTCGGTCACGCGGTCCTCGACATCCTGGGCATCGAGGTAGCGGACCAGCTCTTCCACCATGCGGAGGTCTACCTCGGCGCCGGCGGCGATGATCGTGTTCGTGCGGACGTCGGCACTGAAGCGAAGATCCTGCCCGACGCGGGCGGCCTCGAGGTCGCTGAACTCGCCGCCAAGGTTGAACTGCGTGCGCGTCTGACCCTCGCCGCCGCCGCTGGGCGCCTCGAACATCGTGGCCAACTGGTCCACCATGGCCTCGGCGTCGCTGTTGATCAGCGGGAAGAGGCGAAGCTCCGAATTGACCGGGCGGAAGCGGTCAAAGTCGCGGATCAGCGCTTCGAGCATGTCCATGCTCTCGGCCGGGGCCATGACCATGAGCGAATTGGTCCGCGGGTCGGGGGTAATCTTGATGTCCTGGCGGAGGAGCTTGCGCAGCTCGCGGCTGCCGTCGTCGTACTCCTGCCAGAAGGAGACGATCAGCGCTTCCTCGTCGTCCGAGCCGGCCGCATCGCCGATCAGCGTTTCCTGGAGGATCGTGGCGAAGTCGTCGGCGAGGGCCTGCTTGAGCTGAATCACCTTCACCATCCGCTCCACGCCGGAGCGCACGGTGTCGAGCTTGGCCACCATCCGGGCCACATCAGCCATCTGCGAGGGCGAGGCCCAGACGATAATCGAGTTGGTCCGCTCATCGGGGACGGCCGCGATGGCATCCACGCGACCGGAACCGCCCTCGGCCTGCGCCGCGAACAGCTCGCTCATCTTGGTGGCGACCTGCGACGCGCGGGCGCTGGTGAGCGGGAAGATCTCGAACGAGCGTGACAGCTCGGACGGCTTGTCGAGCAGCCCGAGCAGCTCGACGACCACATCCTGGTCGTCGGCGGAGGCGCTGGTGATCAGGCTGTTGGACGCTTCGTCGGCGATCAGCACCAGCGGGGTACGCTCGCCATCCTGCCCCTCGGCCCGGGCGTCGAACAGTTGCTGCATCTTGGGTTGCAGTGCGGCGACCGAGGCATAGCGCAGCGGATAGGTCTCGATGCGGGCCGACTGCGGACCCGCCTTGACGTCGAGCCGCTGGATCAGGCTGCTGGTCCTCTCCATCGCCTCGTGATCCGCCGCCACGAGCAGCGTGTTGCTGCGGGAGTCGGCGATGATCGTCGGGACGCGGAAGTTCTCGCGCGAGCCGCTGAGCCCCTCGAAGAGCTCACGCAGACGCTCGGCCATGCCGGCGGCATCGGCGAACTCGATCTTGAACAGCCGCGTGTCATCCACCAGCGGCTGGGCGTCGAGGCTGGTGACAAGGTGCCGCATCTCCTCGAAGTCCTCGATGCTCGACGCAACGAGCAGGCTGTTGCTGCGACCCTCGGCCACGACGATCGGCGCGTCCTCGGGAAGTTCCAAATCGCCGCGGATCGCGGCCTTGCGCTCCCAGAGGGAGTCGATCTGCTCCTTCAGGTCCGCCGCCGACAGCCGACCGCACGAGATGATCCGCACGGTTTCGAACAGCTTCGCGTCGCCCGGCGCGTCGATCTGCGCGAGGATGTCGATCACCTCGGCGTAGTTGTCGTCCGAAGCCGCGATGATCATGGCGTTGGTGCGCATGTCGATCGAGAGGAACACGCGCTCGCGCTCGACCGCGCCGGCGCCGGGAGAGAGCGCCTCCAGCGCCTCCAGCCGCTTGTCCATCACGCTGCGGACAAGCGTCATCGCCCGGCCGACGTCGATGTGCTTGAGCTGCACGAGCTTGAGCGGGAATTTCACGTCGCGGGCGGGCTGGTCGAGCTGGTAGACCAGGTCGGCCACCAGGTTGAGCTGCTCCATGCGGCCCGTGGCGATCATCGTGTTGGTGCGGGCATCGGCCGAGAGGCCGATGTTGTAGACCAGCGCCCGGCCGGTGTCGTTTTCGGGAACGCCGCCGGCGTTGACGTTGTCCACCTCTTCGGGCAGGTCCTTGCCGGACTCAAACATGCCTTCCAGCAGCTCGACCACCGTCGTCGCGTCGGCGTAGTTCAGCGCGAAGATGCGGGCGTGCATCGCCTCTTCCAGGGCGACACCGTCCAGCAGGCGGATCAGTTCGCCGAGCGGCCGGATGTTCTCCTCGACCGTCGCCACGATGAGACTGTTGGTCCCCTCGTGCGGCGTGATCGACAGCTTCTTCTCGAGCGAGATCGGCTCCAGGTCGACAACCGCCCCGTCGGGGCCGACGCGGCTCATCAGCATCCGCTGGATCGCCTCCTCGGCGTCCTCCTGGGCGGCGTCCGACTCGCGCAGCGACTCGATCAGGTCGGTGATGGTCGTGGCCATCACTTCGGCCTCGGAACGCAACAGCGGGAAGTAGGCCAGGCGGACTTCGCTCCAACTGGGGTCGGCGGCGACGTCGAGTTCGCGGACCAGCGCCTCGATCGTCTCCCGATCGGTCAGCGGGGCAATCACGAGGATCGTGTTGTTGACGCTGTTGGGGCGGATCTGGATGCGCTTGGCCGCCGGCACGCCGCGGCGATCCTGCATCTGGATCAGAATCTCCTCCAGCTTGAGGGCGACCTGCGAGGCCTTGCGGTGCTCGACCTGGAAGCTCATCGTCTCGATCTTGCCGATCTCGTCCTGCGTCGCGTCGACGCGGCCGATCACGTCCACGACAAACTCGATGTCGCTCGGCAGCGCCGAGACCAGCAGCACCGTGGAGGACAGCGCGGTGATCGAAAGCTGGTCCTCCTCGCGCTGGTTGGCCGTCGCGAGGGTCTCGCGCAGGGCCGGCTGGAGGCGGTCGGCGATCTCGTTGGCGTCCTGCTGCGTGACGGTGACGACGCGCAGCTCCTTCGAAGAGCGACTCTCGTCGAGCAGGGTCATGAGCAGTTGGATGCGGGCGACGTCTTCTTCGTTGCCGCGGACGATCAGCTTGTCGTCGACAACCTGCACCTCGATCTCGGCGCCGGAGAGCGTGAGCATCGACGGGTCCACCCCGGCGAGCAGTTCGGCAAGCCGATCCTCGCGCGGCGCGGGGCGATAGGTCATCGGAGCGGCGGGCTCCTCCGACGCGGCGCCGGCGGCCGGCGCGGGCTCAGCCGCTTCGGTCGGTGTCGCCTCCTCTGCCTGGCGCGCAGCCGCCGCTTCACGCTCAGCCGCTTCGATCGCGGCGCGCATCGACGGGCTCAGCCGGTCACGATCGGACTTGGGCGGAGCCTGCCTGGCCGGCGCAGGCTTGGCCGGTGCGGGCTGCGCAGGCGCGGCCTCCGGCGTGGTCGCCTCGCCGGGCGTATGCACGCGCACCTTTGGGCGCGCAGGCGCAGGATGAGGGTCGGATGCCGCCGGCTTCTGTGCATCAGGGGTAGCGGGCTTCGCCGCCGCAGGCTTGGGATCGGCCTTGGCGGGCTTCTCCTCGGCGCCCTTCTCGGTAGGCTTGGCCGCACCCTCCGCCGGCTTGGCGGGCCGCTTGCGGGCAGGCTTCGCCTTGGGCTTGGTCGCCTCCCGGGCGACGGGCTCCGCGGGCTTGTCGGGCTGGGCAGCGGCGGGCGGGTCACCGGCCGACGGTTTCTTCTCCTCGTCGGCGAGAGCCTGCCGGGGAACACCCAGCAGGGTCAGGCAGCACATGGCGACCAGGATTTCGAACGCAGCGAAACGCCCCGTCAGGCAGGTAGGCATCTTCATCGATCCATCCCCTTGAAACACTAACGGACCGGCATCCAGGGTCCATGTGAACGTTTACCCGACCTCTTGTACCCGCACAACCAGAATCCGGCGCATTCGAAGCGACGACGCCGAGGATTTTCTTGGCTTTGCGGACCGTCGCGGACGGCCCGCCGGTGACGCCGCGCACCGTCGCCACCCGCCCCTCGCGCCGGCGGCCCGGGATCCACCGCCTCCCAGTATTGGCAAGCGGCCCGCCCCGGGTTCGGGGCGGGCCGCTGGAGGATGGCAAACGCCGGCACCAGCCGGGCGGATCAGCCGACCCGGACGCTAGCCGCGCGGCCGGCCGCTCGGACGGCTCGTGCTGGACCGCGGTCGCGAGGAACCGCTGGAAGCTCCGCTGGACCGGTTCTGAAGCTGTTCGATCAGTTCCGCGATCGCGGCCGCGGAGTTGTTCTTCGGCTGGAGGATGACCGACACGTCGCCGCCGGGCGGACCACTCTCCTCGTACTGCCGGACGGCCCGCTCGACCTCGTCAAAGAGCGACGGCGTGCCGGAGACGACGAGCGAGTTGGTACGCCGATCCGCACGGATCGAGATCGTCTGCCGCGGCTGGCCGCGTCCCGCCTCGCCGCGCGTCGCCGAGAGGCTCTCCTGGAACGACTCGCTGAGCATGTCGGCGAGGTCGGTGACGTTGATGCCGCTGCGCACCTGGATGATGCGGATCGGTGAGGGATCCTCCGGGCGGTCCGGGCTGTCGAACATCGCGACCGCCGACCGGATCGCCGCCAGGTCGCTCGGGGTGGCCTTGACGATCAGGCCGTTGGTGGCGTCGTCGACGACGATCACCGGCTGCTGCTGCGCAGCCCCCCGACCACGGCCACCGCCCTGCTCGACGAAGATCTGCTCAAGCTTCGGCAGGATCTGCGACGCGTCGGCCCGCTGCAGCGGGATGAGCACGGGCTCGGCGCCCGCAGTGCCCTTTTCGTCCATGTCCTTGGCGATGGCTTCGAGGCGGTCGACCTCTTCCTTCACGCCGCTGATGACCAAGGCGTTGCTCGACGGCAGGGCGCTGACGCGGACGTCGCCGATGAGCTGGCTGCCGCCGCGACCGCCCGCGGAGCGCGACAGGGACGACTCCAGCGCCCGCTGAATCTCCTCGGCGTTGGTCTTCAGCAGCTGGACCACGCGGATCTCGCTGCCCGCCCCGAACGACTGGCGGTCGAGTTCGGCCACGCTGGCCTTGATGCGCTCCAGGTCGGCGGCGCTGGCCTTCACCATGATGGTCCGGGAGTTGGGGATTTCGGAGATCGTGATCGGCTGCTCCGCCCCACGGGTCTGCGGACGGGAGCGGACGTAAATCGCATCGAGCGCCCGCGCCACCGATGAGGCGTCGGCGTGCTCGACCGTCACGATGTGGACATCCTTCGAGCTGCTCCCGGTCTGGTCGAGCTGGCGGACGAGCTCCTCGATCTGCTGCATGTTCTCGGGCGAGGCGGAGACGATGACCGAGTTGCTGCCCCATTCGGGGACGGCGATCACGAGGTCGCGCGGGTTGCGCGTGACCGAGCGGAACATGTTGTTGATGGCCTCCTGCACACTCCACGGCTCCGAGTAGGCGAGCTTGAAGCTGCGCATCATGCGCTGACGGCCGACCTCGGGGGGAACGTCCATCGTGTCGATAAGCTGCATCACCTCGTCCTTCTCCTCCTGATTCGCGAGGATCAGCAGCGAGTTGGTGCCCGTGTCGGCGGAAATCTGCACCGGCTGGTCGCCGGCGCCGCTGCGGCGGCGGTTCTGATAGAACCGGCTGAGCGTCTGGGCCAGTTCTTCCGCCCCGGCGTGCTGCAGCTTGCGGACGAACGTCGTCTTGCTGACCGACGACTCGATGTCGACCTGTTCGATGATGCCGCGGATCACGCCGTGGTTCTTTGCCGAGGCGGTGACCACGATCGACCGCGTCCCGTTGTCCACCGCGCTGGTGACCTGCTCGGCCGGGCTGATGGGCGTGGACCGGTCCCAGCGGAACATGTTCACGATGACCATGTTCATGCTGTTGGGGTCGGCGTAGCGCAGCGGATAGACCTCCGTGGTGCGGTCCGTGTCGATGGACGCCTCCACGTCAAAGCCCGCGATGGTCTCGCGGATCTCCGCGATGTCCTTCTCGCTGCCGCGGATGATGAGCGAGTTATTGCGGACGTTGGCGGTGATCGACACCGGCTGCTGCCCCTGGCGGGTCCGCTGCCGTGTCGCGCTGAACATCTCGCTGAGCTTGCGGGCCAGGTCTTCCGCGCTGGCGTGAGCCAACTGCACGACCTCGAGCTTCTGCGTCAGCTTGCGCTCCACGTCGAGCGAGGTGATCATCTCGGCGATGATGGCGTGGTTGCTCTCGCTGGCCGTCACGACCACCGACTGCGTACCGCCTTCAACCATCGCGCGGACCTGGTCGCGCGCCGCGACGTTGCGGTCCGATCGCGTGCCCTGGGTGCGGGCCTGGGCCCACTGGTTCACGACGTTGACCACCGAGTTCGGATCCGCGAACTCGATCGGGTAAACATGTACCTTGGTCACCGTGCCCAGCGCGACGTCCGCCTGGTCGAGCTCGGCCACGCGGGCGCGAATCATCTCCATATTCTCGGCGCTGGCCTGCACGATGATCTGCTTGGTGTTCACGTCAGGCGTCACGATCACGGTCGACGCCAGTGGCGAGCCCGCCTGGGCGCCCAGGCGGCGGATCGCTTCCTGCTTGTCCTGGAAGATCCGGTTGATCGAATCTGCCACCCCCTCGGGATGAGCATGCTGAAGTGTGATCGTCTCGGTCTGCAACTGTGGCGGCGTGTACTCCTCCAGCGGGTTGATGAACTGATTGCGGATCTCGTCGATCTGCTCGGGCGTAGCCCGCACAATCAGGACGTTGAGCTGGTTGTTCGCCTCAACCTGCGGTGGCGTCTGGCCCGGCGGCAACTGGCGCTGGCGCCACAGGTTGTTGATGCTGTTGGCCACATCCTGGGCGCGGGCAACCTTCAGCCCGACCATGAAATAGGCCGGCTCGCTGGCCTTGTTGAGCGGGTTGTCGACCTTGGGCAGGTTGGCTTCGAGGAACTCGAACACCGTCGCACTGCCCAGCACGATCAGGGAGTTGGACTTGTCGTCCACCTCGACGCTGAAGGGCTCGATGCTGCCCGAGCCGCCGCGCAGGCTGCGGATGTAGTTGGTCACGAGCGTGTTCAGCGTGCCGTACACGGCCCGGGCGTTGGCGTACTGAAGCGGGTAGATGCGGAAGTCAAAGCCGATGTCCGTCGGCCGGTCGAGCGAACGGACCAGCGACTCGATCTCGTTCTTGGTGTGTTCGTCCTGAGCCTGCAGGAAGATGCGCTTGGTGGCGTCGTTCGCGGCGATCTGGAACTTGCCGCCGCCCGCCCCGCCGGCGCTGCGGCCGCGCGTACCCCGCCCGCGCGAGCCCATGCCGTAGGCGCTCTCCACGGCCGCCGCCACGTCGGAAGCCTTCGCGTGCTCCAGCACGATGATGTGCAGCGGGGCGCTCTTTTCCTTTTCCGCCTCGATCTCCGTCATCGCGGCGACAACCTGGTCCTTCATCTTGGCCGGAACCGAGTAGAACAGCGTGTCGCTGCCCTCGGCGCCGATGAACTTCACCGCCGGTCCGGGCGCCGCGCCGCGCGAGGCCCCGCGAGCCCCGCCCTCGGCGAACATCTGCGTCAGCGTGGCGGCCATCACGTCGGCACCGGTGAAGGGCACCTTGGCGGTTTCGTACTGCGATTCGCCGGTCGCGTCGTCGAGCATCGTGACGACCTCGGCGATGCTCTCCATGTCTTCGGCCGTAGCCTGCGCCGTGACAAGCCCCAGCGAAGGATAAGGCAGGAACGAAGGCGCGGTCAGGCTGGCCGTGGCCGGAGCCCGGCGACGACCGCCCCCCTGCCGCCCGCCCGGCGCGCTATCCGCAAAGAGCGTGCCGAGATACTCGGCGACGCCCGACGGGTCGGCGCTCTTGAGTTCGAAGTGACGGGTGACGCGCTCGGGCACGTCCTGCGCTTCGAGCTCGTCGATGATCTTCCCGATGTAGTCCAGCGCCGACTCCGGCGCCATCGCAGTGATGGTATTGCTCGCTTCGCTCCCCCAGATGGTGATGTCCGAGGGGAAGACACCGAGTTCGTCGCCGCCGCCCACCGGGGTCTGCATGATCTCCTGCGGCAGCGCCTGCGGTCCGCCGCCGCTCGAGGTCGTGCGCCGGCGATTGGCCACGGCCCCGCCCGGGGCTGCGGCCGGCGTCGAGGTCCGCCCCTGCTGACGATCGAGGCCGAGCATCTCGCGGATGGCCGGTTCAACGTCCGCCGCATTGAGCTTCTTGAGGCGGTACACGCGCATCTCGTACTTGATGGGCTGCGGCTGGTCGATGATCGAGAGCAGCTCCAGGATCTGCGGATAGTCGCGCGTGGCGGCCTTGAGGATGAGGGAGCGATCGCGCGGGTTGGGCACGATGGTCACGCCGCTCATCATCTGCGCCATCTGTGGAACCTGCGGCACCTGGCCGGGCTGGGGCTGCCCTTCGTTGCCTTTCTGGTCACCGCCGCGCTCTTCGCCGCCGCGCTGGTTTCCGCCCTGCTGATTCTGCTGGGCGGCGCGGGCCGCGTTGCGCTGCTGCTGGGCGGCGGCGGCGCGGGCCTGCGCGGCCGCGGCCTGCTGCTGCTGGCGCATCAGGGCCGCCTGCTCACGAACCGCGGCGTTGATCACCTGATCGAGCAGTTCGGCCGCCGAGTACACATCGATGTGCCGGACGCGGTAGACGCGGATGTCGGGCTTGGCCTCCTTGCCAAGCTCCTCGGCGATGTCCTTCATCGCCGAGTCGAGCGTGTCAAGCGCCGAACGCGGCGCCTCGATCACCAGCATACCGCTGGCCGGGTCGGTGTAGATGTTCAGTTCCGCGCCCTTGAGGGAGTCCGCGCGGGTCGTGCTCGATCCGCCGCCGAAGGGCCAGCTGAAGATGCTGCCGGCGATGCCCGCGCCGTCCGACGACGGCGGCGGCTGCTGCTGAGCCATCAGCTCGCGCACGGCGGCCATCTCGGCTTCGCTGATCTCACCCTGCGGCTCAGGCTCGCCCTCGGGCGGGGGAGCGTCGTCCTGCGCGGGGGCGGCCGCGAGCAGCGCCTCGACCCCCGCGATCATCGACACCGGCAACACGCACGGCCGGGCCGCGGGCTCGCTGCCCGTCGTCGAGGAACGGGTCGTTTCCCGGCTGCGCGGGCGCAGACGCTCCGGTTCGTCGAACGTGGCCGGCTGACCGACGTCGATCTCGGTGATCTTCGCGTCCGGATAGTTCTCGCGAATCCAGCGAACCGCATCCGCCGCGGAGATGCCCGCCGGGAGCGCGAAGGACTTGCGCGACTTCTCCTTCTCGCGCGGGTCGGGAACGTCCACGTACTTGCGGATGATTTCCTCGACCTCGGGGAAGCGGTCCTCGTCGAAGTACTTGACGATCAGCGTGTCCTGGAACGGGATGTAGTCCACTTCGGGCACGTTGTCGGCCGGGGTCCACACCGCATCGAGCACGACCTCGAGGTCATTCATGGCGTCGAACGCAGTCTTGTTCTCGAGGGGGAAGAGCATCTTGGGCAGCTCGGGCTTCGGCACCCAGACGCCCGGGTCCATCACGATCTCTTCAATCTTCTTGCCCTCGAACTGCTCAACGATCTGGTCGATGCGGTGCATCTTCGCCGGCGGGGCCGAGACGAGCATCGTGCTGTCGATCTGGTCGGTCTTGATGAGGACTGTCTTGCCGAGGTACGTCTTGCTCGTGCTGTAGAAGTCGTCCTCATCCTCCGCGCCGGCCTTCGCCGGGGCGCGCCCGCCCTTGGCGTCGGGCGGTTCGACCACGTGCATGATCAGCTCGGCCATGTCGTTCACGTCGGCCTTGGCGAGCCGGAAGAGCTGGATGCGCGAAGCGCCGTCGTCGCCGTCGATCCGGGCGATGAGCTCCTCGGCCTTGGCGATGTCCTTCTCCTTGCCCCACAGCAGCACGGCCCCGCCGCCGGGCGCCTCGACGACGGTGAAGTCCTCGTCGGGCGAGAATCCGGAGCCGTCGCCCGCGCCGCCGGGCTTGCCCTCGATCTTGCGGCCGGTCGCGGCGGGCTTCGTGGGCTTGCCCATCAAGCCGCGGAGCGCGGAAACCACGTCGCTGGGTTCGGCGTTCTGCAGCGTGACGCGCTTGAGCATCGACACGCCCTCGGTGGGCAGGTCGAAGCTGGCCACGAGCTGCTCCGCTTCGTCGATGACGACCTGCGGTGCGGCGATGACGATCCGCTTGTTGCGGGCATCCGGCATCAGGTGCAGCCCGTCGGAACTGCTTCGTCCCGGCGTCTGGCGTCCCCCGCGCGGTTTGGCGCCGGCGGCAGCGGCCTGTTCGGTGGCCGCGGCCGGATCTTCAATCGTACCTTCAGTCACGAGGGTTCGGATCTTGATCCGCAGCAGCGGCTCGATCATCTCGACGATGTCCGCCGGATCGGTGTAGAGCACGGGGATGAAGTCCGTGACGATCTGCTCCGTCGCGCTGTCGGCGCGGAGCACGCCCATGAGCTCCTCGATCTCGGGAAGCAGCGCCTCGTCGGCGATGACGATGAGCCGGTGGGCCATGGGCTGCGGGATAAACAGCGGCCCGCTCGCGGCCGCGGCCGGCTGCGGGTTGCGTCCGCCCCGGTTGCCGCCCGGCATGGCTCCGCCGAAAACGGTGCGGAGCGTCGCCGCGACGTCGTCCACGTTGGAGCCCGGCGGGAAGTCGTAGGTCTTGGTCACCTGCGTGTCGGGCTGCGGGATGTCGAACTGTTCGACCGTCTCCTCGACCTTCTGCATCTTGGCCGGTGTCGTCCGCACCACGAGGTTTGCGCCCATACGCATCACCGTCAGGTCCGACGAGATCGTGGTCGTCGAGACGACCTGGTTGCCGGCGTCCTTCTCACCGCCGCGCTGACGAGTCACTGGGACGTTCCGCGGGCGACGGGGTTCCGCCGGCTCGCCGACAAACGTCTGGATGATCTGGATCATTGTGTCCGGATCGGCATGCTTGAGCGCGATGGTGCGCTGGATCAGTTCAACCGGCCGATCGATCTCCGCCAGCACGCGGCGGATCGCCGCCAGTTGCGGCTCGGTCGCCCCGGAGAACAGGATCGCCCCGTCGGTAACCGAGTGGCGGATCTGTCCCGCGCCGGCTTCCTGGAAGATCGACAACAGTTCGCCGAGCTGCGGCAGCGCCTCGTCCGGCGTGATGTGCTGCACCTCGATGCGCACGAGCGGGGTGTCCGGCGCGGAGACGCCGTCCAGCTGCTCGAGCAGGGGCTTGAATTCCTCCCACTCCTCCTTCGAGCACCACACGTAGAGGACGTTCGCTTCGTCGTTCGGAGTGAACTTCGCCGGGGTGACGTTTTGCGTCGGCCGACGTGTGTTGCGCGACGCCTGGCGCGACCGGCTGCGCGGCGTGGGACGCGTCGGCTGCTTGGCGTCCGCGGCGGCGGCGTTGGCCATCTCGCCCTGGTACTCGATGAGCATGTTCGCCAGGAACGACGGCCGCTGCGTGGTCGGATGATAGACGTGCAGCTCGACCGCGGTCGGCGGCAGATCGACGTACTCGAGGTATTCCTCGATCTGCGCGATCTGCCGCGGCGTGCCGATCACCCACAGCGCGCTGCCCGTCGGATCCGGCGTGATCGTCGGCGGCGTCGGCCCCTGGGCGGCGAACAGTTGCGTAAGCTGGGCCGCGGCGACCTCTGCATCGGCACCGGACAGTTCGATCCGCGTCGGTGGATTGACCACGTCGAACCGTTCCACCAGCTCGCGCACGCGCTCGACTCCCTCTTCGGGAGCGATCACGATGATCGAGTTGGTCGGCGGATAGGGAATCATGTTCACATCAGCGGCGCGCACGGCTCTGGCCGGGGTGGCCTGTCGCGAACCCGCGCGGCTCCCGCGAGTTGGCTTCGTCGGAGCGATCGGCTGCGTCTCGGACGCGCCGAGCACGAGCCGGATGGTCTCGACGAGTTGGTTGACCTCGGCGTTCTGGACGGGGATCACCACCGGCGGCGTCGGGCCGCTGCTGCTGTCCACGTCGATGAAGGCAAGCACCTCGCGGATCTCGACCAGTTTGTGCGGCATCGCCCGGACGAGGATCACCTGCTGGTCGTCATCCGGCAGCAGCATCGTCGGCGGTTCGGGAATCGGCGCGAGCGGCTCGGGCACCCCGCGCTTGTTGGCCTGGCCGCCGGCCCGGGCCGGCGTGTTGCCGACCGTGCCGTCCAGATCCATCAGCATCCGCAGCTTCTCCACGGCCACCGTGGGCAGGATGTACTCGACGCTGATCTTCTCACGCACGCGCGGATCCTGCTTGATCGCGTCGTGGAAGAAGGCCACGAGCTCGAGATAGCGGTTGATGTCGCGAACGAGCGCGAGGATCGTGATGTTGTTCGTGTCCGGAATGCGCGTGTTGCGCATGTAATCCGGCATCATCAGGTTCACCTGGTCGAGCACGGCAGTAGTCACGCTCGCCGGGTTGTAGACCACGAAGGCCAGCTCATCATCAGGCAGGTCCGCCGCGAGGAATTCCTCGACGCTGCGGAACATCTGCCACGGCTCAAGCTCCTTGTAGAGATCGACGATGCGCGCGACCTCGAGGTAGCCATCCGCCTTCTTGTAGCGAAGCCACGAAGGCTCATAGGGCGACGACTTGAACAGCAGAATGCGGATCTTCGAAAGCGCCTCGCGAAAGGTCATCTTCTGCGTGCTGACGAACGTGACCTCGCCGTCGGGCGGTGTGCCCAGAACCGGCAGCCCAGTCTGACGGGAGAATCCGTCGATCAGCTGCGCATAGGTGCCGTTCTTGATGCTGAAGCTGTACTCGCGATCCTCGGGGGCAACTGTCGTGTCGTACGCAGCGGCCTGCGTGCCGTCCGGCGTCTCGGTGCCGGCCGCCGCGAGTTGCTCGCCCTCGGGCGTGGTCGCCGGCTTGGCCGGGGTTGATGCCCGGGTCGGAGCGGTGCGCGTGGGGCGTGCTCGCTCCGGCTGTGTCGCCGGGCGCGCGGGGGTCTCCGTGGCGGCGGGATCGACGACGGCGGGCGGCTCCTGAGAACCTTCCCCCGGATCCACGGCACCGTCGTAGGCGGGGACTTCCTCGCCCTCTGCGCCGGCGGGCGGAGTCACCGGGCGCGCAACAGGTCGGGTCGGGCGTACCGGTCTGGCCGCCTCAGGGGTCGCGACCGGCTCGGTCGACTCATCCGCGCCGCGCGTCGCCTCCTCAAGCTGCGCCTCGAACGCGGCCTTCTGCTCGGGCGTCAGACGCGAACTCGATCGGTTGAGGGTCTCGGCGATCTTTCGGCGACGTTCGTCGACCGACGAAGGCGGGCCGGGCCGCGGCCGAACAACTCGGGCCGGGCTCTTCGCCGCCGCGGGATCATCCGTCGCCTCCAACCCGGCGGTCTCGTCGATGGGGTTGCCGTGCTCATCCAGCGCGGGCTCGCCCTCCATCGGTTCAGGCTCTGCGCCGGCGACCCCGGCCGGCTCTTCGCCGTTCGGCGCGGCGTTGGCCGCGGCGCGCTCGCGAGCGACACGCATCATCTCCCGACGCTTCAGCGTGTCGGCGGCGCGCTTCTCGCGGGCCGCCTTGGCGGCGGCCTCCTGCTTGGCGGCCTCCTTTTCGCGGATCAGCTCGAGCTTGCGGGCCTCCTCGGCGCGAGCCTCTTCCTCTGCCTTCCGCTCGGCATGCCGCTGCGCAACGACTTCTACATCTTCGCCCGTTTCCTTGGCCTCCTGCTCGATGGCGAGGCGCTCGGCCTCGGCCCGTTCATGGGCCTCCTGATCTTCCTCGATTCGCCGGCGAGCCTGTTCCTCGCGCTGAGCCGCATCCTGCGCGGCTTTCTCTTCGGCGGAGACGTTCTGCGGCTTCTTGTTTTGCGCAGGCGCGGCCTGCGCGACGCTCATCACGCGCGGTGCGAGGGCTGGCAGCCCGGCAACCAGCAGCACAACAAGCGGCAACGAGAAACGCACCCATCCTGAAGCCCGATGACGCATCATGCCTTGTCTCCGCGAGCGTCGAACCACCCGGTCGCCCCGGGTCGCGCGAACTCGTTTACACGGCTGGAAGCCAGCCGCTGCATTCAACACTCCGGGCCCGCGGACTCCGCCGCAGGGCCGCATGCCGTTCTGCGAGGCGGGAGCCAGACCGGCCCCCTTCCTCATTTTACTCGTCCGACTTCTTCTCAGTTTCGGGCTCGGCCTTGGCTTCGCCGTTCTTTTCCTCTTCCGACGCCGCCTTCTCAGCCGGCTTGGCCGGCGGCTTCCCCTTCGGGCGGTTGAGCAGCGCTTCACGTGAACTGAGCCGCCCCTTGGTTCCCAGGCCGCCAGGCTGCTTGAGTACAGCGGAACTGGACTCTCCTGCCGCCGTCGGCGCGGTTGAGCCGTCCCGCATCGCCGGCGGATTGGTCACGCGGGCCCGCGGCCCGCTCCCCGTCCTGGGCGGCAGGGCGACGCGCGGTGCGGCGGCACCGTCGCCGGTCGCGAGCGACCCGTCCGGAGACTCCCCCGGTTTGACCGGCTCGCCATCGGGTCCGATGTCCACCGGCTGGTCCTCCGCGGTGTCGTTTCCCAGGAGGATTGCGGTCCTCGCTGCGCCATCGGGGCCGGCGGGAGCCACAGGCCCCTTCGAGAGGTCTCCCACCGGCTGCTCCGGCGCAGTAGTCGGCGTCGGCGTCTTCGCCACGCGAGCGGGAGCGCCCGCCCCGGCGCCTGCCGCAGGCTGGGCAGGCTGCTCAGCAGCGGGTTCGGTCTTCGCCACGGCAGCCTCGCCATCGGCTGTGGGGGTCGCGGCGGTCGGCTCGCCGTTGGTCGGGGCGGCCTCGGGCTGCGGCTCTGGCGCCGGCACGAACCGCCGGGCCGCGAGCTGAATCTCCGGGTAGTCCGTCGCCTCGTCGATGGTCAGCGGCGCCCCCAGCGACTCACCGATGGGGTAGATGAAGCGCTCGCCCTCACGGTCAACGAGCACGCCCCGCTGGTGCACGAAGAGCAGGTCGCCGCCGTCGAAGTCCTCGCCGACGCGAACGTAGCGATTCTCTTTCGAGCGGTCGTTGTAGAGCATCACCTCGTCGAACTTGCTGGCCCCGTCGCTCATCAGCAGGGCCATGGTGAGGCGATACTGATCGCGGTCGCGCCAGCGCCGATCCGGCGGCGGTGGCGGAGGAGGAGGAGGCGGAGCCGGCTTGTCGCGCTCGGGCTCGGCCCTCACCACCTTCGGCGGATCGGGCCGGACGGCGACGACTTCCTTAAACTCCTGGAAGGGCTGGCGGGACCAGATTTCCGAGTAGTCGCTGCGGGCGTAGCGGACGAACTGGGCCGGCTGGCGCAGGTCTTCGTCCTTGAGCCTGTCGAGCTGCTTGTGCTGAGGCAGAACCAGCACCTCGATCATGCAGGAGAGTTCGATGGCGTCGCGATCGCGGTCCTTCGACGATCGTCCGGCCGGAGCAAGCTTCGGATTGTTTACCGCCAGCAGGTAGGGAAGCTGGCTGATCTCCTTGAGGAGTTCGACGATCTGCTTGAGCGACCCCTCGCCCGAGAGGTTGAACGTCAGCCGGCTGATCTGCGTCTGCTTGTCGACACTGTACTTGCGCGGCGGCGAGACGATGCCGCTCTCGATCCGGTGAGAGAGCAGCAGTTCGTCGAGCTGCTTCTTCACGCGGTTCTGCACCCGGTCGACATCCATCGAGCCCACCCGGTAGGCGTAGTCGCGGTAGTCGAAGCGTGCCTGGCTCAGTCGCGCCTCGCGCTCTTCGAGTTCCTCGAGACGCTGGGCGAGCCGGGCGTTTTCCTCGTCAATCGTGAGCAGCGGCTGGATGTACGCCGGGTAGACGTGGTTCATCACCACGAGCGAGCCGACGACACCCGCGAAGAGCCAGGTCAGGAGTCTGGTCCGCTTGTCCATCCGTCACGTCCCCCGCTCTGCGCGGCCCTTGGCCGGCGCGTCTGACAGCAGTTGCACGAAGAGATCCTGTCGGTAGGGATAGCTCTCACGATCGTCCGGCGTCGAACTGTTGCGAATCCGCGCCTTGAACCGCGCGGCCGACGCCCCCTCCCGCCGGAACTTGTTGAGCTCCTCGACGGCCTTGTGCGCCGTGGTCAGCTCCTTCGTGCGCGTCTTGATCACGATCGTGCGGTCGCGCTGGTCGAGTTCGATCTGCTCGACGACCAATTCCTTGTTCGAGGGCAGCGCGCTGACCAGGTCATGCAGCACGTCCACCCACACGGGCGACTCACGGTCGAAGGCCTGGATCTCACGAACGAGCTTGAGAAACTTGTCTTTCTCGGTGCTGTCCTCTTCGAGTGCGCTGATCGACTTGGTGAGCATGGCCCGCCGGGCGCGGTCTTCCGAGGTGAGCTGTACGGCCGCAACGACCGAAGCCGCCACGAAGAGCACGACAACCGCGGCCACACGGGGGGCGCGCATCAACCGCTTTCGCGTGGCGGTGATCGTCTGCTTGGGGTGCAGGAAGTCGAACGACCGTGCCGTTTCACCATAGAGCCCGATCAGCAGGCCCAGCGTCGCCGCATACGCCGCCGCCGCGGCGCCGCGCTCCGCATCGCCCAGGATGCCCTCTGCGCTGTACTGCGTCGCGTCGAGCTTCAGGCGGCTGCGAATGGCCGCGACCAGTTCGGCTTCGCAGCCGATGTCGCCTCCGACCACCACCTTGTCGATCTGCGCGCCGTGATCGTGAGCCCGGTACGCCTCGAGTGAGCGCGTCAGTTCGAGCATCAGCCCGTTCACGACGGCATCGACGCCGAACACCCCCGGCCGCCCCTCAAGCCGGCGCGGTTCGCCGAGGTCAATCGCGCTGTCGACGGCGTCCGGATCCTCGTCACCGCCGTCGATAGCGGCAATCAGCGACAAGCGCGGCCGCTCCTCGAAAGAGGAAGGCACCGCCACCGACGCCGCGCGGGAGAACGCCAGCCGCCCCTCGCGGATCACGTCGATCTCCGTCAGCACCGGGCCGACATCGATGAATACGATGCGCTCGGCGGGACGATCGTCGAAATATCGGCACACGGCGAGCTTGTTCGCGTGCGGACGCAGGCCGATGCGATCGAGCTTCAGCCCCGCCGCTTCGCAAGTCTGAACGTACATCTCCACGACTTCGCGCCGCACCGCCGCGACCAGTACGTCCGCCGTGGTCTGCCCCGGCTCGGTCGCAGGCAGGCTGAAGTCGACCGCCGCATCCGCCAAGGGAAACGGCAGTTCCTTGGCAATCTGGATCTGCACGATGCTGGGCAGCTCATCCGGCGCCGTGCAGGGCAACTTGAGCGTGTTGAGCACGGCCTGGTCGCGCGGAATGTCGACCATGGCATGGCGCGTCGCGATTTTCTCTTTTTCGAGCGTCGCCTTGATGAACGCGCCCAGCGCAGCGGGGCTGGTCGCGTCGACCTCGCCCGGGATCGACGCCGCCAGCACCTTCATCACCGAGAAGCTGCGCTTGGCCAGCTTCGCCTCGATGATTCGCACCGTGCGCGAATCCCAGTCGATAGCCAGTATGCGCTTAGGCCGGCTGCTAGCGTACACGCGCGTTCTCCTTGTCCTCTTCCCGGATCGGGAAGGTCGCGCCCAGGTGGCTCAGGTCGCGGTAGTACACCACCTGAGCAAGCGGCCCGACCGTGTCGAGCACGACGTGCAGCCGCGTCACCATCCCGAGATGATCGGCGTAACCCAGAGACTCGATGCTGAACTGCTGGGCGCGGGCCGTGATCAGCGGCGCGACCGCCACGTACGTCGGCAGGTCCATGACACCCTCGGTGACCAGCCACGCCGTCGTCGACTTCGTCTCCCAGTCGAGTTCCTGGCGGGCGGCGACGATGGCCGCCGCGAGTTCCTCCGTCATCCCCGGAATGGTGCCCAAGACCAACGCCGACGCCGTGTTGACATTGACGAGCCCGCGGATTTCGCGCTGCTGCGGCGGGACGAGCGTGGTCTTGTCCATGAGGATCGCCAGGTGGCGAGCGGGGTCGAGATTGGCCGGCGCGGCCCCTTCGGAGGCGGGCAGGAAGAGCGCCGCGGGCGACGTGAACTGCTGACCGGCGCTCCCGCCGCCGGTGGGGGTTCCACCCGGCTGGCCGGCGCCGCCCTCCGCACCGTCCGATTCGTCCTCTCCATCCATGGAGGGCTGCGGCTGACCGTCGTCCTCCTCCTCGTCGCCCTTGGGCTCATCGCCTCCGCCGCCGGTCGGCTGGGCCTGGCTGCGCACCGCCGACTTCGGGTCCGTCGGCGCCTCGCTACCCTCGATACGGCGGTTGCGTCCCTCGGGCTTGTCGGTTGCGCTGGTCGCGGGCGTCAGCGTGCGCGGGCGAACCGTGCCGCGGGTGTTGCCACCGCCTCGTGTTGCTTCATCGGAACCAGCGGTCGGAGCCTGCCCGCCGCCGATCTGGCCGCCTTCGCCGGCCTCTCGTCCCCCACCGGCGCGGCCGCGACCACCCGCCCCGCCACCGCCGCCGCCTGATCCGCCGGCCGAAGTAAGACGCGATATCCCCGCGACGATCTCGGCCACGACGGCCGGCTCATCGGGGAACATCAGCTCAAGTTCAACCCGAACCTGATTTGCGTCGCCGCGCAGGTAGACGCGCTGGCGGTTGTCGTTGGCGACGTTCGACTCATAGGCCAAAGTGGTCAGATACGGGTACAGCCCGCGGTTGAGTACACCGTCCTGATTGTCCAGCGGGAAGGTCTCGTCTCCGTCGTTCTCGTTGTCGGTGAGCAGGCCGTTGCGGTCGAAGTCCTCGCCGTAGAGGATCTGGGGCGTCATCCCCTTGACCAGCAGCAGTTCCTCGACCGTGTCGAAGTCGGCGTTCTTGACCTTGTAGGGCACGGGCAGTTCGGCGTAGTAGTCGCCCTCGGTGTCGAGCGCCTCGGATCGCGACTCGCTGTCGGTGTCGCGCCAATCGAGGATCGCGTCGACGATATCCTGCGGGATGATCTCCTGTTCTTCCTCGCCGATGGCCGCCCGCACGAGAGCCAGCAGTTGATCTGATGTGGCCGTGTTGAGGTTGAGCCGCGATGCTTCGTCGGTGAGGCCGAAGCGGATGAAGTCCTCGTCGTCGGTCGGGTCATCGGCGACGATGCTGAAGCGGAACCCTGGCGAACCCTCGCCATATTCCTCGTCGCCGCCGACGGACGCCTGGTCCTCTTCGGCTGCCCAGACGATCACGCGATGCAGTTCGTCCGGATTGTTGTACCACACGTCCATGTCGAAGCGGGACGCACGGAGCATGAGGATGACCTTCTGGATCCCCGCTTCGGCGGCCATGCGCGTCTGCATGCGGAACGTGGTGGCCTGAAGCGCCGAGAGGTCCGCGTGCACGTTGAAGGAGTAGCCCGCCACCAGCACGCCCAGCACAAGCAGGACGACCAGCACCACGGGCAGAATCACACCTCGACGCGCAGCAGTCATTCGCCGGTCAACTCCTTCACGAGGGCCTGGCTTTCCTTCGTGATCCGCGAGCGGAAAAACATGTCCGCCTGGTGAATCCGGACCACGACGGTGTACTGGTCGGCCGGCTGGCGTTCACAGTCCGACGGATCCTCGTTCATGCACTCGCAGGCACGGTCCACGATTTCCTTCTTCACCTCGTCGACACCGAACTCCTCGCCGTAGGGGGCCCAGGGCTCAAACCCGACGGTGATCTGGATCAGTTGGGGCAGCGCGGCTTCGCCCGTGATGTCCCAGTCGTCCCACCACTTCTTGCCGTCGTAGTAGCAGAACCGCAGGTAGCGGATCTCCGGGGCGTAGAGCTCTTCCCACTGAATCTCGCTGCCGTCGGCCTCCTCCATCTCGGGGTCGGCGAGTTCATCCTCGGCGCCGGCTTCCTCGCCGTCCGTCCCCTCCTCGCCCCCTGCACCCTCGCCGGCCACCTCGCGCGGGATGCCGAACCCGCTCGATCCGCCGGTGGTGATCTCGATCGTCTCGCCGCGCTGGCTGGCATCCTCGGCAAAGGCAGCGCCGGTTTCAGCGCTATCCTGGCGGGGCACGCGCAGCTCGACCCGCGCCAGCCCGAGCGGCATTTCAAAGCCTTCCTCGTGGATGACGCCGGGATGCCGCGCGAGCTTGTACTCGACCTTGTGCAGGTCGAACTCGCCCAGCGGCTCCTGCGCCGCCGACGCGGCCGCCCGCCACCGGCCCATCTCTACGCCAGGCGTCCGGTAGGACACCAGCCAGAGCCGATCCGGCTCGCCGCGCACGCTCACGTCGCGGAAGCGCGATTCGGAAGCGATCTGGCGGATCTCCGTGGCCATCCGGTCGACGATGGTTCGTGCCAGTTGCAGGCGACCGACCGACCGCAGCCCCGCGTCGCGCGAGGCCAACGACGCGGAGTAGAACCAGTAGGTCAGCCCCGACAGAACCACGAGCAGCCCCATCGCGAGCACGACCTCAATCAGCGACAGGCCCCGCCGGGCACGATGCCTGGGCAGCATGGCTCACCGTCCCCCGCCGGTGGCGTCTTCGCCTCCGGCCAGCTCTTCGAGGAGACCCGACGACTCCAGCGCCTCGCGAACATCGGGCGGCAGACTCGACAGCAACTGGGACACATCCATTCCGAACGCCGACATCAGCACGGGGAGCGACTCCATGAGCTGCTCCGTATCGAGCCGGGCGAAAATCGACGGATCGAAGTTGTTGATGTCCAGCCCTTCAATGCCCAGGTCAGACAGCCGCTTGCCGAGATCTTCGAGTTCGTCCTCGCGCAGGCCGAAGTCCTCGGCGAAGTTGAGCGCCCGCGGTCGCGCACGGAAGAAGTAGAACTTGTAGAGCACTTCGGCGTTGTCGTGGTCGAAGTCCTCTTCCTCGTAGTCCGCCCGCCGGGCGTAAAGCACTTCCAGCGTAAGGCGGTACAGATCCTCCGTCGTCGTCTCGTCGGTGATCAGGCGCCAGCCGAAGTCGGGATATCGCGGGCCAAAGTCCTCTTCTTCGATGTCGTCGACCGAGTTGAGCTCGATCAGCCCCGTGTCCATGTGGGCCAGCTGCATCTCGGCCAGCATCAGCGCCCGCAGGCGCAGCTCCATTTGGCGGATCGAGGTGTCCGACTGCTGCACCTGAGAACCGAGCATCGCCAGGCCGAGCGTCAGCAGACCCGTGGCCACGACGGTCTCAAGCAGTACGTAGGCCCGCCGCGGACTGCGCCCGCGCGGGCCGGCCTCGTGTCGCCATGTCTGCCCCTGTCGGATCACGGCTCAATGCTCCCGTCTTTCAGCTCTCCGCTCTCGACCTTGTCGGTGCGGGTGACGAGGTCCTCGTACCCGCTGATCACCCGACGCTCCTGGATCTCCAGCACGTCGTCCTCGGTCAGCACGCGCGCCGTCAGCAGGTCCTGCCGCAGGACCGCGGGCCAGTGCTTCTCTTCGAAGAGATCGAGCTCTTCGTCGTAGAACGGGCGCTGCACCCACGACTGGCCGGTGAAGCCATCGACAATCACCTCGAGGCGGATCTCCTCGACCAGGTCGCGCAGGTCCGTGTTCCGCGGGGCCTCGGTCAGCACGAAGGTGACCCACTCGCACGAACCGTCCGGCTCGATCACCAGTGGCGGCCGCTCCGGGTCGAAGTCTTCGAACGCCTCGACCTGGAGCTGTTCGATCTCGGAGGTCCGGCTCTTGCGCAGCCGCTGAAGCTCCTCGATCGTCGGACGGCCCAGGCGGACCTCTGCACACCAGACGCGGCCGAGCAGGGTGTTGCCCACAACCCAGGACTCACGCACCGGGCTGAACACCTGGGGCTCGTCCATCGGGTCGTTTTCACGCTCGATGATGGGCTGTTCGCCCGCCTTCCCGTCCTCGCGCTCGTCCTCGGTAGCGAAGCGGATGCGATACCGCTTGCCGTCGAACTGAGCCTGCGAACGGACCAGCGAGACCATCGCCCCGAGCTGCCGGGCCGACATCTCCAGCGAACGCGATCGAACCTGCTGGAGCAGAGCGGGCATCGCCATCGCGGCCAGCAGAACCAGCATGCCGCAGACGAGGAGCACCTCGACCAGGGTCAGCGCGGTCCT
The DNA here is from genome assembly GCA_964426945.1 of uncultured Phycisphaeraceae bacterium. GTDB lineage: Bacteria > Planctomycetota > Phycisphaerae > UBA1845 > UBA1845 > CAYRSS01. The sequence goes on from CAYRSS010000003.1 coordinate 89,490, forward strand.
GCGTGTCTGCCGCCTGCAAGCCATGCCGTCATCCTGCGCCGCAGGCAGCCACCGGGCGGCGGCGCCGCCCCGGGCCCGCGAGTCGGCCTAGGTCTCGCTCCAGTTCTTGATGTCGTCACTGCCTTCCTTGCCGCCGTCATCCTTGCGGTCCGGGCCCTTGCTCCACAGGTCGTAGCCGTCCTCGTTGACGTCGCCTGGGCTGCGGTACATGTAGGGCTCGCCCCACGAGTCCTTGAGGTCTTCCAGCTTGCCCTCCATGTACGGGCCCTTGTAGTTCTCCTCGTTGCGGTCCTTCTTGGTCTGGTACAGCGCGGCCAGCCCCTCGCTGGTCTCGGGGTACTGCCCCATGTCCCACTTGTAGGCTTCGAGAGCCTTGCCGACGGGACCGCTGCGACCGATCTGGGCCTTCACCAGGTCGATGCGCGCCTGCTCGGCCTGGCTGAACAGCTTCGGCACGGCAAACGCCGCCAGCAGCGCGAGAATCCCCGCAACCAGCAGGATTTCGATCAGCGTGAAGCCCGAGCGCCGCCGTCCGGTGCTCCGCCGCATCACATGCTTCTTCACTTCGTGGCTATTCATATTGCTCTACTCCTGTCACTCGACCACGCGGCGGCCCGCCCGGCGAAGCCACCGACAACGCTCGTTATTCCTCAACCACGCCGTCGCAGGATCTCAGCCCGTGACGGACGAACCCATCGTCAGCATCGGCAGCAGCAGCGCCATCAGGATGACGAACACGGCCGACGCCATGATCACCAGCAGCAGCGGCTCGAAAACGCGCACCGCCAGGTCGATCTGCCGGGCGGTGCGGGCCTCGTTCGTGTCCGCGATCTGCACCAGCACGCCTTCCAGCGAGTTGCTCTCCTCCGCGACCGAGATCATGTCGACGATGTCGAGCGGAAAGAGACCCGAGTCGCCCAGGGGCTGCGAAAGGCTCGCTCCCTTGCGCACGCTGTCGCCCGCATCGCCGATCACGTCCGCGAGGATGCGGTTGCCCGCCGAATCCTTGGAAATCCGCAGCGCCTGAAGGATCGGCACGCCGTTGTGCAGCATCGTGCCGAGAATGCGGCAGAAGCGGCACACCGCCATCATCGTGTAGATCCGGCCCACCAGCGGGGCCTTGAGCTTCACTCGCTCCATGCCCACCTTGAACCACTCGGAGTTGCGCACCGAGGCGTAGGCGATGCCCACGCCGCCGAGCGCGATCGCCACGGTCACGTAGTTCTGCGTCAGCAGATCGGTCACGCCGAACACAAAGTGCGACAGCACGTTCAGCGTCTCGGGGCGGAGAAACTGCCGGATCTTCGGCACCACCACCAGCATGAGCAGCATCACGACACCGGACCCGACGACCACGAGGATCGACGGGTAGATCATCGCACCGACCACCTTGTTCTTCAGTTCGTCCTGCTTCTCGCTGAAGATCGCGATGCGGTGGAGCACATCCTCGAGGAAGCCGCCCTGCTCCCCCGCGCGCACCATCGAGCACTGCAGATCGGAGAACGCCGACGGGTGCTTCGCCATCGCGTCGCCGAGCGACGCGCCGCCGGCCACGTCCTCGCGCAGTTCGCGGATGACCTGCGTAAGCCCGCCGCGCGACGCCTGCTTCGACAGCACGTCGAGCGAGCGCATCATCGGTACGCCCGCCTTCAGCAGGTCGGCGAGCTGGCCGTAGAACACCGTGAGGTGCGCGCCCTTGATCTTGCGGCGACGCGAAAAGCCCGCGGCTGAGTCCTGGATCCCCTCGTTGACCGTGATCGGGAAAAGCGACTTCTCGTCGAGTTGGCGCAGGGCGACCTGGTAGTTCTCCGCCGTCAGCACGCCGGTCACGTGCTGTCCGTCCGAGCCGACCGCCTTGTAGCTGTAGCTGGGCATCGCGAATCCTGGTTCGCAGCCTCGCACCGGCGGCACGCCGCGCGCGAATCTGCGACCCTCAAAGCCGCCGGTCCCACCGAGGAATGGGCGAACCGCATAGCCCGCCGGACCACCCGGGCCGACGTCTTGAGGGGGCCTCCTGCCGCCGTTAACCTAGCCGGGGCCTTGACTTACGTCAATCCCAGACGGCTGGCGGCGGGCCCCGAACACACCGGGACCAGGCGCCCCTCTTGTACACCTCGCCACGCGCCGAGATTGCAGCCTCCGGGATGTGGACCGGTAACACCGCCCACCCCAGGCGGTGGCGGTCGGGCCGCCGCCACCCCGGATGGCAAGGCTGAAAACGACCCCGCCGGCGGGCGGGGGTGGCGATTCAGGAACCGGCGGCCGGAATGGTGACCGTGAACACGGTGCCCTCACCGGGGACTGACTCGGCGGAAATGGAGCCCCCGAGGTACTGCACGATGCCATGCGCCACGGCCAACCCGAGGCCCGGAGCGCGGGTCGTGGTGCCGAGATCCCCCTTGGTGCTGAAAAAGGGCTCGAACAGGTGAGACATCTCCTCTTCGGTCATCCCGCGCCCGGTGTCGCGGATCCGGGTGACCAGCCGGCCGTCAACCAGTTCCCCTTCAAGGCTCAGCGTGCCGCCGTCCGGCATCGCATCAACGGCGTTCTGGACGATATGCCGCAGGACGGTGTCGAGCTGCGCCCGGGGGACCGCGACGACGGGAAGCCCGCCGATCCGCAGTTCCAGGCGGATGTCGCCGCGATGGAGGTTTTTTTCGACGTCGTCTGCGAGGGAGTAAATCACCTCGGAATAGTCGGAGAGGTGATCCTGCACGGTATCGCCTTCAGCAAACCGCAGCAGGCTGTGCAGGAGATTCGTAGCGCGCATCAGGCCGCGGGAGGTCTGGCGGAGTACGCGCTCCTGGAGCACCGGGTCGCCGCTGTCAGACGCGAAGTCTACGCTGGTGACGATGCCGCCAAGGATGTTGTTGAAGTAGTGCGAAAAGGCCCCCGCCATGTGGCCGAGCGCGGCCATCTTGCGGTTCTCCAGCCGCTCATTCTGCAGCCGGATGCGCCGCGTGATGTCGCGCACGCAGATCGATGCACCAACCGCCCCGCCAGACTCGTTCATGATGGGCGAGATGGTCATGATGAGTTCGCGCTGGGCCCCGTGTTCATCGCGATAGTGAAATTCGAGGTCGCCGTGCTCACACGCCTGCACCGCGGACTGGAGCAGGCGCTCCGCCGCGGCCCGGCTCGCCATGGGCAGCACCGAAAGGACCGACGTGCCCAGCATGGCGGACTTTTCGGCGCCGAACATGCGGGCGGCGGCGGCGTTCCAGGACCGGATGTGCAGAGAGGGATCGGTGGCAACCATGGCGAGCGCGCTGTCCTCGAACAGGCGGCGGAAGAATCCGTCGTCACCACCCGTTCCGCGCTGATCCCCGGCAGACGTCATGGCGACTGGGCCGATCCCATCCTCATTTCGTAAGGCCGCGGCTTGAGGATCCACACGGTCTGCACGCGGCTGCCCCCGCGCACGCTGGAGAAGAACCGGCTGCCCGGAAGAAAGTCGTTATCCGCCTGATCGCCCGGCCCGACGACAAGACTCTCGCCGCTGGACAGGCCGATGCGGGTGGTGAGCTCGTCAAATGCGTAGATATCAAATGCCGGCACCTGAACGATCTGGCCGCCGCGGTTTTCCCACGTCATCCTGCCAAGGTCGTGACGTACCTCGAGCGAGACCTCCAGCTCGGTGCGGCCGGCGATCTGCGGATACATCGCGTAATTGACTTTGAGAAGCATCGCGCCTTCCGGAATCGTCCGGCCCGCGAGCCGGCCGCCGCGGTCGTAGGAAAAGACCGTCTGTCCCTCCTCGATCAGGCCCAGCTCGACGGTGGCCGGCGCCCCGCCGCGGACGATCTGCTGCTGCGTCTGCATCGTGGCGCGGGCGGCGTCGAAGATCGCCTGCAGCGCCGGCCAGGCGCCTTCGCCGATCGCGCCCATGCGCAGGCCGTTGCGGACCAGCAGCGGTGCCTGCCGGACATCGAGCCTCATCTCGTCGGCGTGATTCCAGATCTTCGCGGCGTGATCGGCGCCGCCGATGGGGAAGTCGACCCGAAGGATGTCGAACTGCAGCGCGACCAAGGCTGCGGGAGTCCGGTCAGCCGCCGGACGGGACGGTGCCCCGGGGCCGGGTGTGTCAGGGGCGGCCGAGCGTTCACTGCGTTCGTGGGCTCCGCCGCCGAACAGTTGGCGGAACGATCCCCCGCCGCTGCAGCCGCCGGCCGCCAGCAGTGCGCATGCGACGACGACAAGCTGAGCGCGAACGTACACGGCGCGAAATCCCTCACTTGGCGAACCGGCGAATCTCCTATGTATGAAGCTTGCGGCCGATCGTCAAGCCGAGGCTGTGGCTGCAGGGCCGCCCGGCCTCCGCCTTTCGCCGCACGGCCCCGCCGCCCGCCCGTCCCGCGTCCGCCGCCTGTCCCCGCGCCGCCCAACCGCTATACTGGCCCCGCCCGCCGCCAGGTGCGCGGGCCGGTCGCGGGTGGTCGCGGCCCGCAGCTGGACAGGCGGCGCACGGCGCCCGGCGCGGACGACTCATGCACGTAGTCTACATTCACCAGCATTTTTCGACCAAGAAGGGGTCCAGCGGCACGCGCTCGTACGAGATGAGCCAGCGCCTGATCCGCGCGGGGCACAAGGTCACGATGTTCTGCGGCGTCAACGACGCGACGGCCGGCGCCCTGAGCCACAGCCAGCGCGTCAACGAGATGGACATCGACGGCATTCACGTCGTGTGTATCGCGGAACGCTATGAGAACCGGATGGGCATCATGGCGCGGGCCCGGTCGTTCTACGGCTTCGCCTGGTCGGCCGGCAGCCTGATCAAGTCGCTGAAGCCGGACCTGGTCTTCGCCACCTCGACCCCGCTCACCGTCGGCCTGCCGGGCATGAAGGGCGCCCGCCGCCACCGCGTGCCCTTCGTCTTCGAGGTGCGCGATCTCTGGCCCGAACTCGTCATTGCCACCGGGGCGATGACCAACCGGCTCGGCATTGCCTACCTCGAACATCTGGAGAAGAAGATCTACTTCGCCGCTGAGCGCATCATCGCCCTGGCGCCGGGCATCAAGGACGGCGTCTGCCGCACCGGGTATCCGCAGGACCGTGTGGCGATGATCCCGAACGCGTGCGATCTCGACCTCTTCCAGCCATCCCGCGAGCCGCTCGACGACCCCCGCTTCGGCGGGCCGGAGGAGCTGCGCCTGATCTTCACCGGCGCCCACGGTCTGGCCAACGGTCTCGACGCCGTCGTCGACGCCGCCGCAGAACTGAAGCGGCGTGGCGAAAAGGGGATCCGGTTCATCTTCGTCGGCTCGGGCGGCAAGCGCGATCATCTCATTCGTCGCACGCAGGACGAAGGACTCGGTGACTACTGCCACTGGCTCACCTTCATCCCCAAGGACGAGCTCGCCCGACTGCTGCCCCGCATGGACGTGGGGATGATGATTCTCAAGAACATCCCGGCGTTCTACTACGGCACCTCGCCGAACAAGTTCTTCGACTACATCGCCTGCGGCCTGCCCGTCATCAACAACTACCCCGGCTGGCTCGCGGGGATGATCGAGGAGCATCGCTGCGGCAAGGTCGTCCCCCCGGACGACCCGAAGGCGTTCGCCGATGCGGTCGTCTGGATGAAGAACAACCGCGCCGAGCTGAAGGAGATGGGACGGCGTGGTCGCAAGCTGGCCGAGAGCCAGTTCGACCGAGACCGGCTCGGCGCCCAATTCGTTGAAGTCCTCGAGAAGTCCCGCGCCGAGTTCCGGGGTTGATCGCCTCGGATCCCGCGCGCCGCACCCAGCCATGACCACCTCACCCGGCCTACCCCGGCGCAGCCTCGCCCGCGCGGTGCTCGAACGCATGTGGGGGCGGACTCGCGTCTACCGCGTTTTCCGCCACGACCCGTCACGCGGCTGGGGGCAGCGCGACGACGCCGTGTGTGAGTACGACGTCGCAGCCCCGCCGCCGACGGAGGTTGTCGAGGCCTATCGACGACACGCAGGCCGTGCGGGCGCCGGCGTGATGCTCGGCCGCCTCGCCCACGGCCGGGCGACGATGCTCACGATCTTCGACCGCGGCGAGATGCTCGCCTACGGGTGGCTGCAGGCGTGGGAGGCGGTGCAGCGTGAGTTCTGGTGGCTCGGCGTGCGCGGCCTGGCGCTCGGCCCTTATTGGACCAACGCCCAGCACCGCGGCCGGGGGCTTTACGGCCGGCTGCTCGCCCACAGCGTCGCCAGCCGCCACGGCACCCCCGATACACCGCTTTTCATCTGGGCTCGAGCTGAAAACGCGCCGTCCATTGCAGGCATTCTGCGCGCCGGTCTGTTCCATGACCTCGGGCGTCACCGCGTCCACGTCGCGTGGTTCGGGTTCAGCCGCCGGCACGCCGCGCTGACGGATTGAGCAGAGGCCCGGCCGCAGTTGTCCGCCCTGCGCCGCCGTGGTAAAATTCGCCCGTGCACTCCGCATTCGACGCCAAGGTCCGCGCGCTCTCGATCGAGAAGGCCCTGGCCGTCGCCGCCTACGGCGAATCCGTCGCCGCCTTCCGTTATCGCACCCTCTGTGAAAAGGCGCCCACCGAGGCACACCGCCGCGTCTTCACCGAAATGGCCGAGGAGGAACAGGGCCATCACGAGCAGATCCAGGCCCTGCTTGGCGGCGAATATGCCGGGGCCGACTTCGTCCTTTCCGCGGAGGACAAGGCGCTGGTCATTGTCGGGCCGCGCACGCTCGATTGCTCAACACCTGCCGCCTTCGCCCGGGCGATGAGCGATATCCACGATTCGGAAGTCCAGACCGGCAACTTCTACGCCCGATTCCATGACGCGACGTCGCGGACGGACCTAAAGCCCCTCCTCCGCGAAATGGCGGACGAATGCTACGAACACGCCCAGCGCCTGCTCGAGATTCCCGGGATGTGACGGACGGCCCCGGGGGCGGGGCGCCATGAGGGCGGTGGGGGTCGAACCCACGACCCACGGCTTAAAAGGCCGTTGCTCTGCCGACTGAGCTACACCCTCGAACCAGGATCGCACTTCACCACGCCCCCCGCCGGGCGTCAACCGGCCGCTTCGGCGCGGTTTCTGGGGCGACGCAACCCGTGCTATGCTATGATGATGGGGCTCGCAGGCTGCCCGTCGGACCGAGCCGCGACTGACCAGGCTCCGCTCTACACGGACACTTCAATTGCCGTGTGAACTCACTGAGGAAGATCTCTGGAGCGGTCTGGACCGCCAGGCCCCGGAGATGCTCGATCACCTCGCCGCGTGCGAGGAGTGCCGGCTGCGCGCCGCGGAGTTTCGAGCCGGCATCGAGATTGTCCGGTCCGCCGAGCCCGCTCACGGGGCAGACACACGACTGCCTCGTTCCATCGGCAAGTACGCCATTCAGCGGCTGCTGGGCGTGGGCGGGATGGGCATCGTCTACGAAGGCCGCCAGGAGACGCCCGACCGCGCCGTGGCGATCAAGGTCATGCGCGGCGGCGAGCACGTCGATGACACGCGCATTCGACTGTTCCTCCGCGAAGCGCAGACGCTCGCCCGGCTCAAGCACCCCAACATCGCGGCGATCTACGAAGCCGACTGGACCGAGGACCGCCAGCCATTCTTCGTCATGGAGCTGGTCGAGGGTCAGAGCCTCAAGGAATTCGCGCAGCGCATGGGCCTCTCGTTGCGGCGGCGGCTCGAACTGTTCTGCCGCGTGTGTGATCCGGTGGCCCACGCGCACCAGCGCGGCGTGATCCACCGCGACCTCAAGCCCTCGAACATTCTCGTGGACGAGTCGGGCTCGCCCAAGATTCTGGACTTCGGACTCGCGCGGATTCTCGATGGCGAGGTCGCGCGCACAAGCCTCGGCGGCGAGGTCGGCCGTTTCCTCGGCACGCTGCCCTACATGAGCCCCGAGGCCGTGCAGGGCGACATCAACGAAACCGACGTCCGCAGCGACGTTTACTCGCTGGGCGTCGTGCTCTACGAGCTGGTCACCGGCGCCCTGCCGCACAGCGTCACACGGCGACGGCTTGTCGAGGCGATCCGCGTAATCTGCGACGAGGTACCGACCAAGCCGCATCTGCTGAACCGCGCCGTGCGCGGCGACCTTGAGACCATCATCCTCAAATCGCTCGAGAAAGACGCGAATCGCCGATACCAGACGGTCGCAGGCCTCTCGGACGACATCCAGGCCTACCTGGCCAACCAGCCGATCCGCGCGCGTCCGCCGAGCCTGTTGTACGCGCTGCGCAAGTTCATGGCCCGAAACCAGCGTTCGATGGCCGCGGCCGCCGCCCTCGTCCTGGCCACGGCGGGAGTGCGTTTCTGGTTCGACCGCATCGAGGCGACCTCCAACACACGCATCCTGATGGAGCAGCAGCGCAACGAAGTGCAGCAGGCCATCGACCTGCTCGACCTCACGACCGTGCTGCACCGCCAGGGCTCGTACGAGACGGCCGAGCCGCGCTATCGCCGCACCATGGCCTATCTCGAGGCCATGCAGTACGAAGGCCGCCACCGGCTGCTCGCCATGGCGTGGGAAGGGCTCGGTTCGCTCCTGGTCGAGAAGGGCGACCCGAAAGACCACCGCGAAGCGAGCGAGCTGCTCCGCGAGGCGATCAACTACTACCAGTCGATCGACTCGCCGGCCTCTCAGCGCACCGCCTCCGAGGCACGGGGATGGCAGCTGCTCAACGACGCCCAGTATCTGCAGCACCAGGGCGACGCCGTGCGGGCAGAGCAGACCTATCGAGACGCGCTCGAACTGTTCACCGGCCTCTACCCCGGCGATCCGCGCTACGGCACGCGCACGATGCTGGGCCTGGCCTCGCTCTACGTGCAGCGCGGCGACGACACGTCGGTCGCCACGGCGGAGCGGATGCTGCGCGAAGTCCGCCAGGCCTACCAATCCGACCCGCTGCGGCGCGGCCACCGCGTCGACTATGACATGACCCTCGCCCTCGAAGAAATCAACCGAGCCCGACAGGCGCTGCACCGGCAGGAATTCGCCCAGGCCGAGGTGCTCTTCCGCGCCGCCGTCGACGATTGCGCCAACATGATGGGCGTGGGCCACCGGATCACCAACTGGGCCCGTGCCGGCCTGGCGGAAGCGCTGCTGGCCGGCGGAAATCCCGTGCGCCTCGTCGAGGGGGAGGAACTGATGGGCCTCGCCCGCGAATCGGCTGAGCGCGCCATGCCCGCCGATCGCATCACGCTGGCCAACACGCTGGAGGCGCTGCGTCGGCACTACCGCGGTCAGTCTCCCATGCCGGCGGCGCGGCTGGCGGAAGTGCTTGAGGAACTGAGCCTGCTCTACCAGGTCGGCCCGACAGCCGATCCCGTGCGATTCCGGACCGTCGTCACCGAGCTGCGCGCGCTCTACGGCCCTGAGGGGTTGAATGACCCCGAAGCCCTCAACGCGCTGAGCGCGAGGCTCGAACCCGCGTCACCGGCACCGGGCTGACGACCGCCCCTCCCGCGCGGCCCGCCCCTCACAGAACCAAACGCGGGCAGCCGGCGATTGCGCCCCCAGCGCGCGGCCGACCGTCGCGCTGGGCGCTCTCCGACGGCCCATCAGACAGAAACCGTCCGGACCGGACATGCGCCCAACGACGCGGGTAAAAAGACACCCGCCCGCCGCCGGTGGAGACCGGGGCGGGCGGGCGGTTGAGAACTTATCGATCACGCGCCTGGCGCGTGGTCGTTGTTACGGCGTGCAGCTGCCGCAGCTCACATCGAGGGTCACCTCGCCGACGTCGCCGCCAAACGCGTGCCACAGCGAGACGAAGTACTGCGTCCCATTGGTGGTCGCGAAGCAGACGTCCGACATCCAGCCGTTACCCTGGTCACCGCCGCCGATGCAGTCATCCTCGCCGCAGGCGACCTCGGTAAAGGCGCCGCACGAACCCGTGTACACCGAGATGCCGGTGTCCGCCGTGCCGGTCGGGGCCGTGTTGCAGGTCTGGATCTGCACGTTCTGGCCGGTGCCGGTGAACGTGAACCACTTCGTGCCGAAGGTCTCAGCCGTCGGCCCGTTGAAGTTGCACGACGCGTTCGGATCCGCCGGCTCCTCGGTGAAGCCGGTGTTGTCGAACGTCATCGAGCTGCCGCAGGACACCGGGACCGGGCTCGCACAGGCGTCGCCATCGCCGGCGGCGTTGCACTCGATGTACAGCGTGCCGGTGTGGAAGACGGTGGCGTCGAAGCCGCCGATGCGGACGAGGTACTCGTTACCCTGCACAACCGGCACCTCGAGGAACGAGGTGAAGTTGGCGCAGCCCGCGCCGTCGTCGTTGCAGCCCAGGAGCGAGAGCGCCCCGCAGGTGCCGACGCCGCCGTCGTACACGGCGATACGCGAGTCGTCATCCGTGGTGCCCGGCAGGGCATCACCATCGCACAGGTCGAGGGTGAGAACGCCGGTGCAGGTCGCGGTGTACGAACGCCAGATGTCGTTCTCGAGCTGACCGCCGTCGCCGTTGAACTCGCAGCCGGTGCCAGGGTGACCCTGGCCGTCCGTCGTCGAGCCGATGGTCGAGAACGGCGTCGAACCGTCCTCGATCTCGCAGGCTTCAGCGCAGTTGTCGCCGTTGTTGTTGCACGCACCCGGGCAGGCAAACGCCGGGCAGGTCTCGCCGGCGACCCACAGGCCGCCGCCGTTGACGCACGTCGGCTCGTCGGTCGTGCCCGTGCACTCACCATTGTTGCAGCAGGCGCCGGTCGGGCACGTGCCGCAGGTGAGCGTCGCGGTGTAGTCACGATCGCACCCGACGACGCCGTCGAAGCCGAACGCCAGCACCGCCGCAAAGTGGGTGCCCGGCGGCAGGCAGGCGGAGATGACCGCGGCCTCGCCGCAGTCACCGAACGCAGCCGTCACGCCGGCGTTGCAGTCCACCGGAGCGGAGGTCAGGAAGATCGCCGTCGGGAACTCCGCGTCGACGGTCCACGTCACCTCCTGGTTGGGACCGGCAGGAATCGTGAACGCGTACCAGTCGGCGTCAGCACCGACGAACGGACCGTTGTTGCAGAATCCGCCTGAGCAGCGGCCGGCGCCGATGCCCGGGCAATCCGCGTCCACCGTGCAGGAGATCTCCGTCAGGTCGTGCCAGCCGCCCTGACCGCAGATCGTCTCGCCGCAGGTGACCGCGCCGGCGACGAACGGATCGGAGAAGCAGCCACCATTGGTGGTGTCCTCGTAATCCGGCGTGCAGGCGGGCTCGCCCTCGGCCGTGCCGGTGCACTCACCAATCACGCACGGGCAGTCTTCGCAGAGCACGCCGTAGCCGGCGAACTCGCCGCCCGGAACCAGCGGACCGCCGCCGCCACCGCCGAAGCGGGTGTCGGGGCCGTCGCCGGCCGCGTTGAGACCGCTGCCGTTCTGGTAGTTCGGGAGCGGGTTGCACAGACCGATGTTCGCCGAGACCTGACCACGGTCAGCGGCGTTGATGACGCCGTTGCCGTCAAGGTCGAAGCGGCAGATCTGGTCATCGCCCGTCTGGCCGATGTTGGCCGAGATCTGACCGCGGTCAGCGGCGTTGACCACGCCGTTGGCATCGGTGTCGGCGAAGCAGGTCTGACCGACCAGGGCGTTCACGTCGCAGACGTAACCGGCGCCCTGCTCGCACTCGATCTCGCTGACCGCCTGCTCGCAACCCTCGGGGCCGCAGCACGCACCGGTGTCGCAGCGCGTCGGCGCGTCGGCACAGGTGATCGGCGTACCCTCAGTGTCGAGGCCGAACCAGGTGCCGGCGCAGTTGTCCTCGGTGGTATCCGAGCACTGACCAGCGCCCGTGCAGCAGCCCGCCGAGATCGGCGTGCAGTCGAGCGAAAGGACGTAGCTGGTGTTCAGCGCGGGCGGGCCGCAATCGGCGTTCGCCGCGAAGTCCGGACCGACGAAGATGAACCACTCACCCGGAGGCAGGGTGGCCGTCTGCGAGCCCGGCGTGCCGCACGTCGCGGTGATACCGTCGCCGACGATGAAGATGTTGTCGCAGTCGACCACCAGCAGGATGAAAGCATCCGCCAGGAACTGGGACTCAAGGTCCACCGTGACTTCGGAGGTCTCGGTCAGCTCGAAGCGGTACCAGTCGGTGTCGCGCGTGGCGCCATCGGTATCGGCCGTGCCGCAAACCGTGTCACCGCACTCGATATCCGTGAACTGCTCCGTGGCCGGGTCGGCCGAGCAGCCGCTGTTGAGTTCCTGACCGCAGGCCTCGGGCTCCTGAACCGCACCGCCCGGACAGACGAGGTCCGGACACGGAGGCTCGGGCGCGCACGGACCCGGGCACTCGACGTTGACCGTGATCGAGCCACGGGCCACGTCGAAGAACGAGCCGACCTGCACCACGTACGTGTTGCCGATCGTCAGGCCGTCGACGCACAGGTCGGAGGCGCCGTTCGTGCCGCCGTCGTCGTTGCAGCCGAGCTCATTGCCGCCGACGCCGCCGAGCGCGCTGCAGGCGCTGCTGGTGTCGTACACGGCGATGATCGTGTCGGCGCCGGTCGTGAAGACGCGGGCCGAGGTATCCGTCGCGACGAACGTCAGCCAGAAGTTGCCGGCACCCTGGGTTGTCGGGAACTCAGGCGGGTTGCCGGCCGGGAAGCAGGAGAACCCGGTGTCAACCGCCGCGGTCGTGAAGCACGAGTTGTCGATGGTGGTCGAGCCACCGCAGGCGATCGCCTCGGGCGTCCCGCAATTGTCGGGGCTGTCCTCGCAGGTGGTGGTACCGCAGGTCGAACCATCGCCCTGCCACGTACCGCCGCCCGGCGTGTTGAAGCAATCCACGGCGCCGAACACAAAGCCGGAGCCCTGGTTGATGTCGAAGCAGTTCTCCTCGCCGGTGCAGCAGGCGCCCGACGGGTTGTCGCCGCACGGGCAGTCGATCTCGAGCGAGATGTTGCCGCGCGTGCTGCCAAAGAGGCTGCCGACCATCACGTAGTAGACACGGCCGATCTCGAGATTGATCTGGCCCTCGGTGCAGGCGGAGCCGTGGCTCGCGCAGTCACCGCACTCCTTGCTGCTCGTGCGGATCTCGAGCATGTTGGCGATGTTGCAGCCGTCGCAGAAGCCGTTGGCGGTGCCGCAGGTGGAGCCCGGCGTGCTCGGAACACACTCCGCGATGCAGTGGCCGCCCGGACCGCACTCGGCGTCGCTCGTGCACGAGGCACCCTGCGGGGCGAGGATCGAAACGATCGTGTGGCTCGCTGCATCGGGCTCGGCGTCGGTGCCGCAGGTGCGGACGCGGGCCGAGGTGTGCGTGGCCACGAACTTGTACCACTGCGTGGACCGCGGCACGATCGCCGTGAACGGCGAGGCCGGATCGGTCACGAGTTCCAGGTTGGCGTCGAACCCGAGGCCGACGTTGTTGGTCTGGATCGTGTCCCCGCACTCGACCAGCTCAGCGAAGCACGGCGTCGTGTTCGGCTGATTGCCGCAAGTCGGGTTGATCTCGGCGCAGGTCTGGTTCGCGTGGAACCGGTTCGGCGAGATGCACGCGAGGGCGTTGACGTTATCCGTGCAGCTCTGCGCGATGTCGTCGCAGCAGGCGCCATCCGGAAGGACGTCCGTCGAGTAGTCCACGCGCATCAGGATATGCATGTTCGGGAAGCCGATAGCCGCGAGGCTCGTGTAGTTCGTGATGCCGCAGTCGGGGGCCTTGATGAAGCTCGGCGCGCTCTGGCCGGCGGCGTTGCTGCCCATGAAGAACGCACCGCCGTCACCACCAGCAGCGGGATCGCGGTCGGGCGCGAAGACCTCGACCATGATGCTGGAATTCGCCGGAATGATGACCGGCGGGACGAACGTCGCCGTCTGAATGCTCAGGCCGACGTTCGGCACGACGACCGGCAGCGACCTGACCAGCGTGCGATTCGCCACCGTCGGCGGGCAGGCCGTGACGGTGTAGATATTCACGTTCACCGTGAAGGCCGGGTTGTTGGCCTCGACGCCGAAATCGACGCAGTTGATCGTCACCTGCTGACCGGCCGTGATGCCGGTGGCCAAGTTGAAGCACCGGGCGAACGCGTTCTCCGCCGTGATGCCGCCGCCGGCGCAGGCCACGCCGCCGCCGACCACCGTGTTCGGATCGGTGTTCTGCGTGAGCGTCAGCGGACCGCAGCCGGGGCCGCGGAACGGATCGGTGCCGAAGTCGGGGAACGTCGCCAGATCGTCCTCGACGCGACGGGATCGCTGCTGGAAGAACTCAGCGAACTCCTCGGCGGTCGAGCCCAGCGAGCCATGGATCACGCGGTCCCCCGCCTCCGACAGCCCCGAAGTCGCCACGGGAGTGGTCGTCTTGAGCGCAATGCCGGAAACAGCGGGAGCCGCGGCCGGCGCGGCAGCGCCGCCCGCCAGGGCCTGCTGCTTCGTCTGGTTCCGGCTGTTGCCCGAACCGGACTTGGTCGAGCTTCCCCCCGCGTGGGCGGGCGAGAAGCCGCCGGTCAGCACGACGCCGGTACACAGCGCCGCGATGCCGAGTGTCGCGATCACACCAAACATCTTTTTCATCGTTGAAACTCCCTCCAACTGAGTGATCCAGCCCCGCGCGGCGTTACAGGCACGACCCTCACCGCGACACGGTGTTCGACCCACTGGATAAACCGCTATGGCCCGGGCGTACGACGCCGCGGGTCAGGATTCGCAAGCTCAAGTCACTTCGACGGAGAACGCCACTGCGCAACATCTCCGTCGCTTACCGGACGGCCGACAGTGCGAATTCATCGCGCCGGCGGGCGCAGAGCCCGGTTAGACAAAATACGACAACGAATGCGGGAAACCCCCCAGACCAGCCCTGTGCGTGCTCCCCTCAACGACCGACAGGATCGCAAACACTGATTGTGCGGATTCCCACCCTGCAAGTCAATGTTTTTCTGGACCATGGCAGGCAATCCTCAAGGGTTTCCGACGCTTCCCCAAGGCCCGCAGGACTGCGATCGGGGGCCGACATCCCGGGCCGACGATCGCTCCAATCCGCCCAAACCACCCAATCGACCGCCGCCTGCGGCCGCGGTCCGCGCAGCGAGGCGCGCGCGACCCTCCATGCTTTCGCGTAGCACCTTAATCGGTATGCCTCTTTCCCAGGCTTAGCAGAAACGGGGGAATCCACCCGTCATATTGGGTGGAGCGCTCCGGATGTGCCGCGCTGAAGCGGGCGGTTTGCCGCCTGCCAACGCAGGGGAGCGGACTGCGGCGCGGCCGCTTGGAGCGAAGCTGACAGAATCACACTTTGGAATGATCCGCGCGATTTCTGCGCGATGCGGGCGGCGCCCTGCGGGCGGGCTGTATCTGCGATTGTCGTGACGCGGCCGGAACGCGGAAGGGTACTTCAGCGGACGTGCCAGCGGGTGAGGCGGCTACCGCGGTCGTTGAGGAGCATCATGTCGATGTCCTCCTGCAGGGCCCCGCGGTCGCGCTCGCGGATCATGTTGTAGCGGTGCTCCCGCTCGTGGGCGGTGACGCCGAGTCCGGGCTTGGTCGAGCAGCCGCCGAGAAGGGTGAGGCTGACCAGCAGGGTAAGAAAACCGCCGAAGTAGTGCTTGTTCGTCATGTCTGTCCCTGTCGAGCAAACCTGCGGCATGGCCCGCCTGTCCCGTGAAAGCGGGCCGAATTCTAGCGGCCCGTCAGGGGTTCCGCAAGCCGGTCGCGCCGACCTGGTTCGTCGCGTAATCACCAGCTCCGCTGGGTGCGGGCGGTCTCGATCTGCACGTAGGTATGGCTCCGGCCGGAGTCGACGCCCGGACAATTGCGCCCGACTCGCTCCCAGTCCTTCTCCGACCGGAGATTCTCCGTCCAGAAGGGCCAGGTGCGGCACTGCAGCGGCCGGACCGGATAGATGCCGCACATCGCCTTGCCCCCCTCCCGCCGGAGAAAAATGCAGTCGCCGTCGGATCGCTCGGTCAGGCTGAAGCGCAGTCCGACACGGCGAACGTAGGTGCTGTCGAGCTGACCGTCCTCCCGGCCGAGAAACTTCGCGATCCCCGCGAGCTCCTCCCGGGTCGCCCAAACGTACCCCGGCGCCCCGCTGCAGCAGTTGCCGCATTGGGTGCAGGTGAAGGACAGGCCGTCCTTGTACCACTTCTCCTTCGCCACGCTGTCCTCCGGAAGCTTCTGCTCAGGGCTGACCACGGTCCGCTAATCCCCAATCGACCCGGTCTTGCCCGAACCCTGCGGCCTCCTCCCAGCCTATCCCCCGCCCCGGCGGCTGTCACCCCCGAGCTGCGCACTCGGCCCGTCCGCCGAAATCGACGATGTACCCTCGCGCAGGCCCCGATCGCCGCGAACGGCCGTGGTCCGCGCGCTCGGAAACGCTGCGCCGCCATGACCCACAAGACCAGTCTCATCTGGCTGACCATCTTCATCATGGCGGCTGTCATGTTCACGCGCCTGCCCCAGATGATCGCCAGCCAGGATTCCGTCGTCCGGACGTTCAGTCCGCTCGTCGAGGTCGACGCGCTCGCTCGAAAGTTCTACATCGAGCCGGTGGAGGAACCGCGTCTCGTCGAGGGGGCGCTCCGCGGCATGATGTCCGAGCTCGACCCCTACTCCGACTACCTCTCGCCGGCACACCTGGAGATCCATCGTCGCCGACAGAGGGGCGAGCATGTCGGCGTGGGCATCGAGATGGCGACTCGAGACGGGGCGCTGATTGTGCTGACCGCATTGCCGGGGAGCCCGGCGGCCGACGCTGGCGTGGCCTCCGGCGACGTGATCGAGGCGATTGACGGCGAGGACGCGCACCGGATGTCGTTGCTCGCCGCCGACGCGCGCCTCAATGGACCGAACGGCGCGCCCGTCAGCCTCAGGCTGCGCAGCGGGCGAGGCGCGGCTTCCAGAGAGATTACGCTCGTCCGGCGTGCGATCGATACGCCGACCGTGTCGGGCCTGGGCAGGCTCGGCGACGGCCGTGAATCCTACTACCTCGATGAGCAGAGGCGGTTGGCCTACATCCGTATCACACGGTTCGCAGAGCAGACCGACGAGGAGTTCCGCCGCGCGCTGCGTGACGTGCTGACCGCCGGCGCCGAGGGGCTGGTGTTGGATCTCCGCGGCAACGCCGGCGGGCTGATGCGCCAGGCGCTCAGCGTTCTGGACCACTTCGTCGCAGAAGGGCTGCTGTTGTCAACCGTGACCCGGCGACAGGCGGTGCACGACTACGCTGCCTCCGGGCAGGCCGACGCCGCGGACCTTGCGATTGTGGTGCTGATCGACGGCGCCTCGGCCAGCGCCTCGGAGATCGTTGCCGGCGTGCTGCAGGACCGGGGGCGCGCGGTCATCGCCGGTGAGCGGAGCTACGGCAAGGGCTCGGTGCAGCACCTGATCCACCTCACCGAGAATGCCGGCGCCGTGAAGCTGACGACCGCGTACTACCGCCTGCCGAGCGGGCGGATGCTGCACCGCGCGCCGGGGGCTTCCCCTGCGGCGGACTGGGGAGTCCGGCCCGACGTCGCCATCGTCTGGCAAGATGGCGCGGACTCAGCCGACAACGCCTGGTCCGCGGAGATCCGATCACTCCTCGAGGGCGAAATCGCGCGGGAGCGGTTGCCGTGAGCCGCGGGGCACAGGCACGCCCTGTCACCCGGAATCGCCTCGCTCCGCGGGCCGACTTGGTGCGCACCATCGTGCCGCGTACACTCGACGGATACCGTCAGCCGCAGCATCCCCGTCCCCCAGCGCCGCGGCCGGACCGCGGCTTCAGGATGGTGCCATGAGCGATCTCGATGCCATGCTTGTGCAGCTTCGCGCACGCATCGACGCCGTCGACGTCGAACTCGTGCGCCTGATCAACGAACGCGCGACGCTCGTGCAGGAGATCGGCGTGGCCAAGGCCGCCGCCGGCGTTCGCGTGTACACGCCGGACCGCGAGAAGGCCGTGCTGGACCGCGTGGGGGAACTCAACCGGGGCCCCATCACCGCCGCCGCGCTGCGCGCTGTCTATCGGGAGCTGATGAGCGCGTCGCTGGCGCTGGAGCGGGCGCCGCGCATCGCCGTGCTGGGCCCCGCGGGGAGCTTCTCGCACCTGGCGGGCCGCCGGAAGTTCGGCCTCTCGGTCGAGTTCGAGTTTCTCGCCGGCATCGGCGACGTGTTTGACGCCGTACAGCGTGGGCGAGCGGAGTCGGGGCTGGTCCCCGTCGAGAACTCGACCGCCGGCGGCATCGGCGAAACGCTCGACCTGCTCGGCGATCGCGACGTGCGCGTCTGCGGCGAGGTGAATGTGGCCGTGCGCCATCACCTGCTCGGCTCGTGCGCCCTGGACGAGGTGGAGCGCGTTTACTCCAAACCCGAGGTGTTTCAGCAGTGCCATCGATTCCTCGACGCGACCGGCCTGCTTGCCCGCACCGTCGCCACAACCAGCACCAGCGCCGCCGCCGAAATCGCGGCGCGGGAGCCCCGCGCCGCGGCGATCGCCGGTGAACTGGCCGCTGAGGTGTTCGGGCTCGCCCGCATCGCCGAGTTCATCGAAGACGACCCCGGCAACGTCACCCGTTTCCTCATCCTCGCCCCGGCCGCGGCGCGACCCACCGGTTCCGATAAGACGTCGATCGTCTTCAGCGTAGGGCATCAGCCGGGCACGCTGGCCGCTGTGCTCGACGTGTTCCGTACCACCGGCATCAACATGCTGCGGATCGAATCGCGGTCCAATCGGCGGCGTAAGTGGGACTATCACTTCTTCGTCGACCTGGAAGGCCACTGCGATCGGCCGCCGCTTTCTGATACACTGGCCGAGGCCGCGAAGGCGTGCAGTTCGCTGAAGATCCTTGGTTCGTATCCGCGGAGCGACGAGACGGTGTAAGCCGTGCGCAGCCTGCCGCCGGGCAGGCGCAACGCACCATCCTTCCGGCCGATAGCCAACAGCTGACAGCTATTTCTGTGGGCCCTGCCCACTTCCACGAGAGGAACGAGTTCGCATGATCGTCGTGATGGAACCGGGAGCGACCCAGGAGCACATCAAGCATGTGATCGCCCTCATCGAGGGAATGGGGCTCAAGACGCATCCGATCGTCGGCACGGACCGCACGGTGGTGGCCGCCCTCGGCGACAAGCGCAACGTCGACAAGTCGGCGCTGGAAAACGCGCCTTTCGTCGAACGGGTGATGCCGATTCTGGCTCCCTACAAGCGCGCCAGTCGCGAGGTACGCAAGGAAGCGACCACCATCGAGATCGGTCCCGCCCGGTTTGCCATCGGCGGTCCGCGCGTAGGCGTGATTGCCGGGCCGTGCAGCGTGGAGGATCGCGAGATGCTCCTCGCCACGGCCGAGGCGGTGAAGGCCGCTGGTGCGATCGGCTTGCGCGGCGGCGCGTTCAAGCCGAGAACCGATCCCTACTCGTTCCGCGGACTTGGGGAGAAGGGGCTTCAGATCCTGGCCGAGGCGCGCGAGCGCACTGGCCTGGCCATCGTCACCGAAATCATGAGCGAGCAGGATGTCGCCCTCGTCGCGCGCTACACCGACGTGATGCAGATTGGCGCTCGCAACATGCAGAACTTCAACCTGCTGATGGCCGTCGCCCACGCCGGCAAGCCCGTCCTCTTGAAGCGTGGCATGAGCGCGACCTTCGACGAGTTCCTCCTCGCCGCCGAGTACATCATGAACGAGGGGAACCCCAACGTGATCCTCTGCGAACGCGGTATCCGAACGCACGAGACGTACGTCCGCAACACCCTGCCGCTGGCGATCGTCCCGGCCGTCAAGCGCAAGAGTCACCTGCCGATCCTCATCGACCCGTCGCACGGAACCGGGCACGCGTTCATGGTGCCGGCGATGTGCCGCGCGGCCATCGCCGCCGGGGCAGACGGCCTCATCGTCGAGGTCCACCCCGACCCGGAACACGCCCTGACCGACGGCGCACAGTCCCTCACACCGGAAGCGTTTGCGGAGGCAATGTCGGAAACGCGGAAGATCGCGGAGGCGATGGGGCGCCCCCTGTAGGCATCCCCCTGAGCGGTAGGCCTACGGATTGAACAGGGATTGCTGATCCGGCAGTTCCTGGGCGATGCGATCACGCACGTCGCGGATCTCGTCGATGAATTCCTCAACCGTGGTGAACTTGCGGTACACGCTCATGAAGCGGACGTACGCCACCGGGCTCAGCCGCCGGAGCTCCATCCCGACGTAGGCGCCGATGTGCTCGCTGGTCACCTCGCGCTCGTGGTTGCGCAGCAGGTGCTCCTCCACCCGGTCGGCAAGCTGGTTGATCTGTTCCTCGCTCAGATCGAGCTTGTAGCACGCGCGCTCGACGCCGGCGGTGATCTTCTCGCGCTGATAGGGGACGCGCGTGCCGTTGGTCTTGATGACGCTTAGGCGCAGCTCGTTCTCAAGCCGCTCCTTGGTGGTGAAGCGCCGTTCGCACTCGAGGCAGACGCGGCGACGACGCACCGCGTCGCCGCCCTCGGTCAGCCGCGAGTCGATGACCTTGTTCTCGGCGCTCTTGCAGGAAGGACAACGCATGGCTCCACCGTCCCCCCGGGGTCTGATCGCCCGCTGCGGGCCCTGTTGCTGACGCGATCTGTCCGGCAAGGCTTACTGCACACGCCGGGGGGTGTCAATCGGGCCCTGTCGCTCAGCGGGCGTCGCCATCCTCTGGACGATCGACCGGGAAACCCGTATCTACAGCCGCCATGGCACGGCTTGTGGAAAAGCAGCTCGGCGGCCACCGCATCATCGGCTTTTCGCTCGCCGGCGAAGAGACGGTCATCGCCGCGCCCGAACTGAACGTGTGCTTCGACATCGGCCGGGCGCCGCGCGAGGTCATCTCGATCGACAACGTGCTCCTCTCCCACGGGCACATGGACCACGCCGCCGGCATTGCCTACTACTTCTCGCAGCGCGGGTTCATTGGAAACGCACCGGGCCGGCTGCTGGTGCATCCTAACCTGCACGACCCGATCCGCCGCCTCATGCAGGCCTGGGCCGAGATCGAGGGCCACCCGGCCGAGGGAGAGGTCATCGCCGTCGAACCCCTCCGCGACTTCGAGCTGCGCAAGGGGCTCGTCACCCGCCCGTTTGCGGTCAATCACCGCGCGTCCGCGCTGGGCTTCTCACTCATCGAGCGGCGGCACAAGCTGAAGGCCGAGTTCACCGGTCTCACCGGACCGCAGATCGTCGAGCTCAAGAAGAAGGGAATCACCATCGAGGATCGCGTTGAGGTCACGCTGTTGACCTACCCCGGCGATACGGCGCTGGGCCGCTTCCTCGACCTCGATTTCGTGCAGCAGTCCCGCACGCTGCTGCTCGAGTGCACGTTCTTCGAGCCGGAGCACCGCTCGCGGGCGGCGGCGGGCAAGCACATTCACGTTGACGACCTGCCGCGGATCCTGGAGGCGGTGCCGGATGCGGAGGTGATGCTCGTCCACCTGACGCGCCGCACCGATCTGCGCTACGCCAAGAGCACGCTGAAGCGGGTAGTAACTCCGCGCGACCTGGAGCGGATCAGCTTCCTCATGGAGCGGCCGCCGCGCGAAGCGCCGAAGCGTCAGGACGCCGGCGCAGCGAAGCCGGAGAGCCCGCGACCGCCCGAACCGTCAGCCCTGCGCACGACGTTTGACGACTGACCGGCTGATCAACCCGGCACGCCGCCGGCCTGCTCATTCGCGGTTCTTCCCCGCCTCCCGCAGCAGCTTCTCGATCGTCGCCACGTCCGCCTCACCGAGCGTCGAGGTCTCGCGCAACACCTTCACGAAGTGGGCCACCTCGAACGGCTCCACCGGAAAGCCGACGTTGCCCTGATCGCTCACCGAGTCGGCGAGCTTCCGCCCGCTGTCGTCAAGGATCACGAAGAACGGCAGCCCCCCTGCCGACTCGCTCTCGCCGCGATATCGCGACTCGATCGCTTTCGCGCCGGTCATGCGATCGACGTCGATCTTGAGCGGGACGTAGCCTTTCCCGAACACCGAGGCCACCGTCGGCTCGGACAGATAGTCGCTCAGCCGATGACACCATCCGCACCACGGCGCAGAGAACTGGACGAACACCTTGCGACCGGAACTCCGCGCCGCCGCGAGCGACGCCGCGAGCATCGCATCCGCAGGCTGCGGCGTCGGCTTCCACTGATTCAGGAACGCCAGCACCTTCGCCGGGTCGTGCCGATCGCCATCCTCCAGCGCGCCGGTCTCCTGCGTGTGAAGCTGGCGCCCCTCGGCATCGAGCACCACCAGCACGGGAAGCCCCTGCCTGGTCGGATTGCCGTAGCGCTCGTCGACGGCGGCGTTGTGCTTGCGGTCGCCGTCAAGCTTGTCCACGTCGATCAGCACAAGCTGGTATTCGTAGCGCAGCAACTTGCCGATCGCCTCGTCCGCCGCGAACAGATCATGCAGCTTGTGGCACCAGCCGCACCAGTTGGCGCCGAACATCAGGAGCACGCGCTGATTGTCGGCCTTCGCCTTCCGCAGGGCGGCGGCGATCTGCGCATTGCCGTCGGCCTTTGTGTCATAGATGTCCGGGCGACGACCCTTGCGGGGTTCGGGCTCCTCGGCCCGCGCGGAACCGGGCGCCATCGCCGCGGCAGCGACGGCCGCGAGGACGATCTTCACACAACGCGCGGCGTGAGACTGGCGGAACATGGGCAGAAACTCCGTCCGGGGATCACACCACGGCGGCGGCCCGTCGCCCCGCCGCGGTCCGCCCCATGCTACCCGCCGCACGCCCACCGCCGAAACGCCCCGGACCGGCGACAAGGGCGAACCGCCTCCCGCAGTTGGCGGCGCGGCGATTTCCCGTAGGATGAACCCGGACAGCCCCAGGGAGCCAAACGATGAGCCACGACCTGTTCGATACCCACAAGAAGACCCTCGACGCCGCCGTGGCGGCCCTCGCCTCGCGGACCTACTGGTCGGCCTACCCCGAAGCCCCAAGCGGCAAGATCTACGGCGAGACCGCCCGGGACGACGGCCTGCAGGCATTCCAGGCGCGGCTCGGCAAGCCGTTCCGGATCGACCAGCCCGGCGGAACAGGCCAGGTCGGGGCAGAGCGCTCGCCCTACGGGCTTCCGCTCGAGATCACCTACCCCATGTGTGATCCCGGCGCACTCGTCGTCGCCGCGACGGCGGCGATGCCTGCCTGGCGCGATGCCGGCGTGAAAGCGCGTGTGGGCGTCTGCCTGGAAATCCTCGACCGGCTCAACCGCCGCAGCTTTGAGATCGCCAACGCCGTCATGCATACCACCGGGCAGGGATTCATGATGGCCTTCCAGGCCGGCGGGCCCCACGCCCAGGACCGCGGGCTGGAGGCGGTCGCCCGTGCCTATCAGGAGATGTCGCTGGTGCCCGAGGCCGTCACCTGGGAGAAGCAGGTGAGCAAGACCGACGTGGTGCGCCTGCACAAGCGATACCGCCTGCTGCCGCGCGGTGTGGCGCTGATGATCGGTTGCAGCACGTTCCCCACGTGGAACGGCTACCCGGGCCTTTTCGCGAGCCTCGTCACCGGCAACCCGGTCATCGTCAAGCCGCACCCCGGCGCGGTGCTGCCGCTGGCCATCACGGTGGAGGTCGCCCGCGAGGTGCTGCGGGAGGCGGGGTTTGATGCCAACCTGGTGACACTGGCCGCCGATACGCACGACGCTCCGATCACGCAGGCGATCGCCGAACGGCGGGAGATCGCCATCATCGACTATACGGGCGGCTCCGACTTCGGCTCGTGGCTTGAGAAGAACTGCACGCACGCCTCGGTCTATACGGAGAAGGCCGGCGTCAACAGCGTCATTCTCGACAGCGCCGCTGACCTGAAGGCGGTGACGGGCAACCTAGCGTTCTCGCTGTGTCTCTACAGCGGGCAGATGTGTACGACGCCGCAGAACATCTTCATCCCTGCCGGCGGCATCCGCGCCGGCGGCGAGAAGATCAGCTTCGACGACGCGGCGGGGGCCATTGTGAAGGGGGTCAACTGGCTGCTCTCCGATCCGGCCCGGGCGAGCGAGGTTCTCGGGGCCATCGCCTCCGAGCAGACGGTCGCCCGCATCGACGCCGCCGCGAAGGATGAGGCCGTCGAGGTCCTCCGCCCCAGCGGACCGGTCGAGAACGCGTCCTTCCCCGGCGCCCGGACGCGCAGCCCGCTGATCCTCAAGACCACGGCCGACAACCGCGTGGTATTCAGCCGCGAAATGTTCGGTCCCATCGCCTACGTCATCGCCACGAAAGACACCGCCCAGAGTATTGAGCTGGCCGCGGCCTGCGCGCGAGGCTGCGGGGCGATCACCGGCGCGGTGTACTCCACCGATGACGCCGTGCTGACCGCCGCCGAATCGGCCCTGACGGCGGCCGGCGTGCCGGTGTCGTGTAATCTCACGGGGCAGATCTGGGTGAACCAGTCGGCGGCGTTCAGCGACTTCCACGTGTCGGGCAGCAACCCTGCGGGCAACGCGACGCTGTGCGACGCGGCCTTTGTGGCCAGCCGGTTCCGCTGGGTCCAGAGCCGCCGCCCGGTCACGGCGTGAGCCCCCTTACCGTGCCCCCTCCCTCGCAGGGAGGGGGATGGGGAAGGGTTTATCTGATGGACGCTCCCAGCGCCACGCACTTCGAACGCCAATAGCCATGCCTGACGCCGATCCGGCCGTCCATGCGGAACTCGTCCGCCGCCTCACGACCGGCGGCGTGCCCTTCACCCTGCTTCACCACGCCCCGGTCTTCACCAGCGAAGAGGCCGCGGCCATCCGCGGAGCCCCGTTGTGCACAGGGGCCAAGGCGCTGATCCTCAAGATCGACGGCCAGTTCCTGATGGCCGTGCTACCGGCCGACCGGTCGCTGGACAGCAAGGCGCTCTGTGCGGCCGTCGGCGCGAGAAAGTCGCGCTTCGCCACGAAGGAGGAGGTCTACGAGTTGACGAAGCTCACCCCCGGCTCTATCCCGCCGTTCGGCAGCCTCTTCAACCTGCCGACCTGGTGCGACGAAGGGCTTGCCTCGAACGAGCGGATCAACTTCAACGCGGCCAGCCATGCGATCTCGATGAACATGGCCTACGCGGACTACGCGGCGCACGAGCGGCCGATGATGGCGCGGCTCGGGAGGAGCGGCGGTTGAGTTTCGCAGGGTGCGTCGTACTCGACCCAACCCCCTTGATTGTCCGGCCGAGCTGTGGGTCGAGTACGACTGACCCTGTAGAGCTCGTGACTCGAAGTCCACTCTCAAGTGGCGGCCGCTCGAAGCTCCGCGAGAGCGCGGGAGAGACTCTTGATCGATTGCACAGCTTTCACGCACAGTTCTTTGTACGTCTCGCTGAAATTATCCGGGATTCGATCCGCAAACGTCTCCTTGGGCAACTTCAGCCCCCAGCGGCGCATGCTTGCCGCCCAGAGTGCAACCCGCTGTGTTTGCCAGTCGATGCCTACACGTTGATGCGCGAAACAGTTTCTCAACTCAGCAACCGGATTCACCATGTTCCGGAACTTCGTCTTCGTCATCTTCAACTCAGCTGCTTCCACTATGGTCGCAGACGCTTCGACCTTTGCGGAGAACGAGAAGCCTTCGCGGGCAAGAAGCAAGTCGATGAGTTTCTTACGGAGGTCGTCCTGATTCTCTCGGGCTTTCCTCGTCGCATCGAAATGCTCGGTCGGACCGCAACTCAGCTGTGGCACAAAATAGCTCGCGATGAAGCTCTCGAGCTGTCCCTCGACAAGGATTGACTGCGAGATAACCTTGCCCCTCAGCACGAGGAACCGGTCCCAAGCTCGGTAGCAGTCGCGTTCTTGCTTCGCGCCGCCCTTAATCCGCTCGCCGAGGAAGTGCAGGCGAAATCGATCATCGCAGTTAATGAACGTAAATGGTAACATGGGGATACAAGGCCTGTCTTCTGTTTCCATCGTCATACTCGCGCGCGCCAGCTTGGCATGTCGCTCCGTGTCGCCTGAACGGCCGGCCCGATCAGTGGACGTTTGTGTTGACCATGAACCGCCCGCAGGAGCGGGAATATGCCGTGCGGAGCCAAATCGAACTGAAAGTGCAGTCGCTGCCTCGCCGCCCCCCTACCGATGCACCGGCGCCCCGGTGATGTTCGGATCGCGGCGCACGGCGCGGCGCTCGGCGGCGATGTGCGGCGGGCGGCCGTCGTTGGGCAGCAGCACAATCTTGCACGCCTCGCCGCGCTGCAGCATCTCCATCGCCGCGTTGACGTCGTCGGCCAGGGTGATCTTCTTTGTGATCAGCGGGCGCAGGTCGACCACGCCGTCTTCCAGTAGCCAGCGCGTTTTGTACCACGTGTCGAAGATCCGCCGGCCGTTGAGGGCCAGAACGGTGAGGTTCTTGAAGATCATGTTCTCGGCCACGTCGATCTCGACCGGCTTGCTGGGGATGCCGAAGAGGATCACCTTGCCGCCGTTGCGCACGACGCGGAAGGCAGAGGTGATCGCGTTGGGCGCCCCGCTCATCTCCAGCACGACGTCGATGCCGGTGCCGCCGTTGGCCGCGACCATCTGATCAACCAAATCCGCGCCGGCGGCCGCGGCGTTGAAGACCTGCGTCGCGCCCATCGTCTTCGCCAGCCCCATGCGGTACTCGTTGATATCCGACGCGAACACCGCCTTGGCCCCGACCGACGAGGCGATGCCGATGGTGAACAGGCCGATCGGCCCGCAGCCCAGCACGGCCACCGACTGGCCCGACAGGTCCTCGGTCATCGACACGAACACCGCGTTGCCGAACGGCTCCTGCAGCGTGGCCACCTCGGGGGCGAGCTTGGCGCGGTTGTTGTGCCAGATGACCGACTGGGGCACGACCACGTACGGGGCGAAGGCCCCGTCGCGATCCACGCCGAGAATCCGCGTCTGCGGGCACATGTGGGCCTGGCCGGTGCGACACTGGTAGCACATGCCGCACGTCACGTGCGACTCGGCAGAGACGTAGTCCCCCACCGCCGCGTGCTCGACCATCTCACCGACCTCGACGACCGTGCCGGCGAACTCGTGCCCCAGCGTGATCGGCGGTTTGATGCGCCGCTGTGACCACCGATCCCAGCTCCAGATGTGCAGGTCGGTGCCGCAGAAGCTGGCGGCCTCGACGTAAACGAGCACGTCGTGCGGGCCCGGGCGCGGACGCTCGACCTCGACGACCTTGAGGCCCGGCTCACCGGCCAGTTTGCGGACAGCAGGCATCGATTCGGCCATGAACGGTCGGTCTCCGGAGCAATGTTTCGGGCTGTGAGCGGCGCCGGCGCACTCGGTGGGCGGCGCCCACCCTACTTCAGCGGCTCCGCGCTGATCTCGTACTCGCGCCACTCCTTCAGCGGCGCGAAATCCTTCGCAGAAAGCCCCGCGTTGAGCGAACGCTCGCCCAGGTCGGGGAAGTCGGCCGTCTCGCGGACGTACCCACCGGTGCGGACGGTCACGATGCGCACGGGCAGGCCGACCTCGCGGTGCACAAACAGGTGCACCTGCTGATAGCGGTCCGCCAGGCGGCTGCCCGCCCGCGGGGTGCAGAGCAGGTGATCGACATCCTTCGGGTCACCGGCGGCGGGCTCCTCCAGCTTCAGCGTGAAGTTGAGGAGAATCTCGTCGCGCTTCTGGCCGAAGGGCAGCACGAAGGGCGTGCTCTCGATGTCGAACAGGTCGATCACCTCGCCCTCGGGGACCAGTTCCTGCTTGTTCACCGTTCGCGTCCGCTCCAGCGCCCGCCACAGCCAGCGGCCGTCGAAGTAGTACCACTCGCGCTTGCCGAGCAGGCCGTCCACAACCGTCTTGTCGAACTGGATCATGAACACCGGATTCCGCTCGGTGAGCAGGAACCGGATGGAGCCGCTCTTCTTCTGCTGCGAGAGGTTGATCTGATCGTCCTCGACGTACTCGACGCGGCAGGCGATGTCCTTGAGACCCTCCCCGCGCTTTTCGAGCCGCATGAGGATCGCGTCGATCTTCGGATCGACGGCCTCGCGCTCGGCGGGTGCGGCGGTCGACGGCGCGTCGGCCGGGGGCTTCTCCGGCGGCGCCTGGGCGATGAGCAGCGACGTGAGCAGCGTGACGGCCAGCGACATCGGCACGATTCTCCGTGTTTCCGGTGACCACCCGCGACCGGCGTGCGAGCGCCCGTTTCACCCGTTGCCTCGCAGGGTGACGGGCGCAAGGCTAGGCCGCGAGGGCTCAAACGGGTAGGATAACCCCGGTCGGCCCGCGTGGACAGGACAGGCGCGAACGACGAGGGACTACGGAGAAAGCCGCCGTGGACATGCTCAAACAAGGCATCGCCAGTCTGATCGTCCTCCTGGCGACCGGCACCTGCGTCGCCCGGACCCCTACCACGGCCGACCTGTTCGAACAGATCACCGGCCTGACCGACGCCGACTTCGGCCCGGGCCAGGCCGACGCGGACGTCACCGTCACCGTCGACGGCGGCTGATCCGCCGACGGCCGCGGATCGCCCCCGGCCGCCATCGCCGACACCACCCCGGAGCCCGCCCGATGTCGAACCAACCGATCGCCGACCGCGTGCGCACGATCCGGCAGTCCGACATTCGCCGCTTTTCCGCGATCTGCGCGGCCATGGGCGGCGTGAACCTGTCGCAGGGCGTCTGCGACCAGCCCGCGCCCGATGCCGTGAAGGAGGCCGCCCGCGCCGCCATTGACGGCGATCATGCGATGTACACCAACCTCCGCGGCATCGCCGAACTGCGCCAGGCCATCGCCGACAAGATGAAGGATTTCAACGGCATCACCTGCGACCCTGAGAAGGAAATCGCGGTGACGGTCGGGTCGGCCGGCGCGTTCGCCTGCGCAGCGCTGTCGACGCTGAACCCCGGCGACGAGTGCGTCATTTTCTCGCCGTTCTACAGCTATCACGTGAACCTGCTGAAGCTGTTCGGCGTGGGCGTGCGCTACGTGGACCTGACGCCCCCGACCTGGACGTTCGACCCGGCGCAGCTGGCGGAGGCGTTCACGCCGAAAACGCGCATGGTGCTGATCAACACCCCGGCGAATCCGACCGGCAAGGTGTTTTCGGAGGGCGAGCTGCGCGAGATCGCTGCGCTCGCCGCCAGGCACGACTGCTGGATCGTCACCGACGAAATCTACGAGTACATCACCCACGGCCAGCCGCATGTCAGCGTCGGGCGTCTCCCCGAGGGCAAGGACCGGACGATCACCATCAGCGGCGCGTCCAAGACCTACGCCGTGACCGGCTGGCGCATCGGCTACGCCGTCGCCCCGAGCGACATCATCGACCGCATCGCCGTCGTGAGCGACCTGCTCTACATCTGCGCCCCCGCCCCGCTTCAACACGGCATCGCCGCGGGCATGCGCATGCCGGCCTCGTACTACGAGAAGATGTGCGCAGACTACGAGGCGAAACGCGACATGCTCGCCGACACGCTGCGCAAGATCGACTTCGAGCCCTACATCCCCACCGGCAGCTACTACATGCTCGCGGCCTTCGGCCCGGGCCGCTGGGAGAACGCCACCGACGCGACCGAGTCGATCCTCGAGGCGGTCGGCGTCGCGACTGTGCCCGGCTCGGCCTTCTACCGCCGGCCCGAGGATGGCGAGAACCAGCTCCGCTTCTGCTACGCCAAGAAGATGAAAGACCTGGAAGAGGCCTGCCGGCGTCTTGCCCGCGTCGGCGGCCGCGCGAGGGTCTGAGCCCGCCGAGTTCGCCCCCGGCCGTGCGAATCCGCCCTGCCGATGCTATGATCTGACCATCAGGCTGCCGCCGGATCGGGCCGGGCGCAGCTGCTTACGCTGAGACGGATGCACTATGAGACGAATTGCGATGCGCGCGGGGTTGGGGTGTCTGGTTCTGGCCCTGTCGGGGGCTTCGGCCGCCGCCCAGCCGGCACTGCTCAAGGAGGGGGCCAAAGCCCCGCCGCTGGCCAAGGTGAAGTGGGTCAAGGGCGGGCCGGTCGAACTTCCCCAGGACATCGGGAAGAAGATCTACGTCCTCGAGTTCTGGGCCACCTGGTGCCCCCCCTGCAAGGTCAGCGTTCCGCTGCTCACCGACATTCAGAAGCGGTTCAAGGACGACGTTGTCATCGTCGGCCTGACCCAGCCCGACCCGCGCAACACCGAGGCGATGGTCGAGAAGTTCGTCAAGGATCAGGGTGCGGCGATGGAGTACACCGTCGGCATCGACCTCGACGGCTCGGCCCACAAGGCCTACATGGAAGCCGCGCAAGCGATGGGGATCCCCCACGCCTTCATCGTGGGCAAAGACGGCACGATCGTCTGGCAGGGCAGCCCGCTGGACGAGGCGATGGCCGACGTGCTCGAGGGCCTCGTCTCGGGGCGGTACGACCCCGTCGTCCGCGACAAGGTGAACCGCAAGCTGGAAGAACTCGTCCCGCAGCTTCGCGCGGGCAACTGGCCGGGCGTGGCCGAGGGGCTCAAGGAAGTGCTGGGCATGGACCCGGCGAACACGATGGCCATGAGCGCCCTGCTCAACGTGTACACCGAGCGCATGGCTGACGTCGAGGCCCTGCGGGGCTGGGCGGACAATTTCCTCGAACGGCACAAGCAGGACGGCTACGTCCAGTTCGTGCTGGCGCAGGGGCTGGTCGAACTGGTGAGTTCGCAGCAACTCGCTTCGCGTCAACCCGAGCTCGCGGTCAAGGCCGCGCGCGGCGCCTACGAGGCTTCAAAGGCCAACCCGCAGCCACGGGTAACCGCCCTGTATGCCCAGGCCCTCTTCCACGTCGGGGCGCTGGACCGGGCGATCGCCCTGCAGTCCGAGGCCGTGCAGCAGGCTCCCGAGGACGGCCGCGGCGAGCACAAGGCCATGCTCGACTATTACATGACCTGCAAGCGCATCCGCGACGCTGTCACCCAGTGACCACCCGTCGGCGGCCGACGATCGAGGGCCCATGCACGCCTACGACCGCTACACGACGCTGATCCCGGCCGAACGCGAGAAGCGCGACAATCACCGCACGCTGCTCTCGGCCGTGCTGCCGCGGCCGATCGCGTTCGTGTCGACGATCTCGGCGGCCGGCGTGCCCAACCTGGCGCCGTTCTCGTTCTTCAACGCCGTGGGCAACAGCCCGCCGGCGATCATCTTCTCGCCCGCGACGCGGCCCGACGGGACGCTCAAGGACACCGTGGTCAACCTCCGCGAGGTGCCCGAGTGCGTCGTGCACGTCGTGCCTCATGCGATCTGCGACGGGATGAACCTCGCGTCGTACCCGTTCCCGCCGGAGGTCGACGAGTTCACGGCCGCCGGCTTCACGCCGATCCCCAGCCGTTTCGTCCGCCCGCCGCGTGCGGCCGAGTCGCCGGTGCAGATGGAGTGTCGGCTGATCCAGATCGTCCCCGTGGGCGAGGGCCCGCTGTCGGGTAACCTGTGCATCTGCGAGATCCTCTGTTTCCACGTGGCTGACGAGATGTTGCTGCCCGATGGCTCGATCGACGTCGCCCGGCTCGACGCCGTCGGCCGGCTCGGCGGCGATGACTACTCCACCACCCGCGACCGCTTCGCCCTGCCGAAGCCGGCCGTGCCGCGGCCACCGTCCTGAGGGCGCGAATCCACCCTCGCACCGGCCTCAGCGCATCGGGTGACTCGCGACGAACTGTCGCCGATCCTGCTCGGCCTGCACCAGCCGTGATCCGGCGTTCCTCCGCCGGCAGGGCGCACGATCGTAGCCTGGGACTTAAGTCCCAGGTCCAGACGGCGGGGGAAATCGGCGGAGCGACGATCGGCCGGCGTTTGAGCCGGGCTCGATCGTGACACTGGGGGAGTCAATCATCGCGAGCCCACCCTGATACCATCCCCGATGTTAGTCATAGGCGGGAGGGGCGGTCATGCGGGCGCCGATCCCTCCCGCCTGTGAGTAACTCGGCGGCGCCTGTGAATTCTTCCCCGAAGCAGCCTCGGGTAGAATGCTCCCGCAACCGGAACGCCACGACGCCGACGTCGACCAGGACACCGACGCCGACCTCGCCGACTTCGCCGCCCTGCAGCGCCTCGTCGTCGGGCCGTGAGGCGCCATCGTGATCGCTGCAGGAGCGGGCACCCCTCACTGGATCGGAGGCTCCGCCGGAACGAGTGTGAACTCGAACTCGAAGCTGCCGTCCTTCACCAGCGCCGTTTCCCCCAGAAAAACACTCGTAAACACATCCAGGGTGATCGAGTGCTGGCCCGGACCAAGCAGTCGGTTGTCGGCGAGGTCCGCCGAGGTCGTCGTGTACGGCTCCCCGATCATCACCTCCTTGCGCGTGAAATCCATCCCGAACGGGCCGACATAGGTTGCGAAGATGTACGGGCCTGCCTCGTCGAACTGGATCGAGCCCGTGGCCGTGTACTGGTAGTAACTGCCGGGCGGAACGATGAACGACACTTCGAAGTCGCTGCTCGATTCCGCGCGGATGCTGAACTCGCTGCCGGCGCCATCGCCCGAGTTCTCCGCGTGCACCGTGCCGCTCACCCGGGCCCCGGTCAGGCCCAGGACCGGGTCGATCGTCAGCTCTGAATCCTGCGTCGTCACTCCCTGCGTTCCGCCGTCGCGGGCCGTCGTGGACTGGTTGAACCGGCCCTCCCCGGTAAACGGGATGATCCGGTTCTCACCCCGCACACCCTCAGCCCCCTCCATGAACACCGCCACCGCCCAAAGCCGCGAGAACCGCCTGCTCACGGTCACCGGCCCGCTCGCCGGCTGCGCCGTCACCGTCTCCGTCACCGTGAAGCCCGCTTCGTTCGTGGCCGTGATGAAGAGCGTGACGTTCTCCGCCTGCTGTTGCGGCGTCACCTCCGCCGTGAAGAAGCCGTCCGCGTCGGTGAATCCGCCCGGCGGATTCACCGTGCCGCTGGTGATCGCCACGTCCACGTCGATGCCCGCCAGGTACTGCAGCGAGTTGTCCTCCTGCACTTCGCCGACGCGCACGACCAGCGGCATGGGCTCGCCCGGTTCGAACACCGGGGCGAAGACGATCTCCAGCTCCAGCGCCCTGCACACGGCCGGATCCCAGGAAAAGTCTCCGCCCAGCGTCACGTCGATCTCGGTTTCGTCGCGAAACACGACTTCGCCGCCCGCGTCGCGGGCTTCGAGCCTCAGTGTGTAGGTGGGGTTGCGCACCGGCACCGTGAAGATCCGCCGGCTGGCCTCGATGGTGTGCGTGTGCGAGCCCACCTCGAGCCCGTCCACGTCGTGGACGGTCGTTACCACCGTCTGCACCGACTCATGCTGGAGGCAGTTGAACGGAAAGACCTCGATGTCCGCCGATTCGATCAGGTCGTCGAGCTCGGTGTGCGAATAGTGCGGATCGTCGAAGATCGACTTGAGCACTTCGAGGTCGGTCTTGTTCACGTCCACGGCCGTCACCGCGATGGCGCCCGGTACGGCGCTTTTGGCGTCGCGGCTGAGCTTGCCGTCGCCGTTGAAATCCCCACGCGGGTAGACGCCCTCCGCCGCGGCCGCTTCCACCGAGCCGTTGCCGTTCACGTCGCGCTTCGGGTGGCCGGGCGAGCCGTCGAGGTCCAGGCTCCCGTCGTTTTCCACCTGGAGCAGCCAGTCTCGCCAGCGCCTGAAGTCGGCCATGTCGATCCGCCCGTCGCCCGGGCCGCCATCCTGATCGGCGTCCTCGCTGAGGAAGTCCTCCGCGACGCCGTGCTCCTTGCGCGTGTTGCCGTCCAGCGTACCGTCGTCGATGTCCAGCAGCATCCGCAGCACGCGCGTGTCGCCCGTAATCCGGTCGATGTCCATCACGGTCGCCCACGCGTC
Organism: uncultured Phycisphaeraceae bacterium; assembly: GCA_964426945.1. Lineage (GTDB taxonomy): Bacteria > Planctomycetota > Phycisphaerae > UBA1845 > UBA1845 > CAYRSS01. The sequence goes on from CAYRSS010000003.1 coordinate 123,029, forward strand.
CACCCGCGCCGTGCCGTCATCCACCGCCACCGCGTTGGCCGCAAGCAGGTCCTTGACCTGCGCGTGCGTCAGCGACGGCTCGACCGCGAAGAGATAGCTGACCAGTCCCGCCACGAACGGCGAGGCCATCGATGTGCCCGACAGCGTGCCGTAGTTGTTGCCGGGGAACGTGCTCAGGACCGCGCTGCCCGGCGCCGAGACGTCACCGCCGACACACGACGACCCCGAGCGCACCGCCCCACCGGTGCAGGCGTCGCACTGGGCGACGTTCTCCACCACGATGATGTTGCCCGCGCCGTGCACGCGCGCCGCGTTGGCGTAGGGGCTGCTGACCACAGCGTCGACGGTTCCGAATGTGCCCCCCGAATCGTTGCCGGCCGCCACCACCAGCAGCGGCAGCGTGTCCTCTCCCGCCAGCGCGATCCGCGCCGCGACCACCGCCCCGACCGAGTCCAGTACGCCGTTGACGAACGCGCCGCCCGGGTCCAGTCCATTTGCCACCAGCCCCAGACCGACGCTGATGTTCAACACCCGAACGTCGGGGTGGGCCTCCTCGAGGTCGATGAAGTCGAGGACGCCGATCATGCGCTTGACCACCACGCGGGCAAACGGATTCACGCCGTCCACGCCCGCGCTGTTTCCGACCCGGGCCGCCACGGTGCCCGAGACGTGCGTGCCGTGCTGCCGCCCCGATTCGTCGGCGAGGGCCGGATTGGCTTCGGAAGCCACCTCCGTCAGGGCCAGGTCGGCGTGTTCGAGATCGAAATCCGCGTCAAGCACCGCTGTCGTCGTCGAACGCCCGAGCTTCGCCAGCGCACTGTTCAGGTTCCACATCTGCGGCACGCGGGACAGCTCCATGCCCCAGTTGCCCCCGCTCGGCTGAGACTCCCACGTCCAGCCGGCCGGAGCCGCCGCGCCGTCGTCGGGGACAAACTGCGGCGTCAGCAGCACCTCCGGGGCGACAACCTTGACGAGCGGGTTCGCCATGAGCGCCGCATGAAAGGGCTTCAACTCCGCATGGCTGGCCGCGGGTACGCGGATCTGCACGATGCCGGCCAGCTCCGGCGTCCCCGGCACGCCCCCGACGATCTCGGCATTCAGCGACCGCAGCAGGGCGTTCACCTCGCCCACGGCGGCCGTCGGCTGGAAGATGACATGCAGCGTGTTGAAACTCAGCGCCAGCCCCGGCGCATCGGGATGGTCGTCCGCGAAGTCCTCGCTCCGCGGCGCATAGCGCATCGCCGGAATCGCCGTGGACGCTCTGGCGTCATCCGCTCCCTCCAGCTGCGTCACCCTTCCGTCTCCATGTCCATGCCCCATCGTCCCGCAGCCGCCCTGCGCTCCGATCGCGCACAAGCCCGCTGTCCACACGATCCGTCGCCACGTTATGTTCGCCGTCAGCACGTTCGATCCTCCGGCCCGCCGTTGGATTCAGCCGCCCACCAGGCCGCCTCGCGGCGGCGCGGGCTTCTCCATGACTACGGATCGAACCTGCCGTTCTTGGACGCGGGATTCCTCGAAACTGCCAGTTTTCTGTGCCGGCGATACGGCCCGTCACCTGCCGGGTGCATGCGGCGCGCGGCCGGCCCTCTGCCGCTCCGGATCGGGCCATTTTCTTCTTGAACCGGCCGCGGCGTTCGGTTATCGTCCCGCCCGTTGCCATCGGGCACGGGCCGGAAGAGAGGGTCTCCCCGTTCGTCGCTCCGCTTTACGCGGCGCACGGAGGGAGGAGAACTGAGCACGCGGCGCTCGCGGTGTGCGCTCTTTCTGCGCCATCCCTCCGCCGCCCTCAATTCTCAGGGTTTGTTGCCGTCACCAGGGCCGGATCAGCGCCCGCCGGGCCGTCGCCATGAGGCGACCGGGCGCGGTGCTTGAACGACGTCTGACCCGACAGGAGCCGCCATGGACCAGCAGGCCAGAACCGCCGAACTGCAGCAGCTGCGCCGCAGGGTGGAGGAGCTCGAACAGGAGCTCGCCGTGGACGCTCCGACGGCGTGGGTGCCGCGGACGTACTACACGGCGTATCACATCCTCGCGGGGATGATCCTGGGGCTGGTGAGCGCGGCCGCGAGCCTCCTGTTCAACGTCATCGGCGCGGTGCTGGTGGGCAAGGATCCGCTTCAGCTCATCCGCGTCTACCTGACCTTTCCGCTGGGCGAAAAGGCCCTGACCGAGCCGCAGCCGGGGTTCATCCTGGCGGCCGGTTGCGGGCTGTACCTGATGACGGGCATGTTCGGGGGCATCCCCTTTCACCTCATTCTCAGCCGGTTCTTCGACCGCGCCACGTTCGGGGTGCGCTTCGCGGTGGCGACCGTGCTGGGGCTGGGGGTGTGGATCATCAACTTCTACGGCCTGATCGCCTGGCTGCAGCCGGCGCTGATCGGCGGCAACTGGATCCTGGAGCAGATCCCCGTCTACGTGGCGGCGGGCACGCACCTGGTCTTCGGGTGGAGCATGCTGCTGGTCGATCAGTGGGGCCGGTTCAATCCCGGGCAGCGCCCCGTGATGGCGGAGGGCAGAAGGTGAAGCAGGCGCTGTGGATCATGATGTGTGCGGCGGGGATGCTGCTGGCCGGCTGTGGTGAGCCCGACCCCAACGAGGAACAGTCGCGCCCGGCCGATTTCGGATTCCAGAAGTCGCCCCATGACGCGATGGTGGCGGACGGCAAGGCCGCCTACGAGCGCTACTGCATCGGCTGCCACGGCGCCGAGGGCGACGGCAACGGCGCTGCCGCAAAATTCCTTCACCCGCGACCGCGCAACTTCCAGCTCGCCAACTTCAAGTTCAGCTCGACGCGCTCGGGGCTGATGCCCACCGACGACGACCTTCGCCGCTCGATTCGCTACGGCCTCCGGGGCAGCGCCATGCCCGACTGGCCGCTGCTGCCCGACCGCACGATCGACTCGCTGATCGCCTACATCAAGACGCTCTCGCCCAAGTGGGAGGAACGCGGTGTTTCGTCGCCGATTCCGCGGACCGACGACCCGTACCGCGGCACAGAGGACAAGTCCGCGGCCATCGCCCGCGGAGAGGCCGTGTACCACGGTTACTCGACCTGCTGGACCTGTCACCCGTCCTATGTGCCGGCGGCGAAGATCAACGAGCACCTTGTCGCCTTCAACAGCCCCCCGCGGCCCGGCTTCCGGGAGAACGTCCACCGCGCCGAGGGCAAGCCGAACACCGAGGGCGAGATGATCTACCCGCCTGATTTTCGACGCGACTTCGTGAAGGCAGGGACCTCGGTAGACGACCTGTACCGCTCCATCGCCGCCGGCATCACCGGGACCGCGATGCCGACCTGGGTCGACTCGATGCACTACGCCGACGACCAGGGCAACACCCTGGTGACCACGCAGGATATCTGGGCGATGGCCTATTACGTGCAGAGCCTGATCGCCCAGCGGCCCGCCCTGCTGGCATCGGGCAGCTACGAGGTACGGCCGCATCCGCGGCCGATCTACTTCGACGGCCCGCCACCTCCCCCGCCGACGAGCGCAGGATTCGAGACCACCGGCGAGGACTTCGAGGAGTAGGGCGCGCCCTCCCCTGCGCAGACCGACCACGACCCCGGGGCCGGCGACCGGCCCGAGAATTCGAGGAGTACCGGATGGCCACAGCGGCTGTGAAGACGTCCGAGGCAGTGGAGATTCCGCCAGACCTGGTCGATGCCCGGCTGGTGCGCTGGTATTTCTACGCCTCGCTGACCTACCTGATGATCGGAATGCTCGCGGGTTTCTTCTACTCGCTGCAGTTCATCCAGAGCTATCCCTTCGCCAACATCGAGATTCTCTCGCCGGGACGCTGGCGCATGGTGCATACCAACGCCATGGCCTACGGCTTCATCGCCAATGCGTTCCTCGGCATGGTGCACTGGGTGGTGCCGCGGCTGACCTTCCAGAAGCCGCTATCGTCGAAACTGTCGTGGTTCATCTTCATGGCGTGGCAGGCGATCGTGCTGTCCACCGCCGGCGGCCTCGTGCTGGGCTATGCGCAGGCCGTCGAATGGGGCGAAACGCCGAAGTTCGTCGACCCGGTGGCGCTGGTGGGGCTGGTGCTGCTGGCGGCGAACATGCTGACCCCGATCTTCCGCACCACGGGGCCGATGTACGTCACGCTCTGGTACTTCATCGCGGCGTTCGTCTGGACCATCCTGGTTTACGCGATGGGCAATTTCCTACCTGAATACTTCGTCGGCGGATCAGCGTCGGCGGCGCTGGTGGGGCTGTTCATTCACGACCTCGTCGGGCTCTTTGTTACTCCGCTGGGCTGGGGGGCGATGTACTACTTCGTGCCCGTCATCCTGAAGAAGCCCATCTGGAGCCACGGCCTGTCCCTGGTCGGCTTCTGGGGGCTGGCGTTCTTCTACCCGCTCAACGGCATTCACCACTTCCTCTACACGCCGATCCCGATGTTCCTGCAGTACGGCGCGGTGATCTCAACGATCGCCGTTGAGTTCGTGGTCACAACGGTGATCATTAACTTCTTCATGACCATCCGCGGCCGCGGCGACGCGCTGCGCACCAACCTGCCGATCCGCTGGTTCTACCTGGGCATGGTCTTCTACTTCACGACCTGCCTGCAGTGCGCGTTTCAGACCACCCTGACCTTCCAGCGCGTGATTCACTTCACCGACTGGGTCGTGGGCCATGCCCACCTCGTGATGCTGGGTGTGTTCGGCTTCTGGATCCTGGGAATCATGACGCACCTGCTGCCGCGGCTGATCGGGGCAGCCGGCTGGTACCGCCCGCAGTGGAACGAGTGGCACTTCTGGCTTTCGGGCATCGGGCTGCTGGTGATGTTTGTGGACCTGATGATCGCCGGCCTCGTGCACGGCTATCAGCAAAGCGGGCTCGCCCCCTGGGAGGAAATCCTCGCCGCGGCCCGTCCGTTCTGGCTGGTGCGGATGCTGTCCGGGGTGGCGATCATCGTGGGGCAGGCGATGTTCGTCTACAACATCGTGATGACCGCTCTCAACCGCCAGGTCATCGCGCCAACGCCGTCGGTCGCACCGAGGACGGCCACGGCCTGATCAACGCCGACCGGTCGGAGATCACGATGGCGCCACCGGACGTCGGCGGCGCAGCGATGGGAAGCGAGGAACGGGCATGTTCGAGTCACGATGGGGTGTGTTCATGATCGCCGGCGTGGTCTTCTTCGCCCTGGCGTTCGTCATCATGGGACTATTGCCCTGGACGATCTACGCCGGCGAGGGCGAGCAGACGGTCGAGCAGATCGCGGACACGGGCATCATCCACGAGTTCGTCGACCTGCGCGAGCGCTACCCCGAGCAGTTCGAGCGTCACTTCGGCAGCGTGGCTGACGAGTCAGGGAAGGTGGACGAAGCCCGGATGAAGGCCGCCTACGTCGAAGCCCTGCGGCTCGGGCGGGAAGTGTACGTGGCCGAGGCCTGCTGGCACTGTCACAGCCAGTTCGTCCGCCCGGTCGCCAACGAGGATCGTCGCTGGGGACCGGTCTCGCACGCGAAGGAGTACCTCAACGAGCTCCAGCGGCCCGTGCTGTTCGGCACCCGCCGCGTCGGGCCGGACCTCACTCGCGAGGGCGCACGGCGCAGCAACGACTGGCACGTGGCGCACTTCTACAAGCCCACGAGCGTCGTGCCGCTTTCGGTGATGCCCGCCTACGGCTGGTTCTTCGACGAGGACGGCTACCCCAACAAGAAGGGGCTGGCGATCATCACCTACGTGCAGTGGCTGGGAAGCTGGCTCGACGTGTACCCGTACTACACCGGCGAGGGACCGGGCGGGCCACGTGCGAAGCCCGTCGCCGATGCCACCGCGTCGGCGACGCCGGCCGTCCAGCCATGACGGCGCTAGAATCCAGTGGAGGTAGGCCTGATGGCGACTGCTGACAAACAACCAGACAAGCCCCGCCGTCCGATGAGCCGCCGGGCGATGATATTCTGGCTTATTGCCGCCGGCGCGTTTCTGCCGACCGCGTTCGGGTTCATCCAGAAGTTCGTCCGGCTCGTGCAGATGCGCGATACGATCGAGGGGGGTCAATTCACGATCTTCCCGGTGATGAACTACGCCCTTGTGGCGTTGGGCTTCACCTGCCTGCTGATCTGGGCCGCGGCGAGGGGGATGTTCCGCGACGTGGAAGCCCCGAAATACCGCATGCTGGAGCGCGAGGAAGAGCTATCGCGCCACGAACGTCTGCACGGGAGCACCCGCTGATGACCGACTCACCGAACCCCACGGGGCACGAAGACCTGCGCTTCCACACCTACGAGACGCACCACATCCCCTGGATCGTGCGGCTGCTGTGGGTCGGGTTCTGGGTGGGCGCGGTGTGGTACATCATCGCCTACGCGATCCCCATGGCGCGCGACTACTTCCGCTGACGGACTCTCCGCCCTGACATTCTGGGACCACTCGGGCCTGAATCGCGCGCCGGTCCAGGCGCTTGCCGGATGCCGACCTCCTCGCCGGATGAGGAATATCACCCGGGTCCGATCAACACGCGCGCATGCGATCGCGAGCGACGCCCGCGGGTACTGGGACCACCTCGAAAGTCTCGAAATCTCCGAAGAAAACACTGCATCGAGCGGGATCAAGTCGGCCCTGCGCGGCGACGATACACGATCGCATGCTGAGGGAATCGACTCCATCGAAAGAGGCGAAAGGCGCTCGCATTCTGCTCATTCACCCCAGCCCTGCGGACTCGCAGCGACTGGCCGGGTTGTTCGCCCGGTGCGGCGTGGACTGCCGCCTCCCCGACCTCGGTCCTTGGGCGGACACAGGAGGGACCGACGCCTCGCCCCGGCTCGTGGCCGTAGGCGTGACCCAGGGTGCCTCGCTGGCCGACGCCGTGACGCGCGCCCGGCGGACCTGGCCGCAGGCCCGCGTCCTGGCGATCACGCCCCCGGGCGATGCGCGTGCCACGCGCGATGCCCTGCTCGCCGGAGCTTATGACAGCCTGGAGGAGTCCGCTGCCGATTCGATGCTGATGCAGCAGGTCTGCGAGGCCCTGGAGCAGCGTGATCCGCGCGGTCTCGCCGACAACCGCGCCGCGTCGGCCTCCCCGGGCCACGGCGCGCTGCCCTACCGCGCGTTCATCGACCGGCTGGCCGACGCGCGGGAAAGCTGCCGTCGGTCAGGCGAGTCGATCGCCATTCTCATGCTTGACCTGGATCGGTTCCGCGCGTGCAACGAGGTGTACTCCCCCGCCTTCGGCGACGAAGTGCTGGCCTGGTTCGAATCGCTTCTCGGTCAGGTGTTCTGGGGACAGGAACTCATCACGCGACAGCATGGCGACCGGTTTCTCGTTGCGCTCTGCGGCATGGATCGAGGCCGGGTCATGCGCCTGGCCGAGGAATGCCGCATGACCGCGCGCCGCAACCCGCCTCGCCATCGCGGCCGGACCCACGAATTCGGCGTCAGCATCGGCGTGTGCTACCTCGGCAGGGCCTGCGCGGCGACGGAGCACACGATGATCCACCACGCCCGCCTCGCGCTCGAGGACGCCAAGAGCTCCGGACGCAACCAGACGCGAGACTGGGACGACCTGGTCGCCAACCGCGTCCGCGCCGATCGGCAGCAGGCACGTGGCGTGGACGAAGTGACCATGTGGATCGGTCGAACGAGCGAAAACATCGGCCGCGCCTACGTCGAAGCCGCCCACGCTCTGGTCGCGGCCGCCGAGGCGAAGGAAGCCCATGCCCGGCGGCACGCCGACAAGGTCTCTACCATCGCCGAGGCGATCGCACGCAATCTGGGCATGCGACCGCAACTCGTCGGCATGATCCGCACCGCGGCTCAGCTTCACGATGTGGGCAAGATCGGCGTGCCCGACGCCATCCTCACGAAGCCCGGGCCGCTGACGGCGGACGAGTTCGAAGCCGTCAAGCGGCACCCCGTCATCGCGGTCGAAATCCTCGGCCAGATCCGCCGCCTGCACGACAAGCTGCCCTCCATTCTCCACCATCATGAACGGTACGACGGGACGGGGTATCCGGCCGGGCTGACGGGCTCGGACATTCCGGTGGGCGCGCGTGTCATTGCCGTCGCCGACGCGATCGACGTGATGATTTCGGGGCGCTGCTATCAGGAGGCGATCGGGGTGGACGCCGTCCGCAGCGAACTCGACGGGGGCGCTGGGCGGCAGTTCGACCCAGCCGTCGTGGAAGCAGCCATGCCCTGGCTGTCGCGATACGGCGACGAACACGCAGCGCTTGCCCCGGCCCCGCCGTGTACCAAAGCGGGCTGAGTCACCGCTCGCGTTCTATGCCCCGGCGAGCTTCCGCAGCACGGTGGGAAGAATGCCGCCGTTGCGGTAGTACCGCACCTCGACCGCGGAATCGAGCCGACAAACGACCTGGATCGAGCGCGAGGCCTTCGTGTCAGGATCGGTCACGCGAACTTCGATTTCCTGCTGCGGCCGAACATCGTCGGTGAGCCCGACGAAGTCGAACACCTCGCGGCCGGTCAACTTCAGCGACTCGCGATTCTCGCCCGCGCGGAACTGGCACGGCAACACGCCCATGCCTACCAGGTTGCTGCGGTGGATGCGCTCGTAGCTCTCGGCGATCGCCGCGCGGATGCCCAGCAGCAGCACGCCCTTGGCCGCCCAGTCGCGCGACGATCCTGAGCCGTATTCCTTGCCGGCCAGGACGATGAGCGGCGTTCCCGCGGCCTTGTACAGTTCGGACGCGTCGAAGATCGGCATCGTCTTGCCGCTGGGCAGGTGCGTGGTCACACCGCCCTCGGTGCCCGGGGCCAGCAGGTTCCGCAGGCGGATGTTGGCGAACGTGCCGCGGGTCATGACGCGGTCGTTGCCGCGCCGCGAGCCGTAGCTGTTGAAGTCCGCAGGTTTCACGCCGTGCTCGACCAGGTACCTGCCCGCAGGAGAATCCGCGGCAATCGAACCGGCTGGCGAAATGTGGTCGGTCGTCACCGAGTCGCCACCATCACCAGTACGCGGGCGCCACGAATCGTCTCGATCGGCGTGACGTCCTTGCGGATCTTCTCGAAGAACGGCGGGTTCTGGATGTAGGTGCTCGAGTCGGTCCAGCGATAGGTGTCGCCGGTCGAGCCCGAGATACGATTCCATTCCTCGTTGCCGGAGAACACGTTGCCGTACTGTGCGTGGAAATGCTCGGGGCGAACGAAGCTCGTGATCGCCTCGCGGACCTCGGCCGCATCGGGCCAGACGTCGCGCAGGTACACCGGCGATCCGTCGGCGCCGGTGCCCAGCGGCTCGGCGTCAAAGTCGATGTCCATCCGACCAGCGAGGGCATAGGCCACGACCAGCGGCGGCGAGGCCAGGTAGTTCGCTTTCACCTGCGGGTGTACGCGGCCCTCGAAGTTGCGGTTGCCACTCAGCACCGACGCCGCCACGATGTCGGTGCTCCTCAGCCCCGCGGCGATGGCGTCCGGCAGCGGTCCGCTGTTGCCGATGCAGGTTGTGCAGCCGTAGCCGACCGTGTGGAAACCCAACTGCTCCAGGAAAGGCAGCAGCCCCGCCTCCGCCAGATAGTCGGTCACGACGCGCGAGCCGGGCGCCAGGCTGGTCTTGACGTAGGGCTTGGGCTTCAGCCCCTTCTCACAAGCCTTTCTCGCGATCAGCCCCGCGGCGATCATCACCGACGGATTCGAAGTATTGGTGCAGCTCGTGATCGCCGCGATGACGACCGAGCCGTGCGTCAGGCGGCTGGTCGATCCGTTGGTCTTGACGTCTACGTGACGGGCCAGGCCCGCGTCGTTCAGGGCATAGCCGCGCTTGTCCAGCGGTGCACGCAGCGACTCGCCGAACGCACGCTTGACGCCCGACAGCGGCACGCGGTCCTGCGGGCGCTTCGGCCCGGCGAGGCTCGGCTCCACCGTGCCCAGGTCGAGCGTCAGCACGTCGCTGTACTCGATCGACGCGGCAACGCTGTCAGTGCGGAACAGCCCCTGCTCCTTGGTGTATCGCTCGACGAGGTCGACCAGCTCGGCCGGGCGGCCGGTGCGCCGAAGGTAGGCCAGCGTTTCGCCGTCGATCGGGAAGTATCCCATGGTTGCGCCGTACTCCGGCGCCATGTTGCTGATGGTCGCGCGGTCGGCGAGGCTCATCGAGCCCACACCCTCGCCGAAGAACTCGACAAACTTGTCCACCACGCCGCGCTGACGGAGGATCTGAGTGACCGTCAGCACGAGGTCGGTAGCTGTCGCCCCACTCGGCAGCCGCCCGGTCATGCGGAACCCGACGACCTGCGGCAGGAGCATGAACAACGGCTGGCCCAGCATGACCGCCTCGGCCTCGATGCCGCCGACACCCCACGCCGCCACGCCCAGTCCGTTCACCATCGGCGTGTGGCTGTCCGTTCCGAGAACGCTGTCGGGCATCGCCGTGGTGACGCCGCCCACCGTGCGCGTCGCGACGACCGTCGAGAGGTATTCGAGGTTGACCTGATGCACGATGCCCATCGCCGGCGGGACGACGCGGAAGTTCGCCAAGGCCTGCTGACCCCAGCGCAGGAACTCGTAGCGCTCGAGGTTGCGGCTGAATTCCAGGCTGGAGTTGATCCCTAGAGCACCCGCCGAACCGAACGCGTCGACCTGCACCGAGTGATCGATGACCAGATCAACCGGCACCAAGGGGTTGATCTTCCTGGGGTCGCCACCGAGCCGCGCCATCGCGTCGCGCATCGCGGCCAGGTCGACGATCGCTGGCACGCCCGTGAAGTCCTGTAGAATGACGCGGAAAGGCACGAAGGGGATCTCGCGCACCGCCGGCTGGGGCCGCCACCCGGCCAGCGCCCGGACGTCGTCCTCGGTGACGCTCGCCCCATCGACGTTCCGCAGGGCGCTTTCCAGCAGAACGCGGATCGAGAGCGGCAGCCGCTCGACAGGGGCCACGCCAGCGTCGCTAAGTGCTTGCAAATTATAGATTTGCACCGCGCCGCCCGCGGTCCGGATGGTTCGTCGAGCGCCGAAGGGGTCCTTGCCCGTCATGGGGGTCGTCATCGTTTGGGTTCCTGGAGGGGCCTGCATGGCCGGCTGTGGTCCGGCAGGCCGCATCATACGCCAATTCCGCGATTGCGTCAAAACGGTCGGGCAGGCACGGCGCCGTTGCAAGAGCGGCTTTCGCCGTTAGAATGCGTGGCTCTTCGCCAGCCGTCGGCAGCCCAGTTGCCGCGGATGGGGAGCACGCGGGAGGTCCGGCCCTGCCCAGCCCGGAGTTGGTTCAGCGCCTTCGCTGTCCCGCCTGCCGGGGCCCCTTGCGGGCGGCGGGCGAATGGCTGCGGTGTGCGGCGACCGACTGCGGAATGCGGTATCCCGTTCGCGACGGGATTCCCGTGCTGATGACCGCGGCCGGCGAGCCCGACCCGGACCGGCAAGTTCATCAGACCCCACGGACCTGACGCCGGGGGCAGCCAGGCGGCGGTTTGATCCGCCGCACGATGTGCGAACGAGACAGAGAGCACGAAACGGAACAGACATGAGCGAAGCGCAATCGAAGTCGAGCCAGGCGAAGACGTATCACAACGCGGTCCGCTTTCCCGGTCGGGGCGGCGAGGGCTGGAAAGGCCCGCTCGTCGACTACAAGGAAGTGGAACTGCTCCGCCGCTATCTGAGCACGAGCTGCAAGGTGCTGTCGCGTCGCCGCGCGGGGACGAACTCGCAGGAACAGCGCGATCTCAAGATGGCGCTGAAGCGGGCCCGGTTCATGGCCCTGCTGCCCTACACCAGCGGGCAGTAAGCGCCCCCCGGTTCGATCGCCCCTCAATGATGACAAACGCGGCGACCTGCGCATCGCGCAGGTCGCCGCTGCTTTTCTGCCGGGATCGATGTGACGCGGCCTACTCGGCGCAGGGGTTCGCGGCACACGTTGTTCCCGCGCCGGCAAACTCCGCCTGGCCGAACCGCCCATCCGGTGCGCCGTTGTTCATGCCGCTGCCGTTCTGGTGGTCGGGCACATCGTGGCACAGGCCGATCTCCGCGGCGACGAAGCCACGATCGCCCGCGTTGATGAACCCGTTGCCATCCATGTCGAACTGGCAGACATGCGCGAAGCCGAACTGGCCGACGGCCGCCGAGATGAACCCGCGATCAGCCGCTGTCACGAAGCCGTCGCCGTTGACGTCCCCGTAGCAGGTCGTGCCGCACGGGCCGCCGCACTCGGCGAGCTCGTTCGCAGCCACATCACAGATGAACGGCCGGCAGGCCTCGGGCTCGACCTCCGTACAAGTGCCCTGGTAACAGCAGGCGCCGGTCGTCGTGGTCGTTTGCCGAACGCCTTCGCCGAAGGCGGAGAGCGTAGCATCAACCGACGCGTCCACGTTGGTCAGGTTCAGGTTGGCGACCAGGTTTGCGGTAGAACCGGGCGGCAGGATCGTGGGGACGGGCACGTCGATCGGCGGCAGGGTCAGCGGCCCGTCGGGGGTCGGCTCGCCATTGAAGGCGAAAATGACCGGCACAGACGCGGTCAGGACCATCGTGTCGCCGGCCAGCGTGAGTTCTCCCGCCAGGGCAACCACAGCCGGCGTGTCCTCCAGCACGAAGGGACTCCCCAGCGCGTCGCCGGTGCCGGCGATAACCACGGGAACGACCACCGCGAAGGTGTAGGTATCCGCATCGACCGAGGTGAGTGTGCCGGCCACCAGATCCCCCGTCTGCAGCACGCCCAGCGCCGTCAGCGAGGCATCGCCAAGCGGAATGGGGAGCGTCAGCCCGAAGAAGAGCGAATCCGGCGAGCGCGTCCGGAAGGTCCCGAAGGTCACCTCGACGTTCAAGCCAAGGGCGACCGGACCGCCGGCAAGCAGATTGACGCCGAAGCCCTCCACGCCCACGGTGCCGGCGATAGTGTCCACCGTCATCAGCCAGCCGCCTGAACTCGAGCTCTGGGCCATGCCCGCGATCGTCGGAGTAAACGTGGCGGGAACGGCCACGTTCTCTGTGGCGCCGAACGTGCCGCTCGAGCCGGGCTTGGTCCGCGTGCCGGTGGGGTTATCGGTCGCGTGCCAGTTACCGATCAGGTTGCCGGGTGCGCTCAGTTCGATGTCGACGTCGGCAGAGACGACGCTGCTCTCGGCATCGAGCGTAACGAGATAGGTCATCGGGGCCGCGACGGCGGGGGCCGAAACGAGGCAAACCGCGACGCAGAGGCCGGCAAGCGCACGCCGCGGCATGGCCTGTTGAAAACACGGGCTGGTGGACATCCTTCCGCTCCCGGCGCCGCGTGGGTGGCGGTGCCGGGATCGATGATACCAACCCGGCCCCGGAAAACGAAACACCCCCCGCCGCGGCTCAGCCGGCCGCGATCAGTGTGCCCACGTCCTGTCCTTCGCACACTGCCCGCATGTTCCGCGGCTTGCGCAGGTCGAACACGATAATCGGAATGCCATTTCGCTGGCACATGTCTACGGCGGAGAGGTCCATGACCTCCAGGCGGCGGTTGATGACATCGTCAAAGGTCAGCTTGTGCAGCCGCTCGGCCTTGGGATCTTTCTTTGGGTCCGCGGTGTAGACGCCGTCCACCTTGGTGGCCTTGAGCACGACATCGGCCTTGATCTCGCTCGCGCGAAGCGCCGCCCCGGTGTCGGTGGTGACGAACGGATTGCCCGTGCCGGCGGCGAAGATCACGACGCGGCCTTTCTCGAGATGCCGAATGGCGCGCCGCCGGATGAACGGCTCGCACACCCGGTCTACAGACAGCGCGCTGAGGACACGCGTGGGCACGCCGAGATCCTCGAGCGTGTCCTGCACCGCGAGGGCGTTGATCACCGTAGCGAGCATGCCCATGTAGTGGCCGGTGGCCTCCTCGATGGGCGAGCCCTTCGCAATCGCTGATCCGCGGACGAGGTTGCCGCCGCCGACCACGATGGAGAGCTGGACGCCGAGTTCGACGACCAGCCGGATCTCCTCGGCCAGGCGCCGCAACTCCGCCCCGTCGATTCCCGTCGACCCGGACGTGCAGAGCCCTTCGCCGCTGATCTTCAGCAGCACCCGCCGGAACCGCACGCCCGCCGCTGTGTCCTTCGTCATCCGTGCCGCCCCCGTGACACCGGTCGCTCGCCGGTGCGCGCCCATCGCCCGCGCCGGCCGCTTGCCGGCGCCACCTTCGCCGGAAGATTACCCGCCCGCGCATGAAAAAGGGAGCCGCCGTGCGGCCCCCCTCTGAGGAAATCGAGTCGAAGTCGGCGTCGCGGCTAGGAACCGATCTTGAAGATCGCCATGTCCGTCACAGCATTCACGCCGGCTTCCTTGAGCACCTGTCCGACGGTCTTCTTGCCATAGACATCGCTGCGGGCGTGGAGCTGTTCCATCAGGGCGTTCTCGGCGCAGTAAGCCGCAACCTTGCCATCGGCGATCTTGGCGACCATCTCTTCCTTCTTGCCCTCTTCGCGGGCGATCTCCATCGCCGACTTGCGGACCTTCTCGATCGCGTCGGCGGGCACGCCGTCGCGCGTGATGGCCACGGGGCGGGAAAAGGCCGCATGCATGCAAAGGTCGGCGGCGACCGCATCCGTCGACGGCTTGGCGTCGAGGGCGATCATCACACCGGTCTTGCCGTCGTGGTGCACGTAGGAGGTGATGTAGCCGCCTTCCATGCGCCGAGCGGCGGTCAGGTTCATCGTCTCGCGCAGGCGGCCGAAAACCTCGGTGAACTGGCTGTCCAGCGCGGGCTCGTTGCGGAGAGCCTCGGGCGCGAGGTCACCCTTCCAGCCGGCGGCCTTCTCGGCGAACGACTTGACCAGGTTGATGAACAGGTCGTTGCTGGCGACGGGTGCGGTCTCGCAGCGAAGCTCGACGATGCCGCCGACCTTGCGGGCGGCGTCGACATGAACGCCGACCCGGCCTTCGCCCGTCTCGCGTCCTGCGCGGTCGGACATCTTGCCCTTGTACTTCTTGCGCAGCCACTCGACGGCGGCTTCGAAGTCGCCGCTGCACTCGTTGAGGGCCTGCTTGCACTCCATCATCGGGAGGTCGGTACGCTCCCGGAGGTCCTTGACCATCTGCGCCGTAATCGCTGCCATGCTGGTACCTTCGCTCCACGAACCGCGTCGCCCGTCGGCGCGGCGGTCCGGATTCCGCTGTGAACCTGTCGTCCGGAAGCCCTGGCCGCCGAACGCCTGTGACCAATGTCCTGGATAGGGAGTTCGCCCCGCCCGGGTGACGGCTGTACGCCGCTCCGCAGCCCGACCGAGCCGGACGAAACCGGCCCCGAAGCCGCGGCGTGTCAACCCTTACTCACCAGCCGGCGGTGCATCGACCCCGGCCGAAGCGGCGGCCGCCTCGCGGGCGGCGTCGTCCTCGGTAGCGCGAGCCGTCGTCCGCGAAGAGCGGCGACGCGGACCGCGCTCCTCGCCGCTCGCCGATTCTTCCTTGCGCTGCGCCCGGCCGCGACGACCCTCCTCGACCGCGTCGGCGAGGTGCGTCAGGACCAGTTCGATCGCGCGCATGGCGTCGTCATTGCCGGGAATGGGCAGATCCGCCTGATCGGGATCGGAATCCGTGTCGATGAGACAGATCGTGGGGATGTTCATCTTGCGGGCTTCACGCAGGGCGATCGCCTCGCGGTGCACGTCCACGACAACCATCGCGCTGGGAAGGCGGGTCATGGCGCGGATGCCGCTGAGGTTGCGACGGATCTTCGTCGCCTCGCGCGAGCGCATCGAGATCATCTTCTTGCTGTACTGCTGAGCCGTGCCGTCCGTCTCGGCGGCCTCCAGCTCCTCGAGCCGGGCCAGACGGGAGCGGATCGTGCGGAAGTTGGTCAGCGTGCCACCGAGCCATCGCTCGGTCACCCAAGGCATGTTCACGCGCGTCGCCTGCGCCTGAATGTGCGGCCGCGCCTGGCGCTTGGTGCCGACGAAAAGCACGTCCCCGCCGCCTGCCACCACCTTCGAGAGGAACTTCTTCGCGCGGAGCAGGCCCTTGACCGTCTCGCGAATGTCGATGATGTGAATCGTGTTCCGCTTGCCGAAGATGTAGGGAAGCATCTTCGGGTTCCAGCGGCTCGCGCGATGGCCGTAGTGCACGCCCGAGTCAATCAGTTGCTTGACCAGCTCCGAAGCCAAAAAGCACCTCCACGATCAAACCCGTGTCGAATGTCCTGCATTCCGTCAGTGGAACGGAACATGGTAGCACAATTCTCCGGAGCATCAAGCACCGCCCGCGAAGCCGGCACGGACAGCCCCGTCCCCCGTACGGCGCCCCTGTCTCCGCGCCCTCGAGCAAGCCCGACGCGGTCAGGCCTCGGGAAGCTTACGGGATGCAACTTCATTGCTTGTATATGGTTACCGTGAGGCCGCCCGTCGAGAACGGCGGGATGAGCCCCAGGCGGGATTGCCCCACGGCCCCGGGATCGGTAGCGTCCCCGCCTCCCGCCCTCTCGGCGGGGTCGGAGCCGCCGCCTTGGGATCGCACCACCCCCATGCCACCCACCCTCCCGCCGCGTCCCTCGCTCCATCACCGCCCTTGGTGTTCATCAGCGCGGCTGAACCGAGCGCTGACCAGCACGGCGCCTCCCTGATCCGGGCCGTGCTAGCCCTGAACCCCGACGTCAGGTTCGTCGGCATCGCGGGACCGCGGATGCGGGCCGCCGGTTGTCGAGGGGTGTTCGACATGACCGGGCATGCGGCGATGCTGCTCGGAGCCCTCGGGGCGGTGGGCAAAGGGGTACGACTGGTCAACACGGCGGACACCTACCTGCGGCGGTTCCCTTTCGACGCGGCGGTGGTGATCGACTCGCCAACGCTGCATCTGCCGCTGGCCCGCCGGGCGCAGGCCGCCGGCGTGCCGGTGCTGTACTACATCGCCCCGCAGATGTGGGCCTGGGGCGGCTGGCGGATTCACAAGCTTCGCGGCGTGGTCGAGAAGGTCGCGGTGATTCTGCCCTTCGAAGAACCCTTCTTTCGCAACCAGGGCGTCGACGCCCGCTACGTCGGCCACCCGCTGATCGAGCAGATCGCCGCCCGCCCGGTGAACCAGGCGAAGGTGGCCGAACTTCGCCGCGGCGGGCCGCTGATCGCCCTGCTGCCGGGCTCGCGCAAGCACGTTGTCTCGGAACTCATCGGCGGGCAGCTCGATGTGGCGCGACAGGTCGCCCGCGCGGTGCCCGGAGCGAGATTCGGCGTGTCTGTCGCGAATGCCGGCGTGGCGCCGATCATCGAACAAGCGATTACCGCGGCCGGTGTGCCGGCCATTGCTTACGCGACCGGGCACGACGAACTGGTCGAGGCGGCCGACCTCGTCCTCGTGGCCTCCGGCACGACGACGCTGGAACTGGCCTGCCGCCGACGACCGATGATCGTGATGTACAACGCCTCGCGCGTGTTCTACCACCTGGTCGCGCGGTGGGTCTTAAAGACGCCCTACTACGCCCTGCCCAACATCCTCGCCGGTCGGGAGGTCGTGCCCGAATTCATGCCCTACTACACCTCGACCGCCCCGATCGCCGCCGCGGCGACCAGCCTGCTTCGCAACGACGCCCGCCGCGAGGCCATGAGCCGCGAGCTTGGCGAGGTCGTCGCGACCCTCGGCGAGCGCTCGGCTTCAGCCGAAACCGCCCGGCTTCTGCTTGACATCGTGGATCGCCGCCGTCACCGCTGAGCCGGGCCCTCGCTACCGCGTACCCCGGCGGGCGTGCATTAACCTCACGCCCGGCGGCCGGGGGGCCGATATCTCCGATAACTGAGCCTCGCGCAACTTCTGCGCGAATCGGAGAGGATCGCCATGCGCGGCCGCAAGCGGGTGCTGTTCATCGAACGCAACCTGCGCAATGAGAAACTTGGCGTGATGTACCTGGCCGGAAGCCTCAAGGCCCACGGCCACCACGCGGATCTGGTGCAGACCGACAAGGAAGACCTGCACGAACGGATCAGCGCGTACCGCCCCGACTTTGTCGCCTTCTCGATTACCACCGGCGAGCACGTCTACGCACTGGCCGCCGCCCGGGAGGTCAAGGCGCGCTACGGTCTGCCGAGCATCTTCGGCGGCCCCCACGCGACGTACTTTCCCGAGATCGGCTACGAGCCCGGCGTCGAATTTGTCGTGCAGGGCCAGGGAGAGCGGGCGATCGTCGACATCGTCGAGGGCCGCGTCGCGCCCGGTTTCCACAAGGCCGAGATGGCCGTGCACCTCGACGACCTGCCGCTGCCCGATCGCGAGATCTTCTACCAGTACCGCGAATTCCGCGACAACCCGATGAAGAACGCGATCACTTCACGGGCGTGTCCGTACAAGTGCTCGTACTGCTTCAACCACTCACAGCTTGCGCTGACGCGCATCGATGGCGAGACCAGGCGCTGGTTTGACCGCCGCAGCGTCGAGCATGTGGCCGCCGAGCTCAACGCGCTGCGCGACAGCTACCCGCTGGAGAAGGTGCTGTTCATCGACGACAGCTTCATCCAGAGCCGGTCGTGGCTGGACGAGTTTCTCGCGGGCTACACGGCGGAGGTACGCCTGCCTTGGCTGTGCAGCCTGCGCGTCAACTGCCTCGATGAGGAACTGGCTGAGCGCATGTTCGAGTCGGGGCTCGAGATGGTGAACTACGCCCTCGAGTCGGCCGACCCGGACGTGCAGCAGCGTCTGCTGCACCGCGGCCACATCTCCAACGGCGATGTGATCCGGGCCATCTCGCTCTTCAACCGGTTCGGTGTGCGGGCGCGGATGCAGAGCATGATCGGCCTGCCGCTGTCGAACCCGCTGGAGGACGCGCTCAACACGCTGCAGTTCAACGTGCGCAACCGCGTGACCGATGCCTGGTGCTCGATTTTCCAGCCCTACCCGCGCACGGCGTTGGGGCAGTACTGCGTCGACCACGGCTACGTCAGCCCCGATCAGCTGCGCCACTGCTCGGAGTCGTTCTTCGACGAGTCGCGGCTCGACATTCCGAACAAGGCGGAACTCTACGCGCTGCAGAAGCTCTGGTATTTCGTGATCGAGGGGGAGCTGCCCATCGAGCTCGTTCGCATCCTGATTCGAGGCCGCTTCACCCCCGAGATCGGGGACCAGCTGCAGCGCCTGCGATTCCGATGCAGCCGCAAGAATCTCTACGGCATCGACGATGCCGATCCCGAAACGGCGGTGAATCTCGCCAGCCGCGAGCGATGGGCGTTCGCAGGGGCGGCGGGGGGCGGGCTGCCCGGCGAAGACGCAGAGCTCGTGCGAGCCGCACTGCGTACCACGCCGCTGCCCGATCGATTCGTGGACATCCTGACGCAAGTGACGTTCGACGACGCGAGCCGCGACGATCTTCGCCGCTACCTCCGCGGCGAGCGGCCCACGGAGCCGACGATCTACACCATCGACGATGCCACGGGAGAGCTGGCCGACCCGGCCGTTTCGATCTTCATCCGCGGCACCGCCGACCCCGAGGCCAGCGACATCCGCAACATGCCCGAAGAACACTTCATGCGCGGCATGGTCGACGTGCGCCGCGACCTGATCGCCCGCCGGGAGGCGGGCGCCGCGGGCATCGCCCTGCCGCTGCTCGCTGGTCCCGCGTCGCCTTGCGCGGTCGATCATGAGCCGAAGGCTGGGGAACTTGCGGGCGCGGCCACAGGCGTCCGTGACGAACGCCACCTCAACCAGTACCTCGCGTAGGAAATCAGGCGGTCAGGCTGCCTTCGCGCGGCCGGATCACCGCGGGGGCACCGGCGTGCTTCAGGATGGAGTCGTCGGGCACGTTCTGCATGGCGGCCACGCCGTTGACCAGCACACAGCGGCGCCCGACGCGCACATCGGCGAAGACGGTCACGCCCATGCCGATGGTGGATTCGTCGCCCACTTCGACCCCTGCGGCCAGCGCGGCGCCCGGCGCGATAACCACGTGGTCGCCGATCCGGCAGTGATGCGTGACGATCGAGCCCTGCGTCAGCACGCTGTTGCGGCCGACCACCGAGAGCGGCCCGACGGAGGCCCGCGCGAGGATCGTCGTGCCCTCGCCGATCCTTGCCGAGGGCGAAACATGAGCGCCGGGGTGAATCAGTACCGGCGGTGCACAGCCGAACTCAACGAGTTGTTCGAACAGCCGGATGCGCGCTGCGAGGTTCGCCAGGCCACCGACGCCCAGATAGACGCGGCGGAACCCATCGGCGATCATCGCCCGCAGGTCTCGATCGGAGCCGACCACGCGCACGCCGGGATACACCTCGCTCCCCGCGGCGAGCCGGGCATCGAGGCAGCCGTGCACACGCTGACCCGCGGCCAGCAGGGCGTCGATGACCTCCGCCGCGTGGCGCCCGCCGCCCACGATCAGGGCCGCGGGAGTCTCCCCACTGTCCTCGGTGTGCCAGGTCATTGAATCCGTCCCTCGACTACAGGAAGTTGACGTGCATGTCCTCGGTCGGCCGCGGCAGGTCGAGCGGAATGGTCCGCTCGCCGATGCGGATCTCGTGTACGAGCCGGTTCAGCGGATCCTGCCGGCATCGCGGCACGCAGTAATGCACGTTGAGGTCGCGCAGCACTTCCTGGCGCCGGTTGCCGTGCCACACGTCGCGGAACGAAGTCTTCTCGAGATTGCCAAAGCAGTAGCCAGCGATTTTCTGATTCACACAGATGTAGAGGTTCAGGTCTGCTTCGAGCACGGCCGTGGTCTTGTGCCCCGGGCAGTCGTGGTACGCCCGGTCGTCAAGATTGGTGAAGACCGTGTGCATCTGCTCGCTCTTGCCATAGATCTTGAACGTATCAGTTTCGAGTGTCATCGCCTCGGCAATCAGCGCGTCGGCGTCGGCGATCGAGAGCGTATTGGGCAGCTGGTCGGGCTTGTTCGGTGCGACGTAGCAGGGCTTGATCTCGTAGTAGTCCATGCCCATGTCGCGGGCCAGCCTGGCCCCGCGCACCAGGTCCTGCGCCGAGTAGCTGGCCAGCACGAACTGCACGCCGAGTGTAGGCAGCGGCCCTTTGCGCATCGAGGCGATCTGCCGGATGTTGGACACCACCCGGTCGAAATCGCTGTTGGCGTGGACCAGGTCGTGCACTTCACGCGACGCGCCGGTCATGCTGAACCGGACGAATGTCATGTGATCGACGATCGCGCGGGCCAGCTTGTCCGTGAGGCACGATCCGTTGGAGAACATGCCCACTTCGACGCCGCGCTGGCGCAGACCCACGATGATCTCATCGAGCCGTGGATGCAGCGTCGGCTCGCCCGACCCGACGAGCGTCGCCGCCTTGAGCCCCAGCGGCGTCATCTCCTCGACGATCTCCATCAGTCGCTCGACGTGGATGCGGGATCGGTTCACGCCCTGAGCGTCAAACATCGACCGGGCCGCGTAGCAGAACGTGCAATCGTGGTTGCAGAAGTTCACCGGGCCGATCTGCATGTGGATCGGGTAGGTCTCGCGGTTCTCGACCAGGGCCTTCACGTGTTCGGGGAAGTACAGGACCTTCTCAAAGGAGAGCCGGTCGATTCCCTTGTCCAGCGTCTGCATAATCGTACTCCTCACCGTCTGACGCGCGCGGCGCGCGACTCGATGCGTCGGTGTCGTTCAGAATGTCCCGGTAAAACGCGAGCAACCGCGGCCCGGCACGACGGATATCCAGCGCGGCGCGGGCCCGGCAGGCCGCGGCCTTGAGCAACGCGAAGTCGGCCCGTCGCAGCAGCGCGGGCCAGTCCTCCGGCGTCGCCCCGGACAGGTCGATGCCCACGCCCTGCCGCCGGGCGAAGTTCGCCAGCCCCGAACCGGGCAGCGCGTTGTGAGCGATCGCCAGCCCGGCATCAACATAGTCGTAGAACTTGTTCGTCGCGCAGGTGCGCATCTTGGCCGGGGTGATGACCCGTGCGCCGCGACTGAGGCCGGCCAGTTCGTTGTAGATGAAGACGCCCACATCGTACCGCGCGAGCTCCGCGATGAGGCGGTCCGCGGGCACCGGCGCGTGCAGGTGGAACCGCGGCTCGCGATCGCGCAGGCCGCGGTAGGGCTCCAGGCGCGGCTCGGAATCGAACGCGCCAGGCGCAACCGAGGGATACAGGTGGAAGTCAACGCCTCCACGCGTGAGGCACTCGGCCAGCGGGATCCAGCAGCCGAAATCCCCGAAGGGATCGTCCGCAGTCGCACCGGGGGCGAAGTTGCCCGCGTACACGACGTGGATGTCTCCGTCGGCGGCGCGGGGGCGCACGGCCGCATTGATCACCTGGTTCCAGCATCCGTCGGCCACCGTGGCACAACGGCCGATCCGGTAGCCCAGCTCGTCCCACACATACGCCACCTCGCCGCTGCGGCTGATGACGCCGTCGGCCCCCTCCAGGCAGGCGCGCTCCAGCTCGATCTGGGAAGCCAGTTGCGGACGCGCCGCCAGGAACTCGTCCGTCCACATGCCCGCGATCAGGTCGTAGGAGTCAACCACCACCGGCACGGTTCGCTCGGTGACGAAGACCTCCGCGGTTCGATAGTCGCTGCTGACCATGACGTGGTGGATGTCGGCGCCGATGGAACAGGCCAGCCGCAGCGCCTGCCACGGATGGGTCCAGGCGATGGCCTCGTCGGCGCTGGCGCTCGGATCGAAGGCCGGCTCGTAGCGGTGAAGCAGGGTGACGCGGCAGCCCGCGGCGCGGAGGGCCGCGCCAAGCTTCGCCTCGCGCGAACGCGGATGGCCGGACACTAAGGCCACATGGAGGCCATCGGGGTTGTGGGGCTGTTTCCTTCGGCCGCGAGCCGAAGCCGCGAGCCGGCGTACCACCTCTCGGTCGGGATCCTTGTCATACGGCCCGGGCGGCAGCCCTTCGTACAGCCGGACCACCTCGACGCGTCCGCCCCACAGCTCGCCACAGCGTCGCGCGAGCGTTTCCTCCCATTGGTCAGACGAGACGAGGACCAGCGCGACGGACGCCGGATCGAACCCGGTGGCCTGGCGGACGGGGACGCCGGCAATCGCTTCAACGCGCGGCCGGTCATCGAGCACAGCCACAACGGGCAGCGAAGGCAGGTCAGCGGTGACGCGAAACAGCCAGTGCGTGTGTTCGCCCGCGCCGAAGATCGCCATCCGGCCTGTCGCTCCGAGCCGGTGGCGCAGGTTGTGCCAGGCCTCGCGGACGTACGGAATGAGAAACAGGTCTGCCATGACTGGGTTCGGCTACAGCAGGGCCTCGCGGTAATCGAGGTCGTATTCTGCGTCCACGGCGAAGCCGGGCGTTGATTCCACGGTCGGCCCGGTCCCCTCGGCGGTCTCAGCGACGGCGTCATCGCGCACGACTTCGCCCGGCGCGGCGATCACCGCGATCGGCGTGCCGACCGGAACGCGCGCGCCCTCCGCGACCAGCCGCCTGGCCAGCACGCCGGCGGCGTCCGCCTCGACCGCGAAGACCGCCTTCTCGGTCTCGACCTCGGCGAGGGCGGTGCCCGGCGAAACGGCGCTACCCTCGGGCAGCAACCATTGCACCAGCGTTGCGCGGGTGACGTTCGCGTCGATCTTCGGGATGGCGATTGTTCGAGCCATCAACTCCCTCCATCACCTCAAGCACGGCCTGCACGACCCGCTCTACGTTCGGCAGCGCGGCCCGTTCCAGCGGCGCACAGCAGGGCATCGGCACGTCAGCGCACGCGACGCGACGCATCGGCGCACGCATCGCCACCTGCTCGGCCACGATGGCCACGACCTCGGCGCCGACACCGCCGGACAGGCAGTCGTCTTCAACCATCACCAGTCGCCCCGTTTTCCGGGCCGACGCCAGCAGGAGCGGGCGATCGATCGGCGCGAGCGAGCGAAGATCCAGCACCTCGACGCGGACGCGGCCATGCAGCCGGCGGGCCGCTTCGACGGCGAGCCACACCGTACGCCCATAGCCGGCGACGGTGATGTCCGACCCCGCCCGCACGATGCACCCAGTCCCGATATCCAGGGCCCCGTCGTTCTCCGGCACGTCGGCGGCGAGGTTGTAGAGCGCTTTGTGCTCCAGGAAGACCACCGGGCAGTTCTGCCGCAGCGCCCCGAGAATCAGGCCGCGTGCCGCACGCGGCGTCGCCGGCGCCACCACCTTGAGACCAGGGGTGTGGCAGAACCACGCCTCCAGCGCCTGCGAGTGCGACGGGCCGTATCCGAAACCGCCGCCGAATGGCGCACGGTAGACGACCGGCGCCGTGAACTGGCCTGCATACATGTGGCTGACCTTGGCCGCGTGGTTGCAGATCTGGTCCATCGCCAGGGCCATAAAGTCCATAAACATGAACTCGACAACCGGCCGGTAGCCCGTCATGGCCAGCCCGGTCGCCACGCCGGCGAAGCTGTTTTCGCTGATGGGTGTCTCGATGACCCGGTCCGGGCCGAACCGCTCGATGAGCCCGCTGGTGACTTTGAACGCCCCGCCGTAGCCGCCGATGTCCTCGCCGAGCAGGAGCACGCGGTCATCCGCGGCCAGGGCGGCGGCGAGACCGGATCGAATCGCCTCGCGAAACGTCATGCGCGGCACGGCGAGGCCTCCTTCCGATCCCCGGCGGCGACCGCCCGCGCATCCCGCGCCGCGACCTTGAGCACGGGCGAGCCGTAGAGGTGCTCGGTCAGCGTGCCGGGCTCGACTGCGGGGCAGGCCAGCGCCCGCTGCGCCGCGACATGCACCTCGGCATCGACCCGGCGGCGGATGGTCTCTAGTTCGGCTCCGGCCGCTCCGTCGGCGAGGAGCCGGTCGCTCGCGCGCTGGATGGGATCGCGGCGCTGCCAGACGGCTTCCTCCTCGCGGGTGCGATACTTCCGCTGATCCGATTTGGAGTGGCCGAGCTGGCGGTAAGTCAGACACTCAAGCAAGGCGGGTCCTTCGCCCCGGCGGGCCGCGGCCACCATCGCGTCGACGGTCTCCGCAACAAGTTCCACGTCGTTGCCGTCGATCGTGGCGTAGGGAATTCCGTACGCCCCGGCCCGCTCCGCAATCTGGCCGCCGGCAACGAATGACCCGACGGGAGCACTCATCGAGTAGAGGTTGTTCTCGCAGACGTAGACGATCGGCAGCCGCCAGATGCCGGCCATGTTGAGCGATTCGTGAAACGTCCCCTGGTTGACCGCACCGTCGCCGAAGAAGGCCGCGACGACGCGCTGCTGTCCTTCGCGCTTCGCGGCCAGCGCCGCGCCGGTGGCGATGGGCAGTCCGCCCCCGGTGATACCGTTGGTGCCCAGGAATCCCGCCTCGCGGCAGGCGATGTGCTGCGACCCGCCGCGGCCGGCGCAAAAGCCGTCGCGCCGGCCGAACACCTCGGCGAACAGCCGGTACAGGTCCAACCCGCGGGCAATGGCCGCGCCGTGACCGCGGTGGGTCGCGCTGACCCAGTCGCCGCGATCGAGGGCGGCGCACACGGCGGTGGGCACGGCCTCCTGCCCAACACAGAAGTGCGCGGTTCCGCGGACCTCGCCGCGGCTGAACATGTCGCTGAGCGTCAGCTCAAAGCCGCGGATTCGCAGCATCGTCTCGAAGTGAGACAGCAGGCGGTCGCGCCGGGGCGCCTGATCAGGATCGGTGGAGGCGGTCGAAACGCTGTGCATGCTTCCTCCGCCTGCCATGGCGCGACCCGCCGGAACGGCCGCCCCGCCGAGCGACCGGTCAGTCGCCGATCGCAGCTTCCCAGTCGCGAATCACCGAGGTCGCGTAGGTGTTCTCATCCCGCCGCGAATCCTCGCCGTGTACATCCGGCACGACGTGCGGTGTCGCCGCAACCAACGCCGCGGGCATACTCGTCGGGGGCGATTCCATGCTGAGCAACTTGACCAGCAGGTGCGCCACAAGGAGGTGCATGCTCTCGACCAGGCCATAGTCGTAGCTGTCCACCCAGACCCGGCTCGTCGCCATGCGGGCCAGCCGCCCGCCGTCGAAGCCCACCAGGGCAAGTCGCTGAGCGCGACGCTGTGCGGCGAACTCGAACGCGCGAACCACGTTCTCAGACTCGCCCGAAGCGCTGATCCCGATGACCAGGTCATCCGGACGCAGAAGGTTGCGAAGCTGACCGGCAAAGCAATCGGCGTAGCTTTCATCGTTGGCCAGCGCCGTCAGCCAGGCGACGTTGTCCGTCAGGGCGACGACGTGCATTGGACGGCCGAAGCTGCTGCGGATGTTCTTGCCGAAGTCCGCCGCCATGTGCGACGCCGTGGAGGCGCTGCCCCCGTTGCCGCAGATGTAGACCCCCCGCTCGCGCCGGCGGGCGTCCTGGAGCAGCCCCATCGCCTCTTCGACCTCCGCCGTTTTGATCAGGCCGATGGTCGCGATGGCGTCCTGAAGGTAGCTGCGGATGGGGTTGTTCATAGCCGAACCGCTCCCGGGCCTGCGACGGAGTGCCGCGGCTCGTGACTTATCGGCCATTCCCTGCAGGCGGCTGAACGCCCGTCCCGCCGGAGCGGGCGCGGTCGCCCGTGATCGCCCCTGAAGCGCATGGGGCATCCGGGGCGAGGAGGCTTCAAGTGCTGTGCGATGGATGGCTGGTAAGGCGCGCCGGGGCGGGGCTAGAGATTCAGCAGAGCTTCAATAAGATCGGGGTCTTCGATGCCGAGGTCGCGGAACGCCTGGCGCTTGGCCTCGGTGGAGAGGCCGGAATCGTCGGCGATCGCCTGCAGGTCTTCGACGGTGAACACTTGGCCATCGCTCCCCACAAGGCGGTCGGGCAGGGCGTATTCCTGGAAAATGGCGGAGCCGCAGCCGGCGAAAGCAGCGAGCAGTGCGACCAGGAGCAGAGCGGGTTTGCGGCGGACCATTCGTGCGGACTCCAAGGCGTCGCCCGCAGGTCGGGCGGCCGCTCATTCTAGTTTGTCGGTAGAAGCCGGACAACGCCTTTAGGGGGCCGGCCGGGGCCGCCTCGCCTGGTCACTCGTCCGGGACCTCCCGCGCGGACCACTCAATTCGGGCCCGTAGCGTTGCCGCCTGCGGCGCGGCGAGGGCCTCCAGCCGCCTCAGGGCATTCGCCGCGTCCTCGGGGCGGCCGAGGAGCAGCGAGACCGAGCCGAAATTGAGCCAGGCATCGCGGTGCTCGGGGTCGGCCAGCGTCGCCGACCGGAATGCCTCCCAGGCCTCGTCGCGCCGCCCCTGCCGGTCGAGATTGAACCCGAGCAGGTTCCACGGCTCGCCCGATCGCGGCATCAGCTCGGCCGCGCGGCGGAGATAGCCCTCGGATCGCCGCGGGTTGGAAGTCATCAGCCACATCCCCAGCGACAGGTTGGCGGGGCCGTAGTCAGGGTCGAGCGCCAGCACCGCCTCGAAGCACGAGGTGACCAGCTCCTCACGGTGCGCCCCCATGAGCGCCTGGCACTCCTGATGGAAGAACGGCACGAACGTGTCGTTCGGTGCGGTCGCACGCGTGTGCGCCGACCAGCCTCCGATCACGGCGAGCGCTCCTGCCGCCACCATGGCCCAGCGGCGCGATCGCGGCGCGGCGCAATGAGCGGCACCACCATCCGGTCGCGCCTCGTGCTCAACCCGCGTGATGAGAGCCAGCAATCCCGCCAGCGCTGGCAGCACGAGCGATTGCACGAAGCGATCGCCGAAGGCGACCTTCACATACCAGCCGTACAGAAGCAGATACGCCACCAACGACGAACCGATGAACACCGCGGGGAGCGCGTGCCGTCGGAGCATGACCCCGGCCGCCGCACGGTGCCGCAGGGTGACAAAGACCGCCGCGACCGCCGCCGCGCCCACGACCCAGCCATACAGCGAGCGCGCCGCCACACCCAGGAGTGCAGACCATCCGGCGGTCAGGCGGCCGACGATTTCTGTCGTCGAGTGATTCCGGAGGTAATGCCCCGGCCCCGGAAAGTCGGCCCAGCCGCGCTGACGCCACGCAGCCTCGTCAAGCCGCTGAAGCTCGGGATGGGCCTGTCTCCAT
This sequence comes from uncultured Phycisphaeraceae bacterium, assembly GCA_964426945.1. Classification (GTDB taxonomy): domain Bacteria; phylum Planctomycetota; class Phycisphaerae; order UBA1845; family UBA1845; genus CAYRSS01. Next base: position 150,771 of record CAYRSS010000003.1, read on the forward strand.
GAATCGCACCACATGACAATGTCGGCGTTCACGTTGAAGAAGAAGCGCCCGAATCGCTCGTGACTCTCGGCGATATACGGGCTGACCGCGGCCAGAAACCCCGCCAGCGCAACGCCCGCCGAGGCCAGCGCTCGCCGCCGCGCCGCAGGTCGATCTGGGTCCGCAGCGGGCGAAGCCGCGGGACTCACCGCCCGGAATACCGCGAAGATCCCATACAGCCCGACCAACGGCAGGATCGATGCCTTGGTGTAGTAGGCCAGTGCGGCGACGACGCCGGCCAGTGCCGCAACCCGCCAGGACGGCCGGGCGAGCAGGCGCACAAACAACACGCCGCTGAAGAAGAACAGCGCGTAGAACGGCACCTCTGCACCAAGGAACGTCGCCTTGTCGGGCAGCAGCGCGAAGAGGCCCGTCAGCGTCGCGATGGCCGCCGGCCAGCGCGGCAGCGCGAGATGCGCAGCCACGCCGATCACGAGGATGGAAGCCAGCGAGATCGCCAGCGCAACCCAGGCAGCCCGGAAGCCGAACTTCTGCGGATCGGGGTCGTAAGCCCATGACACCAGCCACGGCACGAACGGCATGCGGTTGCGATCATCGCGGAACCCGCCGAGGCCCTTGGCGTGAATGCCTGCCGCGTGCGCGAGGTAAGGCATCTGCCCGCCGGCGACTGGATGAATGTTCAGCGTGGTGAGCTGCTTCAACGAGGCGTGAACGAAGAGGGCTGTGGAGCCCAGGTAGATCACCACCAGCAGCGTCGTCGGGCAGAACCAGCGCGAGCGGCGGGCGGGCGGCCGGCCGGCCTGCCGCAGACCGGCTTCTGCCGCGCCGGAGGGCTGCACGTGCTCGTCGGGGGTGTCGCCGATCGGGTTGTTCATTTCGGGATCATGCTTGGCGAGGGTATCGCCACCAACCGCGTCGAAGTCTACTCCCGCCGGGTTCGCCCGCAACGGCCCGCGGTAGCGATTTCACAGCCCGTCCGTTATGATGCGGCGGTAAAGCCGGGCCGCCTGCAAGCGGTTCCCCGAAGGTGCAAAGGAAAAGACATGCTGATCCGGTTCGACTGTCCGGCGTGCGGCGGTTCCCACTCGTTCGACATGCCCGAAATGACCATTCACATGACCTGTTCGCGGGCGCACAAGACGGTCGCGATCCGCGTGACCCCCGGCGGGGACGTCCGCGCCAGCGTGGTCAACGATGACGGCGTCGCCGTCGGCGACGAGGCCGAGGAATAGCCCGGGAGCCGCCCCACCCTCATGCACCGGACGGCGCTTCTCAACCTGCTCGCGGCCCACGAGCCGTACGACGACCATGAAGCGACGATGCTGCGACAGACGATCGCGTTCGTCCGCGAGCATGAGCGCTGCTTCGAACGCGATCTGAGCGTCGGCCACATCACGGGCTCAGCCTGGCTGATGGACAAGTCTCACGGGCGGGTATTGCTGACATTCCACCGCAAACTCAACATGTGGCTGCAGCTCGGCGGCCACGCCGAAGGTGACCCCGACGTGCTGGCCGTCGCTGTCCGTGAGGCCCACGAGGAATCGGGCCTGACCGACATCACCCCGATCCACGCCGGCATCTTCGACGTCGACATTCACCCAATTCCGGCCCACGCGAAAGAGCCGCCTCATCTGCACTACGACGTCCGGTTTCTGCTGGAGGCCCGCGGCAGCGACCGGTTCGTCGTCAGCGACGAGTCGCACGATCTCGCCTGGGTATCCCCGGAGGAGCTGCTCCGCTTCGACGTGGACGATTCCGTCCGCCGCATGCACCGGAAATGGCGGGAGTGGCTCGCCAGGCGGGATCCGCAGCCCGGGAAAGCGTAGGTCGCGTCGCGTGCCCCGGCCCGCAAAGGACACGCACGTACCAGGCTTCCCGCGGGCCGTCCGGCCCGGATTCAATTTCACTTCATTCCTGCCATTTTGAGCTTGCGGCCGAGGCATCGCGCCGCTAGACTGGGACGGTACCACGGGGCCGGCACCGCACCAGAATGATCTGATCGCCGAGTGTGCCCTGCGCGCTCCGTTTGCTCCTTTGCGTTACGAGGCATCTCACGCTGCCGCCCCCAAAGCACCCCGAGGGGCCATTTGCTTCCAAGCGGTCCACTTCCGCGGACCGCACGCGTACTCCGGCTTCGACAGGATGTCGAATCGTGCGCGAAGCGGTGCGCGTTGAACCAGAGACAGCTGTCACTTCAGAATTGGAGCGCCAGAAATGAGCCGACACCAGCGATCGATCGTCCTGATCGCGGCCGTGCTGAGTACCGCCGCGGCACCGATCCCGGCGACCGCCGACATCATCGACGATATCTGGGACGCGATTCAAACCACCGCATCCCGTGCCCAGGCCGCCGCGGACCGAGCCGCCGAGGCTCGTGATCGCGCCCTGGAGGCCCGAAACAGCGCCAACGAGACGCGCGACAACATCCGCAACGCGGTGCTCCTCATGACAGGAGAGATGCGCGATCTCATCTCCGAGGTCGCCGGCGATCTCCAGACGGAGGTCGATGACTTCCTCGATGGCCGCGACGCGTTCATCGCCGACGGCGGCTGCTCGGTGGCTGTCTGTCAGCCGTTCCGCGCGGAGATGGTCGCGCTGCTGCAGAACATGGAAGATCTCAGCAACGCGTTGCTGACGGTGGCGGGTGTCGAGGGGATGACCATCGACCTCGGCCAGGAAATCGCCCTGTTGCAGGCCGTTCCCGGCCGGCTGCTCTTTCCGCTGTATGTAGGTATCAGCGAGACGGATTTCATCGGCGCCGGCCTTTCCGACAAACTGGCGGAAGCGGCTGAGGCGCTGGTGGTACTCCAGCAGCTTCTGGAGGAGCCCGACGATCTGCGGGGAGGGGAGCCGCTTCCTTCCACAATTCGAGAATCGGAACTGCTCGCCTGCCACTTCGTGCTGACCGATCCGGACACGGGCGAGTTCGGCCCCGGCGGCCCGCGCCGCGCGAGGAACGCGTTGAAGCCGGTCACCGCCGCCGGCGCAGGGCTGAAGCTGATCGGCGAGCTCCTGCTGTCTGCGGGCGAGGGCAAGACGTTCGATGTCCCCGTCCAGATTCACGGCTATGTCGGGGTCAGCTTCAAGGACAACAAGAAGAAGAAGGCGGGGACGCTGCTCAGCGGCATGGCCGACATACTGCTGCACCTGTCCAACGTGGGCGACGTGAAGGTCCGCGCCTGCATTTCGAACTACGCGCACGACCGGACGATGGCGGCGGCCGAATCCCTGAATCGCTGACGGGGGTGTCAAGGCAACCGATCCTCCAGAACCCGATGCGGCCCTGATCGTTTTCGAACCCAAGCCTGGGAGCTTCGCCCATGATCCGATTACACCGAAAGCCTGGCCATTGCACCGCCCTGCTCTGCGTCCTGGTGCTCGCAGCGCCCGCCAACGCCGGAGGCCTGCTTCAGAACATCTACGACATGGTGCTGACTTCCACGAACCGCATCACGACTGCTCGCGACCGGGCCACCACCGCCCGCGACAACGCCATCGCGGCGAGAGACAGCGCCAACGAAATCCGCGACAACGTCCGGAGCGGCGTCATCATGCTCACCGGCCAGATGAGGGATCTCGTGACCGAGATGGTCGGTGACATCCAGGACCGCATCGACGAAGAGATGGCGGGCCGCGATGCGTTCATCGCCGATGGGGGTTGCTCCGTCGCGGTCTGTGAGCCATTCCGGCAGGATCTGGTCGCGCTGATGCAGAGCCTGGAGACCATCGGCAACGCCATGGTCGCCATGACGGAGCTTGAGGGCCTCACGATCGACTTCGGCCGCGAGATCAGCGTCGTCCAGGCCGCGCCAGGGCGACTGCTGTTCCCGCTCTATCGCGCTGTCTCTGCCACGGGAATGCTGGACGGCGGCCTGGTGGATCAGCTCGGCGACGCGGCCGAGTCGCTGCTGATTCTGCAGGAAATCCTGGAGGAACCGGCCGACGACATGCGCGGCGGCGGCGAGCCCCTTTCGACCGACCCGATCCTGGCCGCCGAACTCGAGTCATGCCGCGCCGTCCTGACCGAGCCGCTCACCGCCGAATTCGGCCCCAACGGTCCGGTCCGCTCAAGGGTGGCGATGAGGAACGTCATCTCGGTGGGCCATGGACTCAAAGTCAGCGGCACGGTCATGAAGGCCTTCGGCGAACGCGCGACCGATGATTTCGAGATCCAGATGCACGGGTACGTCGGCATCAAATTCAACAAGAGCCCGATTAAGAAGTGGGGGGGTGTCCTGGCGGGGCTCGGCAATGTTCTCGCCCCGGTGACTTCGGCCGCACACACGAAGATCCGTCACTGCGTGCTGATGTACGAACAGGACCAGATGCTGCGCGCCATCGAGGCGGTCCCGGATTGCCCCACGACGGGCAGCGCCGATCTCAACGGCGACGGCGACGTCAACCTGGCCGACTACGCCCTGTTCCAGCAGCAGTTCGGCGGGTAGCACCATCCTCCCAGCCTCACGCGTTGCAGCCTGAAAGGCCTGACGCGGCGCGGCACCTTGCGCCGTGCGGCCCGGCCGCGTAGAATCCGCGGGCCATGACCCTGTCTGATCAGGTTGTCGTCCTCACCGGCGCCAGCAGCGGCATCGGCGAGGCCGCTGCGCGCGAACTCGCCGCGGCGGGCGCCCGGCTGATGCTGGGCGCGCGGCGCGCAGACCGGCTGAGGCGGCTGGCCGCCGAGCTCAACGGCGCCGCTTCTTCCTCTCCCGCCGGACATCGCGGCGCGACGGCCTTCCGGCAGACCGACGTGACGGTCCGGGGCGAGGTCGAGGCGCTGGTCGCCGCCGCGGTCGATAGCTACGGCCGCGTCGACGCGATCGTCAACAACGCCGGCGTGATGCCGCTCTCGCTCATGCGCGACCTGCGCGTGGACGAGTGGGAGCGCACCATCGATGTGAATCTCCGCGGCGTGCTGCACGGTATTGCCGCGGTCCTGCCCCACTTCCGTCAGGCCGTGCGCGGCCACGTCGTAAACGTCGCCTCGCTGGCCGCCCACCAGGTCTTCGCGACGGCCGGGGTTTACTGCGCGACCAAGCACGCGGTTCGCGCGGTGTCCGACACGCTTCGCGAGGAGGAGCGCGGCCGCATTCGCGTGACGCTCATCTCACCCGGGGCGGTGGAGACCGCGCTTCCGCAGGGCATCACCGACGAGAAGCTGAAAGCTGCGATCACCGAGCTGTACCGCGACGCCCTGACCCCGGCCGACGTCGCCCGCGCGATCCGCTTCGCCCTGGAGCAGCCGACGACGGTCGAGGTCGGCGAGATCATCGTGCGGCCGAACCGGCGGTGAGTGCGGCGAGTTGTTGATCTAATGGTGAACTGCGGGCGAGCCTGCTGAGCTTGGATCGATCGCGATCTGTGCTTCTTTCGCCCGCAGGGCGCACGATCGTAGCCCGGAGCTTCAGCTCCGGGTAAGACGGCTCCTGTCAATTTCCACCCGGAGGGTGGACGAATCGCGGCGGACTTCCGAAGCGCCTCGCGCGCCCTCCTGGCGCATCGGCCGAGGGGACTCCGCCATCCGTGGACTGAAGTCCACGGCTGGGAACGCGCGCCCTCCGGGCGAAGACGCCTTACCGAACGATCGTTGCCTTCCGGAAAGCGGCGGATCCGCCGGCGTCAGGCGGATGCACCACGATGACGGCGGTCAGTATCACCCGTAATTGACGCTCCCCGCCGCGATCTCTACCATCCAGCCCTGAAGATTGAACAGATTTCCAGCAGAAAGGACTCGATTCATGCTGATTTCGAAGGCAATGGCGGCGCGGCTGAACGACCAGATTACGATGGAACTTGGGGCGGCCCACAAGTACCGGGCCATGGCCTGCGCCCTGGACGCGATGGGGCTGAAGGTCGCGGCGAAGTTCTTCTTCAAGCAGAGCGAGGAAGAGGACGAACACGCGATGAAGATCCTGCACTACGTCCTCGAGGTCGGGGCGACCGTGTCGCTCGCGGCCGTCGCCAAGCCCAAGGGCGACTACGCGTCGCTCTCCGAAGTCGCCGATGCGGCGCTCGAGAGCGAAATGGCCGTCACCAAGAGCATCAACGAGATCATGGACCTCTGCGAGAAGGAGAAGGACTACGCCACACGCAACCTGATGGCGTGGTTTGTCGAGGAGCAGGTCGAGGAAGTTTCGACGATGAACGACCTGATCAACCTCATCAACCTCGCGGGCAAGAACGTGCTGCAGGTCGAGGCGCGGCTGGCTCACATGATGGCGGCGGAGAAGAAGTAGCAAGCCATCGCGCAGCGCTGCGAAGCAATCGCCGATCGGTCGTCAGGGAGTGCCTGCCGTGACCGTCAAACGCGAGGATCGTGACCGCGCTGCACCACCGCCCGGTAAGCCGCTGGTTGCGGTGATGTTGTTCGCGCTGGTCGGGTTTGTTCCCCCGACAGGCCGCCCTGCGCACGCCCAGCCCTCCTCCGGCGACGCCGAATGGCAGTCCTACCGCGCCCACATCGCCGCGGCCCAGGCGTGGCTTGATCTCAACGAGCCCGCCCGGGCTCGAGAGTGGATCGACGCCGCCCCGCCCGCCCATCGCGGGTGGGAGTGGCGCCTGCTGCAGCGGCAGCTCGACGTCTCGCTGGCCGTGCCCTTCCGCGACGCGGCCGGGTTCATGGATCTGTCGGTCGCCCCCGATGGGAAGCGCGCCGCCTGCCTTACCGGCAACGGGAAGCTCACGATCATCGCCCTGCCGGACGGCGCGGTCCTGCGCACGTGTGACGCCCACACCCAGGGCGGCGGCTTCAGCGTCCGGTTCGCCCCCGACGGCACCCGCATCGCCTCCAGCGGGGCCGACCGGCTGGTGAAAATCTGGGATGCCGAAACCGGCGAGCTGAAGCTCACGTTCGATCAGCACAAGTTCCCCGTCGGCGGCCTGGCCTGGTCGCCCGATAGCACGCGGATCGCTTCGAGCGCCTACTACGTCGACAAGGAAACCCCGATCGAGGGCCGCGTGCACATCTGGAATGCGGCCGACGGCGCGATCCTGCACACCATGCGCACCGGCCAGAAGCCCGTGGTGTGCACCGACTGGTCGCGCGACGGCCGGTTTGTCGCCGCGGGCACGTGGGACTCGGAAGTCGTCGTGTGGTCCGCGGCCGACGGCAGCGAAGTTCGCACCATCAACGAGCGGCCGGGGCCGACCAATGCTTCGCATGTGGACGCCGTCGCCCTGAGCCCGGATGGCGAGCTTGTCGCGTACGGCTCGTCGGAGAAGTGGGTTCGCGTTCACCGCGTGGCCACGGGCGAGCGGGTGGCCGATCTGCACAGCCACGGCCAGCCGATCGCCGCGGTGCGGTTCAGCCCCGACGGCCGGCAACTGGCCACGGGCGGCGGCGACGACACCATCCGCGTGTGGGACACGGCCACCTGGCAGGAGACGGCCACCCTCCGCGGACACGCCGGGCGCATGCGCGGGCTGGCGTACGGCCCGGACGGCTCGCGGCTGTACTCCGCCTCGCTCGACGGAACCGTGCGCATGTGGGATCCGTCAAGCCGCGACACGGCCGGCCTGCGATTCGCCCATCCGAGCGGCAACTACGCCGTGTCGTTTTCCCCCGACGGCACACGGGTGGCCGGGGCGGGCTATGACGGCATCGTGCCGGTGTGGGACTCGCGCACCGGTGCCCTGACGACGAGCTGGCCGGCGCACATGACGGACGGCGGCTGCAGCCCGGTGTGCATGACCGACTGGAGCCCCGACGGAGGCCGCGTGGCCACCTGCTCGTGGGACAAGACGGCCAAGGTCTACGACGCCGCGACGCGCGCGGAGGTGCTGAAGATCGAGCATGCGGCCGGGGTGGCGGACATCACGTGGGGCCCGGCCGGCGACGTCCTGGCGACGTGCGGCCGGGATAAGCAGGCCCACCTGTGGGACGCGGCCACCGGCAAGCTGGTGCGATCGTTCACCGGCCACGAGGGGCAGGTCAACGAAGTCCGCTTCAGCGCCGATGGCGGGCACGTCGCCACCGTCAGCGATGACAAGACCGCCCGCGTGTGGGACGTGGCCGGCGGGGCCTGCACGCAGACGCTCCGCGGCCATCGCGGCGCGGTGCAGTCGGCCTGCTGGAGCCCGGACGGCGCCCGCATCGCTACCGGCGGCGCGGACGGCTCGGTACGCCTGTGGAACACGACCACGGGCGAGCAGGTGCGCGTGCTGCACCAGGGCGACGAACCGATCTATCGCGTGGCGTTCAGCCCCGACGGCTCGCGCATCGCCTGTGCCGGGCGGGAGCTGGTCCTGCTCGACCCCGCACACGTCGGCGCCGCCGCACGCCTCCGCCCGCACGCGGACATGGGCTGGAACATCGATTGGAGCCCGGACGGCCACCGCCTGGCAAGCGGGTCGTGGGATGGGAGCGTCGTCATCCTTGACGCGGCGGCCATCACCCGGACGAACCGCCCATAGGTCGGGCGCTTCTCTGAAAGGCAAAGCGGCGGAGCCCGCGCTCGCGAGCCCCGCCGCCGCTTCAGGTCACCGATCCTCTCGCCGCCGCAGGTCTACTTGCTGCCCTGCTTCGCCTGCTTCCAGTCAACGCGGTAGTGCACCGGGCTGGTGAGCGGCTGGCGCTCGGCGGGGACCGGGAAGTACAGGTCGCTGACCGCGCGGCCCAGTTCGCCCGACGCCTCCTTGGCGGAGAGCGTCTGCTTGTAGCCGTGGTGTGAGACGTTTCGCGTCAGGAGCCCGCAGTCGGCACAGTCGGAACCCGGGGCGCAGAAGTCGGTCACCGCACCGGGGCGGCCGTCGTCGCACTCGAAGTCGAACGCGAACTCGCAGGTGTCCTCGCACACGCCGCCGCCCCCGCCGCTGGTGTCGAACGCGGCCTGCCAGTTGGTCACGAATCCGTAGCCGCCCGGGCCGAACACCTCCGTCACCCCCGCCGCAAAGCCTCCCCCGATCGTTCCGGTCAGGGCAAACACGTAGTCGAACGAGAGGAGCGTGATGTTTCCTCCGGCGTCGACGCCGCCGAAAAGGCTGACATCGTACGGGAAACCGTACTGCACGACGGTCAAGACGCCCAGCGCGGAGCCGTCATCAAAGATCTGGAAGGCCAGCGACGAGCCGAGGTTGTCGCCGCCGAAGTAGACACCTCCGAGGCCCGCCCCGCCGCCGCCAAAGTCCGGCGTCAGGGGATCAGTGCCGTTGGCGAGTTCCTCACCGTCGGAGAAGCCGTCACCATCGGTGTCGGGGTTGAGCGGGTTGAGGCCGAAGGCGGCCTCGTAGTCGACCAGGCCGTCGTCGTCGGTGTCGGGATCGTCGGGATCGGTACCGAGCAGGTAGACCTCGATGCCGTCCTCGACGCCGTCACCGTCCGAGTCGACCGCGGTCGGCGTCGTGTTTGTGGGGATGTCGTCCGGCTCGGGCGCCTGCGGCCGGGTCGGCGTCGTGGGGACGACCTCGCCGCCGCCCGAGCCGTAGAGGCTCTGGATACCCGCGACGTCATCGTTGCCCAGCACGCTCTTGGGAAAGCCCGACTCGTAGCTGGGGAACATGATCGCGTTGCGGTCCTCGCTGTGGGCCAGGCCCAGGCCGTGGCCGAACTCGTGAATGGCCGTATCGATGAGGCGGACGATGTTGGGCGAGGTCGAAGTCGCGCTGGCCGACCAGGTCTCCGCCTCGTCAAAGTGGCAGTCCCCCGCGCTCGGGCCGCCGCTGCCGGGCGGGAAGTAGCAGTGGGCCAGCGTGCCGGAGGCGCCGTCGAACGCGGCGTCGCCGGGGCACTGCACGTTGGCTGCGGTGTACAACTCGCAGTGTCCGCCGGAGCCGAACCCGAAGACCATGTCGGCCTGGGCGGCGGCATTGACCTCCGTGAAGGTGAGCGGGGTCACCGCGGCCCAGACGTCCAGCGCCTGGCGGATGATCTGGCGCTGCGTGTTGCCGTCGAGGTCGGGCGAGGTGTTGACGATGAAGTAGGTCAGGTTCTGCTTCTGCCAGCGGGTGCGCACGGCGAAGTTCTCGAACTGGCTGGTGGCCCCGGCCTCGGGCAGCGGATCGAAGGGGATTATGACGTTGGCGACGTTGTCGTTGGTGTTGGTGTTCGTGTTGGTGTTGCCCGGCGGCGTGTTGTTGGAGGGGCAGCCGGCAGCGCAGAGCATAAGCCCAGCCAACGCGATCCCCGGAGCCCGCATGCGCAAGGACATGAACTGTCTCCTGAATTGTGAGGCGGAGGCAGAAGCGCCTTGGAGTTCCGACCGCGTCGCGACGCGCGCCCGCGTGAATTCGTCGTGCCTCTCCGCCCGATGGACAGGGAAGCTACTCAAAGCGGGCGGCGCCGACAAGTGATTTCTGCAGAATGTGCTCAGCCGGCGCTCTCCACGAGCGCTGCCGGAATCTCGGCGCGCTTCGTGCTGAGCACGCGCACCGCCTCGTCGCCGAGCAGGCCGCGCAGCTCGCCGAGCATGCGCGTGGTGCACGCCACCCGGAGCGTCGGGGCGCACATCACCTGACCGATCATGCCGCCTTCCGCCGGGACATTGAGATAGACGGGACAGGTCCCCTTGCTGTTGCGCAGCGCGCGAACCAGCCGGTCAATCGGCGTGGCCGCGTCGACGTCAAGCAGCAGCGCGTAGGCGAAGTTCTCCAGCGCAGCCGTTCGCGGGACGACGCGCGTCACCCGGAGCGAAGGCTGCTCGCGCTTCCGGTCCACATCCCCTTCGAAAAAGAGGATCGCATCCGAAACGACGAGCGGGCGATACTCCGTCAGCTCCTTGTTGAACAGGATCGCCTCGGTCCTGCCGTGCAGATCCTCGACGGCCACGATCGCCATCGGCTTGCCCGGATTGCGCCCGCCCTTGGGGGTGACGGTGCGCACGCTGGTGACCATCCCGCCGAGGACGACCTTGTCGCCGTCGCTGTATCGGGCCAGATCGACCGTTGTCGCCGTGGCGCAGGCGGCCAGCAGCTTCGAACACGAGGCCAGCGGATGCCTCGTGATGTACAGCCCCATGGCGGCGCGCTCCCGCGCGAGCATCTCCGCTTCGCTCCACTCGGCCGACATGCCCGTGGGGCCGGCGATCGTGTTGTCAGCGGCGTCATCCGCTTCGCCGAACATGGACATCTGCCCCATCCGGCGGTCTCGCTGGGCCGTCTGGCCGGCGGCGATGGCCCCCTCAACCGCGTCGAACATCCCCTTGCGCATCGCCCCGGTGCAGTCGAACGCCCCGGCGCAGATCAGCGCCTCGATGCCCGCACGGTTGATGCAGGTCAGGTCCATGCGGTTGCAGAAGTCGAAGAGGCTCTTGTACTCGCCGCCGCGGTCGCGCTCCTCGACGGCCGCGTTGACCGCTTTGCCCCCGATGCCCTTGATAGCGCCGAGACCGAATCGGATGGCGAGGGCATGGCCGCCGGGCGGGGCGAGGCTCTGCGCGCGCCCACCGGCCGGCGAGGGCTTGCCGTTCGATGGCGCGGGCTTCCGGCCGGGGGCCTGTGCCACAGGCGTCCCGCCTGAGACTTTCGCCGTCACCTTCTCCACGGCGAAATCCAGCACCGAGCGGTTGATGCTCGGCGGTTCGACGCTGATGCCCATCTCGCGGCATGCATCGACATACTCGGCGATCTTGTCGGTGTCGCCCGCTTCGAAGGTCATGAGCGCGGCCATGAACTCGACCGGGAAATAGCACTTCATCCACGCCGTGTGGTACGCGACGATCGCATACCCTGTCGAATGGGCCTTGTTGAAGGCGTATCCGCCGAACTTGAGGATATCCTCGAACACCTGCTGGGCCGTCTCGGCGCGCACACCGTTGCGCTCGCAACCTTCCACGAAGGGCGCGCGCATCGCCTCGATCATGTCGGTTTTCTTCTTGCTGATCGCCTTGGCGAGGCGAAACGCCTGCTTGAGCTCAATGCCGCCGAGGCGGTTGACCAGCCGCGACACCTGCTCCTGGTAGACCATGATGCCGTAGGTTTCCTGAAGCACCTCGGTCAAGATCGGGTG